>NZ_JBYTDE010000006.1:0-426489 GCF_058791075.1 Curvibacter sp. EU05-FHT14A10
TCCACTCAACCAAGCACCCAGAGCCATCAGACCCCAGCCACCTCGCTAAGCACTGTTCTGTGCAGTCGAGCCCGCTATTATACACAGAAAATGTCAGCCGAATGACGATCGGCCAAATTTCGAATGCTTTGGCTTTTCGCCCCAACAGCGACGAGACCCGCATGACAAGCATGCCACCCCTTTTGTGATCTGTCGACGTGTTGCCGGTGGGCCCGACCAAACGTGAGAAACGAAGCCGTCGCTTCAGATCGCTTTTTGGACCAACCAGCCTTTGAAAAGATAAGGAAGCCGCGGCCCCTGGCGGTCATTGACGCCTCCTTTTTCTTCGACACTGATAGCAAGCTCAGTGACACCAGTCAGGTCGGTAGCCTTTGCAGGTAACTGCAGGGTCTTATAGCGACTCAGCACCAGGCCCAAGGAACGCGGCGGCTTGTTCCCAGCCTCCAATGCCCACACCTGCATGCTGTCTTCCGGGCCCTCGGTGACATTGTTGAGACGCTGTAGCTGCAACATGCCCGCCCCGGGATCAAAAGTCACCAGCAGAGCCGCTTGCTGCTTATCGTCCAATAACACGGAGATGTAGCGAACTTGGGGAACCAGTTGCAGCTTGGCTTGAAGGTGTCCGATCTGGGCCTTCAATTGTTCGTACATGCTTGCACTCGCTGCCCACCCCACCAATAGCACAACCATCATGGAGATAGCGACGAAGCGCCACCATGGGCTGACCCTACGCTGGATGATCTCAGGTTGATTGGGAACTTGCGGGTCAGAAGAAGACATATTAGGCATGGGTGACGCGTTCAAAAAATGTGGAGATCAGTATCCAGTCACGGGAAGTATGCATCGTTGTCCACGATGGGCCTTGGCCCGCAATACCCTTGGATGCGCCAGCAACCTCCTGGTCAGATCGCCTGAAGGACTGTACTTGCTGGCTATTGCAGAAACTCATGACGGCAGGCGCTCCCCTGTCTGCTTTTGGGTAAAGAAGGTGGAAACGACAGCGCTCATGCGTGAGCTGCCGCAGGGTCCATAGCCTGGACGATCGGCTCTGAATCGCCCCATCGAGGATCAGGCAGCCACGACGCTAACCAGTGAGGCACCTGCGCGGCACACATCGGAGGGGCAATAGCCATGCCCTGGCCCCAATCGCAGCCCAGTTGAAGCAAGACTTGACCATGTGCAACGGTTTCCACGCCTTCAGCGATCACTTTGCGGCGGAATGCCTTGGCCAGCCCCAGCACCCCCTCCAAGATGGCCAAGTCTTCTGGATCCTCCAACATGTTGCGCACGAAGCTCTGATCAATCTTCAGCAAGTGAGCCGGTAACCTGCGCAGGTAGGTCAGTGATGCATAGCCCGTCCCGAAATCGTCCAACGCAAATCCAATTCCGATGTCGCGACACTCACGCATCAAACGTGACACTGTCGGGATGTCGTCTAGCGCGCTGGTCTCGAGAATCTCCAATTCAAGTTCACCAGCCTTGAGCTTGGGGTGTCGTGTCAACGCGGCCTTCAGCTGTTCCATGAATTGCGGATGCTGCAGATGCGCTGCATCGACGTTGACACTGATCGGAATGGATAACCCCTGCGCCCTCCACCGCCCCAATTGATCCAACGCGGCGTCGAGTACCCACTCGCCGACCTGGACGAGGAGGGGCTCTCCCTGAAGGGCCGGCATGAATGCAGCAGGCAAAAGCAAGCCCTGCTGAGGATGGTGCCAACGTATCAGCGCCTCCACGCCGACCAATTGGCCTGTCCGCATGTTGACTTTGGGTTGGTAATACAGCTCGAATGCATGGTCTCGCAACCCTTCACCGATGGCGGCCAAGGCCTTGTGCTGGCCTTGCAATTGGCTGTCCTGCCGAGCGTCAAACATTTGGTAGCGGTTGCGTCCCATCAGCTTCGCCAAATACATGGCTTGATCTGCCTGCCGGAGTAGTTGATCGGCGTCCACATCATCGTCCTGTGGATAGAAAGTCACTCCCATGCTGGCGGAAACTTCCAGATCAAGACCATCAATTCGCATCGGTTGTGATGCACGCAGTCGCATGCGCTCAAGAATGGGGAGGACCTCCTCGGCATCGGTCAGTTCCCCCAACACAGCGACAAACTCATCACCCCCCAAGCGAGCCAAGGTGTCTCCGTCTCGCAGGGCCTGCTGCAATTGCGCAGCCAAGACAAGCAGGAGTTTGTCGCCTTTGTCATGACCAAAGCCGTCGTTGACGGCCTTGAATCCATCGAGATCCAGAAATACGAACGCCAACTTTTTGCCATTGCGCTGAGTCTTTCGCATGGCCTCATTGAGGCGCAGGGACAGCAGAACGCGGTTCGGCAACCCCGTCAGTGCGTCGTAATGCGCGATGCGTTCGAGTTGCATCTCATGCTGCTTTTGAACCGAGATGTCCGAAAACAGGGCGACATATCTGAGCGGCAGACCATCAGGCCCCATCACTGCATTGATTGTCAGCATCTCTGCAAAGACCTCACCAGACTTGCGCCGATTCCAGATTTCCCCGGTCCAACGGCCATCGTGGCGCAAGGACTCCCACATGGCCGCATAGAAGGCTTGTGTTTGCCGACCCGAATTGAGCATTCGAGCGTTGTGCCCAAGAACCTCTTCACGCTTATACCCGGTGATGCGTTCGAACGCCTCATTGACTTCCACCAAATCGGCATCGGCGGTCGTGATCATGATGGCTTCATTGGCATGGGTGAACACGCTGGCAGCCAGTTGCAGGCGCTCTTCAGCCTCTTTGCGTTCACTGACGTCAGCAATCAAGCCGGCGTAGTGGCTGACTTGCCCACTCTCGTCTCGCACGGCGTTGATTCGCAACAAGGCGGTGTATGTGTGTCCCGCCTTATGGCGATTGATGATCTCCCCTTGCCAACGTCCGACCTTCAGAATTTCTCGCCACATTTGCGCGAAAAACTGAAGATCATGTTGCCCCGAGGCCATAAAACGAGGATTCCGCCCAAAGGCCTCAACCGCACTGAATCCAGTCACCCGCTCAAACGCAGCATTGGCCGACAAGATCCGAGCCTCTGCATCTGTCACGATGATGGCATCGGTGCTGCTGTCAAAGACGCTGGCGGCCAGTCGCCGCTGTTCGGCCAGTTCTGCCTTTTTGTGATCCAACCGACGTTGCCACCACACCAGGGCAATGCCAACGCACAAGAACGACAGCAGGGTAGGAACGACGACGCTCAATAGCTGGCGGGTTTGCACAACCCAAGCTGTCAGCACCGCGTCCTGATGCATTTGCACTGCCAGCACCATGGGGTAACGACTCGACGCCCGGTAGGCACTCAATACAGTCTGGCCATCGGGTAGCACTTGGCGCAACGTACCGCTTTCAGTCGCATTCAACAGATCCGGCACCCGTCCGGCCATCCCAGCCTTGCCAGGCTCTTCGACACTGCTGGACGACATCAGCAGTACATCGTCATACCTCAACCATTGCACATGGCCGAGTGAATTGGGCAACAAGCGTGCAGCGTGGTTGATGAAGTAATCAGGATTCAGACTGGCCAGCAGCCAAAGGCGGCGTGAATCCCCGGGCAATCGCCTCACCATCGGAACGAACCATGGCTGGTCTGGCTCCAGGCTACTGCCCGCTTGATGCTGACGAGCAGAATATAAGTCCCGTCCTGACACAGGCAGACCAATGCGGATGACATCCGCATCAGGTTGCGCCATGGGGAAATAGACCTTCAAGTCCACCACCATGCCAAGATTCGCCGGATCGGAGCTGGCAACCACACGGCCATGCTCATCCACCAACGACAGTGAGCGCAGCGATGGCGATGGGCGCAATATGTCAAGCAACCGAGGCGTTGCCTTCTCCGCATTCGCAGGAACGCTCAATCCCAGGGCACTGAAGTCGACGATTTGCAGAGTCTGCGTCAAATGCTCCTCAAAATTCCTGGCGTGAATCTCGGCCGTGAGCAGAGCATTGTCGAGTGCGTCTTGCCTGGACTTCCACAAGACAAAGCCCAATGCGGCCAACCAGCCAGCGAACAACGCAAGCAACAGTGCCCCAAGAAGGGGGCTTTTGTGGGCAGCCGTCGACATGGGGCGCGCTGCCACAGAGGGCCGAAGCGATTCAATCATTCGCACAAACAAACAGCCACTTACTTGGCTACGATGGGTTCAAGACCATAGCGGCGAGCATTGAGCAGCAATCGGCCGTCCCGTTTCATGTCTGCCAAGATCTGATCGACACGCATTTGCAGGCGCACATCACCGGGAGCCATCGCCCACGCGTATGGGGTAATGTGATACGTCTCGGGAGAGGTGACCAGACGGGCCCAATCATTGAAATCGAGCATGCGGCGACTGAACGGATAGTCGGTCATGAAGACATCCGCACGCCCGGATTGCACTTCCTGCTCCCGGGCGGCAGGTGTGTCCACGATGCGCAGCTCTGCGGCCACCAACTTGTCCTTCATCACCGATTCATGCAACGTGCCTTTGGCCACCACCACAACCGAGCCAGGCCGATCGATGTCCTCCCAACGCTGGACGCGGCGATTGCTTTTGGTGGTAATGGCGTAGATATCACTTGCCAAGTGAGGCTGGGTGAAGCGCAACTTGTCTTTGCGCTGTGGCGTGATTCCAATCGCGAACATGGCGATATCGCAGCGATCCGACACCAAATCATCGACCAGCGTCGCAAAAGAACTGTCGACGAAATACACAGTCGCACCCAAATCCCGCGCGACATCGCGGGCGTTGTCGATATCGATCCCCGCCAACTGCTGTGTCTTGGGGTTGCGGTATGAGATTCCGTAGTAATCGGGCCAAATACACACGCGCAGCACGTGCTGGGTCTCGACGCGGGTCAACCGATCTGGCCCGGCGGCCCACGACGACGAGACAGAGAGAAGCAAGCTAGCGCTCAGGGCATACCTGAGCGGCGTTCGGAAATTCATAAGGTGCGACCTGGGCAAAAAATTGATGCCAGATCCCCTTGGAGTGAACGCTTTGAATTCTGCGCAGCAAGCCTTGTGGCATCTCACCCATCCAGCAGGGTCGAAGAATAGCGAAGGCCACCCGCCTGGAGGTTGACTCGAATCAATCTGCCGGCAGACAGACAGCGCACTTCAGAGTGCTTGGGCAGGCCTCATGTCCTCAAATGCCCTCTAGCACAAACGCTGTTCGCTTGGCAGACGCTTTGCTGATCGGCAGGATCGCTTGGTACTCCGCAGAGTCGTAAAAGCGATTGGCTGAAGCCACGTCCGGAAATCGCACCACGACGACCCGGGTCGGAGCCCAAAGATCCGTCTCTTTCACCACCATGGCACCTCCACGTGCCAAGTATTCTCCTCCAAACGATTCGGCAAGCGGTTTGGCTTTGACTTTGTAGTCTTCATAGCGCGCAGGGTCGTGAAGGTGTGTGTCAACAATCAGATAGGCCGGCATGAAAAGTCCTTTGCGCAATGTGAAATACCTTCAATGCGCCCCGGTGCTGTCGTTAGGCTGGGAGATACATTGCTGGCGGAGTTACTTGTGAAACAACATTTTTGATCATTTCAGGATGTCTATGGCGTTGAGACCGGCATTCGTCTTCAGTCGACATCCGTTTTCACCACAGAAAGCGCTGTGTCATCCTGTTGGTACGCACCGGTGATATAAAAATCGAGCCTCAGAATGAAATTTGGGTCATCCCGTATCGCTTGGCTTTCACTTTTTTTCAAATGATCCCAGATTCCCAGCCCCCGCACGCGCACAGCGAAACATCCACCCATTCGCCCTCTTCCGCCCACTCTCGGCATGCCACAGCGGGGGACATTTTTTTCATCCTTTTGTTGATCGCTGTCGTTCTTGCCATCGTTGGCATGCTTTGTTTTGGCCTGTACACCAAGCTGACGCGTTGATCAATGGATGCGACGTCCAGGCCCACCGTTGCCCTGTCAAGCGGTACAGGACCATCAAGTACTTGGCTGTGACGATCTTTCACGCGTGAATATTTTTTGAGGTGGCCCAAAGAATGGGATCTCCCGCAGGAGCCACCCTTCTGGAGAAATGGCGTGCCCCAACCGCGGGCAGGCGCTTGCCACCGCCCTGATCAGCCATGATGCTGCAATACTGGGCACCGTCGGGGTTGAATGACGGTGCCTCTTGAATCAACATCAGTCTCTGTGCGCCCGATGCAAACACACCCTACGAATCCACGACCCGCGGGTGACGATTTTTTTGACCTCTGGTTGGCTTTTCGCCAGAGAGATCCCTACGACCCCGTGTGTGCCACCGCGACACGCCGCCTATATACCAGCATCTGGACATTGTGGCTGAGGCATTTAAGTCATCGTGCCGTGCACTGGATGGACGCCAGTCCACTTGATGTGGCTCAATTTTTGAAGCAGCTCAAAGCACGGCGAGCCCAAACCGATGATGGCAGGGTCAGACTTGTGAGCGAGGTCTCGCAAAAGCGTTACTGGCAGTTGCTCCACTGGGTTTATGACCATGCATCGAAGCTAGGGCTTTGCCAACATGTGCCTACCGGCGAAATGCACGAGTCTGATCGCCCCCGCAAACTCAATGATGATCCCACGATCCTTGACCCCGCTCTGTGGCGCGCATTGCCTCTGGCCTTTCCGCAGACTGGGCACTGTGACATTTACGGAATACGTGATCTGGTCATTTTGCGACTGCTTTATGAACACGGGTTGACCAGTGAAGAGGTGCGCGACATGCGGATGACTGATCTGGTGTGGAGTGATTCACAAGAGCCAGAGCTTCGTGGGAGCGTCACCTCAAGGGTGACAGGCGCCCACATTCGAGGGTCACGTAGTTGCCAAGAGCGAACAATTGAATTTTCAAGACCTCTCTGCAATGCAATGGATCATTGGCTGACTGCCAAGGCATTGCAGGCCAAATACGACGCGCGGGAATGGGTGTTTTTGTCTGATCGTGCCAACCAGATCTCTGTGCGAATTCTGTTTCATTTGGTCAGCCGAACCATCGTCAGCGCCGCTCAACAGGCGGATCTGCCGTTGCCATTGCGCTGTGGCCCGCAGGTTATCCGCAACACCGTGATCCGAGAAAAACTAGACCAGAAATGGCCCGTCGACAAGATCGCTACCTTCGCTGGTCTTAAGAACCGTGAGAGTGTCTGGCGGCATGCCAAATGGAACCCGGGTCAAGGATTTTCCTGAAGCTGCGGACCACATGGGGTCCGGGCCCCGTCATTGATGTATCTTTTCGATGTCGGCAAAGACTGGTTTAACAAGCACACATCAGCTGAAGCAGCGCTGGATCAGACTTTGGTTCCTGAAGCGGTTTGAAGAAAGTCAGCCACGGCTTTGTCATCTGGTTCACCCCAAAGGCGAACGGCCAGCCAGTCATAAAAATGAACTTGGACAATCTTGGCCTCCAACCCTTTTCTCTTGGCGGTTGAGGCAAGGGTCTTGTTCCCAAACGACTCCATCTGGCTCAAATACTCGTGCCAGATGTTGTCACTTTCCCGACGAGTCATTTCCAGGAACAGGTTTTGTGCTTCTGTGCGGCGATGTGACACCAAATCCAACCGCGCTCGCTTTGCATCCCTTTCCGTCTGTGCCTGATTGAATTGGGCAGGCGCTTGGGTTGCTGCGGATTGTTCTTCGAACACCATCCCGTCTGCGTAGTTGTTCTTGATGGCGGCTTTGAGATACGCCGTGGGGTTGCGCAAGGCGGCTGATTCTGACACCGCGGCGCTTCTTTGCTTCACATAGGCCACATTCGCCATCACACGTTCGGCGCCGTAGGTGGTGACGATTGAAATGGCTTCGGTGGCCTTCAACCCCAGGACTCGCAATTCAGCCTCCGCCACCTTGATCGCCTCTTTTGCGGCATCACCCAGCAACAAGGGGAGAACTTCAACGGTCTTGGGTTCAATCCTGAACTGAATTTCGACGACGACACGACCTTCCTTGTGTTCGATCAACTCCAAGTTCAGGTGAGTCAACCGGTTCACTTCTTCAATGGCCGGCAGCAAGGTGTCTCGCTTGAAGTATTTGTATTCAAACGCCGCTCCATGGCCTTGGGGCTTGACCCTCAAGTACATGTCCCATTCCTCTGGCGGTTTGCGGAAGGTCAGTTTGGACGGGTTGGTTTCGTACGCGACCGCAATTCGGTACAAGTTCAAGGCCGACTGATTCTTCAGTTCGCGGGCCATGATGAGGTTCAGTTCGGAAAACTGCTCAAGTTCACGCACGCCCCGACTGATGTCGGGGGGAAGACTGACCTCGACGATGTTTTGGGAAGGGCTTCGAATGATCTTGGCTTGCGAGAGCAAGCTACTGACGGTCCATTGAGTACCGCCGGAATTCACTTCGTTCCACTCGACCTGCACGGCATTGAGAGATCGGAGGGTCGATTTCAAGCGTTCGTAGTTGCTCTTGTCCCCGAGAAAGTCCATCAGGACCGGCATGGGAATCTTGTAGGTGTCTGCTTTGGGCTGCTGCTGGATTTCTCTGACGATCTTCAGCCAGGTCAGCATCATCTGGCGGGTGATGGCCCCATTCATGGGTTTGAGCGCAATGCTTGGCATTGGCTGTTGGACCACCTGCGCGACAGCGGTTGCCCCTTTGCGGGCCGCCTGCTGGGCGGGACTGTCTTGGGGCCCCTCCTCCATGAACCCTTCCGGGTGCTCGTGGAAGTCCTGTTCATCGAACAGACTTTCGGAAGGGGTTTCAGTTCGCTTGCGTCGCGTGGCCATGGTGAAAGTTTACCACTTGATTTTTTTCACCTGACGCAAGTCACGAAACACCCTCGGTAGAGTGTTTAGAAGATAACACTTGAATACTTAGAAAAGACATAGAGAAGGCGGAGATCGTTATCTGGCGCGGCTTCCAGGGCATCGAGGTGAGTTTTTTGTTGGGATGCAGTGAGACTTTTGTTGTGGCAAGGTGAGTGGATTGTTGTGCGTTGCGCACTTTAGGTGAGTCGCTTGTTGTACTTAGGTGAGTGAGTTGTTGGGATAAATGCACCTTAGGTGAGTGTTTTGTTGGGGCTGTATTTTTTTCAGATTCATTGCGGCCTCCCGGTGGCAATGTGCCCTGGCTCATGGCGTGACGCAAGGTTTTTGGCCTTTTTGACCGCTTTGATCTTGAACCGAGCAGTCAATTGGTCGAGATCAAGTCGCCTGCACCTCCTTAGGTGAGCTTTATGTTGGGGGTGTCCTGTCGTGGTGTTCATTGAGAGGTGAGAGGTTTGTTGGGTGCTGAGCTGCCCCTGGCACTTGGGTGAGAGTTTTGTTGGGGGATCAGTCTGGTGATGTGTGTCAAATTTTGGTGAGAGGAATGTTGGGGGTCTGACATGGTCGGTGATCAGGTTTCAGGTGAGCTATTTGTTGGGTTCGGCCTTCTTTGCCGTCCAAATTCAAATGGTGAGACTTTTGTTGGGGGGCGTTAAGGGCTTCTCTTTTCGTTGACCCATGGGCACCCAACAAAAGTCTCACCTTTTCGACTTAAAACCCTTCGGATACCCCAACAAAAGGCTCACCTTGCCCTGTTCCTGATGTCGAAATCCACGCAAAGGACCCAACAAAAGTCTCACCTTTCGAAGGCTCACGGATGGCCTCGATACGCTGTCATCCCAACAAAACGCTCACCTTGGTGGAAGATTTCCGATCTAGGTGTTTCAGCCTAAATCTGATGCAGCGTCTTCTCTCCAGGCCCAACATTTTTCTCACCCAAGACCATCAGGTGAGAGAAATGTTGGGGGTATTTTTGAAAAAAGTAAGTGCTGGCTTTCACAGAATGACCTGAATTTCCTCATATCTCTTGAATTCAGATGCAAAGGTGAGAGTTTTTTTGGGGTCCAAAAAACAAGCAATGCCCTCCCCCAACAAAATGCTCACCTAGAGGGTCTTGCCATCAACGCCGGCGTGTTGTGGGTACGAAATGGTGCCGCGTTGAACCTTCACGTTCTGTCCGGTACGAGGCGCTGTAGAACTCCATTTGCCTTGTGACGAGGCAAGGTGAGCTATTTGTTGGGGTCGCCTTGTTCAAACTGGTCAATTCCTTCCATTTGAACGCGCGTTGATACCCGTCTGTGGCCGGTCAGAAGCTGAAAAATCTCGAAAGGTGAGCTTTTTGTTGGGGGGAAGCGTTCGAGCCGTTGACGCCCCCCCGCTGCAACCTCACCTTTCCCGAAGGGGCAGGAATTCGGGTGGCTTCAAGCCAAGGTGAGGGTTTTGTTGGGGGATGTGGAGCCCCCACTCTGATGGGGAGGCTGCTGCTTCATTCGATTGAAGCAGCAGCGGCGCCGATGGCGCCACGTGACCGTGAGCCCCATGTCCCGGTCAGCCGGTCAGTTTGGCACTCAGCTCAGGATTTCAGCCGCGGGTCCGGAATTGTTCGGTGTTTCGGCCAGGTCGAACCTGCTGCGCAGTTCTGCGACCAATGCTTCCCGGTCAGTCGTATCGGCCAGGACAATTTCAAACGACACCTTGCCCGAGTCCCATTCTTTGAGGTGGCCAATCAGCTGTCCGTTGCGTTGAATCTTGTACTGACGAGAAATCTCCTTGCGCTTGCGCTCCCGTGGAGACTGCACTTTTGCCCTTGCCTCCTGAATTTCCTTGCGGCCGGCTTCCCCGTCCTTGACCAACTTGGCCATGGCCAACGCACTGGGGGTGTCAACGGCCTGCTCATAGAGCACCAACTCATACAGTGCGCTCATGGCGAATGCCTTGGGGTCTTCTTTGAGGACCTCGAGCACTGGGGGCGAAAGGCGCAGTATCGCCAAGGTTTTGTTCACGTTGGGCTGTGATTGGCCTGTGGCCTCAGCAATCTCGGTTTCACTGGCAAACACACCCTGATCCAGCAAGGATCGCCATGACAGCGCGTTGTCCAGCGCAGTCTGCGTTTCCCGTTCGGCATTTTCACGATAGCTGTGTGAATACAACTCACGATCGTTCAAGGCGTCATAGACCATCAGGTCCATGGTTTTTGCGCCAATCAACTTCAGAGCCCGCAGCCGATAGTGACCTGCAGCCAACACGTAACGACCGCCTTGCTTGGCAGCCAGCCCCGGAATCTCCTGACCATGGGCACTGATGCTTGCTGCCAGCTCACTGACTCTTTCAGGTCGGTAGATATGGCGTGCGTTGAAAGGGTTGACGTCGATCAGTTCAATGGCCACCTTTTCGAAGCGAGCCCCTGAAGAATTGGTTGGCTGCACCTCTGGGATGGCCTGCGCTTGCGAATTCAGCCCGATCGGGCTGTACGACGATCTTGGGGTTTCGTCCGCAGGGTGCGTGTGCACCAGGTCCTGGGCATGGCGAAGTCGGTCCCCGATGGTTGGCGCACTCTTGGCGGCCAGGGCTGCACGGGCAGCCATATCACCTTTTTTAATATTCATTTTTTATTTAGCCTTAGATACTTTCATTTCCAACAACCCCGTCACCTCGTCAACCAAGGCGTCGACTTCCGATGCCGCCACAGACTTGCCAAAAGAGCGAACAACACAACCATAAAGCTGAGATTCGGGGAACACATTGCGCATTGCCAACGTGGATTTCAGGATAGGGATCTGCGCGCCAGACTTGAGCGTTTCCAGGCAACTGTCAAAAATATTGCCTCGGCGAACCATGCTGAGCAGGTACACCGCTTTCAGGTTATCGCCCCCACGGGAGGCGCGGGCTTGGCGCGCCTCCAGTACCAGCTCTTCTGCTTGCTTGGATGCCCAAACGTTGTCCATGACGGGGACCACTGGAATGATGGCCAGATCCGATGCCACCAAGGCCGCCCATGGCACCCGCGATCCCAGTGCTGGCGGGCAGTCGATGATGATGACGTCGTACTTTTCTGCGATGGCCGAGAGCTTTTCAAGAAAGGCTTCCTTCAACGGTGCCATGGACAACACCTCTGCCGGGAAAGGGGTTTCTGCAGCCGCTTGATGAAACCACAGCGCGGCGGTGTTCTGGGGATCCATGTCCACCACAAAAACCCGCAGCCCCCGCAAGCCCAAAGTGCCTGCCAACTGCATGGTTGTCATGGTTTTTGCGCATCCACCCTTTTGGTTGAACACGGTAACGATTTTGGCTGTCATGAGCACCCCTTATGCCTCTGTGCGTCTATTCACGCGTGAATGAAATGGCCTCGTCTATTTTATCTAAATAAATTGTATGAAAATTAAAGAATCACATTAATTTGACGGGTTGGATTGATTTTGGTCGGTTGAGGTTGAGGTTGAGGTTGAGGTTGAGGGTATTCACGCGTGAATGAGCTGTTGATGGCCTTCGGGCTTCGTGCGGGGTCGGGTGTTTGCGTGTAGAGAGCCTCATTGCAGCGCCAACGCTTGATTGCCCAGCAGCCCAGCAGCCCAGCAGCCCAGCAGCCCAGCAGCCCAGCAGCCCAGCAGCCCAACAGCCCAACAGCCCAACAGCCCAACAGCCCAACAGCCCAACAGCCCAACAGCCCAACAGCCCAACAGCCTATGCTCCTATTCACGCGTGAATGTCTGGGCTGCGCGTTGCTGTGCTTCTCGGTGGCGCTCCGATGTCGATGGGTGATGGGGCTGTGTTGATCTCTTCTTGCGGCGAGGGAGTGCGTCGCCGATGCGTTGAGTCAGGCCGAGTAGGGTCAGTTCGACTGCTCGTTGTCAGGCCCGGATGGGTGCGAATTGTTGGCGGGTCCGTGGTTGGCACCGTGCAGTCAGTCAGTCGTCCGCCCGCCCGCCCGCCCGCCCGACCGACTGCTCAGAGCGTCGCGCCCCTTGGCCTATGCCTGGCAGAGTTTGCTGCTTGAGTTCGGGGCGGGCTTGTTGAAATGGTGGCGGGGCCGCCTGGGTGGTGTTGAAGGTCGTGGCTTACAGGCGCCAATTGTCGGACTGCATTCAAGCCGGTGGTCGTCAGGTTTGAATGCGGGCGCAAATTGAGCGTATCTGCCGCTATCACGCGGTTGGGGCAAAGGTATAAACCACTATCCCTGTGAACTTGATGGTCTGGCAAGGGCTTGCTCTTTCTTCGGGTGGTGGATGTCCTAGGTGAAATGAATGCGCCTTTGTGAAGGGCGCAGTTGTTGAGGTGGCGCGCGGCTGAAAATCTTTGATGCTGGAGCGGGCAGGGCCCCATTCATGCTCGACCAAGATGCATTGCTAAGTGTGTTCGTCTGCATGATGTGACGCGTGTGCTGATGGTCAAAATCACCGTCGCAAGTTCAATGCATCCGCTTGGTGTTGGTCGGGGCGGCCCCTCGCAACGTCGGTGTCGTGGCAACCCGCAACCCGCCGATGCCGTTTGTTGGATGCGAAAGGCTCGGCTTGCCCCCCCCCCAAAAAAAAGAAGCGCTTGTCGTGCCCAATTTCTATTGGGTTCTTTTGCTCGTTTTGGGTGTTGCGGGATGTATTTTTTTAGAAGGAGTTCTGGTCGTGGGTGGGGCGATGTGGCAGCCTGCGGGGAACCGATCCACGAAGTCCATCGTCGATGGCGCCAGGGGCAAAACGCAATGCACGGAATCGATTTTGCTGATCAATGACTGAAATCACAGATATTTCATTGATTTCATCATTGTCTTGAGTGTCCCCAAAGGGGTAGATCAGCGTGGCCTTGAGGGCGGGTTGGTTTCATCCAGCTTCATCTCCAGGCTGGCAACCCTGTCCGACAAGCGACTGATGCCTGCCGCAATTCGACTGAGCTCCAAGATCGAATCGCCGCCCCTGCCGTCCGTACTCCCTCCCCGGTTTGATTTGAGCTCGGCGATCAACTGCAACTGCATGGCGTTGGATTCGTCGTATTTGCGCATCAGCGCCATTCGAGCCACCCGAAAGTCGGACGCATCGCGTTGGATCTCTCGCAAGCTGCCCATGGCCTGCTGCACTTGCTCTCCAAGCCGCTGGATATGAGCCTGCATGGCTTGAAAATCGGCCAGAGGCAGCGCCACCATGGGGGCTGCAACCTGTGCCGAAGCGTGGGCTGCAAGGGCCTGGTTTCCAGAAGGTGAGTGGCCCTCGCCCGGCTTGGCCGCATCTTGCCCGGCCATCGGGGCGCCGGCATCTCGTCTCGGGCTCCAGCGGGCCAGAATCAGTCGCCGCGCTGTGGCCAAGTCAAACCTGACACGCTGGCTGTGGCCGCTCTTGGCAGGCTCATGATGCCTGGCGGCGTCCAACAATCCGGTGGCGGCCCAGCGTTTGAGTGTGGCGATCGAAGGCCCCAGGTTGTCCAACTCCTGGTTCAGACATTCTTGCAGCGCAGGCAGTGAAAGTAGTCTTTTTTGGCTCATATTGGTATCAATTTGGAATCATGATACCGAAATGCCGATGCCGAATAAAGATCGCGTGAAACATTTCCCTGTGAAGCTGATCCATGACATCTGAATAATGCTTCAACTCATTGTTTTTATTGAATTTATACAGAGCCATGCCCCGGCCCGTGAAACATCGAAGGCAAATGGGCAACTCGGTCGATTCGGCATGACGATGTACCGGGGTGGGGTATCCGCTGCGTCACCTGCGCGCGAGCCCTCAGGTGCCTGGCTTTGCCGTGCGATGGGCGGCATCACCGACCTGCGACCGCTGCTCGGCGGCACAGATGCCGAAAGTCTGCTTGTACCAACGCGAGAACGCGCTTGAATGAGCAAAGCCCAGCAGTTGGGCAATGTCGGTCAATGAGCGCCGTCGCTCAGCCACATAACGCTGCGCCAGTTCCATCCGGGCCGACTGGACCAGCGCACTGAAGGTTTGCCCCTCGTCGACCAGCTGCCGGCTCAGGGTGCTGCGCGAGATGCCCATGAGGGCGGCGACATGTTCCGCCGTGCAGCGGCCGCGTGGCATCAGCGTCAGGGTCATCTGTCTGACCTCGTCGCTGACCGTGCGTTGCACCAGACTGTCCACACCCAGCTTGTGCCGGATGTAATCGGCCATCACCGGATCAGCCGAGGGCACGGCGGTGTCCAGATCCTGGCTGGTACACACAATGCCATTGAACTCGCAGTTGAACTCCGGCGTCTGGCCCAACACGCTGCGATGAATCGAAAGATCTGCGGGGGCCTCGTGGGTGAAGCAGATGCGCCGTGCCTTCCAGTCTGCCCCCAGGAACAGACGCAGCATTCGGATCACCACACCGATGACCAACTCGGTGGCCTGCCGAAACGACGCCTGTCCCGCCCCCATCAGATCTTCATGAATGATCGCGATCCCAGCCGCCTCTTCGATGCGGTGCAACAGTGACTCGTTGTGCGTGTGCCGATAGCGTTCCACGATCTGCATCGCCGCACGCACGGTGGGCGCTTCTCGGTAAAGCAAGCCGACCGCACCCAGATTCGAGATCCGCCGCTCTTTGGCCATCAGCAGTCCGAAGCACTCCTGGCTGGCGACACGGGCCGAATCCTCCAGCAGGCGGTTCACTGCATCAATGGGGATGCGCAGATCGGGGTTCTCCAGGCAAGCTTGGGGCAGCCCTGCGAGCGCCAGCCGGCGCCAGGGGTCCAACCCACAAGACTGGGCGACCTCCACATAGTTGGTCAGACAAGCCGCGCGAACCTGCAAAGACATAAGGGTTGATTGCTTGGGCAGAGGAGGGCAGGGGATGCCGACAGATGGTAGTCCAGCTCGCGAGGGCGGCCTGGCCACCCGGGCGCGTCGGGCGCACTGGTCAGGCTCGAGTCTGGAAGTGCAGCAGCCTCGGTTGCGGCAGGCATGGGGGGCCCTGGGGTTTCCCCTTGCTGAGACGGATAGATAAATTAATGAAGCGAAATGGTAAGCGCCAACGGGGTGCCAGACCAAGAATCGGCGCCATCAGCAAGCCCAGTTCTTCGTTCAATCCGGAGCCCCCATGCAGGACACACCCACTCAGACACCTACTCAGGCGCCCACCCAGGCACCCACTCAGACAGCCGCCACGCCGGTCTGTGACCACCTGAAAAAAGCCGGCCAGTGGAATCCACTTTGGGACGACTTTCAGGCCCTTGACCCCGCCTGGACCGAAAAATTCATGGCGATGGGCGTCACCCCCATGAGTGCCGGCGTGCTGGATCCCAAGACCTGGGAGTTCATCGCCATCGCGGTCGATGCCTCATGCACCCACCTCTATGGCCCGGGTGTGCGCCGCCACATCCGCAAGGCGTTGGAACTGGGGGCCACAGTGCAAGAGATCACCGCAGTGCTGCAGGCCGTCAGCGTGCTCGGCATTCACACCATGAGCCTGGCAGCCCCCATCCTCATCGAGGAAAGCGGTCGCCTCCAGGCATCGGCCACCGCGCTGTCCCGTCACCCGTGACTTGTTTAGCGACATCCCCACTTTTCGACACCCCTTTCAAGGAGACACCCCATGCAATTCTTCGACGATTCCCTGCTGCCCGAAACCCAGCAAGCGCTGGTGATCCAGGTCGCCCCCTATGGGCCTGAGTTCCTGCCCGGTGACTCGGACGACATTCCCGTGACGATGGACGAGCAGGTCCAGAAGGCCGTCGATTGCTACAACGCCGGGGCCACGGTGCTGCACGTGCATGTGCGCGAGGCCGATGGCAAGGGCAGCAAACGCATGTCGATGTTCAACGAGATGTTGGCCCGGCTGCGCCAGGCCGTACCCGACATGGTGCTGCAGGTGGGCGGTTCGATCTCCTTCGCGCCCGAGGGCGAAGGCGCTGATGCCCGCTGGCTCAACGACGACACCCGCCACATGCTGGCCGAGCTCGATCCCAAGCCCGACCAGGTCACCATCGCCATCAACACCAACCAGATGAACGTTTGCGAGTTGATGTCAGGCGATGACGTGGCCGGTACCTCACTGGCCCTGCCGGCCTACCACGCCGCCTACCGCGAGATGTGGATCCCCTCGGGCCCCGGCTTCGTCGAAGAGCACCTGCGCCGCCTGCAGGCCGCCGGCATCCAGCCGCACTTCATGCTCGGCGACGTGGGCCAACTCGAGACGGTGGAGCGCTTGATCCGGCGCGGTGTCTATACCGGGCCCCTGATCCTCAACCACGTCATGATCGGGGGCGGCGCTGATGGCCCCAGTCCCTACAACCTGATGGAGTTCATCCGCCGCACCCCGCCCGGCGCCGTGCTCACGGTCGAGGGCATCATGCGCACGGTGCTGCCCCTCAACACCATGGCGATTGCGATGGGCCTGCACGTCCGCGTAGGCATCGAGGACAACCTCTGGGGCCGCAAAGGCGAGCGCATGAGCTCTGTGCAGCAGGTCGAACAAATGGTGCGCATCGCCCGTGAACTGCACCGCGACGTGGCCACCGGTGCCCAGGCGCGCCAGATCTACAAGATCGGCGAGTGCTACGCCAATGCTGACGAATCCCTGCACCGCATCGGCTTCGCACCCAACCGGCGGGCCGGCGAGCGGGGTGCCCCCATGCTGCAGGCCGCCTGAGCCTGCCCTGCCCCACACCCACCACTAAAAAAGACATTGGAGACAAGCATGGCGTGGAAGAGCAATCCCAAGGCGGTCACGGCCTGCCTGCTGGTGATCCATGTGCTTGCGCACATCGATCGCAACATGTTGCTGGGCTTCTCACCCCAGATCACCCGCGACCTGGCGCTGAGCAATGCGCAATATGGCTTTCTGGCCGGCGCGGTGTGGGTGCTCAGCTTTGGCGTCATGGCCCTGGTCATGGGCTCGCTGGCCGATCGCTACAGCCGCACCCGGGTGATGGCCTGCGGCATTCTGATCTGGAGTGTGTGCACGGCGGCTTCGGGCGCCGCCAACAGCTTTGGTGGCCTGGTGGCGGCGCGCTTTTTTGTCGCCAGCGGCGAGGCGGCGCTGGTGCCGGCCGCTGTGTCCCTCATCGCCGAGCTGTTCTCTGAAAAGCGGCGCGGCACCGCCATGGGGGTGTTTTTCGCGGGCATCCCGCTGGGCATCGGCTTCAGCTTCGTGCTTGCGGGCACCCTGGGCGCAAGCCATGGCTGGCGTGAGACCTTTTATGGCCTGGGCCTGGTGGGCGTGCTGATCGCCTTGCCGGTGGCCTTCTTGAAAGACCCGCGCAATGCGCCCGGTGTCGGGCAAGGGCCACACGACCGCGGTGCCCCCATGCCGCAGCAACTGGCGGCGCTTTGGGGGGTGCTGCGCGGCAGCCCGGCACTGACGCTCACCATGGCTGGCTTTGTGCTGGTGCACTTCGTGATCGCCGGCCTGTCGTTTGTGCAACTGTGGCTGGTGCGTGAGCGCGGTGTCGATGCCGCCGGCATGGCTCGCCAGCTCGGCCTGTTGCAGATCGCCTTTGGAACGCTGGGCGCTCTGGGCGGCGGCCTTTTGAGTGACCGTTTGTCGCGCCATGTACCCGGGGGCCGCGCAGGCTTCATGGCGCTGCTGGTGCTGGTGTGCGGGCCCTTGATGGTGGCTCACCGTTTTGCCGAGCCGGGCTCGGCCCTGTTCTACCTCGGCATGTGTGCCGGCATCTTTTTGCCCATGGCGCTCTACGGGCCTGCGGTCTCGCTCATCCAGGGGCTGACACCGCATCACATGCGCTCCACCGTCACCGGCATGTCGATGCTGCTGATCAACGTCTTTGCCATTGCCATCGGCAACGCCCTGATCGGTGCGGTGAGTGACCACCTGGAGGCGGCAGGCCAGGCCCAGCCCTTGACCCACATCCTGCTGGTCTGCGATGCCCTGGTGATTCTGGCAGCAGCGGTGTTCGCCCTCGCGGCCCGCCGCGACACCCGCCCCGCCCCCATGGTCGGCGTGGCCGTGCACTGACAGGAGAGCCGGCATGGAACTCAACAACAAGCCGCAGCCATCGCAGGCCGGCCAAGCGCAGCGACTGGCCGGCCGGGTGGCCCTGGTGACCGGTGCCGGCCCGGGGTTGGGCGGCGTGATCGCGCAGGCCTTTGCCCGCGAGGGCGCGAAATTGCTCGTGTGTGACATT
This sequence comes from Curvibacter sp. EU05-FHT14A10, assembly GCF_058791075.1. NCBI lineage: Bacteria > Pseudomonadati > Pseudomonadota > Betaproteobacteria > Burkholderiales > Comamonadaceae > Curvibacter > Curvibacter sp. EU05-FHT14A10. Next base: position 18,803 of record NZ_JBYTDE010000006.1, read on the forward strand.
GACGAGGCTGCACTCCAGGCCACCCAAGCCGCCCTACAGGCGCTGGGCGCTGAGTGCCTGCCGATACTGTGCGATGTTTCCAGCAGTGCCTCGGTGGATGCGATGTTCGACCTGGCCCTGGCCCGATGGGGGGCGGTCGACATCCTGGTCAACAACGCCGCCCGTGTGCCCAGCTCGGCCCTCGAAACCCAACGCCGCAATCAACACTACGCCTACGCCACCACCCCGGTGCCTCGGCAATCCCTGGGCATCGTGGCGTCCTTGTCCGACGAGGATTGGCTCAAGTGGTGGGGCGTGAACATGCACGGCGTGTTCTATTGCACCCGGGCGGCCCTGCGCAGCATGCAGCCCCGGCAATCGGGCCGCATCATCAACATCGCCTCGGTGGCGGGCCTGGGTGCTGGCAGCATGCACAGCCCGGGCTACTCGGCCACCAAGGCCGGCGTGATCAGCCTGACCCGCACCACCGCGTACGACGTGGCCGGCGCCAACATCCTGGTCAATGCCATCGCCTGTGGCGGTGTGCACACCCCACCGTTCGAGGCCTACCTGGCCGGTGCCACCGAAACCCAGCGCAACAGCCTGTTCCAGATGATCCCTGCGGGGCGTTTGGGCCGGCCCGAAGAGTACGCCGCACTGGCCTTGTTCCTGGCCGCCGAAGAGCACTACCTCGTGGGGCAAGTCATCAGCCCAAACGGTGGGTATGTGATCTGAGCTGATCCCCTTCCCCAAGCGGCCGAGCAGGGCCGCACTGCCCACCCGTCAGACCCCCGGCCTGCCGGCAAGGCCCCTGCTCGGCCTTGAATTCCAACCCACCCTCAAGAGAAGACAAATGACGATCAAACCCCAAACCATTTTCTGGGCCGCTGGGCTCGTGCTGAGCACGCAAGCCCTGGCCCAATCAACGCTGAGTCTCTACGGCACGCTGGATCTGGGCCTGATGAACATCTCGAACACCAGCAGCGGCACCGGCTACCTGCCCAAGGCCGTCAGCCCCGGCGGCGGTAGCCTGCAACTCAAGGACGGCGGCATCGGCAACAGCAGCTGGGGCCTCAAGGGTGAGGAAGATCTGGGCGATGGCCTCAAGGCCCTGTTCCAGTTGCAGGGCAACCTCAAGGCCAACTCGGGCGACAGCGGCGGGCCCAACAGCAGCGGTGGCACCTCGGTGTTCAACCAGATGGCAACTGTGGGGCTCGGCGGCGCCTTCGGTGAGATCCGCTTCGGCCGCCAAGTTTCGCCCCTTTACTACGCCCTGGCCAGCAGCGATGCCCGCGGTGCACGCTACTTCGGCAGTGCCCTGACAGCGCTGGTGGGCCTCAACAGTGCCAGTGGCCTGTACATCGGCAACAACTCCAACCCCGCGTTTGGCACCATCTACAACGACAACGCAGTGGTCTACAACGCCCCGACCTGGCAAAACCTGTCGCTTAGCGCCGCCTACGCCTTTGGCAATACCCCGGGCAGCCCGCAGGCCAACTCACAACAGACCTTGGCCGCCCAGTACAGCGCGAATGGCTTGAAGCTGTCGGCCTTCTACTACAACGGCTACGGCAACAGCGCCCCGGCTGCTGCCGTCCTGATGGGCTCGGCGGCCAATGCGGCGGCCGCCGGCTTCACGGCCAACGCCAACACCGACCGCCTGATGTCGCTGGGCGGGATGTACACCCGAGGTGCTTACACCGTCAGCGCCTCCTGGATGGGCGCACGCAACCCGGCGCAACTGAACCACCTGGTCGGGGGCTCGGACAGTCTGGACCTCTGGAGCGTCGGCGCTGCCTGGCAAGTGGCCCCGCTGGCCAAGCTCAGCGCCGGCTACTACCGCATCAAGGACAACACCCACCCGGGCAACCTCTCCACCCAGCTTGCCCTGGGCCTGGACTACTTTCTTTCCAAGCGCACCACCCTGTATGTCGAGGCGGCCCAGGTCAGCAACCAGGGCGCCAACATGAACACCAGCCCGGTCTACGCCACACCGGTGGCGGCCAACCAAGGTGTGACCGCCTGGATGGCCGGCCTGCGCCACAGCTTCTGAGCCACGTTCGAAAGCGGCGCATTCATGTTCCAGCAAGGTCCCAGCATGCCTTTCACCCTGATCAGGCCCGGTTTGCCGCGCGGCGGCAGTCAGCCTCGGCTTCATCCACTCCCAGTGTCGTCCCGAAGAGACCGCCAGCCAGCCGGGGTGCCCGCATGAAGCGCTGGACGAGCCGAGCGCGCAGCCTGACACCCGGCGTGCTGATGGCCGCCCTGGTCGCGGTGGCCGCCATGTTCCTGTCCGACCACCACGGCACCCCGGTGATGCTGTTGGCGCTGCTGTTGGGCATGGCAGTGAACTTCCTGTCCCAGGAGGAGCGATGCCGACCCGGCATCGAGTTCACCGCCCGTCAAGTGTTGCGCTGGGGCGTGGCGCTGCTGGGTTTGAAAATCACGGCCGCGCAAGTCCAGTCACTGGGCTGGCAGCCACTGCTCATGGTGATCGTGGCCGTGGTCCTGACCCTGGCCTTCGGCATCGTCACGGCGCGCGTCATGGGTTTTCAGGCCCAGTTTGGCTTGCTCACCGGTGGCGCTGTGGGCATCTGTGGTGCCTCTGCGGCGCTGGCTTTGTCGGCGGTGTTGCCGCACCATCCGCAAAAGGAACGGGCCACCCTTTTCACGGTGATCGGTGTCAGCTCGCTGTCCACGCTGGCCATGGTGTTGTACCCCTTGGTGGTGCGGCTGCTGGGGCTCGATGCGTTGAATGCCGGCCTCTTTCTTGGTGGCACCATCCACGATGTGGCCCAGGTGGTGGGTGCGGGCTACAGCCTGGGGCCCGAGACCGGCGATGCGGCCACTGTGGTCAAGCTGTTGCGCGTGGCCATGCTGTTGCCGGTGCTGGCCCTGGCCGCCTGGATCACGCATCGGCAGCCTGCGCCGGCCACGCCCGAGGGCGCCGAGGCCCGGCCGGGCCAGCCGCGCCGCCCCTCTGTGCTGCCCGGGTTTGCGCTGGTCTTCGCGGCGCTGGTCCTGGTCAACAGCCTGGGTCTGCTGCCCCGGCCGCTGGTGAGCGTCGGCGCGCAGTGCTCGCAGTGGTGCCTGATCATGGCCATGGCGGCCATCGGCATGAAAACACAACCGAAAGACATCCTCACGGTTGGTTGGAAGCCGGTGGCCCTGATGCTGCTCGAAACCCTGTTCCTGGCCGCCTTGTTCTACTTCCTGATGCGGCTCGCCGGCCTGCACACCCATGGCTGAGTGGACGCTTGCTGTCTCGTGGGGCCGCCTGCAGGCTCAGGGCCGGGCCCGGGTCAGCCTGCCCGGCCTGGAATTGGCCTTGTTCCTCATCGACGGCGAGGTGCACGCCATCGAAGATGCTTGCCCCCACGCAGGTGCATCGCTGTGCCGCGGTCCCCTGAATGGCCTCAGGGTGCAATGCCCCGCACACGGGCTGAGGTTCGATCTGCGCACTGGCGCCATGCCTGGTGGGGGCCTGCAACTCAAGGTCTTTCCATCCCGCATCGTGGGTGACGAGGTGCAGGTCCGACTCGGGCCAGACATCCCGTCGCCCACGGTCTTGTGATGCGGCTGCAATTCCGTTCAATACGAGGGTCGGCCATGAACCCACACTCCGGCCTCTTGATGTTTCTGCATGGAGGACGGGTTGATGGGTTTGCTTTTGATGGCCATGGGAAGCTTTGTCTTGGTGGGGGCCATCACGCCAGGGCCGGTGAACGTTCTGGCTCTGCGCCATGGCGTCACTTCGGGGCGTGGAGTGGCGGGGGCCTATGTGCTGGGGGCCAGCGTGAGCTATGCAGCGGTGGTCTGGCTCATGGGGGTGGGCGGCGAGTTGGTGTTGGGCACGCCCTGGGTCATGCCATTGGCACGGTGGGGCGGTGCCACCTACCTGCTTTATCTTGCCTGGCGCATGGGCACCGCGCCCCCGATCGAGATGAACAGCCAGGACAGCACCACCCGACATTCCAGTCTGGCGTCATTGATGCAAGGCGCCCTGACCCAGGTGCTCAACCCCAAGGCCTGGATTGTTGCGCTTTCGGGTGTCAGCCTGTTTGTGCTTTCACAGCGCGACATCTCGCAGGCGCGTTGGCTTTTTGTGGCCGTCTCGCTGTTCGGCTGCTTTCTGGGCGTCGGCAGTTGGGCCCTGGTCGGCCGGGTCCTGGCGCGCTGGTTGACGCGTCCCGGTCGGCAGCGGGTCTTCAATGTGGCCATGGGCAGCGTGCTTGCGCTTTGCGTGATGGCCATGCTCGGATAAGCTCACCCAGCCCATGAGCGCCGAGAGCCGACATCGAATCCACCGCCACCCGGCAGCGCCTTGGGCCGAACTGCGCGTCAGCGTGGACACCCTGGCCTGTTACCGGCCGCATTCCCATTCCGAATACTCGATCGGGCTGGTCGATCAGGGCCAGGCCAACTTTCATCACCCCGGCGGACCGAATCCTGTGAGGCCCGGATCGGTCGTCATGATCGAGCCTGACGTGGTGCATTCCTGCAATCCCGTGCGTCAGCAACCCTGGTCCTATCGCATGCTGTTTGTCGAGGCCGCCTGGCTGCACCAAGCCCTGGCCCAACTCTGGAACCTGCCCGCCCCGCTGACGGGGCTGGAGTTCCTGTCCCGCTGTGTGGACGACCCGGTCGTGGCGGGCCAGGTCCGAGGGCTTAGCGAGCCCCTGGATTCCGAGGCAGCCGCCCTGGCCCTGGCGCGGCAGCTGCCGGCATGGATCTCGAACTGGGCCCGTCCGGGGCGGGTGCACGACGTGGAGCGAGTGCCTGAGGCGCTGGCCCCGGCCATCGAGAACCTGCGAGCACAGCCTGAGCAGAAGCTCACCGTGCGTGAACTGGCGGCGCTGTGCGAGCTGTCGGAGGCCACCTTCATCCGGCGCTTCCAGGGGGCTTTTGGCATGACACCGGGCCGCTACCTGCACAACCTGCGCCTCAATGGCGCGAGAACACTGCTGTCCCGAGGCGTGCCCTTGGCCGAGGCCGCCCATGCGATGGGGTTCGCCGATCAGGCTCACCTGCAGCGCAGCTTCAAGGCCCACCATGCCATGACCCCGGGCAACTACAGACTTCGCCCCTGACCGACAGCCCCCGGCTTGCTGCCTGCTGCCTGCTGCCTGTGGTCACGGCGGCTCTCAGGCTGCCGGGTTGACCTGGTCCATCCTGGCCGCGGCCGCCAGCAGGGTCTGCCTCAGCCAGAGCAGGCCGGGGTCTTTCGATCGGTGCTTGTGCCATTGCATCACCTGCACCATCGGCGGGATCGGCAGGGGAGGGCGCAGCAGCCGGATCGGCAGATGCCGGCTGGCCTGCAGGGCCAGGCGCCGATGCAGGGTGGCGATGCGGTCGGTGCCCACCACCAGATGCGGCGCGGTCATGAAGCTGAAGGTCGACACTTCCACCCGCCGCTCCATGCCCTGGCGCCGCATGTAGTCAGACTCCAGCGATTGCCCACCGGCCGGGGGCTGCATGATCACATGGCCAGCGGCCAGGTACGAGTCCAGGGTCAGCTCGCGGTCTCGGAAACGGCCCTGGTTGCACACCGCACACACAAAATCGTCCAGAAACACGGTGTCCGTCGGGTGGTCGGGTGAACAGAACTCTTTTGGAATCACCAGCAGATCTGCCTCGCCTTGCTCCAGCGCGCGCTGGGGTTGCTCCACCTGGGGCAGCAGGTGAAAACGCACCCGGCGGGCCTGTTCATGGGCCAGCACCATCAGGTGCGGCATCAGGGTGCTCAGCGAATAGTCCGACACGAAGATGCGGAACTCACGCTCCGAGCGCAGCGGGTCGAACTCGGGCTGGGCCGTGATGGTGGTGTCCACCCGCATCAGCACATCGCGCACCGCCTCTTTCAAGACCTCGGCACGGGGCGTCAGCTCCATGCGCCGCCCCACCTGCACCAGCAGTTCGTCATCGAAATACTCACGCAGGCGGGCCAGTGCATTGCTCATGGCCGATTGGCTCAGGTGCTGGCGTTCAGCTGCCCGGCTGATGCTGCAGGTGCTCAGCATCGCGTCCAGCGCGACCAGCAGGTTCAGATCCAGTTTGTTGAAGCGCATGGCGTGGGCCGGGGTCGCACCTCGGTGTTAACCCCTTATGTATTCATGAGATCGATATCTTAGATGGATTGAAACCATTTTACGAATGTGTGTCGTGTTCGTAATCTTCGTGTCAGCGATCGGTCAAGCCGGTCACAGCCTCAGCAAGAAGGCCCCTGAAACCCACGGAGACACACACGATGCACAACAGACCTCAGCGCCTGCGCTCGCGCACAAGATGGACCCGGCTGCCCCTGATGGCACTGCCCATGGTCCTGGCCCAGGGGGCGCAAGCCTTCGAACTGGACACTGGCAACGACGATCTCAAGATCCGCCTCGACAACACTGTCAAGGCCAGCACGCAATACCGCCTGCAAGGCGCCAGCCCGGCCCTGGTCAACAGCACCCGTCAGTTGGTGCCCGGTGTGGCCGCATCGGCCTTTCCCCAGGCGCTGAACCTGAATGCCGGTGACGACAACTTCCGCAACAAGGGCATCGTCTCCAAGCGCCTCGATCTGCTGAGCGAACTCGATGTGGTCTATCGCAAGGACCTGGGCCTGCGCCTCAGTGCGGCAGCGTGGTACGACGCTTCTTATGGCGGCAGCACTGCCGCCACCGATGTCGCCAATGGCCAGGCCGTCTACAACCAGTTCTCCAGCGCCACCCGCGACCTGGCCGGCCGCAAGGCCGAGGTGCTGGATGCCTTCATCTTTGGGGCGCTTCCGCTGGACAACGGCAACAAGGCCACCGGCCGCCTGGGCCGCCATGCCCTGCAGTACGGCGAAAGTCTGTTCTTCGGCGACAACGGCATTGCCCGGGCTCAGGGGCCGATCGACCTCTGGAAGCTGATGTCCTCGCCCAATGCCCAGTTCAAGGAGATCATCCGCCCCGTGCCCCAGGTCTCGGCCCAGGTGCCGCTGTCGTCCGATGTCTCGGTGGGCGGCTACTACCAGTTCCGATGGGAGGCCGATCGCATGGCGCCGGCCGGCAGCTACTTCAGCAGTGTCAACACCATCTGGGGGGGCTCGGGTCTGAACGAGGTGGTCGGCACCAGTGTCTTGCAGCCCGGCTCGGATGTGCGCCCGCCCAACAGCGGGCAATTCGGCGCCCAGCTCAAATGGCGCCTGGAGGAGACCGACCTCGGCTTCTATGCCGCGCGCTACCACGACAAGGCCGGCCAGCTCTACTCGCAGCTCAATGTGACGGGCGGGCAGGGCAACTGGTACTACGTCTTCCCTGATGCCGTGAAGACCGTGGGTGCCAGTGCCAGCCGCTCGCTGGGCAACACCAACGTGTCCATCGAGACTTCGCTGCGCAGCAACATGCCGCTGGTCAACAGCAACATCGTCTATGCCAACGTGGCTCCCGCCGGCACCCTGGCCACCGGCAAGACCGCCCACCTGAACCTGTCGTGGATCAGCTCCCTGGGCCCCAGCTTCCTGGCCCGCGAGGCCAACTTCATGGGTGAGATCGCCTGGAACCGCGTGCTCAGCAAGAACGACCCCGAGGGCCACCTCGACCCGCTGCGCACCCGCGACGCCACCGCCTTGCAGATGGTCTTCAGCCCCAGCTACCGCCAGGTCTTGCCGGGCCTCGACCTCAGCGTGCCGGTCGGGCTGCGCTATGTGTTGGACGGCAACTCTTCGGTCACCGGTCTGGCCTGGGGCCCCAAGGGCACAGGCTCGGCCACGCTGGGGCTGGAGGGCACCTACCAGGGGGTATGGCAGTTCTCGCTCAACTACACCCGCTTCCTGGGCGGTGCTGCGCCCTTCGTCAACTACACACCGTTGCTCACGGGCGGCACCGCCACCTACAGCACCGGCAACACCCTGGCCGACCGCGACTTTGTCTCGCTGTCCGTGCGCCGGACTTTCTGATTTCGACTGGAGACAAGCGTGAACAAGACAATGCTGATTTCGATGCTGGCCGCCGCTGCTGCGGTTTCAGGGATGGTGCCCGCAGTGGCGGCGGTGAGTGCCGAAGAAGCCGCCAAACTCAAGTCCGAACTGACCCCCTTCGGGGGCCAGAAGGCCGGCAATGCCGACGGCAGCATCCCGGCCTGGACCGGGGGCTACACCCAGCCCATCCCCGGCGACAAACCCGGCGGCCGCCGGGGCGACCCCTTCAAGGACGAGAAGCCCCTGCTGTCGATCAATGCCAAGAACGCCGAGCAATACGCCGCCAAACTCAGCGACGGCACCCGGGCCATGCTCAAGAAGTACCCCGACAGCTTCCGGGTCGATGTCTACCCCAGCCACCGCACGGCGGCGGCGCCGCAATGGGTGTACGACAACACCTTCAAGAACGCCACCCGCGCCCGGCTCAACAACGACGTGATCGAAGGCGCCTATGGCGGCATCCCCTTCCCCATCCCCAAGAGTGGGGCCGAGGCCATCAGCAACCACAGCCTGCGCTGGCGTGGCACCACCTGGCAGTGGCAGGCCACCCAGTACCAGCTCACCGCCGACGGCAAGGCGGTGCTGACCACCGAGGGCCAGGCCGACCAGCAGATGCCCTATTACTTTGAAGACGGCAGCCCCGAGCAGTTCGCCAAGAAGAACGAGTTCTGGCTGATCCGCCTCATCAACACCGGCCCGCCCATCCGCGCCGGCGAGGCCATCGTGGGCCGCAATCAGGTGGACGGCAGCAAAGACCAGGCCTGGGTCTACCTCACCGGCCAGCGTCGCGTGCGCAAGCTGCCCAACCCCTGCTGCGACACCCCGGCGCCCGCCACCGCCGGTGTGATGAGCTTCGACGAGCTGGAGACCTGGGCTGGCCGCATCGACCGCTTCGACTGGACCCTGGTCGGCAAGCAGGAGATGTTTATCCCCTACAACGGCAACAAACTGCTGCAGCCCAAGACCGACGCCGAGGTGCTGGGCGCCCACCACCTCAACCCCGACCACGTGCGCTGGGAGCTGCACCGCGTCTGGGTGATCGAGGCCAAGCTGCGCCAGGGCCAACGTCACCAGGCCGTGCGCAGCCGTTACTACTGCGACGAGGACACCTGGAACTGCGTGCTCGGTGACCGCTGGGACGCCAACGGCCAGCTCTGGCGCACCCTGTGGTCACAGACCCTGGTGGCCCCTGACCTGCCAGGCACCGTCATCGGCGCCATGGGCGTGAACGATCTGCTCACCGGCCAGGCCTATGTGGCCAACCTCTACAACAGCAAATCGGTGCAGTACGCCATCAGGCCGCGCCTGCCTGACACAGTGTTCACCCCCGATGCCATGGCTGGCGAGGGCATTCGCTGACCATCGTCCCGCGTCGCCTGCTCACCCGCGTCACCCACCGCTACCCCTCACCACACCCCCTCCACCTTCCAGGCCACAGTCGGGCGCAGCGCGCCCGGCAGCCGCCTGCACCCGTGAATCGAGACACGCCATGATCGCGCACGCTGACGCCCCGGCCGGCCTTGCCTGCCCGCGTCGATCCGCCGGGCCCGCGGCACCGCGGCCCACAGCCCCCCCACCGGCCGCCAATGCCTTGGTTGCCCGGGTCGCCACGGTGGCCCCGTCCCATGACCGGCTCGGTGTCCAGTTGCCCCGCCCCCTGCGTCCTTCTTGGGGCGGCCTGCCGGGCGCCCTGATCACTGCCCTGTTGAGTGCCCATCTGTGGGGCCTGGCTGGTCCCGCCCTGGCCACCAGCCCGGTGGGTGACAGCCTGGATCGTCCGGCCCTGGCCACCCGGCTGGGGCCCGGCTCGGTGCTACTGGGCCTGGCCCAGGCCGGCCCCACCACCGTGGCGGTGGGCGAGCGCGGTCTGGTGCTGCTCAGTGCCGATCAGGCCCGGACCTGGCACCAGGCGCAGGTGCCCGTCAGTGTCACCCTGACCGCTGTGCGCTTTGCCGACGACCGCCACGGCATCGCCGTGGGCCATGCCGGCGTGGTGCTCAGCACCGACGATGGCGGCCAGCACTGGCAGCAACGACTCCATGGGCGCCAGATTGCCCAGGCCCTGCTCGACGAGGCCCGCGCTGGCGGGCAGGCGACGTCCATCGCCCAGGCCGAGCGCCTGGTTCAGGAGGGGGCCGACAAGCCCCTGCTCGATCTGGCCGTGCTGTCGTCACAACGCCTGCTGGCGGTTGGCGCCTATGGTCTGGCCGTGGCCAGTGAAGACGGCGGCCAGCACTGGGCGCCATGGACGTCCCGCCTGGACAATCCCAAGGGCCTGCATCTCAATGCGGTGCGCCACCACGGGGCCGCCATTCTGATCGCGGGCGAACAAGGCCTGCTCTTGTACTCCGGCGATGGCGGTGCGCACTTTCAGCGTCTGGCCAGCCCCTATTCCGGGAGCTTTTTCACCGCCGAAATGCTCAGCCCCGTCGAGTTTCTGGTGGCGGGGCTGCGCGGCCAGATTTGGCACACCCGTGACGCGGGCCAGCATTGGCAGGCCATCGCCAACCCCCTGCCTGCCAGCATCACCGGTTCGGTTCGTGGTGCCGACGGTACGCTCTGGTGGGTCAACCAGGCCGGCCAGGTGCTGCAACTGCAAGAGGGCGTGCTCAGGCCCCTCAACAAACAGGCCCTGGCGCCATTGAGCGCCTTGTTGCCCCTGGCGGGCGGCCAGTGGCTCACCGCAGGCCTGCAGGGGGTGCAAAGCATCACTGCCGACGGCGTGACCATGGCCTCGGCCGTCACACCGGCACCCACTGTCAATGGGGCGGGAGCACGACCATGAGCGCCGTCATCACCCCCTTGCCGCCGACCGCCGAGGCGTCCCAGAGCGGCTTTGACACCCGTTCCGGGTCGATCGTCGAGCGCCTGTTGTTCAACAACCGCCTGTGGGTGGTCCTGCTGTGTGCCCTCGCCACCGTGCTGCTGGGCTGGCAGGCCACCCGGCTGCAGCTCAACGCCAGCTTCGAGAAAACCATTCCCGCCAGCCACCCCTATGTGCAGAACTACCTGCAGCACCAGGGCGAGCTCAGTGGACTGGGCAATGCGGTGCGCATCGTCGTGGCCAACCAGCGCGGCAGCAGCCTGTACGACCCGGCCTACCTGGAGACCCTGCGCCAGATCAGTGACGAGGTGTTCCTGATGCCGGGTGTGGCCCGCACCCAGATGAAGTCGCTCTGGACCCCCAACACGCGCTGGGTCGGTGTGACCGAGGATGGACTGGAAGGCGGGCCGGTGATCCCCGATGGCTACGATGGCTCGCCCGCCAGCCTGCAGCAACTGGCGGCCAACATCGCCCGCTCAGGCGAGCAGGGGCAAGTGGTGGCTCTGGACGGCCGCTCCACCGCCCTGTACGTGCCCCTGCTGGAGCGCGACCCCGACGGCCACCACCTTGACTACAGCGCGTTGTCTGCGCGGCTGGAGGCCTTGCGGCTCAAGTACGAGGGCCGCGGCGTCACCTTGCACATCACGGGCTTTGCCAAGATCGTGGGCGACCTCATTGCCGGGGTGCGCATGGTGCTGGTCTTCTTCGCGCTGGCCGTGCTGATTGCCGCCGGCATGGTGTACGGCTTCACCCGTTGCGTGCGCTCCACTGTGCTGGTGGTGCTCGCCTCGCTGGTAGCGGTGGTCTGGCAACTGGGCCTGTTGCCCACCCTGGGCTATTCGCTGGACCCGTACTCCATCCTCGTGCCCTTTCTGGTGTTCGCCATCGGCATGAGCCATGGGGCCCAGAAGATGAACGGGATCATGCAGGACATCGGGCGTGGTGTCTCGCCCTTGGTGGCCGCCCGCTACACCTTTCGCAGGCTCTTTCTGGCAGGCCTCACCGCCTTGCTGGCCGATGCCGTGGGCTTTGCCGTGCTGCTGGTCATCGACATCCAGGTGATCCGCGAGCTGGCGATTGCAGCCTCGCTCGGCGTGGCCATGCTGATCTTCACCAACCTGATCCTGCTGCCCATCCTGCTCAGCTACAGCGGCGTCAGCCCCGCCGCGGCCGAGCGCAGCCTGCGCAGTGAACTGGCCGATGCCGCCGGTGCCGCACGCCACCCGGCCTGGGCCTTGCTGGACCGCTTCACCCAGCGCCGCTGGGCCTGGGGCGCGCTGGGGGTGGCCGCCGTCCTGGCCGTCACGGGCTACCAGTGGAGCACCCACTTGCAGATCGGCGATCTGGACCCCGGCGCCCCCGAGCTGCGCGCCGACAGCCGCTACAACCGCGACGTGGCCTACGTCAATGCCGCCTATGGCGCCTCCAGCGATGTGCTGGCCGTCATGGTCAAGACCCCCGAGGGCCAGTGCGCCAACTACGCGGTGCTGAACCGCGTCGATGCCCTGGAGTGGCAATTGCGCCAGATCGACGGTGTGGAGGCCACCAACACCTTGTCGCTGCTGAATCGGCGCGTGCTCACCGGCCTCAACGAGGGCAATCCCCGGTGGTATGAATTCCTGCCCAACCAGGCCATGCTCAACACCGTCACGGCGGGGGCGCCGCGCGGGCTGTACAACGATGCCTGCAGCCTGCTCACGGTGTACGTGTACCTGCGCGACCACAAGGCCGACACGCTGAACCGGGTTGTGGCCCAGGTCGAGGCCTTTGCCCGCGACAACAACGGCCCCGAAGGGCAGTTTCTGCTGGCCGCAGGCTCGGCCGGCATCGAGGCCGCCACCAACATCGTGGTCAAGAGCGCCTGGCACCAGATGCTGCTGCTGGTCTATGCCGCGGTGGTGCTGCTGTGCTTCATCACCTTCCGCTCGTGGCGGGCCGTGGGGGTGGCTGTGCTGCCCCTGATGCTGACCTCGGTGCTGGCCGAGGCCCTGATGGTGGGGCTGGGCATGGGCGTGAAAGTGGCCACCCTGCCCGTGATCGCCCTTGGGGTGGGCATCGGGGTTGATTACGCCCTCTACATCCTGAGCATCACCCTGGCCCAACTGCGCGCTGGCGCCACCCTGTCACAGGCCTATTACCAGGCCCTGCTGTTCACCGGCAAGGTGGTCATGCTGACCGGTGTCACCCTGGCCATTGGCGTCATCACCTGGGTGTTCAGCCCCATCAAGTTCCAGGCCGACATGGGCCTGCTGCTGGCCTTCATGTTCCTCTGGAACATGCTCGGCGCCCTGGTGCTGCTGCCCGCCCTCGCGCACTTTCTGCTGCGCTCCACTCAGCCCACTCAGCCCACTCAGCCCACTCAGCCCATCCAGGGCCCCGCCCTGAACCCGTCCCCCGCCCTCTGACACCGAAGAAGGAACCCCATGAAGCTGACCCACCCCCTGCCGGGCCACCGCCTGCTGCGCCCAGCCTTTCGCGTCGGCCTCGCCGCCCTCACGGCTCTGGCCGCCGGCCTGGGCCTGCCGGCCGTTGCGCAGACCGCCCCCGAGCAGGTGTTCCAGCAGTACCTGGCGGCCGTCAAGGCCCATGACAAGGCCGCCGTCGAGGCCTTGATCGCCGAGGACGTAGCGCGCTCCGACTTCCCGGCCTGCCGCCCCGAGATGAGCAACAAACAATGCCTGTCGCTGTACATCGACGCCACCGTGCTCAGCCAGGCCGGCGAGATCACCGTGCTGCGCACCCAGGTCCAGGGCGACACCGTGCACGCCACGCTGGAGCTGCGCAGCGCCCTGACCCGCCGTGCCGGCGTGGAGCGCGCACGGGGCACCGACGAGGTGCGCGTGCGGCAGGGGCGCATCGCGGCCTTCCGCTTCGTGCCCGACTTTGCCGACGAGCCCACCCGCCGCTTCTTTGCCAGCCTGGGCATCGGGCCCGGGGCGCACTGAGCCGGGCTGACAGCACACCGCATTTTTGAAGAGGACCTTGCATGTTTCGTTTCTTTCCCACCAACTACGTCTGGGATCTGTCGGTCAACCTGGCCATCGAGATGGGCGCCCGCATGGGCGAGATCCAGGCCATGTGCGCGCCCCTGGCCGAAGCCGCCCAGCAGCCCGACGCCGCCGGCACGGCCGCCTTTCGCGAGACCTGGGTGCGCATGGCCAATCAGCTCAGCGAACTGGCGGCCGAAGACGAGGCCCGAGGCCGGCTGATCTCGGCCGGCGACAAGCTCAACCGGGCTGCCACCTACTTGATCACGGCCGAACGCCTGTTGGCCCATGGCAGTGAAGGGCGGCTGGCCCTGTACCAGCAGTTTCTGCAGACCTTCCGCCGCAGCATCGAGCTGAGCGGCGAGAACTGCGAGTTCGTGCGCATCCCCTACGAAGGCCAGCACCTGTCGGGTCTGCTGGTGCGCGCCGAGGGGGTCAGCGGGCCAGCCCCCATCCTGGTCCAGCTCAACGGCCTGGACTCGACCAAGGAGATGAAATACCGCGTGGGCCTGCCCGCCTGGCTGGCGCAACGCGGCGTGGCCTCGCTGATCATCGACCAGCCCGGCACCGGCGAGGCCCTGCGCCTGCAGGGCCTCACCGCGCGCTACGACACCGAGCACTGGGCCAGCCGCGTGGTCGACTGGCTCGAAACCCGTGCCGACATCGATCCCCGGCGCATCGGCCTCGAAGGGGTGTCCCTGGGTGGCTACTACTGCCCGCGTGCGGTGGCCTTTGAGCCGCGCTTTGCCTGCGGCGTGGTGTGGGGCGCCAACCACGACTGGCGCGATGTTCAGAAGAAGCGCCTGGCCCGCGAGGGCAGCCTGCCCGTGCCCCACTACTGGGAGCATGTGCGCTGGGTCTGGGGCGCCAAGGACCCCGACGACTTCATGCGCATCGCCGAAAACGTGCACCTGGACGGCGTGCTCGACCGCATTCGGGTGCCCTTCCTGGTCACCCATGGCGAGAAGGACTCGCAGATCCCCGTGCACTGGGCCCACCGCAGCTACGAGCAGCTGGTGAACAGCCCCAAGCGCGAGCTCAAGGTCTTCACCGACCGCGAAGGCGGTGTGCAGCACTCGAGCTTCGACAACTCCGCCAATGCCGGTGCCTACATCGCCGACTGGGTGGCCGAAACCCTGGGTGGGCGTACCGCGCTGCCCGCCACCCGCTGACCTGAACCCCCACCTTCATTTCTGGAGACATTGCATGAACATCATCGGACCCGACGCCCTGGTCTTTGGCGTTGACGACCTGGCCGCCTGCAGCCGCTACCTCATCGATTACGGCCTGCAACCGGTCGATCTGGGCGCCGACGGCGGTCGCTTTGAAGCCCTGGACGGCACCGCCATCGTGCTGGCCCGCCGTGACGACCCGGCCTTGCCGACGGGCCTGGGCACGGCCAGCCAGCTGCGCAAGACCGTCTACGGCGTGGCCGATGCTGCCACCCTGGAGGCGATTGCCGCCGAACTGGGGCGCGACCGCGAGGTGCGCCGCCTGCCCGACGGCTCGCTTGAAACCCTGGATGACATGGGCTTTGCCCTGGGCTTTCAGCTCAGCGTGCGCCGCCCCATCGCTTTACCGGCCGAAACCGTCAACGCCCCCGGTGCGTCGACACAACGCCCGGCCAACCAGGTGGCCGCCAGCGACGACACCCCGATCCGCCCCCGCACCCTGTCCCACGTGGTGTATTTCGTGCCCGATGCGGCCCGGGCCGAGGCCTTTTACGTGCAACGCCTGGGCTTTCGTTGCACCGACCGCTTCACCGGCGTGGGCCCCTTTCTGCGCCCTGCCGGCACGCTGGACCACCACACCCTGTTCCTGATCGAGACCCCGCCTTTCATGAAGGGGGTGGAGCATTTCACCTTCCACCTCGGCGGCCCTTCGGAGCTGATGCAGGCCGGCACGCGCTTCGCCAACCAGGGCTATCAGTCCTTCTGGGGCCCGGGGCGACACCGCTTTGGCTCCAACTGGTTCTGGTACTTCAACAGCCCCCTGGGCTGCCATGTCGAGTACGACGCCGACATGGACCTGCACGACGACCAGTGGCAGGCCCGCGAGACCCCCATGGGCGCCGACGCCTCGCAGCTGTTCCTGTTCCAGCACCGCGACAAGTGGGCCCCTTCCGGCCCGCCCCCCGGTGCAGCGAAGGCACAACACTGAGGCGAGCCCCACCGTGTCACCCTGGATCCGCCTGTGCCATGTCGATGAGCTGCCCGAGGGCAGTTCGCGCGGCTTTGATCCCCTGCAGCAGGGGCAGGACTCGGTGCTGCTGGTGCGCCGCCAGGGCCAGGTCCATGCCTACCGCGACGCCTGCCCCCACCACGGCGGCACGCCCATGGCTTGGCGCAAGGACGCCTACCTCAACGCCGCAGGCGACCGCATCGTCTGCCATGCCCACGGCGCGCAGTTCGACGTCGCCACCGGCCAATGCACCCTGGGCCCCTGCCTGGGTCAGGCCTTGTCGCGGCTGGACCTTGTGCAGAGTCCGCAGGGCGAGCTGCGACTGCAACGCCATCAATTGATATCAAAAAACGGAGACATCCCATGAGCCCACAAGCACAACACAAGATCCTCATCATCGGCGGCGGCTTTTCCGGCATGTCGGCCGCCATCGAGCTGCGCAAACACGGCCATGCGGTCGACCTGGTTGAGATCGACCCCGGCTGGCGCTCGTATGGTGCGGGCATCAGCCTCGGCGGCGCCACCCTGCGCGCCTTCCGGCAACTGGGCATCCTGGAGCCTTTCCTGCAGGTCGGCCACGCCTCGGATGGCGTCGAGCTGCTGGCCCCGAATGGCGCCACGCTGGCCCACCTGCCCACGCCACGCATCGCGGGGGCCGATGTGCCGGGGGGCGGCGCCATCATGCGCCCCGTGCTCGCGCGTCTGCTGGCCGAGGCCACCCGGGCCTCGGGCACCCAGGTGTTCCTGGGCTGCACCTTCAGCGAGATCCGGCAGGACGCCGAGGGCGTCGACGTGCGCTTCACCGATGGCAGCCAGCGCCGCTACGACCTGGTCATCGGGGCCGATGGCCTGTACTCCAAGGTGCGGCAGAGCGTGTTCCCGCAGGCTCCGGCCCCGCGCTACAGCGGCCAAGCCGTGTGGCGCGCCGTGCTGCCCCGCCCCGACAGCGTGGGCGGCGCCATCATGTGGGTGGGCCCCAAGATCAAGGTGGGTGTCAACCCGGTCTCCCAGACCGAGATGTACTTGTTCGTGACCGAAGACCGCGAGCACAACACCCACGTGCCGCCGGCCGATTTCCATCGCCTGCTCGACGCCTTGCTGGCCCCCTTCAGTGCGCCCCAGGTGCAGCAGCTGCGCAGCCTGCTCACGCCAGAGTCGCAGATCGTGTTCCGCCCCCTCGAAGGCCTGCTCATGCCCCGCCCCTGGCATCAGGGGCGGGTGGTGTTGATCGGCGACACCGTGCACGCCACCACGCCGCACCTGGCCTCGGGCGCCTGCATCGGCATCGAAGACGCCCTGGTGCTCGCGCAGGAGCTGGCGTCCGGTGACGGCCTCGATGCCGCTCTGCAGCGCTTCGAAGATCGCCGCTGGGAGCGTTGCCGCATGGTGGTCGAGAATTCCGGTCGCCTGGGCGAAATCGAGATCACGGGCGGCGACAAGGCCGAACATGCCCGCATCATGCGCGACTCCCTGATGAGCCTGGCGGAGCCCGTATGAGCCACCCGCTGACCGACACAAGCCCGCAGCCCAACCAGACCGAGCGCTGGCCGGCCCGCCTGGCGCTGATGCTGGCGCACTGCGCCGGCATGCTGGATCTGGTGGCCCTGCCTGTCTGGGTGGGTACGCTGATCTCGTCCTACCACCTGGACCCTCAGCAGGCTGGGGGCCTGGCCACCCTGTTTCTGGTGGGGGCGGTGTTCAGCAGCCTGGCCGTGGCGCCGCGCCTGCACCGCCTGCCCGGGCGCCTGCCGGTCGCCCTGGGTTTTGGCCTGGCCGCGCTGGCCTTTGCCGGCGCGTCCCAAACCGCCGACTACGCCGCCATGGCGGTGCTGCACGCCCTGGCGGGCGTGAGCTCTGCCGCCGCACTCAGTTGCACCCACGGCACCATTGCACGCAGCGCCAACCCGCACCGCCTGTTTGCCTTGGTCGGCATCGCCCTGGGGGTGTTCGCCGTGCTGTTCTTTGCCGCCGTGCCGCCCTTGCTGGCGAGCCTGGGCGGTGCCCTGCTGTTCAAGGTGTTCGCTGCGGTCATGGCTGTGGCTTGCGTGGCCACGGGCTTGGCATACCCACGCGCCGCCGCGCTGATGACGGGGCAGGGCGTTGCGGCCCCAGGCCCCCGCGTGGCGCTGGGCCGGGCTGTCTGGCTCGGGGCCTTGGGGGTGAGTTGCATGGCCGTGGTGCAGGCCATGATGTTCAGCTTTCTCGAGCGCATCGGCATGGACCGGGGCTTTGGTCTGCAGGCGGTCAATGCGGTCCTGGTGGCCCTGGGCCTGGTCAACCTGCTGCCGGCCGGCCTGGCCGCCCTGCTGCAACGCCGCTGGCCGGCCGAGCGCGTGGTGCTGTGCGGCCCGCTGGCCCAGGCGGTGCTGGTGCTGGTGATCACGCAAAGCCAGCAGTTTGCGCCCTATGCCGCGGCGGCCTCGGTGTTTGCCGCGGTGATGATCTTCACCCACACCTTTGCCTTCGGCCTGCTGGCCCGGCTCGACCCCAGTGGTCGGGCCCTGGCCGCCACGCCGGCCATGATGATGGCGGGCGCCGCCCTGGGCCCGGTGCTGGGCGGCACGCTGGTCAAGTGGGCCGGCTACGAGAGCCTGGCCGGCGCGGCCGTGCTCATGGCCGCCTGTGCCGTGATCTGTTTCTCACAAGCGCGCCCGCGCCCGCGCTCGACGACCCCCTCGCCCCCGCCCCCTCAGCCGGCCGGAGTCTGATATCCCTGACTGACCACCCCCAACGATCCATGAGCACCAAACCCACCCGCCGCCTGGTCGACCTGTCGATCTACCTGGAAAACGATGTGCTGTCCGACCCGCCTCCGCTGGCGCCGCGCATCACCTACCAGACCCACGCCGACACCTTGCCCGAGTTCATGCACATGCTGCCCGGCACCGTACCGGCCGACTACCCCGATGGCCAGGCCGCCGCAGCCGAGTGGGTCACCCTGACCACCCACAACGGCACCCACCTCGATGCGCCCTACCACTTCCACGCCACCATGGACGCCCGCCTGGGCGAGGCCCGGCCCGCCATCACCATCGACCAGGTGCCGCTGGAGTGGTGTTTCCAGCCCGGCGTGAAGCTTGACTTCCGGCATTTTCCGGACGGCTATGTGGCCACCGCCGCTGATGTGGAGGCCGAACTGGCGCGCATCGGCTACAGCCTGCAGCCGCTCGACATCGTGCTGGTCAACACCCGGGCCGGCGAGCGCTACGGCCACAGCGACTACCTGAACGCCGGCTGCGGCATGGGCTACGAGGCCACCATGTACCTGTTGGAGCGCGGCGTGCGCCTGACCGGCACCGACGCCTGGAGCTGGGACGCCCCCTTCTCCTACACCGCCCAGCGCATCGCCGAAACCGGCAACAAGGCCCTGATCTGGGAGGGCCACAAGGCCGGGCGCGACATCGGCTACTGCCACCTGGAGAAGCTGCACCAGCTGGAGGCCCTGCCACCCCATGGCTTCACCATCAGCTGCTTCCCGCACAAGATCCGCGGTGCCTCGGCCGGCTGGACCCGGGCCGTGGCCATCTTCGATCCTGAATGAATCGGCCGCTGGCGGCCTCTGCCCTGAACATCATGAACACCCCATCCGACACCCACCCCTTGCCCCCCATCCACCGCGTCGTGACCGGCCATGACGAGCGCGGCCAGGCCGTCGTCAGCAGCCAGGGCCCGCTGCCCACGGTGGTCGCCATCGAAGCCATCCCTGGCACCGTCTTCCACGAGGTCTGGAGCACCGAGGCCACGCCCGCCCGGGTGGACAACGGCCCCGACCCCACCCTGGGCCCGTTGCGCCTGCCGCCCCCGGCTGGCGGTACCCGGCTGCGCTTTGTCGACATCCCGCCCGACACCGCCGATTACCTGGCCACCGGGGCCGGCCGCATGAAAGAGGCCTTCACCCAGATCGGTGACGCCAGTGCCTCCACTGTGGCGGCTGATTCGCCCCACCCCTTGATGCACCGCACCGAGTCGGTGGACTACGGCGTGGTCATCGAAGGCGAGATGACCCTGGTGCTGGACGACTCCGAGGTGCTGCTGCGCCCAGGCAGCGTGGTGGTGCAGCGCGGCACCAACCACGCCTGGGCCAACCGCTCGGGGCGGCCCTGCCGCATGCTGTTCGTGCTGGTGGACGGGCAGTACGACGCTGACATGGCGCGCTGTCTGGCCAGCCGCTCGGCCCACCCTGCCGGAGCCCTCTGATGCATGTGCTGATCACGGGGGCGGACGGCTTTGTGGGCGCAGCGCTGGTGCAGCGCTTGTTGCGGGTGATGCCCCTTGGGGCAGGGCAGGGGGGATTGCGCCTCACCCTGGTCGACCGGCACTTTCGTCAAGGTTCGCCGGGGGCCGGGCATCGCCAACACACCGGCCACTTCGCCGATGCAGCCTTGCTGCAAAGCCTGTCGGAGGACCCGCCCCAACAGGTGTTCCACCTGGCCAGCATGCCTGGCGCGCTGGCCGAGCGTGAGCCTGAGGCCGGCCTTCAGGCCAATCTGCTGGGCACCGTGCACCTCCTTGAACACTTGGCCGGCCTGACCCGGCAGGGGCGCACGCCGCCGGCTCGGGTGGTGTTGGCCAGCTCGGTGGCCGTCTATGGCGCACTGGGGCCCGGGCCGGTCGGCGAAGACCTGCTGCCGCAGCCCCAGCTCAGCTACGGCACCCACAAGTGGATGAGCGAGCTGCTGCTGGCCGACTACGCCCGTCGCGGCGAGCTGGACGGTTGCAGCCTGCGCCTGCCCGGCATCGTGGCCCGGCCGCCTGCGGAAAGCGGGCACGGCTCTGCCTTCATGAGCCAGATCTTCCATGCCTTGCGTGCCGGCAACCCTTATGAGTGCCCGGTGTCGCCCGAGGCCGTGTGCTGGTGGATGTCGCTGGCTTGCTGCCTGGACAACCTCTTGCATGCGGCCAGCCTGCCTGCCTCGGCCATGCCGGCCTCGCGTTGCTGGCAGTTGCCGGTGCTGTGCCTGCCGGTGGCCAGCGTCATCGAAGCCACTGCACACAACCTGGGGCGGCCGGCTGCTGCGTTGATCCAGCACCGGCCCGACAGCCGCATCGAGGCCCTGTTCGGCCGCCAGCCGCCGCTACAAACCCCTGCGGCCGAGGCGGCCGGCTTTCGGCACGACGGGTCAGTGCAGGGACTGGTGGCACGGGTGTTGGGCACCGCCGGGGGCATGGCCTGACCAAGAGTGGGCGGGGGGCCGGTCAGCGCCGCCGCCCGAACTCCATGATCGCGCCTGCCATGGCCTCCAGTCGCAGCACGCGCCGTGCCGCACCCAGTTGCACGGCTTCGCGCGGCATGCCGTAGACCACGCACGTGGCCTCGTCCTGGGCGATGGTGTCGGCATTGGCTTCGCGCATCTGAAGCAAGCCGCGGGCGCCATCGTCGCCCATGCCGGTGAGGATCATGCCCAGGGCATTGTTGCGCGCCACCGTGGCGACCGAGCGAAAAAGCACGTCCACGCTGGGGCAATGGCGGTTCACTGGCGGGCCTGGCGCCACATCGACGTGGTACTGGGCGCCGCTGCGCCGCAGCTGCATGTGCTGACGCCCTGGCGCAATCAACACGCGCCCACTCAGCACCCGGTCACCGGGCCGGGCCTCGCGCACCTCGACCGCGCACAGGCTGTTGAGCCGCGCTGCAAAGGCCGCGGTGAACTTCTCAGGCATGTGTTGCACCACCACGATGCCGGGCGCAGTCGGTGGCAGCGCGACCAGAATCTCTTCCAAGGCCTGGGTCCCACCCGTCGAGGTACCAATGGCCACCACGCGATCGGTGGTTTCATGCAGGGCATCCGGCATGGTGGGCCCAGACAGCGGGCGCGCGGCCGGCGCGGGCACGGCGGCCATGGGCAGGGGCTTCAGGGGTGTGCGCGTCGGCGTGCTGCGCAATCGGCTCAGGTTGACCCGGCTGGCCGCGCGGACCGCTGAGACCACGTCGTCAGAGGCATCCACCAGAAAGCCGCTCACGTCGCTTCGGGGCTTGGTCACGATGCCGGCGGCGCCGGCTGCCAGTGCCTGCAAGGTGGTCTGTGCTCCGGCTTCGGTGAGGGTGGAGCAGATCACCACCGGCGTGGGTCGTTCGGCCATGATGCGGCGCAAGAAAGTGATGCCGTCCATGCGCGGCATCTCCACGTCCAGAACCAGCACGTCGGGCCAGTCACGCTTCATCTTGTCGAGCGCGAACAGCGGATCGGGCGCTGTGGCGATGACCTGGATGTCCGGCACCGCCGACAGCACCTGGGTGAGCACCTTGCGCACCGTTGCCGAGTCGTCCACCACCATCACGCGTATTTGCTTCATGCCTGTGCTCCTGTTGTTGCCACGCCTTCGTCGAATCCCTCGCAAGGCGAGAACCGCAGCCAGACATCGCCGCTGCTCAGGTCGAGCCGCAGTTGCCGATATCCCTGTCCACCCAGGTGCTGCGCCACCACGCGCAGACCGTGGTGGCGCACCAGCCGGTGGGCCTGCTCGACATTGCGCAGGTGCACCTGCAGCGCTTCGCCGCCGCCCGCCGTGCTGGCGAACATGCGCCCGCCGCCAAACAGCTTGACCTCACACTCGGTCGGCGTGCAGCCGGCGCGCCGGGCTGCGGCCAGCAGCAGGGCCAGGGCTTCGTCCCCGTAGCGGCCATCGAGCACCCGCCGTTCCAGACCTCGGGCGGTCGGGCCGCGTTCGGGCAGCATGTAATGGCACAGCCCGCCCGCCTGGGTCTTGGGGTGCCACAGCGTGACAGCCACGCACGAACCCAGCAGGGTGCCGACCCGTTGTTCGCCCTGGCCGAACCAGACCTCGCCGGGCATGACCATCTTCTCTGGCCTCGGGGTCCAGGGTGTGGCGGTCATGCGTGCTTGCGATAGACCGACGGCGAATGCGCTTGCAGCAGCGGGCTGATCCCGTTGAGGCTTTCCGAATGGCCGACCACCAGCCAGCCCCGGGGCCGCAGTGCCCGCAGCAGGCGTTCGATCACGCTGCGCTTGGTGGCATCGTTGAAGTAGATCATCACGTTGCGCAGGAAGATCACGTCGAAATCGCCCAAGTCGGGCAAGGTCTCATTGAGGTTGACCTGCTCGAAGCGGACCCGGCGCCGCAGTTCGGGCGCGATCAGAAAGCGGCCGTGCTGTGCCCCCACACCTTTGAAGCAGAACGCGCGCAGAAAGGGTTCGGGGATCTCGCGTGCCAGCGCCGTGTCGTACAAGCCCTGGCGGGCCCGCTCCAGCACACGGGTCGACAAGTCGGTGCCAAGCACCTCCCAGGGCGCCGCGCCCAGCACGTGGGCCATCAGCATGGCCAGGCTATAGGGTTCCTGCCCCGTAGAGCACGCGGCGCTCCACACGCGCAGCGGGCGGCCTGCCGGGTGCTGGGGCAGCACCGTGTCGCGCATCAGCTCGAAATGCCCCGGCTCGCGAAAGAAGTGGGTCTCGTTGGTGGTCAGCAGGTCGACTGCCAGCTGGTGTTCCTGAGGATCGCGCTGAAGCAGCTCGAAGTAGGCCTCGAAGCTCCCCAGACCGTGCTGGGCCACGCGCCGTGCCAGCCGGCCAGCCACCAATGCCTTTTTGGCCGGGCCCATGGTGATGCCGGCCACCCGGTGTATCCAGTGCTGGAACAGGCCGAACTCGGTGTCGCCCAGCACCCATCCTGCGGGCGCGGCGCCTGGTTGCAGGGCGCGGCTCATGGCCCAGCCTCCGCGGTGCGATGCGTGTTGATGCTGTGGCTGTGCATGTGCTGCCATCTCCATTTGGCGGCGCGGTGCGCCGCCTGCGTGCGGGGGGGGGCCAGCAGGCGGCTTGCGCGATCAGGTGAGGGCCTCGTGGGCCGGGGCGTTGCGCAGGTCTTTGAGCTCTTCGAGCGACAAGGTCTTGTGCACGTTCAGGATCAGCACAAAGCGCTCCTTGACTTTGCCCATGCCCTGCAGGAAGTCAGGCCGGATGCCGGTGCCGAAGCTTGGCGGCGGCTCGATGGCGGCGGCGGCGATGTCCAGCACCGCATTGACGGCGTCGACGATCACCCCGATCACCTGTGGCCCGAGGTCCGACGCCTCACCGGCGGGCAGCTCGAGGATCACCACGCAGGTGCGCCGGCCGACCACGCTGGGCTCGCCGCCGAAGCGGCGCGACAGATCGATCACTGGCACCACCGTGCCGCGCAGATTGATCACCCCGCGCATGAAGGCCGGCATCATCGGCACCAGGGTGATGGGCCCGAATTCGATGATCTCCTTCACCTGCTCGATGCCCATGGCATAGACCTCGCCCTGCAGGGTGAAGCTCAGGTACTTGTGGGTGCCGGAGAGGGCCCCGCGGTCACGTTCGGCCAAGGCTGTACTCATCGCAACCCCTTGTTCAGAAACGCACGAAGTCAGGGCCCGGCGAGGTGATTGCCACCGCATTCCGGCGCAGCGCAGGCACCACGGCCGGGCGGGGCGTGGCGCGGTTCTCGGGCGGCTGTGCCGCAGGCGCGATCTCGCTGGCACCGAGCTTGAAAAAGGCCATCAGGCTTTGCAGTTGCTCGGCCTGGGAGCTCATTTCCTCGGCTGTGGCGGCCAGCTCTTCGCTGGCCGAGGCGCTTTGCTGGGTGGTCTGGTTGAGCTGGTTGACGGCGGTGTTGATTTGGGCGACACCGGTGTTCTGCTCTTCGCTGGCTGCGGCGATCTCTTTCACGAGGTCGGAGGTCTTGCGGATCGATGGAACCATCTCCTCCAGCAGCTTGCCTGCCCGTTCGGCCTGCTCGACCGAGTTGGTGGCCAGCTCGCCGATCTCTTGTGCCGCCTCCTGGCTGCGCTCGGCGAGCTTGCGCACTTCGTCGGCCACCACGGCAAAGCCCTTGCCATGTTCACCGGCCCGCGCGGCCTCGATGGCCGCATTCAGTGCGAGCAGATTGGTCTGGTAGGCAATGTCGTCGATGATGCCAATCTTGCCGGCGATGCTCTTCATGGCGCCGACGGTCAGCTTCACGGCCTCGCCGCCCTCACCGGCATCCCTGGCCGCGTGGGCCGCCATGCCGTCCGTGACGCGCGCGTTCTCTGCGTTTTGCTGGATCGAGGCGCTGGCCTGTTCGATGGTGGCCGACATTTCTTCCACGCCGGCCGCCTGTTCGGTGGCACCCTGAGACAGCGACTGTGCGGTCGACGAGACCTGTTCGGATGCGCTGGACAGGCTGTTGGAAGCGGCGCGCACCTCCCCGATGATCTGGGCCAGCTTGGCCACCATCTCGCCCATGGCCTGGAGCAACTGGCCCACCTCGTCGCGCCCACGCACCTCGATGCGGGCGCTCAGATCCCCCTCAGCCAGACGGCGCGCCGCTGCC
Organism: Curvibacter sp. EU05-FHT14A10; assembly: GCF_058791075.1. Taxonomy (NCBI): domain Bacteria; kingdom Pseudomonadati; phylum Pseudomonadota; class Betaproteobacteria; order Burkholderiales; family Comamonadaceae; genus Curvibacter; species Curvibacter sp. EU05-FHT14A10. The sequence continues at coordinate 44,016 of NZ_JBYTDE010000006.1, forward strand.
GTGGCTTCGCCCAGCGGGCGCGTCACGCTGCGGGTCACGCCATACGCCACGGCCAGGGCCACCAAGACCGACGCCAGCGCGAGGATGGCCATCAGCTCGCGGGTGGCTTGGTACTGGGCATCGGCCTGCTCGCCGGCCTTTTTCACCATGCCCACCTGGTATTGGATCATTTCATTGACCACCCCTTCGTACTCACGCTGGGCATCGCGCATCTCGGTCACCATCAGCACGGTGGCTGCGTCGAATTTGCCGGCCTCGACCAGGCTCAGGTACTGAACCAGGCCTTGGCCGAACTTGGCGCGTTTCTCCTTGATGCGCGACAGGAGCATCTTGCCGGTCTCGGTGCTGATGCCCTTGTCGAGGGTGTTCAGCAATTCGGTGAAGTTGTTGCGGATCTTGGCGATCTTCTCCAACTCGGCCTTGACCACCGCGGGCTCGCGCGACAGCACGATGTTGCGCATGGCCAGGTTGGCCACATTGAGTGAATCAATCAGCGCGTTGGCTGTGATGGTGTTCGGAAAGCGTCGGTTGACGATGGTCTGCATATCGTCATTGATCTGGCTCATCTTGAAGACGGCCGTGGCCACCGTGGCCAGCAACACGGCGATCACCAGGAAGAAGCCCAGGCCCATGCGCAGGCCGATGCGAAAATTGTTCAACATAAGGAATGCTCCGAGAATCAATGGGTTGAAAACACGGAGCGGGCCTCTTGCGAGGCGCTCCATGAGGCCTGGTTGACCAGGGCCGGTATGTCCAGCATCAGCGCTACTTCGCCGCTGCCCAGGATGGTTGAGCCCGAGATACCGGGCAAGCCCTCCATCAAGGGCCCGAGAGGTTTGATCACCGCCTGGAATTCGCCCTTGAGCTGATCCACCACCAGGCCGGCCTTGCGGGTGCCGAGTTGAACCACGACCACGTTCTCGCGCCGCGTCGCCCGGCCCGGCAGCCCGAAATGGCGCCTCAGCCGCAGCAGTGGCAGGACCTCGCCGCGCAGGTTTGTGTAGTCGTGCGCTTCGGTGCCGAGTTGCACGCACTCCAGCACCGCATCCAGTGGCACCACGTAATGGGCTTCGCCCACGGCCATCAGAAAGCCGTCGATGATGGCCAGGGTGAGCGGCAGGCGGATGCGGAACAGCGTGCCCCGGCCCGCCACGCTTTCGATGTCCAGCGTGCCGCGCAAGGCCTCGATGCTGCGCCGCACGACGTCCATGCCAACACCTCGTCCCGACAACTTGCTGATCTGCTCGGCAGTCGAAAAACCAGGCTCGAAGATCAGCGCCCAGACCTCGGCGTCGCTGAGGTGGGCCTCGGTGGTGAGCAGGCCCTTTTCGCGTGCCTTGGCCAGGATGCGTTCGCGGTTCAACCCGGCACCATCGTCCGCCACCTCGATCACGATGCCGCCCGCCTCATGGCGTGCGCGCAGCTCCAGCCGCCCGGCCGCAGGCTTGCCGGCCGCCAGTCGGTCCAGGGGGGCTTCCAGGCCGTGGTCCATGGCATTGCGCATCAGGTGGGTCAAAGGGTCGCCCAGGCGATCCACCATCGACTTGTCGAGTTCTGTGTCGCCGCCACTGATGTGCAGCTCGATTTCTTTGCCCAGGTCCTTGGACACGTCGCGTACCACGCGGCGGAATCGGTTGAAGGTGTCGCCGATCTCCACCATGCGCAGGCGCATCGCGCCGTCGCGCACGTCTTCGGTCAGGCGCGACATCACCGACACCGCTTCGCGCAGTGCACGGTCCTGGTTGCGTGTGGCCTGCACACTCACCGAAGCGCTGGCAATGATCAGCTCGGCCACCCGGTTGATCAGCGCGTCGAGCTTGTCTGAGTGCACGCGGATCATCTTGGCTTCTTGCGACTGGCGTTGGCGCAGTTCGTTCTGGCGCCCGATGGCGCCTTGCACCAGTTCGGCTTGCACCGCGCGCTCCTCGACCAGGATCTCGCCCAGCGGGGCCCGCTCTGCGTCGGGCTCTGCCTGTTGCTCCGCCAGCGCCCGACTCAGCTCGTGGGCAGTCAGTGCACCGCAGGCCTGCAGGATTTCGCCCAGGCGCAGCCGGTCGGCCGGCAGGGCCTCGATCAGGCGCAGGTAGTCGTCGACCCGGCTGTCGGGCGGCAGGATGCGAAGCTCGCAGTCCTGGCTCACGAACTCGAACACCGACTCGATCTCAAGCTTGCTGGCGGCGCTGGCCAGACGGATCTCGAAACCGAGGTAGCAGGACTCTGGGTCCATCGTCTCAAGCGCTGGCAACTGGGTGCTGAGGGTGCTGATGTGCACCACGCGACCCAGGGTGCGCAGGTGATGAATGAAGGGGGCGGGGTCGAAGCCTTCCTGGAACAGGCCGGTCGAGAAGCGCAGCGACAGATGCCACAGGTCCTGGTCATTGCGGGTGCTGGCTTGCGCCACGGGGGGGGCGGTGCAGGTCGGCGAGGCGGCCGCGTCCAGCGGGGCCAGGGCGTGCAGCCGTTCGACCAGGGCCAGGCCCAGCATCGGCAGACCGTCGTCGCGTTCACCGGCCGTGTCGCCAGCGACGTCGATCAGGCGGTGAATGTGGTCGCCGCACTGCAGCAGCAGGCTGACCATGTCACCCTGCAGGTTCAGACTGCCTGAGCGCACCCGGTCCAGCAGGGTCTCCACGTGGTGGGTGAAGCCGACGATATCGTCCAGCCCGAACAGCCCAGCCGAGCCCTTGATGGTGTGGGCGGCGCGGAACACCGCGTGGATCGCCTCCGCATCGCCGGGCTCGCGCTCCAGGCTCATCAGCGCGCTTTCCATCTCGCCGAGAAGGCCGCGACTCTCGGCGAAGAAGGTGTGCAGCACATCGTTGAATTCCATGGGGTCCCTTTCTCAGCGCCGGCCAACGGCCTCGCCATCGGTGCCCGCCAGCGGGTCGCCAAGCCAGTCTGCGAGGTCGTACAGGGCGATCAGCGAAAGCACGGCCGGGCTATGCCCACTCAGGCGCAGTGACTGGCCACCCAGGCGGGCGAAGTTCTTGGCCGCCATCAGCACCTGGAGCCCGGCAGTGTCGAATTCGGTCACCGCCGACAGGTCGAGCTCCAGCTCCGCCTGTTCGCGCAGGCGTTCCAGCAAGGTGCTGCGCAGTTCACCAGCGCTGTAGATGTTGCAGTCGCCCTGCAGGCGCAGGCGCAGCGTGTCAGCACCGGCTTCGGCAATGATGTCCATGCCGCGCTCCTCAGGGCAGGATCAGCTTGGCCACGGCGGCCAGCAGCTGATCGGGGCGGAAGGGCTTGACCACCCAGGCCTTGGCGCCACCCTGCTGGCCTGCCTGCTTTTTGGCCGCATCGGTTTCGGTGGTCAGGATGATCACGGGTGTGAACTTGTAGGCGGGCAGCGCCTTGATGTGGCGCAGCAGGGTCAGCCCGTCCATCTGGGGCATGTTCACGTCGCTGATGACGAGGTGGATCTTGCGACCGTCAAGCTTGCGCAAGGCGTCGTGCCCGTCGGTGGCCTCGACCACCTCGTAGCCTGCGCCGCGCAGCGCCATGCCAACCACCTGGCGCACGCTGATGGAGTCATCCACGATCAAGACTGTCTTTGCCATTGCCTATCCGCTCCCTCAGAAAAAAGTGATCTCTTCGCCGGCCGGTGCGGACGCGACAGCGCCGCCACCCTGGCCGTGGTTGTCCAGTTGGTCCTGCATCGTGTAACTGCTCCGCGATTGGTCCAGCCAGGCCTGCGGGTCCAACCGTGTGTCGGGGTGCAGGGCCCGGGACTGCAGGTCAGACTCCAGCCGCTGCAGGTCGCCTTGCACGTGGCGCAGGATCTGGCCCGTGCGGTCCTGGAACTGCAGCGCCACCATCACCTCGCTGATGTCGCCGTCGATGGCCGAGGTCTCGTGCTGCAGCACGTCGTTGCGCTGCTCCAGTTGTTGAACCGCGCCACGCAATTGGGTCAGCACGCCTTCGATCGTGGCCTCGGAGCTTTGCAGCAATTGCTTGTCCCGTTCTGCAAATCGGTCCGAGGCCTCGATGATCTGGCCAATGGCCTGGCCCACCGAGCCGACCTTGCTGGTGATCTGGCGGCCGGTGTCCGCCGACAGGGCTGACAGGCGCCGCACCTCGTGCGCCACCACCGCGAAACCTCGCCCCTGCTCGCCGGCGCGGGCCGCCTCGATGGCCGCGTTGATGGCCAGAAGATTGGTCTGGTGGGCGATTGAGCCGACCAGTTCTGCCATCTCGCGCAGCTCGGTGGCAATACCGCCCAGGCCTTGGATGCCTGAAAGCATCTCTTCCTTGGCTTGCATCGCCAGTTGCAGGCCGCTGGCCATCTGGCGCAGTTCGCTCTGGGCTGAGGCGAACACGGCCGCGCTGCCCCCGTCTTCGCCACCGGTCTGGGTAAACAGGCCCAGTGTCTGCTGCAGGCGCTCCTTGATGGCGCCGAACTGGCGTGCCAGTGCGCCGATGGCCACCTCGCTTTGCGAGGCCGAACTGTCGATCTGTCGGCTCCAGATCGGCAGGGCCTGCGCACAAAGGGATTCCAGGTCCCGCAAGAGCTCTTGTGCCAGCGGGGGCGGTGGGGGTTGGCGCAGCACCCGCCAGCCTCCGCCCACGCCGAGCAGGCCCATCAGCACGAGGCCCCCTGCCCACAGCGGCCGGCCCAGTTGCAGGCAGGCCAGGGCGCCGATGGCGCCCACGATCAGGGGCCAGGCCAGCCAGGCCAGGGCGCCCGCGCCCAGACCGGGCAGAGTGTTTCGAGAAGGTTCTGGCTTCATGCAACCGATGCTAGGGAGGACCGGTTGGCGGCGCTATAAGGCGAGGGCTTTTCATGTCCTCAGAGCGCGCTGAAATCGCGTCAGTAAAACCTGACCCCGGACCGGGCGAGATGCCGGCCCGGGGCCTCGGGCATCAGGCCTTGTCGCGGCCCAGCATGTCGGCGAGCTTTTCCAGCAGTTCGTGTGAGTCGAAAGGTTTGCGCAGAAAGTGGCGCACTCCCATCTGGCGCGCCGATTCGGCGTCGATGTACTCGCTGTAGCCGGTGCAGATGATCACGCCCAGCGAGGGACACAGCGCCTGGGCGGCCTTGAACAGCGCCACCCCCGACATGCCGGGCATGGTCTGGTCGGTGATCAATGCTGCCGGCGGTGCCGCGCCCTGCCCTGGGCGCAGTGCCTCGCCCAGTGCCGCCAGCGCCTGGCGTGGATCGGCAAAGGCCGACACGGTGAAGCCGTGTTCGCGCAACAGCTCGCTCAGGAACACCAGCACTGCCGGATCGTCGTCGACCACCCAGATAGCCTCGCCGGACACGAACTCGAGTGTCGGGCGTGGCGCCACTTCGTCCACTGGCACATCCTGCGCCGCCGGCAACAGCACCCGCATGGCGGTGCCATGCGGCGTCCTGTCATGCACCTGGATGTGGCCGCCGGCCTTGTGCACCAGGCCCACCACCGAGGACAGCCCCAGGCCGGTGCCTTTGCCCACGCCCTTGGTGGTGAAGAAGGGGTCAAAGATCTTGGGCAGCACCTCGGGTGCAATGCCCGGGCCGTCGTCGGTCACCTCCAGCACCACGAAGCGGCCGTGGGCCATTCCCTGGCAGTTGCTGCAGGATTCCGCAGCCAACTGGGCGTTGAGCAGGCGGATGTCGATGTGGCCGCTGGCCCCCAGCGCATCGCGCGCGTTGATCACCAGATTCATCACGATCTGTTGCACGTCGACCGCCGAGATGCGCACCGCGGGCAGGGAGTGATCGGCCTTGTAGCTCAGCAGGATGCCACTCGGAATGGAGGACTTGAGCATGTCGAACATCTCGCTGACCATGGCGCCGAGTTGGCGCGGCGCCACGTCCTCGGGTTCTTCGGTGCGCACGTAGGCCAGCATCTTGGCGACCAGATCGCGCCCGCGCTCGCTGGTACGCACGATCTCGCGCAAGTAGCCGGCCAGCTTGCCACCAGGATCGCTGACATAGCGCTCCAGCCCCAGACTGGCCAGGCCCATGATGCCAGCCAGCATGTTGTTGAAGTCATGTGCGATGCCGCCCGTGAGGTGACCCAGCGCCTCCAGCTTTTGCGATTGCATCTGCTGCTGTTGAACAGCCTGGCGCTCGGCTTCGATGCGGCGCTGCACCGTGAGGTCTTCGCTGATCGACCACAGATAGGCCTGACCGCCGAGTTCGATGCGAACACCATTGAGGCGTACCGGGACGCGACTGCCGTCGGCGCGAACGTATTCCTTGTCGTAGGGGCCGTAGCGTCCGATGCGTGCCACCATCTTCAGCTGTTCGGCCTCGGCGCGCATGTACTCTGACGGCGTGAGGTCCCAGTACGAAAGGCTTTGCAAGGCCTCGGCGCTGTACCCGGTCAGGGCTCGGTAGGCTTCGTTGAACTCGACCAGGTTGCCGTCGAGTGTGCACAGCGCAATGCCCAGCGGCGACAGCTCGAACAGCGAGCGCAGCTTGTCTTCGCTCTCGAACAGGGCCTGCTCGGCGCGTTTGCGCTCGGTCAGGTCGCGCACGGTTCCAATCATGCGCACCGGCGTGCCCGCGGCATCCCGCAGCAGTTGGCCCCGCGACAACACGTCGACCCAATGGCCGTGCTTGTGGCGCAGCCGGGTTTCGATCTCGAAGCGTTCATCGCTGCGCCCTGCCACCACGTCGCCCAGCGCCAGGTGCAGTGCAAGTGCATCGGCGGGATGGATCAGGCGCGAGGCGGTCTCGGCGTTGACCCTCAGTTCGCCCTCCTGGTAGCCCAGCATTTCCTCGCAGCGTGGCGAAAGATAGACGCTGCCGTCGATCAGGTTGCGGTCCCACAGTCCGTCATTGGTGCCCCGCAATGCCAGTTCAAAGCGCTCCTCGCTCTGCCGCAGTGCCTGTGCGGCAGCACGGCGCTCGGACAGATCGCGCACAAAGACAAAGAAGTGCCCATCGCCCAGCGGCGAGCGGCTGGTGGTGATCTCCACCGGCCAGTGCTCGCCGCTTTTGCGCCGGTGCTGGGTCTCAAAGCGGTCATGACCCGACACCAGTGTGATCTGGATGTGGCGGCTCACATGGCCGGGCTGGTCATCGGCATTGACGTCGGGAATGCGCATGCGCAGCAGTTCGGCGCGGCTGTAGCCCGACATCTGCACATAGGCGTCATTGACCTCGAGAAAGCGGCCGTGTTCGTCACAGATCCAGACGCCATCGAGTGCGGTGTCCATCAGCGCTCGATAGCGCGCCTCGCGCTCGGCAAGTGCTTTTTGTACCTGCACCCGCTCGCTGATGTCACGCATGAAGCCGATGAACACCGAGCCTTCGCTCAGGCGGGCCTCGCCGACGGTGAGTTGCACGTGCAGTTCGCGCCCGTCGCGCCTGCGCGCCTGCATGTCACGGCCCACGCCAATGATGTGGCGTTCACCCGTGTCCATGTAGTGCTGCACAAAGCCGTCATGCTGGCGCGCCACCCCGTCGGGCATCAGCAGGTTGACATTGGCGCCCAGCAGTTCGTCGCTGCTGAAGCCAAACATTCGTTCCACCGCGTGGTTGACCATCTGGATGTGGCCCTGCGCGTCGATCACCACGACGGCGTCGGGGGCCGAGCTCAGGAGGGCTCGCATGCGTTCTTCGCTGGCGATCAGTTCCCGCTCGACCCGATGCCGCTCGGTGATGTCGTCGCCCAGGATCACAAACCCGTTCAGGTGGCCTTGTGAGCCCCGCATCGGTGTCACGCTGCGATCATCGAGGTAGATGCTGCCGTTGTGGCGCCGCACCTGAACCTGTCCCTTCCAGGGCTGGGCCTGGATCATCGCCTCACGCATCTGGGCCCAGGCCTGCTCGTCGCCAGCCACCCGCAGCACGTCGAACGCGCGACCCAGCAAGGCCTGGGCTTCGTAGCCGGTGACCTGTACAAAGGCCGGGTTCATCCAGACGATGGTGCCGTCCTCATCACAGATCAGGGCCGGGTTGAGTGTGGCTTGCAAGGCGTCGGCAATGCCGCCGGCCGCTTGCAGCGGCTGGCGCACGGCCAGCAGGTAGGCCGCGCGGGTCAGGTAGCCATAGGCCGCGATCTTGGCGATGTGCCCCAGTGCATTGAAGATGTCCGTCGGGCTGCTGTAGGTGGCAAAGCAGCCTTCGGCGATGGCCGAGAGGACCGCCGCGATGGCCATGGCCGTCATCGGTACGCCAGCGCCGCGGCGGCCGAGGTATTCCAGGCGCAGGGCCGTTGCCAGCAGCAGTGCGATCAGGGCCATTTCGCTACCGACCTTGGCGGCGGTCAGGCCCTGGCCGGATTCGAAGGTGCGCGGCAGCAGATCGGGCCAGAAGAGGATCAGGGCGCTGCTGAGCGTGACCAGACAGGCCACCAGGCCCAGCGACAGGCGTGGGTATCCGCGTTGCGCGCGTGTGGCTGGCGGGGTGATGGCCATCACCACCAGGCCGAAGGCCACCAGCGCACGCCCGGCCAGCCAGAAGGCGATGCTTTTTTCCACCCCCGAAGGGGTCACCAGAGGCGGCATGCCGTCATAGGACAGCATGTGAAGGAAGTCCAGCACAGCTGCTCCACCCATCACGGCCGCCAGCAGCACGGAGGCAGGCCGGCGGGGGCTGTCGGGGGCCATCCAGAGCAGGCCGAAGCTCAGCGAGGCCAGGACCACCGCCACAACTTCCGCGCTGGTATGGGCGGCCAGAAAGCCCATTCGGGCAAATTGGGGCAGGGCACTCAGCGAGGTCTGCTCCAGCAGCCAGACCAGGGGGATCAGCACCAGCAGGGGCAGGGCGCGCCGCCATTCGGCACGGGAGTTGGCAACAAAGACTTGGAAGGTCGGCATGGATGGCTAAAAGTCGAGGAAAGCGGGCCGCACGGGCTTCAGTTGCGGCGTGTCATGCTGGCATACAGCCGCACACCCAGGTCGTCGTTGGCCGGATCGGCCTGTGGCGTGCTCATGCTGGCCAGTTCGGGGCGCCGCTGCACCAGGTCGAGGAAGCGGCGCGTCATGTAGGGGTCACGCCAGCCGCGTTCGGCCTCCTCAGCCAGGATGGCCGATGCGTGCTCGGAGCTCATGCCCTCTTTGTAGGGGCGTGGCGATATCAGCGCGTCGTGGATGTCGACCAGCTGGAACACCCGCGCCAGCAAGGGAATGGATTCACCGGCCAGGCCGTCGGGATAGCCGCTGCCGTCCCAGCGCTCGTGGTGGTGCCGGATGATCGGCGCGGTGAGGCGCATGCTCTTGAGCTGCGACACCAGTTGGTGGCCGATGGTGGTGTGTTCCCGCATCACAACCCATTCTTCTGGCGTGAGGTGGCCTGGCTTGAGCAGGATCGCGTCCGGGATACCGAGCTTGCCAATGTCGTGCAGCACGCCGCCGCGGCGCAGCGCCATCAGCTCGGCCGCTGACAGGCCCAGCTCCAGTCCCAGCAACACGGCCTTGTGCGCCAGGCGTGAGCAGTGATCGCCGGTGTTTTCGTCCTTGGCCTCGACCATGCGGGCCAGGGCGAACAGGGTGGATTCCGTGCTGTCGAGCTGGTCGGTGATGCGCTTGCGATGCACCGCAGCCTGCACGCGGGCGCGCAACTCCATCGGGAGGTAGGGCTTGCGCAACAGGTCGTCAGCACCTGAAGACAGGCCGCCCATCAAGTCTTCGGCCGCCGTGCTGCCGGTGATCATCAGGATGGGCTGCACCGCCAGGCCGAGCTCACCACGGACCCGGCGGCAGAACTCGTCGCCGTCCATGCCGGGCATGCGACGGTCGGTCAGCACCACGTCGAATTCGGCCCGGCGCAGCCAGTCCAGGCCATCCAGGCCGCCCGGTGCATAGGTGAGATGGTATTGCGGCGGCTCCAGGATCTCCTCGATCAGCAGTCGTTGCAGCGGATCGTCGTCGATCATCAGCACCCGATAGGGATACTCGCCCGACAGCCGGCGAATGAGTTCGTTCTGATCCATGGGCATTCCTGGGGTTTAGGGCTGGGGACCTGATGTGCGCACAGGGCCGCCATGCGGCACGCTACAACATCCGATGCTGCCTGAGCCTGCCGGGGTGGTCTGTCGGGGCTGGCCTCACGCCCCGTTCAGTCATGCCGGATTCGCTGTCGGGAAATCCTGACCCCGGCCTCAGTGGCTGGTGATGCCATGGCGCAGGGCGTACTTGAGCAGGTCGGCATTGGTCTGCAACGCCAGCTTCTGCATCAAGCGCATCTTGTGGGTGCTCACCGTCTTCGGGCTCAGGTGCAGGGCGTCGGCGATCAGGCCCAGGGGCTGGCCGGCGGCAATGCGCTCCAGAACCTGCAGTTCGCGCGGCGACAGCTGTTCATGCGGAGAGTCGGAGCCCGGGTTGAGGGCGCCGTGGAAGACCACAGAATCGACCAGGGCCGGATCAATGTAGCGGCCTTTGGCCGCCACTTTGCGCACCGCGCCGATCAGGGCGCTGGGCTCGCAGTCCTTGGTCACGTAGCCGGCCGCGCCGGCGCGCAGCACCCGGGCCACGATCTGCGCCTCAACGTGCATGGACAGCACCAGCACCGGCAGGTCCGGGTGATCGAGCTGAAGCCGCTTGATCAGGTCAACCCCGCTCAGGCCGGGCATGGACAGGTCGAGCAGCACCACGTCGGCACGGGTGTGGCGCAGCAACTCCAGCAGCGCATGGCCATCGGCGGCCTCGCCGGCCACCCGCAGGTTGGGGGCACTGCTGAGGAGCTGGCGCAAACCGCTGCGCACGATGCTGTGGTCGTCGGTGACGATGACGTCGATCGGGTTCATGAATCCAGACTCCTGCCGATGTTGTAGCTGATGTCGATGAGGGTGCCGCCGGAGCCGGACTCGATTTGCAGCCGGGCGCCCAGCGCGTGCATGCGCTCGCGCATGCCCAGCAGGCCCAGGCCGCCGCCACGGCGCGCAGCCACCTCGGCCAGGTCGAAGCCGCAGCCGTTGTCGCTCACGCACAGGCGCAGTTGTCCCGACTCGCAGGACAGTGCAATCACCACCTCAGTGGCGCGCGCGTACTTTGCGATATTGGTCAATGATTCTTGCACGGCCCTGAACAGGGCCAGTGAGGCTGCCTCGGACAAGCTGCTCAGGTCCCCTTCCTCCGCGCGCGGCAACTGCAACTCGCACCGGGTTTCCCAGCGCAGCGAGAAGTCTTCGGCCAGCCACTCGATGGCGGCCACCAGGCCGAGGTCCAGCGCCGCCGGTCGCAGATTGGAGGCGATGTGGCGCACCACCTCGGTCATGGTGACCATGGTCTCGCGCATCTGGGCGGCGCGCTGGGCGCTGGCGCCCCCGGGTTCCAACTGGCCGCGCAGCATCGACAGGTCCATTCGCAGCGCCGTCAGCAACTGGCCCAGCTCGTCATGGACCTCGCGCGCGATGCGCTTGCGCTCCTGCTCGATCACCTCGCTCTCGTAGGCCACCAGTTCGCGCAGCCGCTCGCGCGAATCGCGCAGTTCAGATTCGATGCGCTTGCGCTCGCTGATGTCCTGCATTGTTCCGCTCATGCTCATCGCCCCTTGTGCGCGCTGTACTGTGCCGTGCATGTGCACGATCAACTCGGGGCCTCCGCTGCGGATCAGGCGCATGTCCAGTGCCAGGCCCCCACCATGGCGCCACGCCTGATCCAATGCCTTGGCCAGGCTTGTTCGGTCATCCGGGTGCACGTGGGCCAGCAATTGCTCACGCGAGAGTTCGCGGGAGGCGGCCAGGCTCTTGTCCAACATGCGCAGCATCTGATCCGAGCAGCTGAACTGGCCACTTTCCCTGTCCCACTGCCAGTCACCGATGCCGGCCAGCTTCTGCGCCGCTGCCAGGCGCAGGTGGTTGCTGGCCAGCTCTTCGGCATTGCGGCGTCGCTCATCCACATCGAGCACCTGCACCAGCACGCGGTCTTCCTCGCCCAGGGTCGCTGGCAGTCGGCACACGATCAGCAAGGTCCAGCCCAGGCTGCCCCCCACCCGGTGCATGCGATGTTCGCTCACATAGGTCGGCAGTTCACCACGCGCTACGCGCGCGATCAGGTTCTTCTGCAACAGAGCATCGTCGGGCTCCAGGCAGCTGTGCAGCACATCGGCCCCAGCGTCCGGTCCGATCAACAGGTTCCAGGCCAGGTTGTGGCGGAGCACCCGGCCAACGGCATCACACAGTGCCACGCCGACCACGCCAGCGTCCAGGATGCGCTCCAGCAGGTCATGTGCGGCGCGGGCTGCCAGCTCGCTGCGGCGTAGCGAGCTCAGGTCCTCGTCGATCGCGATGGCGCCGATCACCTCGCCTTGCGGGTCGAACATCGGGCTGGCGGTGGTCAGCAGGCTGCGCCGTTCGCCCGGTGTACGGTCAAAGTCGACCAGTCCGCTGTCAAGCGTGCCGCGCAGCACCACTGCGCGGCGCATCAGCGAGTCGTGTTGTATCGGCAGCGCTCCGGAACCGCGCCAGTCGGGCGTCTGCTGTGCCGAGTCGCCCAGCCACAACTGCCGGGCGGCCGGGTTGGTCTGTGTTGTCTGGCCGTGCAGATCGCCGATCCACACGCCCACCGGCAACGCGTCCAGCACGGCGCGCAGGTGCAAAGCGTGGCGAGTGGCGGTCTGCTCTGCATTCTTGAGCGCGCTGATGTCTTGTACGCTGACGACGAAGTGCAGCAGTGCGCCCGAGTCATCCCGCACCGCCGAGATGCTTACCAGGGTCGGGATCTCGCTGCCGTCACGGCGCAGGTGGCGCATTTCACCCTGGACACTGCCTCCCAGCTCGGCCCCGCGCCGCAGGCGTGTCATGGTTTCCCAGTGCGAAACCGGCACGTGCTGGCGCACTGGCTGGCCTACCAGTTCCTCGGGGCGGTAGCCCAGCATGCGGGCATAGGCAGGATTGACCAGTTCCAGCACCGGCCTCGGGCCGACCGAGCCAATCACCACGCCCCAGCCCGAGTCCTCGAACACGCGAGTCCAGCGCCGCATGGTGCGCGCAGCGTCCAACTCAGCGCGAAGATCGCGCAGCATGACCAAGATGCCGCGCCGCCCGAGCAAGGTGTAGCTTGCCAGCAGCACCTCAACCGGAACACGCGTGCTGTCTGCCGTCAGCAGATCCAGGTTGTGGCTTTGTGAGGTGCCGTCTGCCAGGGGGCTGAGGTCGATGCGGCGTGGCCAGTCGGGCAGCACTCCAGCCACCGGCAGGCCCAGCCAATGCGACGCCGGCGCTCCGAGCAAACGCTCGGCCGCCGGATTCACTCGGATCACGCGCTGTTGGGCATCCAGCACCAGCGTGGCCAGTGGCAGGTGGTGCAGCGTGGCCTGAGACTGGGCATGGGACAGGTAGAGCTGGCGCAGCCGCGGCAACTGGCGCCAGTAGCTCCATGCGGCTCCGAGCAATGCCAGGCCACTGAGCAGCAGCATGGCCAGCAACATGGGCCCACCCACAGCGCGGAACAGGCTTGCGGCGCCGACACGCAGCATCAGGTAGCTGCCTTCGTCGCCGATCGGCGCCAGTGCCCCCAGGCCCAGGCGCTGACCCTCACTCGACAATTCGACCAGGCGGTGGCCCTGCTCGCGCCAGCCTGGCGCTGCAACGGTGAAGCGTTCGGCGGCAGCCGGTGCACCATCGCTGCCCGGATCAAACTCCGAGCATAAAAGAAGGTCTTGCTCACCGGCCTGGCAGATCAGCAAGGGCTGCCGCAGCTGTCGATCACTCTCCGTTCGGGCTTCGCCCGTTTCGGACCACAGTTGCAGCTGCACTTGCAGACCACTTTGGCGCCCCTTGGCGGGCAGCTCGATGCGTACCCGGCCATTGGTCAGTACGCTGGCCGTGAGTTCCGCCGTGCGCAGAACCGGTGCTGCGGTGGCCCAGTGTCGACGGACTGCCTCTCGGGCGTCTGCTGCCAGTTCGATGTGCTCACCCTGGCTCTGCAGCGTGCGGAGAAAACCGCCCCGATCCCAGCCCACAGTGGTGGTGGCGGCAGGTTGTGCCCAGGCTTGCTGGTAAGCCCCCGAAACCAGGGCGGCGGCTCGCCCCACGTGGCGTTCCAGCACCCGGGCCTGGCGTTCGGCCCGGGCTCGCAGGCCCTCGGTCAGCAGGTCGGCCGACTGCGCCGACACCACCGCCGCGGCGGCCAGGCCAGCCAGCACGCTGGTGGTCAGCAACAAGCCCAGATTGCGCGCGAACACCCAGCGGTAGCCCTGGTCGGGCGCGGACCGGCCTTGGCGGTCGATTTCGCCCAAGGCGATCATCACCAGCGCCAGACCGAACCACAGCAGCGCCAGCAGCACCGGCAGGCTGAACAGCAGCGAGGCCCCGGGGACGTCGCCGAAGACCAGCCAGCAGGTGAGGGTGAAAACGGCCAGGGCACTGTCGCCCATGCTGAGCAGGGCCAGCAAAGACAGCGCCACGCTCAGCCGGGTGTGGCCCGGGCGCTGCAAAGCCCAGGCGGCCAGGCCACTGAGCAGCAGCCAACCTGCCAGCACATAACGACCGGCCATCGAGACCCCATCGACCACGCTGTTGGATAGCAAGACGGCGCTGTCCAGCCGCAAGCCCCATTCCAGCAACATCAGCCCGACCAGGCCCAGGCCGGCCTGGATCGCAAGGGCCGCGAGGCGCGGCGCGTGCGGGCGCAACACCTGGGCCAGCGGAGGCAGGCCGAGCGCCAGCAAGGACACCGGATTCAGTTCGGGTGCCGCCAGCGCGGGCCACAGCGTGCGCAGTGACGTGCTCAGCTGGAGCAGCATCAGCACCACGATCCAGAGCAACGCGGCCCAGGCCCCGATGTGACCGAGCCGGCCCAGCAGGGACATCTTTCGCAGGTCGAACACTCGCGCCACTCGCTTATCTATTTGTTAGCAAAAGTGTCAATTATGTCGCCCACCAGAGCGACTGAGTGACCCCATGCTCAGGCTTTCCTGAGTCGGAATCAGAGCGGGCTGAGGCTCGAATCAGTGCCGCACCGATACCGTTCGCCAGCGGGTGTCCCTAGGATGCTGTCATGTTTGATCCATCTGCCGTCCCCCGGCCCAGCCCGGCCCGGGCTGCCCAGGCCCCTGACCTGCCGACGGCGGACAGCCAGCGCCGGCTCGAGGCTGTGGTGCAGCTTGGCCTGTGCACCCAGCGCGTGGCTGAAGGTGCTGCCGCGGTCGATCTGGCGGCGCTCAACGCCATGCTGAGCGCGCATCAGGCCCGTCGCAAGGCACGCGGCTTTCGCACCGCGGCCGCACAGATGCGGGTTTTCTCGACCGAATTGGCCAGCCTGATGTTGCGTGTGGCCGCCGCCGTGGCCGAGTTGAGCGACGAGGTAGGGCGGCTGTGCCAGCGTGGGCGCCTGGAAGGCCAGTTGCGCCAGGCCGCGGCTGGTCTCGAACGGCCTGATGCGCGGCTGGTGGCGCTCGTGAGCGTCATGAACCGCGACGCGGCCCTGACCCGCGAGCGCCTGGGCCGACAACGTCAGGGCCTGAACCATGCGGTGGCTCGGGCCCTGCACTTGTGCGACGCCGGACGCAATCTGGCGCGCTGCGCCCTCATCGAAGCGGCCCATGCCGAAGACATGGCCCCCCAATTGACCCAGGTGGCGATCGACCTGGGCCAGGCCGTCGCCGGCATCATCGACGTGCTGGGCGGCATGAAAACACCTCTGGAGAATCTGGCGTCATGAAGCGAATGGAAACCCTTTTTGAGCAAGGCCCGCACCGCTGGGCGGTGATCGCGCGAGATCCGGAGCGCGCTTCGGCCCTGATCGACACCAACGAATACCTGGTCAGCCACGGGCGCGAGTCCTTGCTGACCGACCCGGGTGGCATGGAGATCTTCCCGGCCGTGTTCGCAGCGCTGGCCAATGGCGCTGACGCCAGCACGTTGCGCTGGATCTTCTCTTCGCACCAGGATCCCGACGTGGTCAGCTCGCTGGCCTTGTGGCTGGAGTTCAACCCGGCGCTCAAGTGCTATGCCTCGAAGATCTGGCATACCTTCTTGCCGCATTACGGCGGTGATGCGGACACTTTCATCTGCCTGCCAGACGAGGGCCAAACGCTGCAGCTGGGCACCCTCACGCTGCAGGCAATGCCGGCGCACTACCTGCATTCGTCTGGGAATTTCCATCTGCATGATCCGGTGGCCCGCATCCTGTTCACGGGTGACGTGGGTGCGGCCATGCTGCCGCCCGAGGAAGACACCCTGTTTGTGCAGGACTTCGATCGACACTGCCGCTATGCGCGTGGCTTCCACCAGCGTTGGATGGGTTCGCGCGAGGCTGTGCTGGACTGGTGCGAGCGTGCTAGCGCGCTGGGCCTGGACATGCTGTGCCCGCAGCACGGTTCAATCTACCAGGGCGCTGATGTACAGCGCTTCATCAACTGGTTTTCCGAGCTTGAGGTTGGCACCGGGCTGGGGCGACGCGCTCTGGCGTCAGCCTGAGACCCCAATCCTGACAGGAGTGCGGGTCGGGATTGCTGAATTGCCCGTGCCGGCTTGGGTTGGGGGCGCCCCGAATGCGGCCCATTCGATACCGTACAGACGAAAAAATACCCCTGCTAGAGGGGTATCTTCAATTCACAGGCCATAGGCCTGGTGTGAATTAGTAGCTGTTGCCGCCGCCGTAGCCGCCGCCGCCGCCGTTACGGCCACCGCCGTAACCGCCGCCGCCGCCACCACCGTAGCCGCCGCCACCGCTGCGGCCACCGCCGTAGCCGCCGCCACCACCGCCGCCAAAGCCACCGCTACGGGGCGGGCGGGGTTCCATCGGACGGGCTTCGTTCACAGTGATGCTGCGGCCACCCAGGGATTGTTCGTTCATGCCGTTGATGGCGGCTTGCGCTTCAGCGTCGCTGCCCATTTCGACAAAGCCGAAGCCCTTCGAACGGCCGGTGTCACGTTCCATCATGACCTTGGCGCTGGTGACAGTGCCGAATTCGCTGAAAGCTTGTTCCAGATCGTTGTCACGAACCTGATAAGGCAGGTTGCCGACATACAGTTTGTTGCCCATTTTGGGACTCCTAAAAAACACATTGACAAAGCGATGGAGTCCCGAAAAACGCACAAATCAGACGAAAACCTGGCCATTCACCGCAAGCTGCTTGGATTAAAAATCCGCGCCAACCGATTAAACGCGCATACGGCACCAAAAAACCATCAACCGGGGGTCGCACACCTTTTTTTTTTTCATTCCATGATTTTCAACAGGGTTTGTGGATGGAAAAAGACGAAAACGCACTGAATTGGGGCGGTTGGGCTTGGCAAGGCCACGGCGTGGGGGCCCCAATCCACCGTGTTGGCCGCCTCAGGCGCTCAGCACGGCCCGGAATGCGCCCTGTTGGGCCACCACCCGAAACGCCAGGCCGTTGCTCACTTGCAGGGCCATCACCTTGATGGTGTTGGCGGTTGGGTCGGAGTCGCCTGAGCGGTGCCGCACGCCATGTGGTCATGAACTCTGACGCTCATCCCTTGTGGGATTCGGCATCGCCAGTCATGAGGTCACGGCGCCCTCAAGCGCTTGCGAGGATTCATGCGGGCTGATGGCCGGCCCCCCGATTGTCGGTACGGCGACGCGCAGCTTGAAGACGCCCACGGTGTGCAACAGACTCTTCGATTGCTCGTCCAGGGAGCTGGCGGCCGCAGCGATCTCCTCCACAAATGCAGAGTTCTGCTGCGTGGTCTGGTCCATCAGCCGGACCGCTTCATGGATCTGATCGATGTTCAGGCTTTGCTCGGACGAGGAACTGGCAATGCTCGCCGTGAGTTCAGTCACTTGTTTCACGGAGGCCTGGATCTTCTCAACCAGGGTCTGGACCTGTTGCGCCTGTTGCGCCCCATCCCGGATATCGGACACCGACGTGGCGATGACGTTCTTGATGTCCTGGGCTGCGCTGGCAGAGCGCTGGGCCAGGTTGCGCACCTCTGCTGCCACCACCGCGAAGCCCCGTCCCTGCTCTCCGGCGCGGGCTGCTTCGACGGCCGCGTTCAAGGCCAGGATGTTGGTCTGGAAGGCGATGCCTTCGATCACGCTGGTGATCTCCGTGATCGTCTCCGAATTGCCACTCAGGCTGTCCAGCGTGTTCTTCATCTGGTGGGCCGCCGTCCAACCTTGTTGGGTGAGGTGCTGGGCCGCCTCTGCCAAGCCGCAAACCGCCTGGGCCCGAGCGGCATTCGTTTTGACAGCTTCGGCAACGTGACTCATGCTGGCCGAGGTCTGCTCCAGGGCCGCTGCCTGTTGCTCTGTCCGGACAGAGAGGTCCAGGTTGCCGGCCGAGATCTCCTGAGTCGCAAGGCTCACACATTCGGTGGCCGTCCGGATGCGTGCCAGGGCCTGTTCCAGGCTGTCCAGAAGCCGGTCGAAGGCTTTGGCCGAGGTGCCGAACTCGTCTGGTCGCGGGCTGTTGGCGCGCATGCGGAGGTCCAGCGATTCGGTCAAGGCCTTGAACTTGAGGCCCTGGCGGTTCAGGCCGCCGCAGATGACCCGGTCGAAGTGGTGGCCCGCCACCAAACAGATCAGTACCGAGACCCATTGCGGGGCGCGGCTGAAGTTGCCCAGGAACGACCCGTTGGCCGAAACGGTGGTGGTGTCCGCCAACAGATCCGCCAACAGTCCGGCGATCTGCGTCACGATCAACAACCCGAAGGTGAGGATGATCTTGGCTCGGATGGTGAGGCTCATGTCAGCACCTCTGCGCGTGAACGAATGGCAAGACGGCCATGGGGAGGAGGCATTCGTTTCACTCAGGACCGGCCAAGACCGCCCGGCGTGCGGGAGGTCATTCTTTGGGCCACCCAAAGGGCCACAGCAGCCAGCAGAATGGGGGCCACCGGCAGCAGCAACCACTGCGGGGCGGGCAGTTCGCTGGCCACAAAGGCGCCCATCAGGCCCGGGCCCAGCACTGATCCCAGGCGGCCGATGGCCGCACTCCACCCAATCCCTGCCGTGCGCAGGGCCGGGGGATACAGGCTCACCGCCAGCGCGACCTGTCCGATGGTGCCCGCAATCAGGCAGGTGCCCACCACCACGATCAAGGCCAGAAGCAGGCCTGGCGTTGCGGCCTGAGACCAGGCCATCACCAAGGCGACGGCGCCCAGCAGCGAGCAGGCCAGCAGGATCTTGCGCACATGGAAGCGAAAGCTCAGCGGGATCAAGCCCAGTGCGGCCACCACGCCACCGATGCCCATGGCCGCCGAGCCGAAGGCCACGCCCGAGGTGTCAAAGCCCAAGCGATGGAGCATGGACGGAACCCAGAAGGTCAAGGCATAGACGGCCGTGAAAATCAAAAATGAAAACGCCCACAGCAGCAGCGTCTGGGGCGCCAGGCCCGCTCCGAACAAGGCGCTGAGTCGCGCGGCGTGGGGGTGCCCCGCAGAGCCGGCCGAGGTCGGGGCATCTGCGGGCAGGTGCGCCCAGAGCGCTGGCAGCAGCAGAAAGGGGGCGATGCCGCCCAGCATGAACACCGAGCCCCAACCCCAACTCAGGATCAGTTTGCCGCCGATGGCGCCCCCCAGCGCAGCGCCCAGGGACAGGCCGGACGTGACGCCCACCGTCACGGATTCTCTGCGCTCAGGTGCCGTGCCGTCCACGGCCAGCGACACGACCGCCGGGATGGCCGCGCCCAGACCGATCCCCGACAGCAGCCGTATGGCGGCCAGAACGGGCACCGACCCGGCCAGTGCGGCCAGGCACGAGCCCAGCGCAAACAGAAACACCGCGCCGAGCACGATGTCACGCCGCTGCAGGCTCACGGCCAGGCGGCCACTGAGTGCATAGCCCAGGGCCGCGCCCAGGCTGGTGGCCACGAAAACCGGGGTGAAGGCCGACAGTGGAAGCTGCCATTGAGCTGCCAGGGTCGGGACGACAAAGCCGATGGATGTCGTGTCGAAGCCATCGACCAGGATGGTCAGGAAGGCCAGCAAGCTGATCTTGCGCATGGGTACTCCGCAGAAGGAAGGGGATGGGGGTCAGGGGGCAGGGTGGGCAGGCACCGGGGTCATGGCGACCCGGCAACCTGCTGCAGCCCCGTGTGGGGGGCGAAGTGCAGGCGTTGGATCGGCTGATCCGCTTGCACTGCAGGCCAGTCGGGCAGGGTGTCGGCTGCGGGGCGCCCATCGCGGATGAAGCCGAGGAAGGCCTGACGCATCGGGCGGGAGATCTGCTCGAACGCTTCTTCCTCCAGTCCCCCCAGCATCGGTGCCGTCGCAAAGGCCTCGCGGTTGCCGAACACAAACGGCAGTTCGATGCAATGCGTGGCACCCAACGTCTCACCGCCGGGGGTGTGGTCGAAGCGGTAGACGTAGGCCCCACGCCCGGCTTCGGCTGCCTGGCGTGCCCACAGCAGGGACGGTGCTTCAAACACGTGCTGGGTCATGGCGTCGTGCTGGCCGCGCGCAAAGAACGCCGTTGATTCATCGCGCGTGGTGCCGATCATCACGTCGACCCGGGTGGCTGCTTGCGCCAGCGCAGCCTGGAGCCCGGACAGTGTGGGCAGGAGGGCGCCATCGGCCACCGGAACAAATGGGGGTGCTACATCGCCCGCCTTGGCCTGGTTCTCGATGAAGAATTGGGCTGCAGCACCCTGCGCCGCCATCAGCTGGCCGGGCTGCAAGTCCGACTGCAGCCGAAAGGGTTCAAGCGACCGCGCATAGGCCGCAGCCATGGGCGCTGCGTCCTGGGGCGTACCCAGTTCCAGGCCCAGGGGGGCACTCATCATGATGGCGCGCTGTATCGGCAACTGGGGGTAGGCACACAACAGCAGGGCGATGGATAGCCCGCCAGCCGATTGCCCCATCAGCGTCAGATGTTCGGGGTCTCCGCCAAAGGCCGCGATGTTGTCCTTCACCCACGACACCGCCAGGGCCTGGTCCATCAAGCCCAGGTTGCCGGGTGAGACGCCGGGGCCGCACAGAAAGCCCAGGGCGCCCAGGCGGTAGTTCACACCCACCACCACGATGTCGCCTTCGCGGGCCAGACGGGCCCCGTCGTACCAGGGCAGGTCGCCTGCCCCCGTCATGAAGGCGCCGCCATGCAGCCAGATCATCACTGGGCGCCGTTTGCCATCGGCCGCCGGGGTCCACACGCTCAGGCGCAGGCAGTCTTCGGAGGCCGGGCTCTGAAAGTCACCCATGACCCGGCTGAGGCGGGAGGGCGCTTGCAGCGAGATGGCGCCCGCGGCGCAGGCCCGTGCGGGCAGGGTGCCTGCAGGCCGCGGTGCCGGCGGCTGAAAGCGCAGTGCGCCCACAGGGGCTTGGGCGTAGGGCAGGCCGCGGAAGGCCTGAACGCCCTCCAGGGCCAAGCCTTCAAAGGTACCGCAAGGGGCGTGGGCAAGGGGATGGTCAACAGTAGACATGGGTGCAGGGCGGTGATGTGTGATGGAGAAACCGGCCGGCCCGCAAGGGCCGGACGCAGGGAGATCAGAAGGTGTGCCGCATGCCGATCAGCACCGAGGTGCCGGGGTTGATGCCTGTGACCCGGTCACGCAGCAGCGCCACATAGACGTCGGTGCGTTTCGACAGCCACTGGTCGTAGCCCAACGACACCGTGGTGCGGTCTTGGCTGGCTTTGGCGCTTTGTGTCTGGGCGGTGCGTGCCACGGAGAACAGCACCCGCCCGGGGCCTGCGAGCACGGAGGTTCCGAGCTGCGAGGTGTTCAAACGGGCCTCGGCCCCACTGGCGGCGTCGATGCGTGATTTCAGGTTCTGGGCATACAGCTTGGCCGGCCCCAGGTCGTAGCTGGCCCCGGTCTGGAGGTTCTGCACGCTGCTGGCTGTGATCAACGGACGGGCCGCGGTGGCCAGCGGTGCCACAGGGGCACCCCAGTTCATGCTCATCTGGTCCATCTTCTCGTAGACCACCCCACCATAGAACGCACCGTGGGTGTAGCTCAGGCCCGCTGTGTTGCGCTTTCCTGTGGTGCCACCCTGGGCCAGGGCGCTTTGAACGGTGAAGCGCCAGCCGCGCATGTCACTGCTGGTGAAGGCCACGCTGTTGGACCAGGCCGAATCGCTGGCGCCTTCACTGGTCATGAAGGGCTGGGTCACGCTCGGCAGGTAGGTGTGCATGATGAAAGGACCCAGACCCGACGCCGAACCAAAGGGGTTCAGTCGGATGGCCATCAGAAAGCCCGGCGTCACGGCACGCCCCAACTGGAGCACACCCCAAGGGTTGGAGAGCCCCACCCAGGCGGTGCGGGCCCAGTAAGGGTCTGCGCTGCTGCGACCCGCCGAGCCGTTGTTCACCTGCATGAACGACTCCATCTGCGAGAGGGCGCCCCAGCCGCCGCCCAGATCCTCCTGGGTCTTGATGCCCCAGAACGAGGTGGTCATCGATCCATTGAACACACCGGCCGTCTTGGCGGCCCCCGCCAATTGCGTGCTGCCTGCGCTGACATCCAGCAAGCCATATATTTGAGCCTGCGATTGGGCCTGGGCGGGGCTGAATAATCCACCAAGAGCCGTGCCAGTAATGATTCCCAGAGTCAGTTTCTTCAGAGGGTATTGCATGGTTTGTTTTGTGATTGGGGGTGACGGCTGAATATAGTTTCAGTATTTGTCGAGCGTCGATGGGGTTTCGTGGAACGCTCCGTCCCAAAGCAAACTTGTCATTTTCTTGTGATGTCGGGCCGTTTATCTGGCATGAAAGCACCGCACTGGGTTGGGGCTTTGTATTGGGGTTTTCACGGACTGAGCTGCCCTTGAAGTCTTTTTCTGGTCAGTCTGGTGTACGCTCACCAACGGCTCCAAAAGCCGCGCCAGCTTTGAGGATGGCCGTGGTCGGCCTGTAAATCAGGCCTTTGCCGGGTTCCCAATCCGGGTAATCCCCAGTTTTTTGGGGCCGCAGTGTTTCAATTCCCTGATGGGGCAGTGGTTAACCGGCTTCTGATCATTGCGAGTGAGCCGGGTCTGTCCGCTGGTGAATGCCACACCTTGGGGCGTGAGATGCACGATTTTGGAGTCCGCTGCCATTCAAATATAAATACTGCGCTGAATTGGTGCGGTAAGCGAGTGCTTTTTGGCGATTTTCGAATGCTTGGGTTGATTTTCAGATGGCACGAATTTGGCTCGGTGTCTTTGAATAGGGCGGGATAGGCCTGTTGACATCAGAAACCCGATTTTGAAAATGCTCTTACTGGAATTGAACGTACATGAATGAGCAAAATTCCGTGTTGCACCACCGCCTGTGTGGCGCATTCACCGATGTGTCCGGCGCTCAGGATTGGATGCGGCGGGTCTGTGGCCCGCATGATCTGATGGTGCAGCCAGGGCGTTCCCTGCGTTTTGTCCATGCGGGCGACCGCCTGGGCGCCCTGTCCACGGCCATTGGCTGCATCGAATACGGGGCCGATGTGCGCATCGGCATCAATGACAGCCGCCCCCTGGACAGCTACAGCATCAGCCTGCCTCTGATGGGCGACCAGGAGCTGCGCATTGGCAGCGCGGTGTTCGGCTCCGACCCCGAACGCGGCCTGATCATCGACCCCTCCGCCTACCAGGAGCTTTCGATCAGCGGCGATTGCCGCAAGCTGCTGGTGGCCATCGATCGCGGCGCCATGCGCACGGCCCTGGAGCAGATGCTGGGCCGGCCGGTGCTGTCACCGATCACCTTTGAGCCCAGCATGGCGCTCGACCAGGGGGCGGCGCTGACCTGGTGGCGCTGGGTGCGATTGCTGTGGGAGGACATGGGCCACAACGGGAACCTCCTGCACTACAACGGTCTGGCCCAAGGGGTTGAGACCTCTTTGATCCGCGGTCTGCTGAGTTTTCAGCCGCACAACTACTCGGCCGAACTGGCCCATCAGGGCTCGCCAGTGCTGCCCCGGCATGTCGACAACCTGAAGAACGCTCTGATGGAGCGCGCCCGCGAGGCGGTGGACGTCGACGCCCTGGTATCTGCCCAGGGCCTCAGCCCACGGCGCATGGTGGCCGACTTCCGCACCCACCTGGGCCTGACGCCAATGCAGTTCCTGCGCCAACACCGTCTGCAGCAAGCCCGCCTCGACATTGTCCGCAACGCGTCCACGCGTTACATCTCTGAAATTGCATTGGCCTGGGGCTTCAGCCACCTGGGCCGCTTCGCCGAGGCTTACCGCGAGACGTTTGGCGAGTCACCATCGGCCACGGCGGAACGGCACCGGGCCAAAACCTGAGGCCTGACCCAGCTCAAATCAGGGATTCCGTGCGGCTGTCCACCAGCGCCTGCAAGGCCGGTTTGGCCCACTTCAGGAACTCCTGTCCTGCCAGGCTGAGCCGACGTCGCGAAGGGTACAGCGCATAGATGGTCATGGGCGCCAGTGACCACCGCGGCAGCACCTGGCGCAGGCTGCCTTCTGCCACGCAGGCCGCCGCGAGTGCCGTCGGCAGCCGGGTGATGCCCAGGCCCGCGACAGCTGCCTCCTTGACGGCCAGCAGGTTGTCGGTCACGAAGCGCACGGACAGGCGCAGTTCCTCGGTGCGGCCTTGCGGGTCTTGCACGGTCCAGCAAGTCTGGGATTCGCCCGAGTTCCAGCCGATCGACTCCAGCCCGGCCAAGGCCGAGGGTTCGTCACTTGTTTCCCGGCCCTGCAGCAGCTGAGGCGATGCATACAGGCCATAGGGCGCCTGGATCAATTGCTGGGCTACCACGTCCGAGTCGGGTAGCCCCTGGGCGCTGGGGTGGATCACGATGTCGAAGTTCTGCGCCAAGGCCTCAGGCGTGCCCCGGGTGGTGCTCAGGAACAGGCGCACGCGTGGGTACTGGCACCCGAACTTGACGGCCACCGAGCACACCAGCAGCGTCGACAGCGCCATGGGGCAGGCAATGCGCAGATCCCCGGCCGGCTCCTTGGCGTTGTCCTGCGCCACCGAGACCGCCGCATGGGCCGCCTCGCGGATCTTGAGGCCCTGCTCAAACAGCTGGCGACCGATGTCGGTCACTTCGAAGCGCCGCGAATTGCGCATGATCACGCACACGCCCAGGCGATCTTCGAGTGCCGCCACGCGCCGGCTCATGCTGGACAGCGGGATGCCGGTGCGCTCGCTGGCGGCCCGGTAACCCCCGGACTCCACCACTTCGACCAGCAGCAGCAACTCCTCGACCGTGGCCATCAGGCCGGGCGCGTTCTTGGCCAGGTCGGTGCCGCCGGATTTTTCTTTTGCAGCCATGGGGTTCATGCAGAACATACCGGTTGACGGACCGTCCGCGCCCAGCGTTGCCAGGCGCTTTCACTATAGGGGGCAAACAGGCCTTGGTGCAATGCAGGGCAGCAGGGCTTCTGGGGGTCAGGCACCCGGCGTGAAGCGCTCGATGTGAAAACCGGCTGGTTGGCACGGTGCGGTGGCCAGCCAGTCGTTCAGGGCCTGCACCATTGGTGGCGGACCGCAGACATACATGTCCACATCGCCCTGGTTCAGCAGGGTCGGCTGCAGATGCGTGACCAGATGCCCGCGCAAGCCCTGCGTGGATTGCGGATCCGACACGCACACAGTGAGCGTCAGTTGCGGCAATCGCGCTTTCAAGGGGGTCAGCAGGTCCAGCACGGGCAGGTCCTTGTCGTCGGCCAGGCCCAGCACCAGGTGGCAGGGCGGCACCTTGTCCGGCGCCTGGGCCAGCAGCTCCAGCATGGCCAGCATCGGGCCCAGGCCCGTGCCACCGGCCAGCATCAGCAAGGGCCGCTGCGGGGGGCGCAGGTAGAAGCTGCCATAGGGGGCCGTCAGCTTCAGGGGGTCGCCCACCTGCGCCGTATCGCTCAACCACTGGCTCATGCGCCCGTCCGGCAACAGGCGCACCAGCAAGTCGACCTGGCCGGGTTCGCGCACCAGCGAGCTGAAGGAGTATGCGCGGCTGGCGCTGCCGTCGGGCAGCCACAGGCGCAGGTACTGGCCGGGCAGAAAGCGCAAGGCCATCAGATCCGGGTGCTCCAGCGTCAACGAGACCATGCGCGGGCCCAGGCGCCTCAGTGCGCCGATTCGCACGGTCTGCTCAAGCGGCTTGTGCAGGCAGGCCGATGCGTCGACGGGCACGTGCACGACACCGCTGGAACGGGGGCGCATCTGGCAACCTAGGGCCCAGCCGAGTCGGGCGTCTGCGGTGGTCAACGCATCTTCGGCGCAGTCCCCCGGGTCGTAGCTGCCAGATTCCACCTTGCAACGGCAGGTGCCGCAGGCACCCTCGCGGCAATCCACCGGGAAGCGCACCCCCTGGCGGATGGAGGCGTCCGCCAAGGTCTCGCCCGAGCGCACCTGGATGAAGCGTGTGGCACCGTCGTCAAAGCGAAGGCCAATCTGATGTTCCATGGTCTCGCCCTTGATCACAGGTGGTAGAAGTCCAGCACCGCATTGATCCGATCATTGAGCAGCAGCACATGCTTGCGCAGGATGCTGAAGCCGGCGTCAAGCTGGCGCAGCTCGTAGCTCACTTCGCCGAAGTAGCAGTCGGCCTGGCCGTGGCGGGTGTAATGCGTGTTCCATTTGGCACCGACCTGAAGCAGCCCCTGACCGCGGTCCTGGATGCGCACATTGCTGATCTGGTGAAGCGTGCGCGGCATGGGTTGGCTGGCGGCCGATTTGCCGGTGCGCAGACGGAAGATGCGGTCTTCCAGGCCGCCCCGGGTGGCGTAGTAGATCATCGACATCTCACGCTTCGGATCGGTGGTCGCCACGTGCTCCGAGTCCCATTGCGGCACATGGAATTCGGCCGTCGGGTCGAAGCAGGCCAGGTACTCATCCCACTGCTGGCGATCGCACAGCTCAGCCTGGGCATACAGGAATTGTTCGACAGCGTGTTGCAGCTCGAGGGTGTTCATGCTTGCACCTCCTTCTGGGCGGATGCCTGCTTGGCCAGTCCGTCCAGCATCAGCTGGCGCCAGGCGCTGTGCTGGTTCACGAACAGGCCCTCGTGGGTGATCTCGGTGCCGGTGAGCACAGGCTGGATGCCCAGGCTCCTGGCGTTGCCGGTCTGTTCGCGCGTCCAGGCCTGGCAGCCCCGTGAAATGTCGTTCCAGGGCTCGGCACGGCCCTGGAAGCCGCGTTGCGCTTC
Source organism: Curvibacter sp. EU05-FHT14A10 (assembly GCF_058791075.1). NCBI lineage: Bacteria > Pseudomonadati > Pseudomonadota > Betaproteobacteria > Burkholderiales > Comamonadaceae > Curvibacter > Curvibacter sp. EU05-FHT14A10. The sequence goes on from NZ_JBYTDE010000006.1 coordinate 70,881, forward strand.
GCGGAACTCGACCAGGTCGTCAGGCGTGCCCATGCCGCTGACATTGAAGAAGTCTTCGAACTGGCGGATGCGGTTTTCGCGATCCGCGGCCGACTCGCCCTTCACGCCAATGCACTGGCTGATGATTTCGGTCTTGTTCCAGGCCACCGGGCGGATGATGCGCAGTTGCGAACTGATCTGGTCCATGAAGAACAGGCTGGGGTACAGGTTGAGGTTGCGCAGGCGGTGCATCATCCAGTGCGCTCTTTCGGTGCCGTATTCGGCCTGCGCCCGGGGCATCACGCTGGCATAGCCGGGGCGCACTTCGGGGTTGGGCATTTCGCTGAAGAGCACCGAGTGCCCGTGCTTGAACGAGAACCAGCCGTCGTCGGTGGTGGCGTCGCCGGCACCGAGCTTGCGGTAGTCCAGGGTCTTGAAGTCGGTGTTGCCCTGAGCGCTGTCAAGCTCGTGCCGGTGCACCACCGTGGCCACGTAGTTGTAGTGCACGGTGCTGACGTGGTAGCCGTCCAGGCCGTTCTCGGTCTGCAGCTTCCAGTTACCGTCAAAGGTGTAGGTGGAGCGCCCGGGCAGCACTTCGAGCTCGCCGGTCGGAGACTGCTCCACCATCAGGTCCAGAAACACCTTGGCGTCGCCCAGGTAGTCTTCCAGGCTCAGGCGGGTGGTCAGATCGAGGTTGACGAACACAAAGCCCTTGTAGCTCGCGACCTGGGCCTTCTTCAAGCCATGCTGATGCAGGTCGAAGCCCGGGCCGTATTCGCCGGGGGCCTTCACCTTGATCAGGCGCCCGTCGGGCTTGTAGGTCCAGGCGTGGAAGGGGCAGGTGAAGGCGGCCTGCCGCCCCTTGCAAACCCGTGTCAGCGTGGTGCCCCGATGGGCGCAGGCGTTGACCAGGGCGTGCAGCTCGCCCTGCGCGTCGCGGGTCACGATCAGGGGTTGGCGACCCGCGTTCAGGGTGATGAAGTCATTGGGCTGACGGATCTCGCTTTCGTGGCAGGCATAGATCCAGGTCTTCTCGAAGATCAACTCCATTTCGAGATCGAACAGCTCGGGCTCGGTGAACATCGAGCGACGGACTCGGTAGACCTCGTCTTCGGGTCTGAAGTCCAGACAGCCGTCGATGAAGTCGCGCCATTGCTGGGGGCTGCGTGAGGTATTCATGGGCAATTCCTGTGGGGTGGATCGATGAACTCGATTAGGCCCAGCCCGCCCGGAATCAGCTATCCACATTTCGCGCGTTCTTTATCCAGTTGCCGCGTGCAGGCGACCGGCCCGGCGATCAGATGGACGCGCGCAACAGCCCATCAGCCCATCAGCGTGTCAGCGCCGCAGCTTGCCCGCAGCTGCGGCAGGCCGCCGATCAGGCGTTCAAGCTCGGCGTGCCCCAGGCACGGCACCGCATCGATCAGCCACCGGCCCTGGGGCGTGCCAAATGGAAAAGGGCGGCCCGCAGTCATTGCGTGGCCGCCCTGGTGTGGGGGTGTTTGATGGGTTCTGCCCCGGAAGGGCCCGAGATCAGGCCCCCGAGATCAGGCCCCGACGGCGCGCGCGATCCGGGTGCGCGGATCGGTGTCGCGTTCCGTGACGGCTTGCTGCATCACGAAGTCGAATCGGGCGCGCTCAAACGGAGCCCCCACGCCCAGGGATTCGTAGCCGGCCGGGGCAACGTCGTGTTCGATCTTCAGCACCAGGCCGTCGCGGGTGGCAAAGGCAAAGTCGTCATCGATGTAGGTGTCGCCCGGGATGTTGATCTGGGTCGTCAGGGTGCGATGCCCTTCCTTGACGATGTGGAAGTGGATGTGGGCCGGGCGGTGGCCATGGCGGCCCAGCACTTCGAACAGCTCGGAGGTCGGGCTGTTCGGTGGGATCGCATAGCCCGGCGGCAGCGTGGTGCGGAAGCGGTAGTTGCCTTGGGCATCGGTTTCGATCTTGCGACGCAGTTCGAACTCTTTGAGGCCCGGGAAGAAGTGCGAGTAACCGCCGCTCTTGTTGGCATGCCAGGCATCCATGATGGCGTGGGCCACAGGCTGACCGGCGTGGTCCAGCACCCGGCCCTCCATGACCAGCACCTTGCCGGTGCCACGGGTGTCGCTGTCGTCGTCGAGCACGGCCTCGCCTTGGAACAGCGGGGCGCCTGCAACGTACAGCGGCCCTTCGATGGCGCGCGGCGTGCCGGCCGCGATGCCGGCTTTGGCATCGGCCTCATCCATGCGGATGTCCAGCAGGCGATCAAAGCCCAGGCCGGCGGTGATCAGACCGATCTGGCCCGAGGCCCCCAGGCGGCTCAGCCAATCGGCGGCGGCCCAGAACTCGTCAGGCGACACGTCCAGCTCGTCAATCGTCTTGAACAGGTCGCTCACGATGCGGGCCACGATGGCGCGGGCGCGCGGGTTGCCCTCGGCCATCTTCACGCTGTTGACGCGCTCCAGCAGACTTTGCTGGGTGAATTCATTTTTTGAGGTGCTCATTTTTGTCTCCGTAGGTTGGGGGAAGGGGTAGAGGCCAGGGCTCAGGCGATGGCCGAAGGGTGTTGCGCCAGTGGGGTGACCGAGATCTTCATGTACGGGAACAGCGGCAGTTGCGACAGCAGGGTGTGCAGCTCGTCGTTGGACGCCACGTCAAAGACGCTGTAGTTCGCATACTCGCCCACCACGCGCCAGAGATGACGCCAGCGCCCATCGCGCTGCAGCTCTTGCGAGTAGGCCTTCTCTCGGGTCTTGATGGCGTCGGCCTGCGCAGGGGGCAGGTCGGCGGGCAGGTTCACGTCCATGCGGACCAGGTACAGCATGTTTTGTCTCCTCAGGGGTGGGGGCGTTGGCCCAGGTCGATGTGCACGGCATTCAGGCCCGTGCGTGCACGGTCGAATCGTTCAAGTTGGCCCAGGTCGACTTCGACACCGAAGCCGGGCCCATCGGGCAGTTGCAGTTCAAAGTCGATGATGGGCATGCGTTCAGTCACGATGTCGTCCACCAGCAATTGAGGGCCGAAGAGCTCGCAGCCATGGTGCTGGTCGCCGAGGGTGGCAAAGACATGGGCGGAGGCGGCGCTGCCGATCGAGGTCTCCAGCATGGTGCCGCCATACCAGCCGATGTCGGCGGCTTCTGCGACCGCGGCCACCTGAAGCGTGCGCAACAGGCCGCCATGCTTGGCCACCTTCAGAGAAAACACCTGGCTGGCCTGATCGCGTGCCAGTGCCATCGCATCCTGGGGGGTGCACACCGACTCGTCGGCCATGATGCAGGCCCGCGAACCCAGCGAAGCGCTCAGCACCTTGAGGGCTTCCCGATTCCACTTGGCCACCGGCTGCTCGATCAGGGTCACACCGGCGTCGATCAGCTGCGGCAGGAAGCGCCTGGCCGTGCTGCCGTCCCAGGCCTGATTGACGTCGACCGTCAGCGTGGCCTGGCCTTCCAGGCCGCGGGCGATCTGGCTGACGTGGGCCACATCTTCCGCCGGGCTGCGCGCCCCGATCTTCATCTTGAAGATGCGGTGACGCCGTTGTTCCAGGCGCCGTTGGGCCTCTTCGAGGTCCTTGCGCACATCCCCGCTGGCCAGCGTCCAGGCCAGCGGCAGGCTGGCGTGGCGTTTGCCTCCCAGCAATTGGTAGGCCGGCAAGGCCAGGGTGCGACTGACGGCGTCGATCAACGCCATCTCGACCGCGCTCTTGGCAAAAGCATTGCCGCGGCAGAAGGTGTCCATGCGGGCCAGCGCCTGGCCGAAGGCGGCGCCGTCCTGCCCCAGCAGGCAGGGCGCCAGGTAGGCTTCGATGGCGTGTCGGATGCTTTCCGGAGATTCTTCGTTCCACGACGGCCCGCCAATGGTGGCGGCCTCGCCGAACCCGCAGGCGCCGTTGCGCAGCCACAGCTGCACCACCACCGGACTCTGGCGGTTGATGGCACCGAATGCCAGCTTGTGTGGCCGGATGGTGGGGATGTCCAGAATCCTCGCCTCAATGCGCTCAACCACGAAACGACTCGACATGAATGACCTTTGATCTGTGCTTTTGTGCGATAGGTGGGCCAAGGTTACGAGGAGGCTTCAAAGCATTCCAATGAAGTATTTATGTTCAAATGTTCGATCTCATCGAATGATTGACCTGGGGCACGCGCATGGAAATCCGGCAGCTTCGCTACTTTCTCGACATCGCTCAGACCGAACACCTGACGCAGTCGGCGCAGAACCTGTTTGTCACCCAGTCCACGCTGTCGCACGGCTTGAGGCAGCTTGAGGAAGAGCTGGATACCGCCTTGTTCGACCGGCTTGGGCGGGGGCTGAAGCTGTCGCAGGCGGGGGCGGAATTCAGGGCTTATGCCACGCGAGCCCTCAAGGAGATCGAGGCCGGCCGCATGGCCCTGGCCGACCTGAGCGGCCTGCAGTCGGGCCGCCTGACCATTGGCGCCATCCCCACCTTCCTCAATACCGTGCTGCCTGCCACCGTGGCCGCCTTCTGCGAGAGCTACCCCAAGGTGCAGCTCGAGGTCCGGGATTTGCGCGCCGGCCCGATCGAGGACCAGTTGATGAGCGGTGCGCTGGATCTGGGCATCGCTTTTCACCCCACCCGCCATGGTGAGATCGAAACCGAGCCGCTGTTCGAGGAACGCATGATGGTGGTGCTGCGCAAGAACGCCCCGCAAGCCCATGGCCAGCAGATCACCCTGCAGCGGGCGGCCCAATTGCCCATGGCCCTGCTGCCCCGCAGTTTTGCCACGCGGCGCATGCTCGACGAGAAATTCAGGCAGGCCGGTGCCGAACCCCTGGTGCGGGTCGAGATGGAGTCGGTCGAGGCCTTGCTCGGCGTGTGTCGGCACGGCCCCCTGGCCACGATCGTGCCCGAGCGGGCCGCCCTGCAGATGCCCGATCTGCATGCGATGGCACTCACCGCGCCAGAGGTGGTGCGCCATGCCGGCCTGCTGTGGCGGCGCTCCGCCTCGCGAAGCGTGGCCGCGCGCGAGTTTGCCGCCCGGTTGCGGGCCACCCTGGTCACCTGAGTTGGCGGCCCGCGCCGTGCCGGCGGGGGTGGCCCACCTGGGCGCGGGCTGCGACACCTTCAAGGGGGGGCGGCATCAAGCGACCGTTTCGAACAGTGGATCAAAGATATTTCATTGGTGTCAGCGCCCCGGGGGCGCTATGGTCGTCTTCGTTCACTGATGCCTTTCCCGATTTTTCTTCAGTCACTCCTTGATGCCATCCATTCACTTTGTCCGCCAGGGCCGCGGCCCCGAAATTGTGCTGAGCCATGCGCTGGGTTGCGACCTGACGATGTGGGACGAACTCGCCCAATGCCTGCAACAACGCTTCACCGTGCTGCGCTATGACCACCGCGGGCACGGTCGGTCGCCCGCCCTGGCGGGGCCCTTCAGCATGGACGACCTGGCCGACGATGCGGCGCAGTTCATCGCGCAGAACGCCAGTGGGCCGGTGCATTTTGTCGGCCTTTCGATGGGCGGTATGACGGCCCAGGCCCTGGCGGCGCGGCACCCTGGCGCGGTGCGCTCGGTCTGCATTGCGAACTCGGCCAGCCACTACGGCGAGGCGGCCAGAGCCCTGTGGCAGACCCGGGTCGACACCGTGCGGGCCTGCGGCATGGAAGCGATTGCCGACGGCGCTCTGCAGCGCTGGTTCACGCCCGAGTTCCGCTCCGACAGCCTGGGGCGCGAAAGGGTGGCGGCCCTGCGTCAGGTCTTGGTCGGCACCGAGCCTGGCCCGTATGCCGAAGCCTGTCTGGCCGTCGCCGACATCGCCTTGGATGAAGGCAATCGCACCATCACCTGCCCCACCCTCGTCATCGCGGGCGAGCGCGATGAGGCCACGCCTCCGGCCTTGTCCGAGGCGATCGCGCAAGCCATTCCGGGTGCGCAGCTGAAAAGCCTGAATGCCGCCCATTTGAGTGCGGTGGAGCAGCCACAGGCCTTTGCCGCGCTGTTGGAGGGCTTTGTGCTGGGTTGATCAGAGCGGGGGCTTCAGAGCGGCGGGGCGGTGGCCGCGCCCTGTTGCTGCCCAATCACTGCCCCGGTGCGGCCTCAGTGCTGCCCCAGTGCCGCGCCATGGCGGCCGCCGTGCTGCACGCCGGGCAAGCCTGTATGGCAGGCCCGCCACCCCGTGGTCCACTGGTACGTCAGCGGTATGTGGCGCGGGATTTGGCGTTGGACGCGTTGATACCCGTCTACGCACCCCGCTGCCAGCGCGCCATCCAGCGTGCCAGGCGCCCCCAAGGGGGCCCCAGGGTTTCGAAGGGGTTGATGGGCCCCACCTGGTGCACACCGCGGGCATGGCTGAAGCGCAGAAAGCCGGCATGGCCGTGGTAGGCCCCGGTGCCGCTGGGGCCGATGCCGCCAAACGGCAGGCTGTGCTGGGCAATGTGCAGCAAGGTGCCGTTGAGCGTCACCCCGCCCGAAGGCGCGGCCGCCAGCACCTGTTGCCGGGTGCTGCGCTGGTGGCTGAACAGGTACAGGGCCAGCGGGCGTTCATGGCGGGCCACCAGGGCCAGGGCCTCGTCCAGGGTCTGGTAGGGCACGATGGGCAGGATGGGGCCGAAGATCTCCTCCTGCATCAGCCTGAGGTGGCGCCCGGGGGCCAGCACCACGGTGGGGGCCACGTGGGGGTCGTCGCGCGGCAGCTCGGCGCTGCTCAGCACGCGGGCCCCGCTGGCCCGGGCTTCGTCCAGCAGGGCGTGCAGGCGGGCGCGGTGGGCCGGGCTGATGATGGCGCTGTAGTCGGGGTTGCGGCCCGGGTCGGGCAGGGTGCGCCGGGCCTGCTGCAGCACGGCCTCGGCAAAGGCCTCCAACTGTGCGGCCGGCACCAGTGCGTAGTCGGGCGCGATGCAAGTCTGGCCGGCATTGACGAACTTGCCGAAGGCGATCGAGCGGGCTGCGGCCGCCACCGGGTAGTCCGGGGCGACGATGGCTGGCGATTTGCCGCCCAGCTCCAGGGTCACGGGTGTCAGGTTGGCGGCGGCGGCCAGCATCACCTTGCGGCCCACGGCGGTCGAGCCGGTGAACACCAGGTGGTCGAACGGCAGGCTGGCAAAAGCCTGGCCCACCTCCACCCCGCCGGTCACCACGGCCACTTGCGCCGGGTCAAAGGCCTCGGCGATCAGGCGCTGCAGCAGGTCAGAAAACGCCGGCGTCAGCTCCGAGGGCTTGAGCAAGGCCCGGTTGCCCGCGGCCAGGGCGTCGCACAGCGGCCCCAGGGTCAGCAACAGGGGGTAGTTCCAGGGCGCCATGATGCCGATCACGCCCAGCGGCTCGTGGCGCAACTGGTTGCGGCCGGGGCGGAACAACCACTCCACTGGCTGGCGCCGAGGGCGCATCCAGCGGCCCACATGGGCCCGGGCATGCCGCAGTGCGCGCAGCGCGGGCAGCATCTCCAGCAGCTCGGTCTCGGTGCGCGAGCGGCCGCCAAAATCGGCGTCGATGGCGCTGATCAGCGCCTCGGCATGGCGGCTCACCAACTGCTCCAGGCGCAGCAAGGCGGCTTGGCGTGCCGGGGCATCGGGCGCCGCCTCGCGCCGCGAGGCCTCGTGCTGGCGCATGAACAAGGTGTCCAGGGTCATGCCCGGCCTTTCAGGATCAGGTCGGCCGCGCGCTCGCCGATCATGGCGCTCGGGGCCTGGGTGTTGCCGCTCACCAGCGTGGGCATGATGGACGCGTCGGCCACGCGCAGGCCGCTCACGCCGCGCACCCGCAAGGCCGGGTCCAGCACCGATGCGGGGTCGGACCCCATGCGGCAGGTGCCTACCGGGTGGTAGATGGTGTCTGACTGGGCGCGGATCAGGGCGGCCAGCGTGTCGTCGCTTTCGTCCTCCAGCGTGCCGTAAAGGGGCCGCCCGCCCAGTCGGGCAAAGGGCTCGCTGCGCAGAATCTGCCGCGCCAGGCGCACCCCTTGCACCAGCAGCGGCAGGTCGTCCGGGTGCGACAGAAAGCCCGGGTCGATCAGCGGCATGCGGGCCGGGTCGGCGCTGGCCAGGCGCACCGAGCCGCGGCTGTGCGGGCGCAGCGCGCACACATGCAGCGCCACCCCGGTGGCCAGGTGTTTTCGGCGGCCGTGGTCATCCACGTTGCTCACGCAGAAATGCAGTTGCAGGTCCGGTCGGTCCAGCCCGGGTGCGCTGCGTACAAAGCCGCCGGCTTCGGCCCCGTTGGTGGTCAGAAACCCATGCCCCTGGCGGTAGGCCGGCAGGGCCGCCAGCGAGCGCAGCGTGCCGCGTGGCCCCCAGCCAAACAGGCCGGGGCCGTTGAGCCGCAGGTTCAGCGAGTAGTCGAGGTGGTCTTGCAGGTTCTGCCCCACCTGCGGTGCGTCGGCCACCAGGGGGATGCCCAGGCGGGCCAGCTCATCGGCCGGCCCGATGCCCGACAGGCACAGCAACTGGGGCGAGGCAATCGCCCCGGCACTCAGGATCACCTCACGCCGCGCGGCCAGCGTGCGCACGCCCTCGCGGTCAGCCACCTCCACCCCGGTGGCCCGGCGCCCCTCGAAGCAGACACGGTTCACCCGCACCCCGGCCAGCACCTTCAGGTTGGCGCAGGGCACCTGCCCCCGGTAGGCCCGCGAGGCGTCCAGCCGGCGGCCGTTCTTCTGGAACACCTGGTAAAGCCCCACCCCCTCTTGACGAGGCCCGTTGAAGTCGGCATTGGCCGGCAGGCCGCAGGCCTGGGCCGCGGCCACAAAAGCCTGGCTCACGGGGCTGGGCGAGGCCAGGTCGCTCACCGCCAGCGGGCCCTGGCGGCCGTGCAAGCTCTCGTCCAGGGCGCCTTGGCGCTGGTTGCCCTCGCTGCGGCGAAAGTACGGCAGCACATCGGACCAGGCCCAGCCCGGGCAGCCCAGGGCGGCCCAGCCGTCGTAGTCTTCGCGTTGGCCGCGCACGTAGATCATGGCGTTGATCAGGCTGGAGCCGCCCAGGCCGCGCCCGCGCGGCACATAGCCCGTGCGCCCGCCCAGGCCCGGCTGCGGCACGGTCTGAAGCGCGTAGTTGTGCTGGTTGCGGCTGGGCACCAGCAGGGCCAGGCCGGCGGGCATCACCGACAGAAACGAGGGCTTGGCCGGCCCGGCCTCGATCAGCAGCACCAGGGCGCCGGGGTCGCCTTCGGCCAGTCGGGTGGCCAGCGCGCTGCCGGCGGGGCCTGCGCCCACCACGATGTAGTCAGCCTGAAGCGATGTTGTTGGGGGGGTGGTCTGCGCCATGTTTGTCTCCGTGTCGGAGTGCGCAGTTTAGGATATTTGACGAATTCGTCAAATATTTGTTCGGCAGCCCGGCCACTGGCTGGCACCGTGGGCAATCAAGGTGGCCACGCCTTGGCACAGCCCCTCCAGGTCGACCGAATCGCCCCGGCTCATCAGCATCAGCGCCTCCAGGCCAATGGCCACCACCACCGAGGCCAGCAGGGCCAGCTCGCCATCGCTCAGGCCCTTGCCCGGCAGGGCGCGGCGCAGGTCGGTGCGCAGATCGTCCAGCAGGCCGCTGGTGTCGGCAAAGCCGTGCAGGTAGGCACGGATGTGGTGCTGGTTGCGCAGGCAGAAATCGGTGGCCCCAGGGCGCTGCAGCACCAGCTCAAAAAAGGCCCGGAACGACTGCACCATCATCCCCACCAGCTCGGGTTCGCGCTGCCGTGCGTCGCGCGTGGCGCCGCGGATCTCGCCCAGCAGTTCGCCCAGCAATTCAGCAAACACGGCCTGCTGGGTGCCAAAGTAGTTGTAGAAGGTGCCGTTCGAGGCCCCACTGCCGGCCACGATGGCCGCCACCGTGGCGCCATCCAGCCCCACTTCGGCGAACACCTGCCAGGCATTGGCCTTGAGTTTGTCGCGCAGCTCGGCGCGCAAGGCGTCGCGCTTGGCCGAGGGCTTGTATTTGCGGGTATCCGGGAGGGCGGGGGAGGGCGTTCGGGGCACGGCGCGCAGCAGGCTGAAAACAGAGTGAGCCCCAGCGAGTCAGGGTGGGGCGGGGGCTTTGAGGGTACCTGAAATCGATGCCTTCGCGCCGCTTCAACCAACCCGGGCCACTGCGGGCTGCGCGCTATATTCGCAGCCGTGCCGGCGGCCTGACCGGCAGGCCAGAACGAAAGACACAACATGGAATTGAGACAGCTGCGCTACTTTGTCCGCGTGGTGGAGCTGGGCTCGATGGGGCGCGCTGCGCTCGATCTGAACCTGGTGCAGTCGGCCCTGAGCCAGCAGATCAGCCGGCTGGAGGGCGAGCTCAGCACCCGCCTGCTGCAGCGCAGCCCGCGCGGTGTGCAGGTCACCGAGGCGGGCCTGGCCTTCTTTCGCGAGGCCCAACTGACCCTGCGCCATGCCGACCAGGCCGTGCGCGTGGCCCAGCAGGCAAGGCTGTCGGGCACGGTCAGCGTGGGCCTGGCGCCCACCACGGCGGCCCTGCTGGGCCTGCCATTGATGCGTGCCATGCGCGAGCGCTACCCCGATGTGCGCCTGCACATGGTCGAGAGCCTGTCGGGCCATCTGGCCGGCATGCTCAATGCCCGCCAGCTCGACCTGGCCGTGCTGTTCGATTCGCGCCTGGTCGCCCATGGAGATGGCTCTGGCGCGCGCCGCTGGCAGATCCAGCCCCTGATCGAAGAGGCCCTGTTCTTGATCCGTGGCGGCCCGCGCGCCGGCCGCCCACCCCTGCCCGCAGAAATGAGCCTGGCCGAGTTGGGCGACCTGGGCCTGATCCTGCCCACCGGCCCGCACGGCCTGCGCAGCACGCTGGACACCGCATTTGCCCAGGCCCGCGTCACCCCGAACGTGGTGCTGGAGGTGGATTCGCTCTCGATGCTGATGGCCGCGGTAGACGCCGGCCTGGGCGCCACCCTGCAGCCCTGGGCCGCAGTGGGCCGCTTTGCCGACGCGGCCGAGCGCTTTGAGCTGGCGCGCATCACCCGCCCGGCCGTGAACCGCGTCAACCTGTTGTGCAGTCTGGCCGAAGACGAGCTGTCGCCCGTGGCGCTGGCCACCCGCGTGGTGCTGGCCGACTGCGTGCGCGAGCTGCTGCGCCAGGGCCTGTGGGTGGGGGCCACCCTGGGGTTTTGAGCCGCGCCAGGGCCTGTTCACAGGCCCTGGTCAAAGGCCTTGGTCATCACAAAAACTGATGACCCCATGCGCCCAGGGGCCTGCACGGCAGGGCGCTGTCTTCCTAAAGTGGCAACTCATCGCGCAAGCGAACGTTTTGCAAGGAGACAGCCATGGACCTGGACGTCCTGGTCATCGGCGGCGGCAACGCTGCCCTGTGTGCCGCCCTGATGGCACGCGAAGCAGGGGCCAGTGTGCTTCTGCTCGAAGCCGCACCGCGCGCCTGGCGCGGCGGCAACTCGGGCCATACCCGCAACCTGCGCTGCATGCACGATGCCCCGCAAGATGTGCTGGTCGACGCCTACCCCGAAGAAGAGTACTGGCAAGACCTGCTCAAGGTCACCGGCGGCATCACCAACGAGAAGCTGGCGCGCCTGACCATCCGCGCCTCTTCCAACTGCCGCGACTGGATGCGCTCGCACGGCGTGCATTTTCAGCCGCCGCTGTCGGGGGCGCTGCATGTGGCCCGCACCAATGCCTTCTTCATGGGCGGCGGCAAGGCCTTGGTCAATGCCTACTACCGCAGCGCCGAGAAGCTGGGCGTGCAGATCCGCTACGAAGCGCCGGTAGACCGGCTGGAGCTGGAAGACGGCCGCTTTGTGGCGGCCTGGCAGGGCGGCCAGCGCATCACCGCCCGGGCCTGCGTGCTGGCCGCCGGCGGCTTTGAATCAAACCGCGAGTGGCTGCGCGAGGCCTGGGGCCAAAACCCCGACGGCAGCTGGCCGGCCGACAACTTTCTGATCCGTGGCACGCGCTTCAACCGCGGCGTGCTGCTCAAGCACCTGCAAGACGAGCAGGGTGCCGACATGGTGGGCGACCCCTCTCAGTCGCACTGCGTGGCCATCGACGCTCGCGCACCCCTGTACGACGGCGGCATCTGCACCCGCATCGACTGCGTGAGCCTGGGTGTGGTGGTCAATCAGCAAGGCCGCCGCTTTTACGACGAGGGCGAAGACTTCTGGCCCAAGCGCTACGCCATCTGGGGGCGCCTGGTGGCCCAGCAGCCGGGCCAGATCGGCTACTCGATCATCGACGCCAAGGCCGTGGGCCGCTTCATGCCGCCGGTGTTCCCGGGCGTGCAGGCCAACACCCTCGAAGACCTGGCCCGCCAGCTGGGCCTGGACCCGGCCACCTTCTTGCAGACCCTGGGCGACTACAACGCCGCCTGCCGCCCAGGCCATTTTGACCACACCGCGCTCGACGACTGCCGCACCGAGGGCGTGACCCCGGCCAAAACCCACTGGGCCCGGCCCATCGACACGCCGCCCTTCTATGGCTATGCGCTGCGCCCCGGCATCACCTTCACCTACCTGGGCCTGAAGGTGGACGAGCAGGCCCGCGCCCATTTCGGGGGGCAGCCCAGCAGCAACCTGTATGTGGCCGGCGAGATGATGGCCGGCAACGTGCTCGGCAAGGGCTACACCGCCGGCGTGGGCATGTCGATCGGCACCGCCTTCGGGCGCATCGCCGGCCACCAGGCTGCCCTGGGCGCCCTGGCCCACAAGCAAAACCAGAAAGGCGCCGCCCATGCAAACGCTTGACGAACTCACCCGCCAGGCGCGCGCACTGGCCAACGGCGAGCCCACGCCGGCCGAGGCCGAGGTGGCCCGCCAGATGCAGATCTGCAACGCCTGCCGCTACTGCGAAGGCTTTTGTGCCGTGTTTCCGGCCATGACACGCCGCCTCAGCTTCGAGCCCGTGGACGTGCACTTTCTCGCCAACCTGTGCCACAACTGCGGTGCCTGTCTGCATGCCTGCCAGTACGCACCGCCGCACGAGTTTGCCGTCACCGTGCCGCAGGCCATGGCCGTGGTGCGCGGCCAGACCTATGTTGACTACGCCTGGCCCCCTGCCCTGGGGCGGCTGTACCAGCGCAACGGCCTGACATTGGCGGTGGCGCTGGCCCTGGGGCTGGCCTTGTTCATGGCGCTGGCGCTGGCCGCCCGGGGCACCTTGTGGATGGTGCCCGAGCAAGGCTTTTATGGCTTGTTTCCGCACAACCTGCTGGTGTCCTTGTTTGCCCCCGTGTTCTGCTTTGCCGCCCTGGCCTTGGGGCTGGGCGTGCGGCGCTTTCTGGGCGAGCTGCGGCCCGGCACCAGCAACGCCCCGGCCAGCGTCGGCCCCGGGCTGGAGGCGGCTCAACAGGCCCTCACCCTGCGCTACCTGGACGGCGGCCATGGCGACGGCTGCCACAACGAAGACGACGCCCACACCCATTGGCGCCGGCGCTTTCACCACCTGACCTTCTACGGCTTCATGGCCTGTTTTGCCGCCACCTCGCTGGCCACGCTGTACCACTACGGGCTGGGCCAGGCCGCCCCGTATGGCTGGTTCAGCCTGCCCAAGCTGTTTGGCGTGAGCGGCGGGCTGGCCCTGCTGGCCGGCACCACGGGCCTGGGCTGGCTGCGCCTGCGCCGCCACCCGCTGCACGGCGACGCCGCGCAAAAGCCCATGGACATGGCTTTCATCGCCCTGCTGTGGCTGGTGGCACTCACCGGCTTGGGCTTGCTGGCGGCCCGTGCCACCCCCGCCTTGCCCAGCGTGCTGGTGCTGCACCTGGGCGCGGTGATGGCGCTGTTTGCCACCTTGCCCTACGGCAAGTTTGCCCATGGCGTGTTCCGCAGCGCGGCCCTGCTGCGCAACGCGGTCGAAAAGCGCCAACCCAGCCGCCTGCAACTGGGATCGGACTGATCCCTCCTGCCCCGTCACGGCCCGCCCCTTGGCCGGGTAAGGCCTTCTGACTGGCCATGACCGGCCCGGGCCCAACCCCCGGGCCGGGGCAGTGCCCCTCCCCATTTCATTCAACGGAGACCTGATCATGAAACCATCATCCACGTCGCGGCGTTGCCTGCTGCAAACCGGCTTGGCCGCCACCCTGGCCGCCCTGGCACCATGGGGCACCGCCCAGGCAGCCGATTGGCCCACCCGCCCCATCACCCTGGTGGTGCCCTTTGCCGCCGGTGGCACCACCGACATCCTGGCCCGCGTCATCGGCCAAAAGCTGTCTGAGAACCTGGGCCAGCCCGTGGTGGTCGACAACCGCGCCGGCGCCGGCGGCACCCTGGGCGCCGCCGCCGTGGCCCGCGCCCCGGCCGATGGCCAAACCCTGTTCATGGCCACCGTGGCCCACGCCATGGCCCCGGGCCTGTACAAAAGCCTGCCCTACGACTTCATCAAAGATTTCGAGCCCATCGGCCTGGTCGCCACCACACCCAATGTGCTGCTGGTGCATCCCTCACTGCCTGTGAAGACGGTGCCCGAGCTGCTGGCCTACATCAAGGCCCACCCCGGCGAGGTCAACTACGGCTCGGCCGGCCCCGGCAGCACCGAGCACCTGTCGGGCGCCCTGTTCAGCGCCCGCATCGGCACCCCCATGACCCACGTGCCCTACAAAGGCGGCGCCCCCATGATGGGCGACCTCATGGCCGGCCAGATCCAGATGGCCATCGAAACCAGCCCCTCCGCCTCGCAACCCGTGCGCTCTGGCAAGGTGCGGGCCCTGGCCGTCACCTCGCTCAAGCGCTCGGCCCTGTACCCCGGTGTGCCCACGCTAGACGAGGCCGGCGTCAAAGGCTACGAGGTCAACACCTGGTTCGCCCTGATGGCCCCCCGCGCCACCCCGCAGCCCATCACCAAGCGCCTGCGCGAGGCCCTGCAGCGCGTGCTGGCCCTGCCCGACGTAACCCACCGATTTGAAGAGCTGGGTGTGAGCGCGGGGGAGCTGGAGGGGGAGCGACTGGGGGCCTTTATTCGCAGTGAGACGACGAAGTGGGGGCAGGTGGCTAAGGAGTCGGGGGCTCGGGTGGATTGAGGCCCCTGTGCGATGCTTGGTGGCCTTGCAGGAAATGCAGGCGCTCGGTGAGCAGGATGCGCTCACGTTCGTTGTTGGTCCATGCGATTGCCTGACCTAAGGCGTGGCAGGCTTCCTTGGTTCGATTCAGGCGCTGGAGCATTTCGGCCCGGGCACTGGCCCACCATGGGTAGCCGGCCAGCGGAAGGCCATCCATGATGGCCAGGGCTTGTGCGGGCCCGACCGAGTGGCTTAGCGCCACTGCGCGGTTTAGCGCAACCACGGGACTCGGTTGCAATGCAAGCAACTGGTCGTAGAGCTGAACCAACTGAGGCCAGTTGGTGTCTTCGGCCCGCCTGGCGCGGGCATGGACGGCAGCCAACTCGGCCTGCAAAGCCAGCGGTCTGGTCCCTCTTGAATCCAGCGCGCTCAGTTTGCGGCATCGGTTCAAGGCCTCCAGGCCGCGCCGCAGCAGCAGGCGGTCCCAGCGGCTCCGATCCTGGTCCAGCAGCAGCACTGGGCGCCCCAGGGCGTCGGTGCGTGCCGGCAGGCGCGAGGCCTGCAACTCCATCAAGGCTTGCAGCGCCTGGGCGTCTGACTCCGTCGGAAGCAAGGCGGCCAGGTGCCGTGTCAGGCGCAGGGCTTCGTGGCATAGAGGCGGTCGTGTCCATTCCGCGCCGCTGCTGGCGACATAGCCCTCGTTGAACATCAGGTACAGCACTGTGCAGACGGCGTCCAGACGGGCAGCGCGCTCGGAGGGCGGTGGCAACTCGAAGGGCTCGCCGGCGAGCTGCGCCTTGGCGCGAGTGATGCGCTGCGCGATGGTGGCTTCTTTGGCGAACAGGGCGCGGGCAATCTCTGCAACCGACAGTCCGGCGATCAGGCGGAGGGTGAGGGCACACTGCGCCTCGCGCGGCAATTTGGGGTGACAGGCAATGAACATCAACCGCAGGTCATCGTCCCCCATCGGATCGGCCTCGTCGGCGAGCAACAAGTCCAGCGGGTCGGGCGCAAGGTGGGCCTCAATGGCATCGACGTCATGGCCTAGCGCTTGCTGTTGTTGTGTGGCCATGCGGGTGTGCCGCACCTGATCCAGCAGTCGGTTCTTAGCCACCGTCATCAGCCAGGCTCCTGGACGCTCAGGCCAGCCATTGGCTGGCCAGTGCACCATTGCAGCCACCAGTGCGTCCTGCACGCAGTCCTCGGCCTGTGCCAAATCAGCACCAGCTCGCATCAATGCCCCATTCAGGCGCGACGCTTCCAGGCGCCAAATGGCCTCAATCGATGGCGTCATTCGCCTTTTTTGATGGCGGCCAGCTGCTCTCGGATGATCCTCTCGGCATCTTCTGGGGGCAGGTCGATGCCCCCCATCAGCGGTCGTACCTCGATGCAGCAAGGTTGTCCTGGGAAAGGTGCTGGAAACCGCCGTGCCCATGCCAGCGCTTCGTCCGCGGATCGAACTTCGATCAGTGTGTAGCCCGCAATCAGTTCCTTGGTCTCGGCAAAGGGGCCGTCGACGATGCCTGCCTGGCCGGTGGCGTCGTAGTGCACGCGAAAGCCCTGACTGCTTGGCTGCAAGCCAGCACCATCGAGCAGAACACCAGCTTTGGCCATCTCGTCGTGAAACGCCATCATGCGTGGGACGAGCGTGGGGTCGTCGGGAAAGTCACCGGCTTCGCTCATGGGGGTAGCGCGAACCTGAATCATGTAACGGGGCATGTTTGTCTCCAAAAGAGCTATTGACCTTATACGACGAACGGCATTGGCGTATTTCGACAGCCCTTCTGGCTTCGGGGTGTGGGGCCGGGGTGGCTTTAGGTTTTGATTGTTACCAGGTCGGCTTGGGCTTCCCCCTGTTTCCCGGACACTTTGCCTAGCCCCCTAAGCGCGGCCGTTCCTCAAAGTGAATCGGGCTGAGGTGGTCCAATTTTGAGTGTTTCCTGAACGCGTTGTAGAACCGCTAGATGTAGTCGAAGACATCGGCCCTGGCCTGCTCCCTTGTACGGTAGACGGTACGAGCGCAGCGCTCGCCTTTCAACGTCGAGAAGAAGCTCTCCATGGCTGCGTTGTCCCAGCGTTCGCCGCGACGGCTCATGCTGCAGGTGATGTTCTGGCTCTTGAGTAGTTGCTGGAACTCGTCACTGGTGTACTGCGGCGATGACATCCAGCGGACACTCGCGCAGTGGGGCATTCGCAGCTCAATGAGTCGCAAGGGAAATTGCTGGGATAACGCCCCAACCGAGAGCCTGTTGGGGCACTTGAAAACGGCATGTGTCCACTGTCAGAAATTCGCTACGAGAGACCAAGCACGGCAGGCGATTTTGGATTGGATCGGGTTCTACAACCATTCCCGGCCCAATTCGACATTGGTCTACATGAGCCCCATGCAGTACGAGAATCGCTGGTTAGCTGCGCAGCGCAGATCTGCCGCTTGAAGACCGGGTTATGCACTCCGGTTTTCTGGGGCAACCTCAGTTTCACGATTGACCTTGAACTTGGCGCACCACTTTTGATGGGTAGGCCTTCGGGGGCAGGCAATCCGGACGATCACTGCAATTGACCTCGGAATGATCGGCCGCGCTGATCGGGAGTTAGTTCAGTTCGACGTGTTGAGCACCAGGTAGGGGCTGTCCTTCTCCTGATCGAGCGCTTCAATGTATTCACCGCCGTCTATTCTTCTTGTGCGCAGATAGTCGATCAGGTAGGGCTTACTGGAGGCAGCATCGCTCGCGTCACGAAGTACCCTGACTGCAGACAAGCCCTTGGTGACATCCGGACCAAACGACATCGGCGTCAGGTGTGTGAAGAGGCTTTCGTAATCGGAGGCAACGGACTCGGAAACGGCCAACGCATGCTTCAGTTCATTGGTGCGTATCCGGCAATCGATGCGAACACTGTTGCATAGTGTCAGCATTTGAGCCATCTGCTGGAACGCATCCAGGTCGATGGGTCCATTGGCTTTGACAATGAATGCGATTTCACCCTCGAAGTAGGCTGCCTGATCTGCAAGTCCAGCGGCGACTTCCGAGTACTCCGGCCTTGGATCAGAAAGGGTCGGTGCCTGTTTTGCACGCTGCAGAAGGCTTTTGGTGAAGTGCAGTTGCTTCCGCAAGTCCCGATGACCGAGTCTCTCGAAACCAACCTTGATCGTCTCTGAGAGTTCATCCATGCGGTCCTCCACCGAGTTGAACCGCTTGTGCATGTAATAGAAACCCGCGACGCTGACCCCGACGCCGGCTAGAGAAACGCCCAATGTCGCCACTTGCAGGGTTTGCAGCGTTTCTATCATGGCCTTGAGTTGATTTATCTTGACTCCCGCGTAAATGTTCGAACCAGCATTGACTAGGTTAGCCAGTGCCGAAACGGTGGCGAAAGGGCCTGAGGACAGGTTTGACAAGACGGCCTGAGCCACGCCGGTCTCCTGAAGGTGTTTGACGATTTGGCCGGTCCCTGCGTCTTTCAAGATCGTGCCGTATCGGATCAGTTCACCGGACGCAACGCGGCCCATGAGCTTTGCCGGAATTTCGAAGGGTATGGTGCTGATCATGATGCTCGGGTATCCATCAGTTTTCTGGAGAGTTGAAGGCCCTGGTCGCGAAATACGGCCGCTAGGCCCGCAGACCCCAGGACCAGTTCTTGGCAGCGGGAAATGATCTGGTCTTTGTTGGATGGCTTGAATCCGATGTCGTGGAGGCTGGCGCACTCTGCGTTCAATGCCGAAATGTCAAAAGACATGTCTGCTTTCACAAATGCCCCCCACTTGATTGCGCAGGTATTCAGCTTTCCTTCTTCATTGCGCAGCGTCGCAATCAGTGGCAATCGCACCAGTTGCGTGAAGCTGTCCTGTAAGACTTGGTCAGACTCTCGGGTTACCAATGTTCTGAAGAGACTGGTATTTGCTAACTCAGCGTGCACCTCTTGCGCAAAGGTGTCGTACAGCGATGACAAGGTGAGCGTTAAGTTGACGTGAAAGTTGTCTCGCCAGTCGAGTGCGTCACGCCGAAATGCCATTCCGGTCAGTTTGCTTTCATCGACAAGAGATTCGATGCTGGTCCCGGTCGGATCGGTACCCGTTGTCTTTGAATCCTTGGAGGCAGCCCCACCTTGCTCAGTCGACTCCCCTTCTTTGTCGCTGCTTGGAAAAAATGATTTGATGTCGCGCTTCAAGAAGGCGACGGTGGAGCGCAACAGGTTGTCAGGCTTGGGCGCCCTATCGGGATTCAGTGCGAGCCCTGGCTCGTATCGGGGTTCGTTCATGATGATGGAAGTTGAGCACCTCTTGCGCCAAGAGGGCCGCCAACGTTCAAGTAGTCGGAAAGTTGGTTGATCAATTCGTCGTTCCAGGCAGCAGGGGACACAATTCGCACACTGGGAATCCAGTAGCGAACGATTGGCAGTATCTGGTTCTGATGTCCCACAGTTGTCTCAATCGTGAGCGTACCGTCCATCGACTCAGCAAGGATTTTCTGGTGTGGGATCAGTTGTCGACGTTTGAAGTAGTCGGCTACCGCTGGCGAGACGCTAAGCAGCACCTGCTGAGGCTGTGATGAGTGCCAGATACCTTCTTCGGTCTGGACAGATGCATCGACGTTTGCATCAGGGGTAAAGGTCTCCGCGTGGGTCTGAACGGAGCGAATCTTGCCAACGCCAAATGTCTTGAGTTTGCCGTCATGCACCGCAGCCAGATACCAGATGCCTTTTGTGTTGATCAGACGGTAGGGGTTGACGGCCTTGTATGTCTTGATCCGCCCGTCCTTGAGCATGTCCAGGGTCAGCACACGCTTGTGGATGACGGCGGCCTCCAACTGATCGAACGCGTTTTGCAGGGCAGAGAGGTCTTCGTAGTGGTGACCGCGAACCAGCCACGGTGCTTGCACCTGTTCGCTCAGCAGTTCTTTCAGAAAATCCCTGTTCAACGAAGGGAACAAACCCTTGATGCCTGTCTTGGTTGCAAAGCGCTCAATGTCCTTGAAATTCAGTTTGCCAAGATAAGCCGGATCCAGGTGGTACCGGCCTTTTGTTTTGAGCAGCGGCAGAAAAGCCAATCGGACGTTGAGGTCCCGCTGGATGGTCCTGAGATGCGTACCAAACTCCTCGGCCAATGCCGCAGGGTCGAGGTGATCGCCTTGATTCAGTTTGAGGAGTACCTGTGACAGTCGGTACGCAATGGTGTCGTGTTGGCCTTGCGCCATAAAGTCGTTTGGTGCCTGAATGCTTGGCGAGGTCTTGTTTTTGATGTGACCTCGAGTTTGACGGTGTGAGTGCACCATACACGATGCCGACTCACTGCTTATTCTCAGAAATTGAAGTTTTTTTGCCGAGCCACAAAATCATGGCCATGACAGACCCGATCACCAAGATGATCAGCAACACTTTGATCACCAGAGTCAGTATTCCGACCTTTGCAGACAGGAACCCGAGTTTGACCAAAAACCACGACAGCGACATACCGAGAAGCGCAATCCAGAACATCTGAATCCTCCAATGAGTGAATGAGGAGGTCAGTGTGATCAGTTGCTTGGACAGGAGGTGTCGTTTTGGAATGGCAGTTGTCGCCGACGGGGAATCATTTGTGAGCGCTATTTTTTCGATTGGAAAACTCGCGTGTGATGGGCCAATGGCTGATCACCCAGACCCGCAGTTGCAAGACACTGGGCAAACAGCTCAATTTTGACATCTGACATGTCACCAGACCTGGCGTGCATCTGCAGGGGCAAGCGTCTCAACCCCTTCGAATTGGCTACGCGCCCGCGCTGAAGGCGCGGCGGTGCTGTATGCAGCTGGGCCTGCAGACAGATCTGCCTCAAGATCCGCAAAGATATCTGCAAAGACAGCGATATCTATTTAAAAGTCATGGACTTATGTTGACCTGAACATCGGCAAATGCCTCCGCAATTCATTGGTGATCCTGTCCACCTCGAGTCCCTTCTGCCCTGCGACGGCGTGTCTGATCTGTGGACTGCAGGCACGGCGTCCGTGCTCCATCGGCGCGGACCAGAAAGGATGGGTAGGTGGCTGATCCTCCAGCACTCGGTATCACCAAACAATACCGACGGGCTCATGGCCGCAGACCGGCGAAAGCCAAAGCAGCCATCGGTCTCACCGGCCGCTGAAATCGGCCGGTCCCAACTCACTTTGCACCAAGGTATGAGAAAACGTTCAAGCTTTGCCGCCTGGCTCACGCCAGGAAGGGCCTTCACCTGCAGCCTGCTGTTGGCGATGGGATCTGTGCTTGTGCCAGCGGCCTGGTCTGGTGCCGTGCAGGCGAGAGCCATGGCACGGATCGCGCCCCACCGCTTGTCAGATCGTGTCGGGGTCACCAGCCAACTCCAGGTCGAAGACATGGTGGCGGTGGGGCGCCGCTACCGCATGGTGGTTGACCTTCGGCCCGATGGCGAAGCGCTCGATCAGCCCTCCTCGCAGGCGATGGAACATGCAGCCAGGATGGCAGGCCTTGGGTTTGCCTATGTGCCGGTGCCGCATGGAGACATCCCCGAAGATGCAGCCGCTCGCCTGCAGTCCGTGCTCTCGGAGCAGGGAGATGTGCTCCTGTATTGCCGCAGCGGCAAACGCGCAGCCCGCACCTGGGCGCTGGCCGAAGCAAGGCGACCCGGTGGGCTGTCGGCTGAACAGATCCAGGCCTCGGTTCAAGGCGCGGGTCAGGATGCGGCTGATTTGCGCGATCGCATTGACTTGGCGATCAACGCTCGCCCAAAGGTGAATCCATGAGTGCCACGTCAAATCTCACGGGGACTTCGAAGTGCGCAACACCCGCGCAGCCGCACACCAGGTCTGCCGCGTGCCACTGGACGCTGGTCGTTGTGAATGTGCTGCTAGGTGCTGGCGTGGGCCTGGTCCTCGGGCTGATCGTGGGTGTGATGACGGGCTTGATTCCGTTTGCATGCTGAGGCAGCTTGAAGGCCCGCGGGCAGCCAGCCGGATCCGCTCTACAGGGCCTGCTTTCCACCCGGCGCCGGTGGATAAAATCGGCGGTTTGCCCAGAGACTGACGCAAAGATGCCGCCCGCTCGCCCACCCACCCTCCGTGCTGCGTCGCTACCCCTGCTGGTGTGGCTGCTGGTGCTTCTGCTGCCGGCAGCCACCTCGCAGTCGGCATGGCACGACTGGGACATTGCGCCAGTTTCGCTCTGGCTGGCGTCGGCCTGGAGCGTTGTCGCTCTGAGGCTGCTGCTTCCCGGGCGCGCATTCTTCGCGCTCACCTACCCCATCGCCGTTGCCGCTGTGGCCTGCGTTGCGGCGGACTTGATGCGCAACGTGAATCTGGCCGAGCTGGCGCTGCACTGGCGCACATTCAGCAGTGAAGAGGTGCGCTCGGCGTTGGGCCCCTACCTGGGATGGCTCGTATTCGGTGCTGCATGCTTGGCGGCACTCGGTTGGCTGGGGATGCGGGCGGATGTTGGTCGGGCGCCGTGGCCGCTGCGTCGGCGGCTGGCGGTCGTGGTTGCCGGTAGCCTCGCGTTGGCACTTGGGACGCCGACTGCTGCCTGGGCTCGTGCTTGGCCTGTCAACGGCCTGCTGCTCGTGGTGGCAGCGGCGGTAGACACGCCATGGCTGGCTTTGCAGGCCGCACCGCCGGACGCCTCTCTCAGCCCACGCGATCCTCGCGCGAGCTGGCAGGCGACAAGGGCTGTGGCCCCCAGGTCGAACGAGGCCTACGTACTGGTGATCGGTGAGTCGATGCGCAGCGATTTTCTCTCCGAATGCGGCGGCCCGCGGGGCGTGCGATCGCTGCCGGCAGGGGCTCTCGTCGCCTGCGACGTCAGCGCTGGGTCCAATGCCACGCACACCTCGATGCCGTTGTTGATCTCGCGCGAGATGCCGGGGCACTCTGTGCGCGTCTCGGCCGATGCGACATTTCAGCGTGCGTTCTCCGAAACAGGGTTCGAGACCTTTTGGTTCGACGTGCAGGACGAGGCGATTGCCTGGCCCGATGCATCGGTGAAGCGATTTCCAACTGGGCAGGATCGTGCCGCGTTGTTGCCGTTGCTCAACGAGGCGCTGTCGCACGGCAGCCGACGCGTGTCCGTGGTCCTGCACACTTACGGCTCGCACGAGCCATATTGCTCACGCTTCGACCGGCAGCGTGCCCCGTTCGGGGATCTTTGTGACGGCCTCGTGGGCCTTCCGAACCAAGACTCGATTGCCTCGTGGCGGGCGATGTACGCCAATGCCGTCGACAACTCGATCGGGCTGCTGCACGAGATCGCCGGGCGGCTGGAGCGGCAGCCCGGACCGGTGTTTCTTGTCTTTACGCCGGACCACGGCGAGAACCTGCTCGACGACCGGCGCCAGTTGTTCGGCCATGCTCTGCGCCACCCAACACGTTGGGACATTCAGGTGCCGGCGATTTTCTGGGCCAATGGGGCCTGGCGTGAGGCGCATCCGCGGCAGTGGGCCCAACTGGTGCGCAACGTCCACCAGCCGCTGATGCATGCCGACCTGGTGCCAACACTGCTCTCCGCCGCCGACATCCGGTACGCGGAGCGGCGCCCCGAGGTCGTCGACTTGCTGTCGCGTGAAGTACCCGACCGCCAACGCACGGTGCAGACCGGAATCGGCGACAAGCTGGTTTGGCAGGACCTGCGCGCTGAAGCACGCTGAACCCGGCGGCTATGCGGCGCACTGGCATCGCGCCGAGACGGCAGCCACCAACGGCTTACGCGATAGCTGGAACCCTCTTCCCCTACTGTCTTCAGCGCTCCGTATCCATACCTGACCACCCTATATCAGGATGCTGTGGCTTGCAGGCCCTGGGTAGTCGCGCGAAGTCACGCGAACCCGGACCCGTGTGTGCCTGGTCAACCGGAGCGCCCCCCAGCCATGCCTGCCGGGCGATGGCTGATTTCTCCGATTGACCGCTACCGGGATGCGTCTGCCGAACCTAGAGTCTGTCGGTCTGGCCCGCTTCATTGAAATGCGGTGCAGGCGGCGCAAGCCCTGCATCAGGCCGGAGAACCTCAAAAAAGACTGGAGACAAAATTGAAAAGATTCGCAATCCCGATGGCGCTGTGCGGGCTGGCGCTCAATGCGGCCGCGCAGAGCTCGGTCACACTGTATGGCGTTCTGGACACCACCGTGCAGCGGGCCTCGCA
Source organism: Curvibacter sp. EU05-FHT14A10 (assembly GCF_058791075.1). Taxonomy (NCBI): domain Bacteria; kingdom Pseudomonadati; phylum Pseudomonadota; class Betaproteobacteria; order Burkholderiales; family Comamonadaceae; genus Curvibacter; species Curvibacter sp. EU05-FHT14A10. The sequence continues at coordinate 94,841 of NZ_JBYTDE010000006.1, forward strand.
AGGCAGTGCCAGCATCACCAGGGTTTATGGAACGGGCGGAAACCAGTACAGCCGCCTTGGCGTTCGCGGTACGGAAGACCTCGGGGGCGGCCTGTCGGCTGGGTTTGTGCTGGATGCCGGGCTCAATATCGCCAGCGGCATTGGCGGTGCGGCCAGCACCGACAACACCACGGCGGGCACGGCCGGCGGGCTGGTGTTCAATCGCCGGGCCTCGCTCAGCCTGATCTCGCGCGACTGGGGTGAAGTGCGGTTGGGGCGCGGCTTTGTGCCCAGCTATTGGAACCTGATCGTGTTCGACCCCTTCGGCACCGCAGGGGCGGGCGGCATCATCAACACCGCCCAGAGCGCGCTGACCCAGGTGGCGACGGTGCAGACAGCGGTGCGGGCCTCCAACTCGGTGGGCTACTTTCTGCCAGAACTCCATGGCGTCTACGGCGAGTTGATGAAGGCGGTGAACAACACGCCCTCGACTTCGACCACACCCGACAACGGCAACTACCAAGGCATCCGCCTGGGCTATGCCCGCGATGGCCTCAATGTGGCCGTGGCCTCGGGGCGTACGGCGCTGGCCAATGGGGCGGTCAGTGCGAGCAATGTGGGGGCCAGCTATGTGATCGGGCCGGTCACGGCGTCGGCCCTCTATTTCGCAGACCGCAAGAATGCCGTGGCGGGGCCCAACCGGTCCAACGGCTGGATGCTGGGGGCCCAGGTCAAGGTGGCCACGGGCTACATCCCGCTATCGCTTTCGAAGATCTCCGACAACTCGGCCTCTGGGCGTTCGGCCCAGCAACTGGCGGTGGGCTATGTGCATGAGCTTTCCAAGCGCACGGCTGTGTATGGCACCTATTCGCAGATTCGCAACCGCAATGGGGCCGCGCTCAGCGGAGGGGGCGTGACAGGGGTGGCCAACGCGACCTGGACCGGCATGGACTTCGGTATTCGCCATTCTTTCTGAGGGGTGCAGCCACCCAGGTTTCAATGCGAGTGGCTATTGGCATGGCGTTCCGCCCGCTTGGCCCGTTTTGGCCCGACCTTCATGAGGTTGGGCCATTTTTTATGCCACGGCGCGGCCACACCACAGTCCTTGAAAGTTCGAGCAGCGTCATCCAACCGCGTTTGAAGCGTTCTGGTTGTAGCCCAGCACGGCGCCCTTTTCCTTGATGATCTTCGAGACCGCACGCAGGGCCTGCGTCAGCTGCCCCTGTTTGGGCAGGGCCAGGGTGACATAGCGCTTGAGTTCGGGGTCGATGATCTTGGCCGCCTGCAATTTGCCGCAGCGCAGTTCCTCCTGCACCGCAAACGGCCCGAGCAGTGCGTACAGGTCATTGTTCTCGGCCAGGATTTCCTTTTGCATGCGCAACGAGTCGGCCTCGATCTCGGCTTGTAAAGAGAAGCCCTGGCTGCGCGCCGATTCATCGAGGATGGACCGCCAGTGAGAGGGGCGCCTGGGAAGCACCAGCGGCAGGCCATTGAGTTGCTGGAACGAGACCGTGCCGGCCTGGGTGAGGGGCAGACCGGGGCGTGACACCAGGTAGGTGTCTGCCGTGGCCAGGTGAATCTCTTCCTGGCCGCGGGGCGGCTCGTAGCGGAACAGGATGGCCATGTCCACGGCGCCGGTGTCGAGCATGGCGTCCAGCTCGCCGCCCTGACCCTCGCGCACGTTCAGGCGGATCTGCGGGAAGGACCGGCGCAATTCGCTGAACACCTGGGTCATCAGCGGATGGGCCGCCGAAGGCAGGATGCCGATCTTGACGTCGCCCATCGGCACCCGGGACAGCTGCTGGAAGTCGGCAAACATCTCCTCACTGTCGCGGATCCAGATGCGCACCCGGCGCTCCACCGATTCGCCAAACTCGGTCAGCACCACCCCCCGCCCGGTGCGGCGGAACAAGGCGCCGCCGCATTGCTTTTCCAGCTCGCTGACCTGGCGGCTGATGTACGACTGGGCGGTGTGGCGCTGCGCCGCCACCTTGGTCAGGCTGCCGGCCTCGACCACTTCAAGGAAGAGGCGAAAGTCCTGGATGTTCATCGGTGGGTCCCTTGCCAGCCCCTTGGGGCCAGGCGCAATGCCATGGGTTGGACAGGTGAAGCTCGGGCGTGCGCCGCCCGGCAGCCCTGCCTGCCTCGTGGGTGGCTTCAGTTCAGGGCGCCTGGCGAGCCTCTGCCGAACAGTTCAACGGCCCGATTCTGGCGGCATGGAGGCGCTTTTAGGTATGACTATATAGAGATATCTGAAAGACATAAATTGCATCTATCTGGATTTCACGGTGAAACCTACAGTCTGCCGTCATCGATGTACCGCAAGGAGACCCCGTGAAACTCGTGAGCTTTATTCAAGACGGCCAAGCCCGTTATGGCCTGATTCAAGGCGAGGCCTATGTGGCCCCTTCGGCCGGTTTTCTGGCCCGCTTCCCTGATCTGAAGGCCGTGCTGGCAGCGAACGCCTTGGCCGAACTGCAGGCGGATGTTCAGCAGGGTGGCCAGCGTGTCGCCCCGGCCCAGGTCCAGGCCCAAGCCGTGATCCCGGCGCCGGGCAAGGTCATCTGCGTTGGCCTCAACTACAAGACCCACGTGGCAGAAACCAAGCGCCCCGACAGCGAGCACCCCTCGCTGTTTCTGCGCTTTGCCGATTCCCTCGCGGCCCACGGCGACGAGGTGCTGCGCCCCGAGTTCTCGGAGCGCTTTGACTGGGAGGGTGAGCTGGCCTTCGTGATCGGCAAGGGCGGGCGCCACATCGCCGCAGCCGACGCGTTCGACCACATTGCCGGCTACACCTGCTTCAACGACGTGAGCGTGCGGGACTGGCAGCGCCACACCCACCAATTCACGCCGGGCAAGAACTTTCCGGGCACCGGCCCGTTGGGCCCCTTCCTGCTGACGCGCGATGAAGTGCCCGACGTAGCCCAGCTCAGCCTGCAGACCCGGCTCAATGGGCAGGTGGTGCAGCACGCCAGCCTGGCCGACCTGATTTTCGACATTCCCACCATCGTGGCCTACGTGTCGCGTTTCACCCCGCTGTCGCCCGGCGACGTGATCGCCACCGGCACGCCGGGGGGGGTGGGGGATCGGCGCGAACCCCCGCTGTACATGAAGGAGGGCGATGTGGTCGAGGTGGAGATCACCGGCCTTGGCGTGCTGCGCAACCGAATCGGCACTGACCGCTCTGCCGGCTGAACTGGAGACCCCATGACATCCAAACCCCAATTGCGCATTGCTGTCGACATCGGCGGCACCTTCACCGACATGGCGGCCTTTGACGAAGCCAGTGGCCGCCTGCTGTTCGGCAAGGCCTTGTCCACCCACGGCGAGCTGGTCACCGGCATTCAGGCCACGATCGACAGCGCCAAGATCGACTGGCGTGACGGCCACCTGTTTCTGCATGGTTCCACCATTGCCATCAACACGCTGCTGGAGCGCAACGGTGCCAAGACGGCGCTGCTGATCACCGAGGGCTTCCGTGACATCTACGAGATCGGGCGCGTCAATCGCCCGGACGCCTACAACCTGTTCTTCAACAAACATCAGCCCCTGGTCAAGCGCTCGCTGCGCTTTGAGGTGGCCGAGCGCCTGCGTGCCGACGGCAGCATCCACAAGCCGCTGGACGAGGCGGCCGTGCGTGAACTGGCGCGTGAGCTTAAGGGCGAAGGCATCGAGGCCGTGGCCGTGCTGTTGCTGCACAGCTACCGCAACCCGGCGCATGAGCAGCGCGTGAAGCAGATCCTTCAAGAGGAACTGCCAGGCTCCTTTGTCTGCGCCTCGCATGAGCTGAGCCAGGAATACCGCGAGTTCGAGCGGGTCTCGACCGCCGTGGCCAATGCCTATGTCGGCCCCCGGGTGTCAGAGTACCTGGGCCAGCTCGAAAGCCACCTGGGCGAGCAAGGCTTCGAGGGCGATTTCTACATCGTTCAATCCACTGGTGGGCTGTTCCCGGTGGAGCACGCCAAGGTGGGCTGTGTGCGCATGCTCGAATCGGGGCCGGCCGCCGGGGTGATCGGTGCCCAGGCCATCTGTGCCCAGCTGGGCATGGGCGATGCCATTGCCTTCGACATGGGCGGCACCACGGCCAAGGCCGGCGTCATCAGCGAAGGCCGTCCTTTGACCACGGGCTCGGCCCTGATCGGTGGTTACGAGCGTGCCCTGCCGATCCAGATCCCGATGATGGACATCCATGAGGTGGGCACGGGCGGTGGTTCGATCGCTCGGATTGAAACGGGTAACGCCCTGCGCGTGGGCCCGCAAAGCGCCGGCTCCATCCCCGGGCCGGTGGCCTATGGGCGTGGGGGCACCGAGCCCACGGTGACCGATGCCAATCTGGTGCTGGGCCGTCTCGACGCCGACAACTTCCTCGGTGGTGAACTCAAGCTCGATCTGGCCGGTTGCCAGCGCCAGATGCGCGAGCGCATCGCCACGCCGCTGGGGCTGGATGCCACCAAGGCGGCCGACGGCATTCTGCAGATCGCCGTGACCCAGATGTCGCATGCCGTGAAGGCCGTCACGACCGAGCGCGGCCTGGACGCGGGCAGCTTCACCATGGTGGTCTACGGTGGCGCGGGCCCCTTGCATGCCTCGGCGATTGCGCGCGAGATTGGCATTCGCAAGGTACTCATCCCCTATGCCCCGGGCTATTTCTCGGCCTACGGCATGTTGTTTTCTGACCTGCGCTACGACTACGTGCGCTCGGTGTTCCGCAAGCTCAACGACGTCTCGTTTGACGAGATCGAGGCGGCCTACCAGAAGATGGAAGACGAGGGGCGCGCCGCGCTGGCCCAGTCCGGGGTGCAGGCCGATGGCGTGGTGATCGAACGGGCCGCCGACATGCGCTACGTGGGGCAGGAGCATGCCGTGACGGTGGATCTGCCCCTGGCCTTCTTCGAGGGCAAGGACCGGGCCGCCATCAAACAGCAGTTCGATCAGCTCCACCAGGTGCGCTACGGCACCTCGGCCCCCCAGGAGCCTGCTGACCTGGTGAGTTTGCGCGTGACCGTGCTGGGCACGATGAAGAAGCCGCCCAAGCACAGCGTGGCGCAAGGCGCTGCGAGGCCCGAGCCCGCGGCCGTGCGGTCCATCAAGCCGGTTTACTTCCGATCCTCGGGTTGGGCCGACACACCGGTGTACCTGCGCGATCGCCTGCTGGCAGGCAACGAGATCGTGGGCCCGGCCCTGATCGAGGAGCACGCCTCCACCACCGTGGTGCAGCCGGGCGACTCGCTGCGCGTCGACGAACTTGGCAACCTGCAAATCGAGATTGGGAGTGACCGGACATGAACACCAGCGCTGAGCTCAAGACCGTGGACCCGGTCACTGTAGAGATCATCCGCAATGGCTTGTATGCCGTGACGGAAGAGATGAAGACCAACCTGACCCGCACCGCCTACAACCTCATCATCTATGAGGCTCTGGATTTCACGGTCGGGCTGTTCACCAAGGAGGGCGACACCGTCTCGATCGGGCTGGGGCTGCCGATGTTCATCCGCGGGATGTCCGAGACCGTGAAGGCGAAAATCAGGCACTTCGGGTACGAGAACATTCGCCCCGGTGACATCCTGGTGACCAATGATGCCTACACCACGGGCAGTCACCTGAACCACTTCACGTTCACGATGCCGGTGTTCCATGAAGGCCGTCTGGAAGGCTTCACCTGCTGCATGGCGCACTGGCTGGATGTGGGCGGCACGCTGGGCAATGTCACCACCGACATTTTCAGCGAGGGGATCCAGATCCCCATCATGAAGTACCAGCGAGAAGGTGTCGTCAACCAGGATCTGGTGGACATCATCGCCATGAACGTTCGGCTCGCCGAGCGGGCGCTGGGCGATCTGCGGGCCCAGATCACGGCCATCACCACGGGTGAGCGCCGCTATGTCGAACTGCTGCAGCGCTATGGACCCCAAGCCGTGAACGGGGCCATCGCACAGATCATGGACTCGAGCGAGGCCGTGGCCCGTCAGAACACCTTGTCGATTCCCGATGGCGTCTACGAGGCTGAATCGTTCATGGACGACGATGGCCTGGAGATCGGCAAGCGCATTCCGATCCGCGTCAAGGTGACGGTGTCCGGCGACGAGATGACGGTGGACCTGTCGGACGTCAGCAAGCAGGTGCGTGGCTTCTACAACTCAGGTTTTACCACCGGCATCGCCTGCGCCCAGGTGGCCTACAAGTGCCTGACCACGCCCACGGATTACCCGGTGAACGATGGCTCGTTCCGACCGCTCAAGGTCATCATGCCGATGGGCACGGTCATCAGCGCGGAGCGCCCGTATCCGATGCGGGTTTGGATGACCTTCCCGATGACGGTGATCGACACCATCTTCAAGGCGCTGGCACCGGCCATTCCTGATCGTTCGATTGCCGGCCACCATGCCGATCTGGTGTTCCCCAACATCCATGGCATCAGCCCGGAGGATGGGCGCCTGTTCATTGTCGGCATCGGCCCACTGGGCGGCGGCTGGGGCGCCAAGAGCAAGGAGGACGGCGTATCGGTCACCGTCTGCATCAACGATGGCGACACCCACAACAGCCCCACCGAGCAGCTGGAGGCCAAGTACCCGGTGCTGGTCGAAAAGTACGAGATCCGCCGTGACTCAGCCGGTGCTGGCCAGTACCGGGGGGGCCTGGGGGCCGAGATGGTGGTGCAGGCGCTGTCGCCCTTCACCGTCACCACCCGGATCGACCGCGTGCATTGCAAGCCCTGGGGCCTGGACGGGGGCGGCGACGCCATGGGCAACGGGCTGGCCGTGCGCCACAAGGGCGAGTGGAAGACCGACCACCCCAACGCCAAGATCTTCAACGTGCGCCTTGAACGTGGCGACGCCTACAAGATGCTGTCGGGTGGCGGGGGTGGCTTCGGCAACCCGCTGGCGCGCGATCTGGAGAGCGTGGCCGAGGATGTGCGCGAGGGCTATGTGAGTGCCGAGGTGGCGCGCCAGGTCTATCGTGTGGCATTGGATGCACGGGGCCAGGTCGATGCCGAGGCCACCCGGGCCTTGCGCGCGCAGCCTCCCGGCGAGGTGGCGACCACCGACCCCGTGGCCTGGGCCGGCCAGTGAGCCTCGCCATGGCCGAAGAGCAGCGGATGCAGGCGGCCAGGCTGGTGAGCCTGTGGAGCGAGCTGGCGATCCGTCACGTGGCCCTGGGCATGTCCTGTGGTTGCGGGGCGGGGGGCATCAGCCTGCGCCTGGAGGACTTCGAGCTCGACATCGTCGACTACCTCGAGGATGCCGCGTTGCGCAGTGATCTGCCCGCGGTGGCCGCGTACTTCCGCAGCCATCAGGCTGCGGGCTGGCCGCCTTCACCCCTGCTGGTGCTGTTGCAGCAAGCCAGCGAGGGCGAGCTGCCTGCGCCGGTGTGCGACTGGGTGCTGCCCCGCATCGACAAGACCCTGACCTCGTTCAAGGCGCTGCATGGCGGGGGGACCGGAACATGAACGGGCACTTCTCTGCCCTGCTGCAGGCCCAGGCACAGCCTTTGGGGCCTCGGGTGCCGGTCAGCGTGCTCACCGGCTTTCTGGGCAGCGGCAAGACCACGCTGCTGAACCGACTGCTGTCGTCTGCCGACCTGGTGGGAACCGCCGTCATCGTCAATGAGTTTGGTGAAACCGGCCTGGACCATGAACTGCTCACGGCTGCCTCAGCCGACGACGTGGTGCTGCTGCCCAACGGTTGCCTGTGTTGCGCTGTTCGGGGTGACTTGTTGAAGGCACTCGGAGCCCTGCTGGACCGCCCTGGCCACACGATCCAGCGGGTGGTGATCGAGACCAGTGGGCTGGCGGAGCCGGGCCCGATACTGCGCACCCTGATGATGGACCCTGTGCTGTCGCAGCGCTACCGATTGGGCACGGTGCTCTGCACCGTCGATGCCGTGCTGGGCATGCAAAGCCTCGAACAGCATCCCGAGGCCCTGGCCCAACTGGCGGCCGCCGATGAGGTGTGGCTCACCAAGCTGGACCTGCTGCCTGACCCGAGCGCTACAGCGCCCTTGCTGCAGTGCCTGGCACAACTCAACCCGGCAGCCCGCGTGCGGCAGGCTGACCGAAGTGATATGGAGTACCTGCTGGCGCTCTTGCGCAGGCAGCTGCTGGTGCCCCGGCCCGATTCCGCCGAACCCGGCAGTCCTCACTTCTACCACCCGGTAGCGGCAGAGAGCGACCCGCCTGCGCACCTGTCGGATGTGCAGAGCTTTGTGTTGGTGCGCCATGAGCCGCTCGACCTGGAGGGCTTTGCCCAATGGCTGGATCTGGTAGTGGCGTCGCAGGGCGAGAAGCTGTTGCGCTTCAAGGGCCTGGTGCAGACGGCGCAGTCGCCTGGTACGCCGATGGTGGTCCATGCCGTGCAGCACCTGTTCCACCCCCCCGAATACCTGCCGGCCTGGCCTTCTGAAGACCACAGCACCCGCCTGGTGTTCATCACACGAGGCATGGACCGCGAGGTGCTCGAAAGCACCCTCGACGTGATGGCCCGACGCCGCAGCCGGCGCAGACCGGTGTGAACAACCGGCTTGACCTGATAGCGTGACAACCCTGGAGACAAGAATGAAGACATCAAGAAGACAGATGCTGGGCGCCTTGGCGGGCCTGGCCAGCCCGATCCTGGCCCAGGCGGCCACCTTTCCCGAGCCCGACCGCCTGTTGCGCATCGTCGTGCCGTTTGCTGCCGGTGGCGGTGTGGATTCCGCAGCCCGCCTTCTGGCCCACCAACTGGGCAAGCAATTGGGCTTGCCGGTGATTGTTGAGAACCGTGCCGGCGCCAGCGGCACCCTGGGGGGCAAGTATGTCCAGACTGCCGCTGCCGACGGATACACCCTGTTGTTCTCAGCGGCCACCCACATCTACGCGCGCCAGGTGCTGAAAAACCCGCCTTACGATCCGCAGGCCGACTTCGCACCGATTGGCCGCGTCGGCGAAGCGCCCCTGATGCTGGTGATCGCCCCCGACCTGGAGGCCAGAAAGCTGTCAGACGTGCTGGCGGCTGCTCGCGCCAAGCCGGAGGGGTGGACAGCCGGCATACCCGCAGCGGGCGCGCCCAGCCATCTGGCCACCCTGCTCATGGCACGCATGGGGCAGCTCAAATTAACGTACGTGGCCTACAAGGGCACGCAACCGGCTCTGGTGGATGTGGCCGGGGGCCATGTGGACATGCTGTTGGATTCCATGATCTCTTTGCTGCCTTTGGCCAAGTCGGGAAAGGTCAGGCCCATTGCGGTCACGTCGAACAAGCGCAGTGCATTGGCCCCTGAGGTTCCCACCCTGGCTGAGAGCGGGCTGGGCCAGTATGCCTATGCCTCCTGGTATGGCGTCTGGGCACCTCGCGGTACGCCGCCTGAGCGGGTGATGAGCTTGAACAAGGCCATCAATGCGGCGGTGGCCGAGATTGGCCGATCAGGCGGCTACAGCGCCTTGGGCATTGAGCCGGTCAGCGAGACGCCGGAGCAATTCAAGCGCTTCATCGCCTCAGAAGTGCTGCAAGGAAGCGAGCTGCTCAAGGCCGCGGGTTTCAAGCCTGAGTGAGCGCGCGGCCTGACGCAGCTGAGTGGCTTGGCGCCCAGGGCGCAAGCCGACTGTTGGCTGGTGTGGCCCCGGGGGCACAACGCGGGCCCTGGCGCGGCCTCACCTGACCTTCACCACCACCTTCCCTTTCGCCCGCCCCTGCGCAAGGTAGTCCAAGGCCTCCTTGGCCTGGTCAAAGGCAAACACCTTGTCGATCACGGGCCGGATGTGCCCGGCTTCGAGGAGCGCGCCGATGTCTGCAAGCTGGTGGCCGTCAGGGCGCACGAACAGAAAGCCGTAATCCACGCCCTGCTTTTTGGCCAGCTTCCGGATCTTGCGGCTCATCAGGCTGAACACGAAGCTCAGGATGAAGTTCAGCTTCTTGGCCTTGGCAAAGGCCACATCCAGGGGCCCGATGAGCGAGACGATCCGCCCCCCGGGCTTCAAGATGTTCAGTGATTTTTCGATGGCGTCGCCCCTGATGGTGCCCAGCACCGCGTTGTAGCCGCTCAGCACCTGGTCGAACGCCTGCTTCTTGTAGTCGATGATCTCGTCGGCCCCCAGGTTACGAACGAGTTCGACGTTGCCCGTGCTGACGGTGGTACCCACCTTGGCGCCCCAATGGTGGGCCAATTGGATGGCCAGGGTGCCGATGCCGCCAGAGCCTGCGGGGATGAACACTTTCTGGCCGGCTTGCAGGTTCATGCGCTCTTTCATGGCTTGCCACGAGGTGAGCGCCACCATGGGGATGGAGGCCGCCTGAACGAAGTCGAGGTTGGCTGGCTTCAGCGCAGCGGCGCTCTCGGGCACGGCGGCCCACTCGGCGAGGCTGCCCTTGCCCGTGTCGAACAGGCTGGCATAGACCTCGTCACCCGGTTTGAAGCGGGTCACGCGGCCGCCGACCTCGACCACCACGCCCGCCAGATCGCTGCCCAGGGTGGCCGGCAGCTTGAAATGCAGCACGGGCTTGAAGGTGCCGGCAGGCACCATGTTGTCGATGGGGTTCAGGCCGGCGGCGTGAACCTGCACCAGGATCTCGTCGGGCTGCAGCGCAGGTTGCGCCACATGCGAGAACCCGATGTCGGGCGATTTGCCATAGCGTTTGAAGGTGAGTGCTTTCATGTTGGCTGGGGCCGCCGTGAGGGCGGGCCGTGCTCCGGTGATGCTTGTGGTGAGGGGCAGGTGACTGGGTGGTGGGGGGCGAAGCCTGCGGCCTCAGTTCGCCAGAAAGGCCAGTGCCTGGGTCACGAAGTCTTCGTGGTACTGAAAAATGCCACCGTGCCCCGCATCCGGGTAGATGATCAACTGCGCATGGGGCAAGCGCTTGGCCAGGTCGTAGGTGTTGCGGGTGGGCACCATGCGGTCGTCGTCACCGTTGACCACCAGCACCGGTTGCTGGATGGCCGAGAGGTCGGCCGGCCGCTTCTGGCCCCAGGTGGCCAGGGCCTGCAACTGGGCTACGTAGGCCCCGATGGCGATGTCGGCGTCACGCTGCTGGCTGCGCTCTTGCAGGCGGGCCAGAAAGGCCTGGCCTGCCTCGATGCCTTTGGCGCTGCGCGTGAAGAACAGGTATTGCTTCGGATCCTGGCCGGTGAGGGTGGCCCGGATCAGGTCGTAGTTGGCCACCCCGGCCACGGCACTGATGCCCTGGCCCCCGGCCGGGCCTGTGCCCGCCAGAATCATCTTGCGAACCCGCTGCGGCGCTTTCAGCACGATTTCTTGCGAGATCATGCCGCCCATCGAGAAGCCGAGCAGATCGACCTGCTGGAGGCCCTTGGCCTCGATGAAGCGGATGGCGTCGTCGGCCATCTGCTCGATGGTGTTGGCCGGGGCGCCGGTGGAGGCGCCCACGCCCCGGTTGTCGAAGGCAATGACGTGGTGCCTGGCGGCCAGCCCGTCGACGATGCGCGGGTCCCAGTTGTCGAGAACGGCCGCCAGGTGGGCGAGCAGCAGCACGGGCGTGCCGCCGTTTTGCTGGCCGAGTTCACGGTAGGCAAAGCGCACGTCGCCGGCCGTGAGGGTTTGCGTGGGCACGGTCTTCCAGGTGGGCTGCTGCAGCTGCCGGGCTGCGGCTGGCGTCGCGGGGCTGGGCTGCGCTGGCAATGATGCGGGTGCGGCCATCACGCTGGTGGCAGCCAGCACGGCCGACAGCGCCAGTGCCTGGAGGGGTGATTTCAATCGCTGGTTGGACATGACGCTGTTCCTGGTGGCCAAGGCTGGCGTGCTCAGGCCTGGGGCTGGTAGCGGTCGGCCGCGCGGGCCTGCCGGATGTCGGACAGCAGCCCTTGACGGGCGCCTTCCAGCGCGGTCCAGCGTTCGGCCACATGCAGCGGCGGGATGGTGATCAGCTCGCGGCGGTCGTAGCCGATCAGGGCGGCGGTCACCAGCTCGTCCACCTCCATGACCTCGGGCAGGGTGTTGACGTCGATGCCGGAGCGCTGCCAGATCTCGGTGCGCGTGGCGGCCGGCAGCACGGCTTGCACATACACCCCCTTGGGCGACAGCTCCAGGTGCAGGCCTTGCGACAGGAACTGCACAAAGGCCTTGGTGGCGCCATAGAGCGTCATGCCGAACTCGGGGGCCAGGCCCACCACCGAGCCGATGTTCACGATGGCGCCGGTGCCAGCCTGCGCCAGGCGCGGGGCGATGGCGGCGGCCAGCCGGGTCAGGGCGGTGGTGTTGAGGGTGATCAGGCGCTCGATGTCTGGTGCGGTTTGCTGCAGAAAGTGGCCCGTCTGGGCCATGCCCGCGTTGTTGATCAGGATGCCGATGCGGCTGTCGTCGCGCAGGCGGGATTCGACCGCAGCGAGATCGCTCTGCTGGGTGAGGTCGGCCTGGATCACGTCCACCGCCACCTGGTGCGCCGCGCTGAGCTTGGCCGCCAGCGCATCGAGCCGGGCTTTGTCACGGGCGACCAGAATCAGCGGGTGCCCACGCTGGGCAAAGCGTTCGGCGTAAACCGCGCCGATGCCGCTGGAGGCACCGGTGACGAGGACGGTGGGCAGTGTGGTGGAGAGTGCGTTGCTCATGTTCGAAGGCTCCTGGCAAAGAAGGCCGGGGGTTCACGAATCCCGGCGGGGTTGGGTTGGCAGTCATGGTTCAGTGCCTGTTTTGGCGCTGCCATGCGTCAATGATGACGGTCGTCATCTAAAAAGTCAATATTTTGATGATGTTCGACATCAATATAGAATTGCCGCCATGCAGTACCTCAAGGCAGGCCCACGATGAAAGTCTCCAAAGCACAGGCGCAGGCGAATCGGGCGCGGGTGGTTGAAACCGCGTCTCAGCTGTTTCGTGAGCGCGGTTATGACGGTGTGGGGGTGGCCGATCTGATGGCCGCGGCGGGGTTGACCCACGGCGGCTTCTACAAGCAGTTCGCCTCCAAGGCCGAGCTGATTGCCGAATCGACGGCTTGTGGCATCGCGCGCACCGTGGCCTTGACCGAGGGCGGTGTGGATCCCGCGGACTTCGTCCGCTCCTACGTGTCACGTGAGCATCGCGACGGCCGAGGCGCCGGCTGCACCATGGCCGCCTTGGGGGGTGATGCGGCACGTCAGCCTGACGCCGTCCGGGCCGCCTTTGCAAGCGGGATAGAAAGCCTAGTGGCGGCGTTGAACGGCGGCCATGGCGCCACGGCAGAAGCCCACGACGACGCGGTCGCCCCCACACCAGCGTCACGGGCCAAGACCTTGAACCTGCTCTCGCAAGCGGTGGGCGCCCTCATCATGTCGCGCGCCTGTCCGGACGATTCAGCGCTGGCCGAAGAAATCCTGAGCGCCAGCCGAGACGCGCTGCTGGCATCGCTGGCCGCCACACCGCTGGCTAAGGCGCCGCACCCTTCGGCCTGACGGCCGGCCCGGCATCGGTGGCTGCGCCGGCAGGTTTGCGGCTCAGCTCACTTGCAGCAGCGGCGCCACCAAGCGCGGATCGCGCAGCTTTTCAACCCACCATTGCAGAGCGGGCCCGGCCCGGCTCGAATGCCAGCCCACAAACAGCTGGTTGGGCTCGCGTGGGTCTTGCGTGCTCAGTGCGACCAGCGTGCCTTGTTCAAAGTGGGGCCGTACCTTTTCAAGGGGCAGCCAACCCACGCCCAAGCCCGCCACCTGGGCCGCGATCTTGGCGCGCATGCTGGGCAGGGCGAGCCGATCCTGGCTGGCTTGCACGCCGTAGCTGCGGGCGATGGCCAGGCGGGAGGTATCTGCCACCACCACGTGTCGATGGGCGCCAATGGCCTCTGTGGAGAGGGGCTGTTGTTCGTCAGCCAGGGGGTGCCGTGGCGAGACCGCGAACACCCACTTCAACTGAGCCAATTCAAACCACTGCAAATGCGCCATCGCCGGGGGCTCGTTGGTGGCGGCCACCACCAGATCGGCTCGGTGGTCCAGCAGTGCTTCCCAGGTGCCGCCCAACACCTCGTGGGTGATGCGCAGGGCCACGCCGCTGTTCAGTGCGTCGAAACCACTCACCAGCGGCAGCAGCGCCTCGATGTTGGCCAGCTCATCGGTCACGATGCGCAGCTCGGACTCCCAGCCCCGCGCCACCTGCTTGACGCGATCGGTGAGGCGACGCGCCTGCGCATGCAATTGCGCACCTTGCTCTACCAGCAGCAGGCCGGCGGGTGTCAGGGCAATTCGGTAGCCGGCCCGGTCAAACAGCAAGGCATCCAGCCGTTCCTCAAGTTGGCGCGCGGCATAGGACACGGTGGACGCCGCCTTGCCGAGTCGGTCAGCGGCACGCGACAGGCTGCCGGTGACTCGCACCGCCTCAAGCAACTGAAGATCTTCCAGGCTCAACATGTTCGAAATTTCCGCATGAGTTCATCGAACTGGTACAGCCTGTCGTCATTCTCTTGGCGAGACAATGGCTCTGCCAATCGCGAAGGGGTGCTAAAGCCCTCTGAAACATCAACGAACCATCTGAAGGAACCCCCCGGGGCGATTCAAGGACGCTTTGACCTCGGCGGCTATGTGGTGGACTACTCAGTTGTTCAACACGAGGGCAGCAGTTACGCGGATTTGTTGGTCATCGGCGCGGACGGACAAATTCGCTACTGACATACCCGGGCCGCATGTGCATCCTCGGAATGTTGCGTCAATTTGGCGTCGTGTTATTCATGGCAACGCTCGAGCTGCCACGGTACTGATCGCGGTGCACCATGAATCGGTGGTAGGACATGCGCAAGTGCAGTCGCATGACTTGTCGAGCCAACTCGCCATCGCCAGCTTCTGCGGCCACCGTCAGATCTTGGTGGTGGTGCAAGCTTTGCTCCAACTCGCTGCGCGTGGACAGATAGAACGATCTCACGATGATCGGCATGTCGATCATTGTCTCCAAAATAGTCTGCAGCCGTGGAGCCGCACAGGCATCCAGCAAAGCTCGGTGAAAGCTTCTGTTTGAATCCTGGATTTGAGCTATGGATTCGTCTCCGTTTGCTGCGATTGCGGCAGCCATCTGCTCATTGCTTGCTTTGAGCTTTGCCACCAACGCGGTACCTCCTCGCTCGGCTGCCAGGCAAGCGGCGTAGGGCTCCAGCAGCATGCGCAGTTGAAAGGTCTCTTCGATGTCCCAGTCGCTCCATTGAGCGACATGAATGCCTTGCCCGGCATCCGCTGTAGCCAGTCCGTCGACAACCAGGCGCTTCAGTGCGGCTCGGACAGGGGTCCTGCTCAACCCAAACTCTCGGGCCAGCGGCTCTTCCTTGAGTTGTGTTCCTGGCTTGTAGTGCCCACCAACCAGTCGTTGGCGTAGCACTTCATATGCCTTGTCTGAGCCTTGTTTCATCGTCGCCTTTTCTTTCGTGAGCGTGTTCGGAGTCCATTTTAGAAGGCCACAGATCAGCGTCGTTTGGCGTCAGAAATGTATAAATAATGTTCTTAAATCGGGATTTATAGGTGTAAACCCTGGCTAATGTGGACTACTTTGTACTTTTTTTGTATTCTTGCGCCATGAATCAGAAACGTACTCGAATTGCCATCATTGGGTTGGGTGAAGTGGGCCGCTGCTATGCCAAGCCTCTGCACGAAGCGGGCTTTGAACTTCTGCTGTGCGAGGCAAGACCCTCAGCCGCTGCTCATGAGCTTTCCACTCAACTGGGTTTGTCCTTGCACCCCGAGATTGGGGAATGGCTGAGTTCCGCTGACTGGGTTCTTTCGTGCGTCACCGGAGCGCAAGCTTTGAATGTCACGTCACAGGTTGTGAAGTTCGCCCGCCCAGCTGCGGGATTGGCAGACCTCACTACCGCAAGTCCAGAGGTCAAGCGCAATGCGGCACACCTGGCCTCACGGCACGGCTTGCGCTATGTCGACACAGCCATCATGGGGGCCATCAGTTTGAATTGGGTGCGCACGCCACTGTTGACAGCAGGCCATGGCGCAGTAGAGCTCAAGGCCTTGCTAGAGGCTGCCGGGGCGCGCGTGCAAGTCATCCAAGACGGCCGTGCCGGCGATGCGATCTCTCTCAAGATTTTGCGCAGCGTCTTCACCAAGGGGATGGAGGCTTTGAGTGTGGAGTTGCTGACCGGCGCCGAGAAGCAGGGGGTGCGCGAGCAACTGTATGCACAGCTCAGCGACATCGATCAAACCCCCTTGCGAAGTTTCATAGACATGCTGGTTCGTACACATGTCATTCATGCCAAGCGCCGCGCCCATGAGGTTCACGACGCCAACAACGAGTTGAACGCACAGGGCCTGACGTCCCTTGTTCTTCCTGGGGTGGAGCAGCGATTCCTGGATACCGCCCAAAAGCTCGAGGCCCATCCTTTGGAGATACCTGATCCCAATATCGACCAGGCACTTCAATGGCTCTTGACACACAACAAAGCTCAAGCCTGAACCCCATTCACCTACTTACCGACATCAAGGACAGACATGATTTCCAAAGACAAGCTCACCCAACTGCGTGACCTGGGCACCGCCACCATTTACGAAGCACAAGGAGCCAAAGGGGCTCTCGATTACGGTATGAAGCCCATCGATCCGACCGTGCGCATGGCAGGCCCCGCGCTGACCGTCGATGTGCGTCCCGCAGACAACCTGATGCTGCATTACGCGGTCCTTCAGGCCAAGCCCGGTGATGTGTTGGTGGTCGACGCCAAAGGCTTCATGGAGGCTGGTCCATGGGGCGACGTCCTGACTTTGCAGGCCATCAAGCTGGGTATTGCCGGATTGGTCATCAACGGTTGTGTACGTGATGCCAATCTCATCATCGACTTGGGCTTCCCCGTTTTCTGCCGCGGGCTCTCCATCAAGGGCACTGGCAAGAATCAGCCTGGCAAGGTGAATGTCCCGATCAGCATCGGTGATGTCGTGATCCGCCCGGGCGACATCATCGTCGGTGACCGTGACGGCTTGGTCGTGGTGGCCCAAGATGAAGTCGACTCTGCCATTGCCAGCAGCCTTGCCCGAGAAGAGAAGGAGGTCAAGCAACGAGAGGCCATCGAAGCTGGGGCATCCAACACTCTGGAGTTACTCAATTTGGGCGAAACCCTCAAGCGATTTGGCATCGTCTGATAGGCACACCAAATACAACACGGAGACAAATATGCTCAATCTCTCGAAAGTCGCAGTGGCGTTCGGCCTCTCGCTTCTCGCGGCACTACATGTCACGCATGCGGCGGAGCCGAGCTATCCCAATAAGCCGATCAGGATGGTCGTGGCGTTCCCACCCGGTGGCTCCGCTGATATCAATGCACGCTCTGTAGCTCAGCAACTTGGGAAAGAGTTGGGCGGGACGGTCATCATTGAGAACAAGGGGGGGGCCGGCGGGAACATTGGTGCGATTGAGGTCAAGAAGTCTGCGCCAGATGGCTACACGGTGTTCTATGCGACGTCGGCAGTGGTGCTGGCCCCGTCGTTGTATGCCAATCCCGGATTCGACCCCTACACGGATTTCGTTCCAATTTCTCTGACCGCAACCATCCCCCTGGTCCTGGTCGTGAACAACGCTGTTCCAGCGAAGACGCTCGCGGAGTTCATCACTTGGGGCAAAGGCCGCGAGGGACGAGCAAATTACGGGTCATCCGGAACTGGGGCTCTGCTTCACTTGGCAGGCGCCTTGTTCCTCAAAGAAGTGGGCGTCAGCGCAACACACATTTCATACAAGGGCAGCGCACCAGCGATCACGGATTTGATCGGTGGTGCGACTGACTTCATGTTCTTGCCTGTCAATGAGGTAACGCCTCACATCAAGAGTGGAGCGCTTCGTCCGCTGGCTGTGACCAGCGAGAAACGTTCGTTGCTGCTACCCGAGGTACCAACAATGCGTGAAGCCTCTGGCAAAAGCTCCATGGAGATGGGCGCTTGGCAAGGGTTGATGGTGCCGAAGGGGACCCCGGCAGACGTGGTCGGCAAGCTGCAAAACGCACTGCAAAAGTCGTTGGCTGACCCTGGCCTCCGTGCCCGCCTGACCGAGAAAGGGTCTGTGATCCTGGGCGGCACCCAGAAGCAATACGTTGACTACATGAAATCCGAAGGTACCCGTTGGGCAACAGTGGTTCGCGAGACCGGTGCCAAGGTTGAGTGAGCTCAGTTCAGACAACCCGACAAGGAGACAAGCATGAAAAAAATAATGATCGCACTATTCGCCGGACTGGCGATTGGAACCAATGCCTGGGCACAAGAGTTCAAGAGCCCCATCAAGATCGTGGTGCCGTTCGCCCCGGGCGGTGCAACTGACGTGGTGGCTCGTTTGTTGGTTCCCGGATTGTCAAAGCAATTGGGGCAACCTGTTCTGGTGGAGAACAAGCCGGGGGCAAGTGGTCAACTGGGCACGGCTTACGTCAAAACTGCACCCGCGGATGGAACTACGTTTTTGCTGGCACTGGATCATTCTGTGGTGGTGGTGCCACTCATGACGCCGTCTGCTAACTACGACGCCCGCAAGGACTTTGTTGCAGTAGGGCAGGTGGCCCGATTCCAGTGGACCTTTGCAGTGCCTCTCAGCAGCCAAGCCAAGACCTTGAATGAATTCGTTGAGCTGGTCAGAAGGGATTCAACTCAAGGCAACTATGGTGTTCCTCTGCAAGGTGGTGTGCCCGACATCATTGGCTCTGCCCTATCCAAAAGGGCCAACATCAAGATGGCCTCCGCCGCGTTCGGCGGCTCTGCAGCTCTGATGCCGCAACTGATCGGAGGACATCTCGCCGCCGGGGTCACGGGCGAACCCGAAGGCCTGCAAATGCTCAAGGGCGGAAAAGTTCGCATCCTTGCCATCTCTGGCGGCAAGCGCTCGGCATTCATGCCTCAGGTACCGACTTTCGAGGAGCAAGGCTTCCCTGGAGTGAGTGTCAACAGCTTCAACGCTTTCTTCGCTCCGAAAGGCTTGCCTAAGCCTTTGGCGGAAAAGTTCAACGCTGCGTTGCGTGCAACATTGGCGGACAAAGACGTCCAGATCAAGGTGGCGGATATGTCGCTAGAAATCGCTCCAGCTGATCTGGATGAGTCAGCCAAGGAAGTGGCTGCGTCCTATGAGTTTTGGCATCGCGCCGGAGTAGTTCCCAAGTAACTGAAACGAGCAGGCCATGTCTCATTCTGTTCCCTATTCAGCTGGCACCGACAGGCCTGCATTCACACCCCCAGAGAATGCATGTGACTGCCACATGCACTTGTTCGACAACCGGTTCCCGTTTATCTCGCCCGATGCACTAACCCATCCGGACGCCACCGTCGAGGACTATCGGAAGCTTCAGGCACGACTCGGATTGCAGCGATGCGTGTTGGTCCAGCCTTCTAGCTATGGTCTTGATCACCGTGTGCTTTTCAGTGGTTTGGACCAAATGGGGCAAGCTGCGCGCGGGGTTGCGGTTGTTGACGCGACTTTCAAAGCTGAGACCCTAGCTGAAATGAGTGCACGAGGTGTGGTTGGCACCAGGTTCAACCTTGTTCAAAAAGGCGCGACGCACGACGAAATGCTGGAGTCAGTAGCGCAGCAGATCAAGGATTTTGGTTGGCATATTCAGTTGCACATGAGCGCTGACGTCTTCTTGGGATTGGTGGATCGCCTTGCCGCGTTGCCTGTTCCTATCGTGATAGACCACTTGGCCAGGATCAACACGGCGCCGTTTATTTCCCAAGACGTTGAGAAACAGCTTTTGAGATTATTGGATCGAGGCCAAGCCTGGATCAAGCTTTCAGGCGCTTACATCGCATCCAACGATCACCCTCTGTACCGTGATTTGGATGCGTTTGTGCAGCGCCTACTCAAGACTCATCCAGAGCGTGCGGTGTGGGGATCAGACTGGCCTCATGTGACCGAGTCAGATAAGCCCAACGACGCAGCCCTGTTCGACCTGATGGCGCGTTGGGCACCGGAAGAAGGTCTCAGACGCCGGATATTGGTGGACAACCTGACATCCCTGTACAAATTTTGAGGCTCATGGCGTTGGAAGATGCCACTTTGTTCCCGATACAACCCGGGCATTTGCCTTAGGCGAATTCCAGTCAGAGCTTTTGGTGGCGCCGCAAAACGCTGGTGCCATTGCGACGGTTTTTAAACTCTGAGTGTTTTCTTTCATGAAACAACGAACCCTCCGGTCCATCCTGATTGCCAACCGAGGAGAGATCGCCATTCGCGTCATGCGCGCCGCCACAGAGATGGGTATGCGCACGGTCGCGATCTACTCCCATGAAGATCGATTTGCTTTGCATCGCTTCAAGGCCGACGAGGCTTATCTGGTTGGTGAGGGGCAAAAGCCGATTGCCGCGTATCTCGACATTGCTGAGGTGATCCGCGCAGCCAAACTAGCGGGTGTGGACGCTATCCATCCGGGCTATGGTTTTCTCTCCGAAAACCCCGACTTTGCTGACGCATGCGAGGCCGCTGGCATCGCCTTCATTGGCCCCAAGGGCGATGTGATGCGAACTCTGGGTAACAAGGTGGCAGCGCGCAACTTGGCACAGTCGGTAGGCGTACCGGTGATGCCAGCCACGCCGCCACTTCCCTTCGATGCCGTTGAGGCATGCGCAATGGCGGCCCAAATCGGCTACCCCGTCATGCTCAAAGCCAGTTGGGGTGGGGGCGGTCGCGGCATGCGCATCATCCAGGGCGAGGCTGAATTGCTCACCCAGATGCCGGTGGCTCGGAGCGAGGCAAAGACCGCGTTTGGCAATGACGAGATTTACCTGGAGAAACTGGTCCAGCGGGCTCGCCACGTTGAAGTGCAGATCCTTGGTGACCGCCACGGCAACCTGGTTCATCTGTATGAGCGCGATTGCTCGGTACAGCGCCGCAACCAGAAAGTTGTTGAGCGTGCGCCGGCACCTTACTTGAGCGAATCGACCCGCCACGCTCTGTGCCAGGCGGCTCTCAAGCTGGCCCAAGCCGTCAACTACACCCATGCGGGCACGGTTGAGTTCCTGATGGGTGCCGACACCGGGGCCTTCTACTTCATTGAGGTCAACCCTCGCATTCAGGTGGAGCACACCGTTACCGAGCAGGTCACAGGGATCGACTTGGTCAAGGCTCAGATTGCGGTGACTCAAGGTGCAAAGGTTGGGGTCGACGGTGGGTTCGTGCCTATCCAGGACGACATTCGCTGCAATGGTCATGCTCTGCAATGTCGTGTGACGACTGAAGACCCAGAGAAGAACTTCACACCTGACTATGGTCGCCTCTCGACCTACCGATCCAGTGGCGGATTTGGCCTTCGCCTGGACAGTGGCACTGCGTATTCGGGAGCGGTGATCACTTCGTTCTACGATAGCTTGTTGGTCAAGGTCACATCCTGGGGCAGCAACGCCGACGATGCCATCTCGCGCATGGATCGGGCACTGCGTGAGTTCCGCATTCGGGGTGTGGCTACCAATCTGGCCTTCCTGGAAAACGTCATCGCTCATCCATTGTTCAAGAGCGGCGAGTGCACCACACGCTTCATTGACCAGACACCTGAACTGCTCAAGTTCAAACCACGTCGAGACCGAGCCACCAAGCTGCTCAAATACCTGGGCGAGGTGAGTGTCAACGGCCATCCAGAAATGAAAGGCCGCACTCTACCGACATTGCCCGTATCGATGCCGGTGAAGCCGGTCTGCGATCTGACCGCTATGCCCGCTGAGGGCACTCGTCAGCTGCTGAAGAGCCTGGGGCCCGATACCTTCAGTCAATGGGTACTGGCCCAGCAGCGCGTGCTCTTGACCGACACAACGATGCGTGATGCCCACCAGTCTCTGTTGGCAACTCGGATGCGCAACAAAGACATGGTGGACATTGCCCCGCATTACGCCCGGTTGATGCCCGACCTGTTCTCGTTGGAATGCTGGGGTGGCGCCACCTTTGACGTGGCACTGCGCTTCCTCAACGAAGACCCCTGGGATCGGCTGGCCCAATTGCGTCAAGCAGTGCCCAATGTATTGCTGCAGATGCTCCTGCGTGCCTCCAACGCGGTCGGTTACACCAACTACCCCGACAACGTGGTGCGCTTCTTTGTGCAGCAGGCGGCCAAGGGGGGGGGCGACGTGTTCCGTGTCTTCGACTCGCTCAACTCGGTGGACAACATGCGAGTGGCGATGGAGGCGGTGCGGGAGACAGGGGCCTTGTGTGAGGCGGCCATCTGCTACACAGGAGATCTCTTTGATGAGAAGCGCGCGAAGTACAACTTGGCGTACTACGTCCATTTGGCCAAGGAGCTCAAGGCAGCCGGTGCTCACATATTGGCCATCAAAGACATGGCCGGCGTCTGTCGCCCACGTGCGGCAAGCGCGCTGGTACGTGCCCTGAAGGAGGAGGTGGGGCTGCCCATCCACTTCCATACCCATGACACCAGCGGGCTGTCCGGTGCCAGTGTTCTGGCTGCGATTGAGGCGGGGTGCGACATCGTCGATGGCGCCATGGACGCCATGAGCGGCCCAACCTGGGCAGTATCGTCGCGGCCCTGGAGGGGCATCCCCGCGACCCGGGCGTTAGCCAAAAGTCCCTGAGAGGACTGTCTCATTACTGGGAGGGGGTAAGGCGCTACTACCTGCCCTTCGAGAGCGACATCCGCAGCGGCACCTCCGACGTTTATCGCCATGAGATGCCTGGTGGTCAGTACACCAACCTGCGCGAGCAGGCGCGATCCATGGGCATCGAGCACCGCTGGCCAGAGATCGCCGAGGCCTATGCCCAAGTCAACCAGCTGTTTGGCGACATCGTGAAGGTCACCCCGACCTCCAAGGTGGTGGGCGACATGGCCTTGTTCATGGTGGCCAGCGAACTCTCGCCCAAGGACATCCTACATCCGGACAAAGAAATCGCATTCCCCGAATCAGTTGTGCAGCTCATGCGCGGTGAGCTGGGCTTCCCGGCTGATGGCTTCCCTGCTGCCTTGCAGCGCAAGGTGCTCAAGGGAGCCGCCCCTCTGGTGGGGCGCCCGGGTGAGCACTTGCCTACGGTGGACCTCGAGGCTGAGCGCGAGAAAGCCCGCAAGCTGGTCGGCCATGCAGTCGATGATCAGCAACTGGCCTCCTATCTCATGTACCCCAAGGTTTACCAGGGCTACGCGAAACACCGAAGCCAGTATGGCGATGTGAGCCGCATTCCGACCCCGGCCTACTTCTATGGCTTGCAGGACCACGAGGAGATTGCCGTCACCATCGACCGGGGCAAGACCCTGCAAGTGTGCGTCGAGGGCAGGGCGCCGGCAGATGACCAGGGGCAGTGCCGCCTGTTCTTTGAACTCAATGGTCAGCCGCGTCTGGTGCGAATCGCCAAGGCCGGTGCATTGGCCAGTGCTAAGGCCTTGCCAGAAGCTGAGGAGGGCAATCCCCATCACGTAGCTGCGCCAATGCCCGGCTCGGTGGCACGCATCGCCGTCAAGCCAGGTCAAAAGGTGTTGAAGGGGGATGTGCTGGCCAGCATCGAGGCCATGAAGATGGAGAGCCTGCTCACGGCCGAGCGCGATGGTACTGTGGCCTCGGTTCACGTGAAGGTCGGAGACACGGTGTCTGCCAAGGCGTTGCTGATGGAGCTCAGCAGCGTTTGAGCTTGTGCGCCATAGACATGAGGCTTGTCACATGAACCAGCAGAAAATTAGACCCCTGTTTTTGCTTCTAGCGAACCTGATGTCTGGGGTTGTTGACTTTTTCGGAGTGCATTTCATTGGGTAGTCAGGCCCAGCGCACGCTTTGTCAGAAAGCTTCTCAAGCCATGGCAAAGAGTTTTCTTGCGCAACACCAGTGCTTCAATGGCGATAGGCGCTTGAGTCAGGCATCTGTAGCCGTGTTCGGTTACGAGAACGGTATCTGAGTGCCTGTAACCGCCGACGCCCGTTGTGTAAATCCCAGGCTCGACTGAGATCAACATGTTCTTTTTGAGCACGTGCGGGCTCCCCACTGCAATCCATGGCGGTTCATGATTTCCCAGCCCGAAGCCGTGCCCACAACGATGGAGTCGTGTGCGCCAGTCACCAAAGCCCTCGGCTTTCAAGAACACGTTGACCGAAGCGTCGATTTCCTGGCAAGGCACGCCGGGCTGGATCATCTGGAACGCAAGTTCCCGAGCACGTGTCATGATCGCAAACACCTCTCGCTCCTCGGCAGTTGGCCCGGTAGTGAAAAAGGTGCGTTCGCATTCCGCAGCGTACCCATTGACTCGAGTCAGCACCATCGCCACATGGGGCCCCGCACCCAGACAGTCATCCATGCGCGGAATGGAGTGAGGTTCAGCACTCAGCGGTGCTGGCCATGCGGCTGCAATCGCCTTGGTTGCAAGTGCATCCCAGTCTGGGACCTCTCTGATGATCTTTCGCATCAAGGCCTGGGTGGGCGCGTATGTTTCCGCCACGGAGCCGCCGTTCCAAGCGGCACGCATGACCTGCAGAACACCCCAATCGGCATAGCGTGCAGCCCGCTCAATCTGCTCAATCTCCCACTCCGACTTCACCATTCGAATGTCAGCAAGAAGGTCTGATGGGTGACCTCCTGCTTTGCGCAGTACCTCACCGATCATGAATGGCGTGCCGTCATCGAACGAGAACGAACCTGAGAACAGCTGGCCCTCCAACAGTCGCTCCGACCATCCCTCACCTGGCGGCGCCGGATACTCCCTGTAGAAATGGATGTCTTCGCGAGTCAGGCCCCAGGCTTTGTGCATGTGATCCACTTCGAGCATGGGCACCAGCATTGCGCGCGATCCATTCGCGCCAACGATGAGAAAAAACGGTCTCTCTAATGGGTCGAACGTTGCTCCTGTGAGGTAAAAAATGTTTTCTGAACCGGTGACGACGTGGTGCTCGAATCCGGCTATGCGAATGGCGTCGACAAGGGTCCTGTGGCGGCGGCTGTATTCAGCCTGCTCGCGGGCATCAAATTGGCGCTCCATGGTCGGGTCCCTTACTGCGCAATGCCCAGGCGCTCAATGATCGGCCCCCAGGCGGCAGAGTCACGCTTGGTCATGATGAGAACGTCTGCGGGCTTGGATTTGACGGCTGTCAGCATCTGACCACTCAAACGGTCCTTCATTTCGGCACTGTCGAGCGCTTTGTTGACCTCTGCGTTCAGCCGGTCGATGGCCTCTGATGGAGCCCCTGCCCGAGCTACCAAGGAATACCATCCTGGCACATCCATCTCGATGCCCAGTTCCTTGAATGTGGGGACGTCAGGCAACTGTGGAAGGCGCTTTTCGCCCGTCACAGCGAGGGCAACCAGCTTGCCGGCTTTGACCTGGGGGACCAGCCCCACCGGAACAGTGGTGATGACGGGCGTGTCACCGGCCATCACGCTGGTCAATGCATTGGGTCCGCCTGCGCCACTGATCGGAACATGCTGCAGTTGGATGCCCGTACGAGACTTCAGCAACTCTGTGGCAAGGTGGGTT
This sequence comes from Curvibacter sp. EU05-FHT14A10, assembly GCF_058791075.1. Taxonomy (NCBI): domain Bacteria; kingdom Pseudomonadati; phylum Pseudomonadota; class Betaproteobacteria; order Burkholderiales; family Comamonadaceae; genus Curvibacter; species Curvibacter sp. EU05-FHT14A10. Next base: position 120,111 of record NZ_JBYTDE010000006.1, read on the forward strand.
GAGTTGCCGATACCCGCAGAGGCATAGCTCAATCGACTCGGCTCGGCCTTGGCCATTTTGATCAGGTCAGCCAGGGTCTTGACTCCGAGGCTTGAGTTGACCGCAGTGATGAACGGTGTGTTAGCGATGACGGCGACACCGGCGAAGTCGCGTGCCGGTTGATAGGGCAGCGCCTTGTAAAGATGCGGGTTCCAAGACAAATTGGACACGCCTGCTAGAAACAGGGTGTATCCATCAGCTGGTTGCGAGAGCACGTAGTTGGCCGCCAGCGACCCATTTGCCCCGGGACGGTTCTCGATCATGACCGGTTGCCCCATGTTTTTTGAGAGCACGTCGCCAAGCGTTCTGGCCAGCGTATCGGGTCCCGATCCCGAGGGTTGAGGGACCACGATCCTGATGGGCTTGTTCGGAAATCCCTGGGCATACCCGGTTACCGAAGACAAAAGCGTTGATGCGCAGAACCCGAGCAGGGCGATTCGACGAGACAGCATGTTGATGCCTTTGTGTTGCATGATGAAGGGGCCCTCGCTTTAGCCAACGATGGCGTATTCGAGTGATTTAGGCGTGTTCGTGAGCACGCGAGGCGTGGCGCCGACGACGACCGTGTCATCCAAGCGGAAGCCCCCGACGCCGTACACGTACAGACCGGGTTCTGCTGAATAGACCTCGTTGTCTAACAAAGGACGTTGGCTGAACGCCATGTCTTCGGGGTATTCGTGGTGCACGATCCCGATCGCGTGACCAGTGCGATGGCGAATGCAGGCGGCGTATCCAGCCCGCTCGATGACCGCCTGGGCGGCTGCATCGATACAACACACGGGGTTACCCGTGACGGCTGCGTCAATGGCGGCCGCAGTGGCGTCACTTGCGGCCTTCCAGAGTGCCTTCTTTTGTTCATCCGGAGCACCACAAAACCAAGTGCGCTCGTTTTCGATCGTCAGGCCGTTCAAGCGAGGGATCACGATGTTGACCAGGATGTCACCTTCATGGATGCGGGCACCGCATGACGCTCCATCGCCGTGCGGTGACGCAGACGCTGGTCCGCTCAGGGTCCAGCAGCGCACCACTTCAAACTGCTCGCCAGGAAAGCGTTCAGCGGCCTCCTGCACCAACAGACTTGCCATGGCACAGTCAAGCTCCTGCACCAGACGCCCCGGCCTGATGTTTTCTCGGTAGCGGTCCTGGATCCAGTCAGACAAGCCAGCGATGGCTTGCATCACCGCCAGCTCTTCGGCATGCTTTTGCCAACGCAGGCTGCGGCACTCCAGCGTTGCAACGCGGATGTGCAACTCGGGCAGCAAGCGCTGGGTCGCGGCCAACACTCCGCTTGCGCCATCCGTTGCAATGCGTGCGCGGTGAAGGCCGGCCTGCTTCAGCCGGTCCGCCAAAACTTCCGGGAGCTGGGAGATCAGCGGTAGCCGGTTTTGCACCATGGGGTGCTCGGCGTAGAACGTCACGTCGGTGACCCACACCTTTTCCGCCTCCTTAGAGAAGCGCATGTGGTGAGTCGACAGCTCGTTCATGATCAAGAAGCCATCGCCGTGCCGGGGAATGACGGCAAAGATCGGGCGCTCCCACGGCTGGACGTCTGTGTGGAAATTGGTCGCGTATTGAAAGAAGTCTGCTGTGGTGAACATCAGCGCATCCACAGCCAGTTCGTCCATGAGTCGAAGCATCTTCTCGCGTCGGTGGCGCCACACGGCTTGGGTCAATTGAGGCATTTGGATTCCATTGATCGAGGGGTTTCGGATGCCTGGTACGGCTTCCAGGTTGCCATTATACAAACCGACCAGACGGTTTGTAAATGTGTGAGGAAAATTCCATGTCAGCGCTGGGAACGCCTGAGACAAAGATGACAATCGACTGATGGACAGGAACCTCACGGAATCAGCGGAATTGAAGGCCAAGCAGAGCAAGCCCCCTCGACGCAGTCACGCGGAGCGCAGTGGAGAGACCCGCCAAAAGCTGTGCGAGTCGGCTTTGCAGCTCCTGTCGGAAGTGGGTTATGAGCGTGTCACGACAGCTTCAATCGCACAGCACGCCCAGGTCTCGAAGGGCGCGCAAACCCATCATTTCCCAACCAAGGTCGACATCTTGGCCGCTGCGTTCGAATACTTGCTCGACGGCTGGAGAGAGCGTCGGATGCAGTTGATGAGCCAAAACGACGGTACTCCCACGCTGGAGGACACTGTGCGCTACCTGTGGCAGGAAGTCTTCAACCGACCCGATTACATTGCTGCCATCGAGCTCATGCTTGCTGCCCGGCACGATGGTCCTTTGCGCACCAAGCTTCAAGAATTGCTGGCCAACTGGACTGTGGCACGCGATGACATGTTTCGCCGCGTTGCAGGGCTGGACGGAGATCTGGACAAGGCTTCCACGTTTTTGAGACTCAACTTTTGTGTGCTGCGTGGAATGGCGCTTTACGAGGGATTGAACGAAACATCTGATCTCAATGAGCCTGTGCTCGAACTCTGGATCTCGATGGCAAGGCAACACTTGACAGCACAGGGGTGAGCAAGGAGCAAACCTATGCCTATCAGCAGGCCGTCCTGAAGTCCAGACGTGGATCGTGATGTCAAAACCCTGTGGTGCAGAGGGGAAATGCATGCATCGGAAGGCAAGCTGAGAGCTGTTTACGACTTTAGCGTCGTGAGCGGTTGGCGCTATGCTGCTGCAGCCCGCATGAACATTGACTCAGTGTTTACGACTTTAATTTGCAGGAATAGCCGCGGCGGCCATCGCCTTCGCCCGTGAGGGCGCTCGCGTGGCCATCACCGGCCGTGACGTCGAAAGCCTCGACCGTGTGAAAGCCGAGTTGGGGCCCGACGCGCTGGCCTGGGTCAGCGATGCCGGTGAGGTGTCGGCGCAGGCGGCGCTGGTGGCCCGCCTGCAATCGCAGATGGGTGTGATCGATGGCGTGTTCATCAACGCCGGCGTGGCCCAATTCGGGCCGTTCGCGCAAATCGACGAGTCTTTGTGGGACCGCAGTTTCGACACCAATGTCAAAGGCCCGTATTTCCTGATCCAGGGCCTGGCCCCCTTGATGACGCGAGGCGGGTCCATTGTTCTGAACGGCTCAATCAATGCCCACATCGGCATGCCGAATTCCAGTGTCTACGCGGCCAGCAAGGCTGCGCTGGTGTCATTGGCCAAAACCCTGTCAGCCGAGCTGCTGCCGCAAGGGGTGCGGGTCAACGTGGTGAGCCCGGGCCCGGTGACGACACCGCTGTATGGCAAGCTGGGCCTGGCGGCGGACCAGTTGCAGGCCATGGCCACCAGCATCCAGACGCAGATTCCGCTGGGTCGCTTCGGCCGCCCGGAAGAGATTGCGGCCACCGTGCTGCACCTGGTGTCGCAGGAGTCGGCCTTCATCGTGGGCACCGAGATCATTGCAGATGGCGGCATGAGCCAGCTTTGAGATGGGTGTTTTGCAGGGATCAACATGGCAGCGGAGACACGGGGCAGGCGGGCCCCGGTCTTGAGCCAGGGCCTGGATCCCCTATGCGGCCGTGTTCAAGGCACCGTCGTGGCCGCCCTGGCCCTCACGATGCCGAGGCATCGTGATGCCGAAACCTGCGTCAAGGATGTGCTGGCTGCCGCCAGGCAGCTCAGCCTGGTCATGGTTGGCCTGCCCGCACGCGGTCGTCAACCCAGTTGCGCGGGCCTGATCGTCTCAAGGAGGGCCAGCGGTCAGCGTCATGGGCTGCGCCAAGGCTTGGGTCAGCCTTGATCTTGAATGCCCCATCCCGTGGCAGTGCCCTTGAATCTCTCAAGCTTTCGTCAATTTGCCAAAATGACATTTTTGGATTCGTCACGGACCTGCTTTGCTCTCGTCTTTCTTCTATTTCGGCCCTGCCGACGCGGGTCTTCTGCAAGGGCAGCATGAGCCCTGGCTGGTGCTGTTGTCGGTGCTGGTGGCCATGCTGTCGTCGGCCATGGCCTTGCAACTGGCGGGTATTGCGCGGCGCAGCAGCCAGTTGGGGCTGGCGCGCATCGCCCTGGGCACGGGGGCGCTGTCCTTGGGCGCCGGGGTGTGGGCCATGCACTTCATCGGCATGCTGGCTTTTCAGCTGTGCACCACGGTGCGTTACTCGCCGGCCATCACCATTGGTTCGATGCTGCCCAGCCTGGGGGCCTCTTATGTGGCGCTTTGGGTGCTGTCGCGGCGGCAGGTGCGGCGTGGGCAACTGGTGTTGGGCGGGGCGCTGGTGGGGGCCGGCATCGGCCTCATGCACTACGGCGGCATGGCCGCACTCCAGATGGCCCCGGTGCTGCGCTACGACCCGCTCTGGTTTGCTGCCTCGCTGGGGGTGGCCGTGGGGCTGGCGGTACTGGCCTTGTGGATCCGCTTCGAGTTGGCACGGCGCCGCCGGCTGACGGCTGGGCAGGCCATCGCGCTGGGGGGCGGGGTCATGGGGCTGGCGATTTCGGGCATGCATTACTCCGCCATGGCGGCCGCCCGCTTTGTGGGGCAGGACGAGCCCGGCTTTGTGGCGGATCTGGGCAGAAGCAGCAGCCTGGCGCTGACCATCGCCCTGATCACCCTGCTCATTTGCGCGATGACGGCGGCTGTCAATGCGGCGTTGCGCTATCGCCAGGTGTACCGGCACCTGGCCCGCAGCCAGGCCCGGCTGCAGGCCATTCTGAACACGGCCGCCGATGGGGTGATCAGCATGAACCCGCAAGGGGTGATCCTGACGCTCAACCCGGCGGCTGAGCAGCTCTTTGGCGCGCCGGCCGCCCAATTGACGGGGCTTTCGATCAACGTGTTGCTGCCCGAACTGCGTGGCGCTGGTGATCACCCGGAGGGGCCGGCGCACCCAGGCCTGGTGCCAGGGGTGCGTGAGTTGACCGCGCAGCGCATGGATGGTCGTCTGTTGCCCATCCGGCTGGCCCTGGGCCAGGCCCCCGATGCCGATGAATCGCTGTGGGTGGCCTTTGTGACCGACCTCACCGAGCGCCAGCGCATCGAAAACGCCCTGGCCGAGAGCGAGCACCAGCACCGCAGCCTCATTGCCAACATTCCTGGGGTCACTTTCCGCTGTGTCTACCAGCGTGAGCGGGGCTGGGGTGAGTTGGTGTTCATCAGCGATGCCGCAGAGCCACTCACCGGGTGGCCGGTGGTGGCTTTCATGGCCGGCGAGGTGCAGCTGGAGGCACTGATCCACCCCGCCGATCGTGAGCGGGTGCAGCGCCTGCGCCAGCAAGCGCTGGCGGAGACGGGTGCTAGCGCCCTGGAGTACCGCCTGCTGAGCCGTGGCGGCGTTGAGCACTGGGTGTCTGAAACCTCGGCCGCCGTGCGCGACGCGCAGCGCCGGCAGCGTTGGGTGGACGGTATCCTGATGGACATCACCGAGGCCAAGCTGCGCAACGCCGACTTCGAGAGTGTGGTGCAGGCCATCAACCGGGCGCTGGTGGTGATTGAGTTCGACCTGGAGGGCCGCATCCTCAATGCCAGCGACAAGTTTTTTCACCTTGTGGGCTATTCACCGCACGAACTGATCGGGCAACACCACCGTCTGCTGTGTCTGCCCGAAGAGGTGGCTGGGCCGGCCTACGCCGAACATTGGCAGGCGCTGCGGCGCGGCGAGTTCCGCGGCGGCGAATACCGCCGCCTGGGCAAGCACCACAAGGACATCTGGATCCATGCCACCTACAGTCCCATTTTGGATGCCGACGGGGCGCCGCGGCGCATCATCAAGTTCGTCAACGACCTGAGCGAGCGCCACGCCATGGAGCTGGACCTGCGCCTGGCCAAGGACAAGGCTGAGCAGGCGGCCGCCAGCAAGAGCACCTTCCTGGCCAACATGAGCCACGAGATCCGCACCCCCATGAACGCGATCATCGGCTTCACCGAGGTGGTGCTGGAAAGCCAGCTCAGCGAGGCACAGCGCCAACACCTCAACATCATCAACCGGTCCGCCCGATCTCTGCTGAGCCTGCTCAACGATATCCTCGACACGGCCAAGATGGAGCATGGCTCGGTGGTGCTGGAGCCGCGGGACTTTTCGCTGCGCGAACTCTGCCGCGATCTGCTGGCCACCCTGCGCCTGGGAGCGTCCGCCAAAGGCCTGGGCCTGACCCTGGACTACCCTGATGAACTGCCCGAGTTCTTTGTGGGCGATGCGCTGCGGCTGCAGCAGGTGCTGCTGAACCTGCTGGGCAATGCCATCAAGTTCACCGAGCAGGGGCAGGTGGGCCTGGTGATTGGCTACTCAGGCCAGAGCCTGCGCGTGCAGGTCATTGACACCGGCATCGGCATCCCCGCTAACCGCCTGGAGCGAATTTTCGATCCTTTCTCCCAGGCCGATGCGTCGATGACGCGGCGTTTCGGCGGCACTGGCCTGGGCACCACCATCGCCCGCCAGCTGGTGCAGCTGATGGGCGGTGACATCAGCGTCAGCAGCACCCTGGGGCAGGGCAGCACCTTCACGGTGCAGGTGCCGCTCCCGTTGGGCAAGGCGCCTGCCCCAACGAATGACGCAGGCGGAGGGCTGAGCCTGCCGCCATTGCGCATCCTGGTGGCCGACGATGTGCCGCAGAACCTGGAGCTGCTCACACTGCGCTTGGGCCGATTGGGGCATCAGTTGGCCACCGCCTCGGACGGTGAGCAGGCGCTGGCCCTGGCGCAGAGCCAGTCTTTTGACGTGATCCTCATGGATGTGCAAATGCCCCTGCTGGACGGCCTGGCCGCCACCCGGCGCCTGCGGCAATGGGAGCGTCAGAACGCCCGCTCCCCGGTGCCGGTGGTGGCCCTCACGGCCAGTGTGCTGGAGGAAGACCGCCGAGCCACCCAGGACGCTGGCATGAATGGTTTTGCCGTGAAGCCGGTCGAACTGCCGCGTCTGCTGGCTGAGATCGCGCGTGTCACGGGTCTGGCCATCAACTCCCAGGCCGCTGCGGCGGTGCCGGCCTCGGGTCCGCAGGCTGCAGACGGCCAGGCCGAGGGCGTGGACTGGGCCCGCGGCGCAGAACTCTGGGGCGATGTGCGGACCCTGCAGACCCGCATCCGCCAGTTTCTGACCGAGGCCCTCAGAGGGCTGCCACCGGGGGTGCCACCGGGCGATGAACTGGTCCAGCGGGCCACAGCGCATCGCCTGCAGGGCGCCGCGGCCAATCTGGCCCTGCCCCGCGTGCAGGCCCTGGCCGCCGAATTGGAGCAAGGCGCCCTGGCCCGGCCCCAGGCGCAGTGGGCCGCTCTGCGCGCCGAGATGCAGGCGCTGCTGGACCGTTTGCCCGAGGCGCCTGCGGCGCCAGCCGTGGTGGAGCCAACGGCTGCCATCTTGCTGCCCGAAGACCTGCGCACACTGCAGCAACATCTACAGCGAGGCGAGCTGGCCGAAGAGGCCCTGCAGCGTGTATGCACGGCCTTGGGGGCCGAGCATCGCGAAGCCTTGCAAAACGCGATCGATTGTTTTGACTTCGACAGTGCCTTGCGCCAGGTTGAGGCTCTGTTGCAGCAATGGCTCACCCCCGCCCCTGGAACCCCGACATGACCACCGCCACAACCCCAGCCAAGCCTTTGCCCGACCGCCGTCCCTGCCTGCTGCTGGTGGACGACGAGCCGACCAACCTGCAGGTGCTCAAGCAGATTCTGCAGGCCGACTACCGCCTGCTGTTTGCGCGTGATGGCGAGAAGGCCCTGCAATTGGCCCAGCAGGAGCAGCCCCAGTTGATCCTGCTCGATGTGATGATGCCCGGCCTGAGCGGGCTGGAGGTCTGCCGCCAGCTCAAGGCCCAGCCCGGTACCGCCGCCATTCCGGTGATCTTTGTCACCGCGCTGGCCGACGAAAGCCACGAGGCCGAGGGCTTCGAGGCCGGGGCGGTCGACTACGTGACCAAACCGGTCAGCCCGCCCATCGTGCGGGCCCGGGTGCGCACCCACCTGTCGCTGGTGCGGGTGGAAGACCTCAAGCAGAGCCGGCTCGAAATCGTGCAGCGCCTGGGCCGTGCGGCCGAGTACAAGGACAACGAGACGGGCCGCCACGTGATCCGCATGAGCCACTATGCCCGCCTCATGGCCCTGGCCCTGGGCTTCTCACCCGACCACGCGGATGAGTTGCTGCACGCAGCGGCCATGCACGATGTGGGCAAGATCGGCATCCCCGATGCGGTGCTGTTGAAGAACGGACCGTTGGACGCCGAGCAATGGCAAATCATGCGCCGCCACCCTGAGATGGGGGCCGCCATCATCGGCGAACACGCCTCCACGCTGCTGCAGATGGCCCGCCGTGTGGCCCTGACCCACCACGAGAAGTGGGACGGCAGCGGCTACCCGCAAGGCCTTCAGGGCGAGGCCATCGCCCTGGAGGGCCGCATTGTGGCGATTGCCGACGTGTTTGATGCCCTGACCAACGAGCGCCCCTACAAGGCGGCCTGGCCGATCGAGCAGGCCATCGAGCTGCTGCAAAAAGAGTCGGGCCGGCATTTTGACCCTGCGCTGGTGCAGCTGTTCATCGACCTGCTGCCAGAGATCCTGAAGGTGAAGGCGCAGTGGCCTGAGCAGGACGCGGTGGCGCTTGGGTAAAGTTGCTGGTAAGTACGGCGCGGCCCGCCTAGGCTGAACAGGGTAGGGGCCCTCATCGGTGTGCGGGCCCGCCCTTCCTTCTGCTGCCATGAGCCTGTCTTCTGCTTTCTCAACAGCCGCCTCGTCAACGGCCACCAGCCAGTTGCCCTACCTGCAGTCCTTGTACCAGTCAGGGCTGCTGACGCTGGGGGCGGCCGGCAAAGGCAATTCGGCGGCCTCCGGCACCTCGTCCGGCACCTTGTCCAGCACGGTGGTGCAGATTTCCGATCAGGCCCTGGCCTTGCAGAACAACGCCACCCTGCTGGGCAGCGCCACCGGTACAGGGGCAGATCTGCAGCAGTCTCTGCAACAGCTTGATGCGCTGGCTCTGCAGGCCTCAGGCCAGGGCAGCAACAGCGGCAGCCAGGCGCTGGCGGATGCGGCCAGTGCCGCACTGGGCCTGTCCAGCAGCAGCAACCTTGCCTTGCAAAACACCGATCTGGCCGGCACCTCCACCCTGCTTGGCTCGCTGGGGGGCGACCCCGTCAGCCTGCTGAGCAGCCTGGCCGATCTCTCCACCCAGTACCAGAACCAGCTGTCGCTGAGTGATCTGGGCCTGGCCGGAGGCACCGCATCATCGGGTGACACCGCCACGTCTGCGGCGTCCTCATCCACGTCTACATCGACCCCCAGCGCCACCCAGCAGGCGCTCTCGCTCTATCAGACCCTGCAGCAACAGGGTTTGGGCCAGCTGTTGGCCAGTGCGTGAGGTCGGGGGCGGAGGGCGCAGTGTCTGAGCGTGGGTGACGGTCGGTGATGGCGGGCGACCCGTGCGCTTCAGAAGACGTGTTCGAATTCCGCCTGCAGTGTCCGGATCAGCTCGGCGACCGGGGGCAACGATTCCACGCCAGACACGGTGTGCCCGGCGCTCCAGAGATCTGCCCATCGTTGAATCACGGCACCGTCGGCGCCACTGCCAAATTGGCGCCGGGCTTCCTGGACCGAAATGCCTTCATCCAGCTGCTCGGGGTCCAGGCCGACGCCCGTGATCGACGGCCGGAGAAAATTGGCAGGCAGGCCTGTGAACGCCCGCGTGGTCATGATGTCGTCGATCGAGCTTTGCAGCAGCATCTGCTTGTAGGCTGGCGAAGCCAGGCTTTCCTGGGTGGCCATGAAGCGGGTTCCGATGCAGCCCAGATCGCAGCCCAGCACGGTGGCGGCCCGCAGCGCGACCCCGTCTGACAGACCGCCCGAGAGGACGATGGGCCCGTCAAACAGCTTGCGAACGGCCCTCACAAAAGCGAAGGGATTGGCCCATCCGGTATGGCCACCTGCCCCCGCAGACAGCAAGACCAGCCCATCGACGCCAGCCTCGATGGCCCGTTGCGCGTGGTGCAGCGAGGCGACATCTGCGAACACCAGGCAGCCGCCCTCATGCAGCATCGGGATGACGGCTTCGGGCGAGCCGACACTGGTGATCACCAGCTCGGTCCGGTGCTTCACGATCAGCTCGACCTCTGCCTTCAGTTTGGAGGGGTCGCGTCGCATGATCAGGTTGGGGCAGTGGGGCGCGCGTTGGGGCGATGCCCTGGTTTCGGCGCTGAGGCGCTGCAGCCAGCTTTCGAGTTCGTCCAGCGACCGGCAGTTGGCGGTCGGAAATGCACCGATCACGCCTGATTCGCATGCAGCCGACACCAGTTCGATGCCCGAGACGCGCAGCATGGGCGCAGCGATGGCGGGCACGGTCAGGCGATCCATGAAGGGCAGTTTCTTTGTCATAGGGGTTCCATGGCGCAAAGCCGTTGAATTGATTCTCTGGCCGCCTGGCGATCCATTGAATCGCCGGGAGGCCGCGGCATAGCTCACCGGGTCAGACTGCCCAGCTTGGGCGCCCCGTCCATCTCGACGGAACTCAAGCCGGCCATGGGAACAGGAAATTTCACGAGAGGCATCACGTCTCCCGCCGCGAACTTCTCCCGCAAGGTGAAATGCGGCAGCGATGAGAGTTGTGACGGTGCGACGACCGGGGCGACTGGGATGTCATGTTGTTGCAACAAGCCGAACAGCGCCTGGGCGTCCCAGCGCTCGACCGCTTGCGCGATTCTGAGGTTGATGGCATCAGCCTGTGCTTTTCTGGCCTCGTGATGGCGATGCGCCTCCCCGTCGAAGGGGGCCAGGTCGAGCACCGTGCAAAGGCGCTTCCAGAAATGGTCCTCCAGTGCCGCGATGGACAGGTAGTGGCCATCCTGGCAGCGGAACGCGCCGTAGGCCGCCTTCACCAGGGTTGAATGCCGTTGTTCCGCCACCGTGTGGATTGAACCGGCCCGGTAAGCACCCAGGCGCGGGTTCATCCAGTGCATCACGCAGTCGGCCAGCGCCACGTCCAGGTGCTGCCCTTGGCCCGTGGTGGCGCGTTGCAGCAGGGCCGCGAGCGTGGCACTCAGGGCGTACATGGCACCACACAGGTCGGCCACCGGCAGGCCAAAGCTCTGCGCCGGCGAGCCGTCTGACGGGCCCGACACCGCCAGAACCCCGGCTGCCGCCAGGTAGTTGATGTCATGTCCCGGCAAATCGGCCCAGGGCCCTGACTGGCCGTAGCCGCTGATGGACACGTAGATCAGTCGAGGGTGGGCCTGGCGCAGCGACTCGGCGTCCAGCCCCAGGCGGGCCATGACCCCGGGCCGGTACGACTCGACCACCACGTCGGCATCCGCGATCAGGGCCCGGACCTGCTCCCTCTGGGCCTCGTCCTTGAGGTCTGCCAGCAGGCTCTGCTTGCCCCGATTGACGGCCTCAAAGCCCCCTTTGCCCAGCAGGCGCGCGTTGTCGCCGTGTGGTGGGCGCTCGATCTTGATCACGCGCGCGCCGAGTTCGGCCAGGTTCTGGGTCAGGAAGGGGCCCGGCAGCAATTCGCTGAAGTCGATCACGGTGATGCCGTTCAGCGGCGAGGCCTCGGCCTGCGTCGTCATGCCGAGGCTCCCGGCTCTGCGCGTTCGATGATCACGGCGTCCAGCGGCAGCACACCCTCGCCGGCAGCGCCGATCCACACCGGGTTGAGATCCATCTCTTCGATCCGGCTTGCGTTCTGGACAACAAAGTCCGACATGCGTTCGAGCAAGTCTTCCAAGGCGGCCAGGTCGGCCCTGGGCCGGCCCCGGGCACCGTCGAGCAGGGCAAAGCAGCGCATCTCGCGGATCATGGCCTTGGCCGCACCGGTGGGGAGGGGCAGGGTGCGCCGCGTCACGTCGCGCAGAATCTCCACGTAGATGCCCCCCATGCCAAAAGTCAGGACATGGCCGAACACCGGGTCGCGCGTGACCCCGATCATCAGTTCCAGCCCGCCCTGCGGTGCCATCTTCTCGATCAGAAGACCGTCCACGCGGGCGTCGGGGCGATGCTGGCGGACCGATTCCATGATGTCCTGCCAGGCCTGTTTCAGTTGTTCCTCGTTTTGCAGGCCTACTTTCACGCCACCGATGTCGGATTTGTGGACGATGTCCTCGCTGGCAATCTTGGCCACCACGGGGTAGCCCATGGCGGCTGCCATCGAGAGCGCCTTGTCCGCCGTGCCCGCCACGCCACGGGGCAACATGCGGATGCCTGCTGCTTCCAGCTGTTGCTTGGCCTCGGCTTCAGACAAGGAGCGCGTGGATGCCGCCGGGGACAGTCCGGGCGTGATGCTCATCGGTGCGTCGGCCCCGTGTTCACGCCGCCAGCGGCCATATTCCACCCAACGCTGAATGGCCTTGATGCCCTTGCCCACCGAGCGCGGTGGCGCAAAGCCCGCTTCGACCAGCATGCGATAGCCTTCGCCGAGGCGATCACTCATCCAGATGGGGACAATCGGGGTTGGACACCCCTTTTGTGCCGCGATGATGGTTTGAGCCAGTTGGATCGTGGTGTTGCCGTAGTCCAGTGCGATGGGCACGATGACGCAACCCAGATTGGGATCGATCGCCACGGCACTCAAGGTTTTTTCAATCAGCGCCGCGTCACTCAACACCGCCGCGGTCGTGTCCACCGGGTTGTCGATGGCCGCGTAGTCCGGGAGTTCGGTGCCCAGCACTTCAAGTGTCGAAGGGCTGAACTGGGCCAGCGTCAAACCTGAAGTCCCCACGGCGTCCGCCGTCAGTGCGGCCGTGCCACCCGAGGAGGTGTAAATGGCCACCCCTTCACTGGGGCCAGGCGTGGCGCGGGCAAACAGCCAGGCGGTATCGACCAGTTCGTCGATGTCGTCGACCTCGATCACCCCGCATTGCCGGAACACCGCGCTGTTCACTTCGGCCGAGCCGGTCAGTGAGGCTGTGTGAGATTGGGCCGCTTTCTGGCCGTAGGCTGATTTGCCCACCTTCAGGGCGATGACGGGTTTGCCGTTGGCGGCGGCCCTTTGCACGGCCGCGACAAACTTGGCGCCGTCCTTGATGCCTTCGAGCAGCGTGACAATCACCTTGATGTCGGGCGCATCGGCCATGTAGTGGATGAAGTCGGCCACCTGCAGATCGACCTCATTGCCGGTCGACGCCCACAGCCCGATGCCGATGCCCCGGTCCATGGCCTGCATCACGTTGCGGCCCAGGCCGCCGCCCTGGGTGGCCAGCCCGATGGGCCCCTTGACCAGGTCGTGCGGGAACGAGGGCGAGAAGGTCAACCCCAGCCGGTGGTTGACGTTGGTGAGGCCAGGGCAGTTGGGGCCATAGAGCCGCATCCCACCCGCGTCTGCGATTTCCTTGAGACGAATCTGGGCTCGCTCACCGTCCTCTCCAGCCTCTCCGAACCCCGACGTCAGCACGATGGCAAATGCAACGCCACGGGCAGCACACTCCTCGGCGACTGTCAGCACCCCCGAGGCGGGTACGACGATCACCGCCAGATCGGGGGTGGCGGGAAGGGCTGCGACGCTGGGCCAGCAACGGTGGCCTCGAATCTCCGCCTTGCCTGGATTGACCAGGTAGATCGGGCCGTCGAACTCGGAATGGTCGAGCAGGTTGCTCAAGGTGCGTTCGCCGATGCTGTGCTCGCGGTCAGAGGCGCCGATCAGGGCGATCGAACGGGGGCGGATGAGTCTTGAAAGATCAGTCAATGGTGTCTCCGGGTCTTGTGTTTCGATGCGGCTGCTGCCAGGTGTGCCCGTGCTTCAAGCGATGGCGGAGATGCCGAGGATCTCGCGGCCTGCAATCAAGGTCTGGACCTCGGTCGTGCCCTCTGGAATGGTGCCGCCCCGGGTATCGCGGAAGATGCGTTCGATCGGGTAGTCGGTGGCATACCCCAAGCCTCCGTGCACTTGCATGGCCATGCTGGCCACCTCGTGGGCGGCTTCGGTGGCGTACAGCTTGGCGATCGAGCAGGCCATGCGGGCGTCGGCATTGGCATCCAGGGCCGCCGCGGCGCGCAAGCTCAATGCACGTGCTGCTTCGACGCGGATGGTCATGTCAACGATGAGCTTCTGCACCAGTTGGAAGCTGCCGATGGGCTTGCCGAACTGGGTGCGTGTGCGGGCATAGTCGATCGACAGGTCCAGGGCAGCCTGGGCCGCCCCGACCGCCCCCATGGCGATGTTGACGCGGGCACCGTCCAAGCCCATCAGCATCTTCTTCAGTGCGTTGCCTTCTTCTCCCAACAGGTTCTCGCGCGGGACCTTGACGTTGTCGAAACCCAGTTCTGCCGTGCCGGTGCTGCGCAGGACCATGGTGTCGACCTGACGCACCTCATAGGGGGACACATCACGCTCCACCAGAAAGGTGGACAGCTGCCCCTGGCAGTTGGGGCTGAAGGTGCGGGCCACCACGATCCCGAAATCGGCACTGACCCCATTGGTGATCCACAGTTTGCGGCCGTTGAGCACATAGTGGTCGCCCACCAGATCCGCGCGGGTCTGCACTTGGGCGATGTTGGACCCCGTGCCCGGCTCGCTGATGGCATTGAAGACGCGGCGTTGCGAGCTCAGCAGCGGATGCAAGAAGCGCTGCTTTTGTTCTTCATTGGCCTCCGCTGCCAGCTTGTTGATCGCCGCGTTGGTGATGTTCACCATGGTGCGCAGCGACAGCCAGGTGTAGCCGGCCTCTTCCATGAGCATGGCCCAGGTCATCTGATCCAGGCCCATGCCGCCTTCTTCTTCGGGCAAACGACCCCCGATGTATCCGAATTGGGAGAGCTGTTCGAGCAATTCAAACGGGAACGACTTGTCCCTGTCGTGCTGCGCGACATAAGGTGCGACCTCGGATTTCATGAAGCGGCGCACGCTGTCGCGCAACATTTCCTGCTCGGATGTCAGAACTGAATACATGGGATGTGTCTCCTGTAGGTGAAATGAAAATGACTGGGTTCTAGGTTGGACTTGTGTCCTTGGTGCCTGCGCCTCGGCGCCCTGGGGCCGATCGCAGTGCCGGTGCTGGACTCACAGGGTGCAAGACAAGGGCTTGCACCTCTTTCAATGCCTGCAGGCAGGCCTCCTGGTTTTGACGCAGTCGCTCCGTGGGCCCGGCAATGGACAAGGCCAGTGGCTCATCCCCGACGTAGCCCGCCACAGCCAAGGCGGCAAGACCGTCAAAGCCCTCGTTCTCGACCCAGCTCCAACCGAGGGTCCGCGCCTGTGCCACTTGGTCTTCGAGCGTTTTCAGGTCGGTGATCGTGCCTTTGGCGATCTGCTTGAGCGGCTTCAGTCGAAGCTGGCGTGCCGCTTCTTCAGGCGTTCCCAGGGCCAGCTCGGCCTTGCCGAGTGCCGAGACATGAAGGGCGATCTTGTTGCCGACGTTGTCCACGTAGCGCAGTGGATGGGTGCCTTCGGCAAAGGCCAGCACTTTCACGACACCGCCTTCGATCCGACCACACAGGCCCGTCTCGCCGGTCTTGTCGCGCAGCAGCTCGCAGGCTTCGGTGGCGACCGCAAACAGTGAATCCCCGGCGGCGATGCCTTTGGCCACGGTGAGCAGGCGAGCGGTCGGATAGAAGCGCCGGGTTCGGGCGGTGCGCATCAGGTAGCCCAGCTCATGCAGGGTGTGAAGCAGGTCTGAGCAACTGCTTTCGGGCAGGTCCATCAAGCGCGCGAGGTCCGAGTTGGACAGCTCCCGACGCTCACGGGCAAAGACTTCTAGCAAGGACATGGTTCTGGCTGCGGCTGGAACGATCGTAGGCATGAATTTCTCCGAAATTTCGTAGTAACCAACGAATGATATCTGCGGGTATGGCGCTCAGATTCCCGTTGTTAAGTCATTTGTTGTGATTTGTGCCTGCTGATTTCTGTAAATTTGCTGTTGATGTTCTACGATATGTCGGTGTATTCTACGATCCATCGAATAAATTTAGCAAGAAACAGGAGACATCGATGGCCCTTTCAAAACGAAATCTGTTTGCCATGGCGCTCGCTGCGCTGGCCAGTGGAGGCCTGCACGCAGCCAGTGATGCCTGGCCCAGCCGGCCCATCACCTTGGTGGTGCCCTTTCCCGCGGGGGGCATCACGGACAGCACCTCGCGGCTGATCGCCAAGCTGCTGTCGGCCCAGTTGGGGCAGGCGGTTGTCGTGGACAACCGACCCGGTGCGGGGGGATCCATCGGGGTGGAGTCGGCGGTGCGGCAGCCAGCGGACGGCTATACCTTGATCTACGGAACCCAAGGCACCCACGCGGCCAACCTGGCGCTGTACAAGAACGTGCGCTATGACCCGCTGAACGACTTCGTGCCGGTGCACGCCTTGTCGGAGGCGCCGCTGATGCTGGTGATCAACCCGGCGCGCCCGTTCAAAACGGTGCCCGAGCTGATCGCCTACGCCAAGGCCAATCCGGGCAAGCTCAATTTCGGCTCTGCCGGGCCGGGGACCGGGACGCACCTGACCGCCGAGCTCTTTCAATCCGCGGCGGGGATCAAGATGACCCACGTGCCCTACAAAGGGAGTGCGCCGGCCTTGAGCGACCTGATGGCCGGCAATCTCGACCTGATGTTTGACTACCCGGCGGTGGTGCTGCCCTTTGTGCAGGCGCAGAAGTTGAAGCCGCTGGCCGTGACCTCAAAGGCCCGGTTGTCGGGTTCGCCTGACATCCCCACCGTGGCCGAACTGGGCCTGGCCGATGCGGAGGCCAGTGTCTGGTCTGCTGTGTTTGTGGCGGCCAAGACGCCCCCCGCCATCGTCAAAAGACTGGCCGATGAAATTGCCAAGGTCATCGTCCACCCCGAGATGCTGCAGAGCGGCGAGAAGTTCGGCACCGTTCCGCTCTCCGGCCTGCGAGAGGCCAAGTTGGCCGCCTTTGTGAAGTCAGAACTGACGCGCTGGCGGGCCGTCGTTCAGCAATCCGGCGCCAAGCTCGATTGACAGGTCCGACCTCTCATCCATTCCCCAAGCAACCTGAACCCATGACAGAACCCCAAATCCTCTACAAGTCATTGCATCCGTCGCTGTACACCCTGGCCGACGATGGAAGTTCGTTGAACTTCTATTTCGCGCGTTGCAGCCATTGCGGCGGCTTCAGCTTTCCGGCCAATGCGCCGGGCTGCATGCACTGCGGTGCCGTGATCGACGAAGCAGACAAGCTGCTGCTGCCCGGGCAGGGCACCTTGCTTGAATGCGTCACCCTGCATGTCCCCCTGGTGCCAGGCATGCCGACCCCCAGCATTGCTGGCGACATCCTGCTTGCCGAAGGGGTGGTCGAAGAGGGCGTCATCGCAGTCTCGGATGAGCGCGTCCTGAAGCCCGGCATGCGCTTGAAGGCCGTGGCCGAAATGGAGCCTGGCGAGGGCGTCTATGCCTGCCGCTTCGTGCCCATGCAAGAGGAGGTGTCGCAATGAGCACGACTTCGAACCAGGCGGGCAATTGGCTTGATGCCAACGGTGGCGTCTTCATCGCCGGCATCGGGCTGCATCCCTATCAGTTTCCTTCAGAGACACCCTATACCGCGCTGGGTCTCACGGCGGTCAGGGCGGCCCTGGCAGATGCAGGTCTGAGCTGGCCTGCCGTGCAGAGTGCTTATGTGGGAACCACCTCCATCGGCATGGCTGCAGGCCGGGTGATGTTGCGGCACCTCGGCTCCACGGGGCTCAGTGTGACCCAGGTCGAGAACGCGTCGGCATCCGGTTCATTCGCGTTTCGTCAGGCCTGCATGGAAATCGCCACGGGTGTCAGCGATGTGGTGTTGGCGGTCGGGGTCGACAAGCATGGTGACGGCCGCCGCGCCGCCAACAAGGACGGCCTGGAACGGTTGAGCGAAACCGCCACGATCCCGGCGGTCAAGTTCGGCATGATGGCTCGCCAATACCTGCGCGAACGGGGGGCCAGCGTGGCCGAGATGGCGAACGTCGCAGTCAAGAACCACGCCAATGCCGCGCGCAATCCATTTGCTCAATTTCGCAAGCCCCGCACGCTGGAGCAGGTCCTGGCCTCACCCCGGGTGGTGGGCGACCTCACCGTGCAGCAGTGCTGCCCTCGTGGCGAGGGCGGGGCGGCGCTGATCTTGGTGTCCGGGCAGGCCATCCGCCGACTGGGGCTGGATGCGCGTCGCTGCATCCGGGTGCGGGCTTCGACCGCGGCCAGCGAGCGACCGGAGACCCGCTATGGCGAGTCGGCCGTCGATCTGGTGCAACTGTCGGCCCGTGCAGCCTGCGAGCAGGCCGGTATCTCGGCCAAGGAGCTGGACCTGCTGGAACTGCACGACGCCTTCTCGGTCGAGGAGCTGCTCTACAGCGAAGCCATCGGTGTCTGCGATCCCGGCGAAGGGGCCCGCTTCCTGGCCCAGGGGCATTCACAGATCGGTGGCCGATGCGCCATCAATGCCTCAGGGGGGCTGATCGGCATGGGCCACCCCCTGGGGCCGACCGGCATTGGCCAACTGGCGGAAATCACCCGGCAGTTGCGGGGCGAGGCCGAAGGCCGACAGCAACCCCAGGCCCGCTGGGGCATGGCCCACATGATCGGGCTGGGCTCGGTGTCGATTGCCCACGTGTTGTCTGCAGGTTGAAGTGTTCCCACCCCCTTTTTCGAGAACTCAGCATGAAAAACGACGACATTCAAGATCTGGGCACCCTGCTGTACGAGGTGCGCGAGCGGGTCGCCATCATCACGCTCAATCGGCCCGAGCGCATGAACACGCTGGGCGGCACCATGAAGCAGGATCTCGCCCACGCGTTCTTCGGGCTGGCCCGCAACGATGAGCAGGTCCGCGCCGTGCTCATCACCGGCCAGGGCGACAAGGCCTTCTGCGCCGGGGCCGACATCAAGGAGCGTGCCAACGAGGTGGTGAGCGGGCCGGAGCACTTCGTGCAACAAAAGGCCACGCACGATCTGTTGCGCAACATCGAGGAGTTCGAGAAGCCCGTCATCGCGGCCATCAACGGTGTGGCCCTGGGCGGCGGGCTTGAGATCGCCATGTGCTGCGACCTCCGGATCGCGGCGTCCCATGCCCGCTTCGCACTCCCTGAGATCAAATTGGGCGTCATCCCGGCCGCCGGTGGGACCCAGCGTCTGCCCCGCCTGATCGGCGAGGCCCGTGCCAAAGAGATGATGTTCATGGCCGATCTGATCGATGCCGCCACCGCCGAACGCTATGGGTTGGTCAGCCGTGTGGTCGAGCCCGCCGATCTGATGCCGACCGCCCTGGCCTGGGCGCAGCGCATCGCCCGCCATCCGCCGCTGGCGGTCCTGTTTGCCAAGCGAGCCATCAATCGAGGCATGCAGACCGATCTCGACTCGGGCCTGGAGTACGAGCGCTATGCCTCCGCCATGGTCGTCGACAGCGAGGACCGCATCGAAGGCATGCGTGCCTTTGTTGAAAAGCGCGAGCCTCAATTCAAAGGGCGTTGAGCCTACCCACCAACCTCATGACAGGAAATCAAAAATGAAACTCGGACTGAATGGACAAATCGCGCTGGTCACTGGAGGCGGCCAGGGGGTCGGACGACAGATCTGCCTGGAACTGGCCTCGGAGGGCGCGCGGGTCGTCGTGAATGATCTGTTTGCTGAGCGAGCCAACGCCGTGGTTGCAGAGATCCACGCTGCTGGTGGTCAAGCCTTGGCTGCCCCGGCTGACATCACCCAGCAGGAAGAGGTCGCGGCCATGGTGGCCCAGGCTGCCCAGCATTTCGGGGGGGCGGTCACCGTGCTGGTGAACAACGCCGGCATCATTCCCGAGCGACGCGAGAAGGGCGGACGCACCCCCGCATTTGTCGACATGCCCGTGGCCGACTGGGCCAAGATCGTCAATCTCAACGTCTACGGCACCCTGCATTGCTGCCATGCCGTGTTGCCAGGCATGGTCCAGTCCAGGCACGGCCGCATCGTCAACATCATCTCTGAGGCCGGCCGCATCGGTGAGGCCAACATGGCGGTCTACTCCGGGGCCAAGGCGGCCATTGCAGGATTTGCCAAAGCCCTGGCGCGTGAGCACGGTCGCCACGCCATCACGGTCAATTCGGTGGCTTTGGGCGCGGTCTCGCACGAGGGCATCAAGGACGGTCCGCTGAGCATCCACGCCACCGTCGAGAACAACGAACTGCTTGGCAAGATGCTCAACGCCTACCCCATCTCCAAGGGCGTGGGCCGGCTCTCGCGACCCGACGATGTGTCGGGTGTGGTCGCCTTCCTGGCCTCGGAGCGGGCGCTTTTCATCACCGGTCAGACCCTGGGCGCCTCTGGCGGCTTCGCGATGGTCTGAGCCCCCACTGTGGGGCTCGGTGGCGAGCCCTTGTGTCAGGCGCACGCCCCGCAGAGGGCGTGCTCGAAAAAAGGAGACAAACCCATGATCAATCGCCGTGCCACGCTGCTTTCGTTGAGCGCGATGGCCCTCTCGCCCAGGTCGCAGGCTCAGGCCGACTACCCCCAGCGGCCCATCACCCTGGTCGTGCCGTTTTCGGCCGGCAGCGTGGTCGATGTGCAATCACGCCTGGTCGCGCGTGAGCTGAGCGCCCGATTGGGTCAGCCCATCATCGTCGACAACCGCGTGGGTGTCAGCGGCTCGATCGGTGCCGAGTATGTGGCCCGGGCGGCGCCTGATGGCTACACCCTGCTGATCGGTACCCAGGGCACCCAGGGAACCAACAGTGCCCTTTACAAGACCATCCGCTACGACCCGGTCAAAGACTTTGTTGCCGTCCATGGCCTGGCCGGCAATCCCAATGTGCTGGTGGTCAACCCGGCGCGCAAGTTACGCAGCGTGTCCGACCTGATCGAGTACGGCAAAAGGAACCCGGGCAAACTGAATTTCGGCTCAGGGGGCAACGGGACCTCGGGCCATCTGTGTCTGGAGCTGCTCCAGACCATGACCGGCGCACGTTTCACGCACGTGCCCTACAAGTCCACCTCGGCGGCCATCATCGACCTCATCGCGGGCAACGTCGATGCCATGTTCGACTTTGTCCAGACCTCGCGTGCCCACATCCGTGATCAGAAGATCAATGCGATCGCCGTGACCAGCCCCAGCCGGGTGCGGGCGCTGCCGGAGGTTCCCACCATGATCGAATCGGGTTATGCGGCGGTGGAGGCCCTCAGTTGGGGGGGCGTGTTTGCCCCGGCCAACACGCCAGCCGCTGTCGTCCGGCGCCTCTCCGACGAGGTTGGCAAGGTCATGGCCATGCCCGAGGTCCAGGCCGCCTTTGACGCCGTCTCCAGCGTGCGCCTTGGCATGCCCCACGAGGCGTTTCAGGCCTTTGTGATCAGTGAAGCCAGCAAATGGACCGAGATCATCCGCCGGTCCGGGGCGAGCCTCGAATGAGCCACTTATCCGTCGCCGTGGTCACTGGCGCAGGAAGTGGCATCGGGCGCGAGTTGGCGTTGGCCTGCGCGCGCGAGGGCATGGCCGTCGTCATCGCCGATGTCGAGCCCGCCCCGCTGGCCCAGACCCAGGCCCTGCTGGACGCGCTGGGCACGCCTTGCCTGGCCCGCCTTTGCGATGTGGCTCAGGCCCACGAGGTTGAAGCCCTGGCCAACGCCACCTGGGATCGGTGGGGTGGTGTGGACTGGCTCTTCAACAATGCCGGGGTGGCCGTGCTGGGACGTGCGTGGGAGGCCACTGAGGCTGACTGGCATTGGCTCTTGAGCGTCAACCTGCTGGGTGTGGTCCATGGCGTGCGCAGCTTCGTTCCACGCATGCTGAGCGCTGGTCGGGCTGCCCATGTGGTCAACACCGCCTCGGCCGCAGGCCTCGCGTCGGTGGCGGGCTCGGCCGTGTATGCCGCCAGCAAGCATGCGGTGGTCGGCTTTTCGGAATGCCTGGCCAAGGATCTCGAATTGGTCGACGCGGCCATCGGGGTCTCGGTGCTGTGCCCTTCGCTGCTGCCGACCGGCATCCATGCGTCGGGCCGCAATCGACCGACTGACCTGGGGCCGGCCGGCCCCACCCGTGCCCTGCACGAGGAGCGTGTGCGAGCCGGCATGGCGGCCTCGCCCATCGGCGCGGCCGATGTGGCCCGCCTCACGCTCGAAGCCATTCGGAGCCGGCGCTTTTATGTGCTGCCCCATGCACACACCGCCGCGTCTGTGGCGCAGCGTGCCGAAAAAATTCTTGCCGACCATCGACACATCCACCAGGAGAACCTGCCTTGACCCACCCGACCAACGCCGTCCCGTCTGAACCTGCCGATCGCTATGCCATGCTGCTGGCCCGACTGGAGCGCCTTGAAAGCATCCAGGCCATCCAGGCCCTGCGCGCCCGCTACCACGAACTGGTCAACGAAGACCAGGGACCCAGGCTCCATGAGCTGTTCGCCCCCGACGCCACCGTCGCCTATGGCGGTCGGCCTGCCGTCCAGGGACGGGACAACATCCAGGCCTTTTTTGCATCCTTTCCAGTTCAGACCGCCCGCCAGTTCATTCACAACCACATGGTCGAGGTCGATGGCGACCGCGGAACCGGCTACAGCTACCTCGATGGTCGCCCCGTGCGCGATGGCAAGAGCTTTTATGTCGTGGGTCGTTTCGACGACGAATACGTGCGCTTGCAGGGCCAGTGGTTCTTCCAGAGCGTCACCTTGCACGTGCACTACATGATCGAGGCCGCCGAGCACTGGGAAAGCCTCATTCCTCTCAAGAAAAACTGAACCGGAGCCTGCCATCATGCGTTTCCCTTCTCTTTTTGATCTCAGCGGCAAGCGTGTCCTGGTCACCGGCGCCGCCAGTGGCCTTGGCCTGGCCATTTCGGAGGCGATGCTCGAAGCCGGGGCCCAGGTGCTCATGTCGGACCTGAACCTGGATTTGCTGCAGGCCCAGGCGCAGCGTTTGAAGACCCGTCATCCAGACCTGAGCTGTGTCGGCCTGGATGTCGGCGATGCTGCCGCTGTGGATCGGGTCGTCGACAACATGGCGGCCGAGGGGCCCATCGACTGCGTCTTTGCCAATGCCGGCATCAGTGCGGGCCGGGGTTTCATCGTGAGCGCCGGCCAGTTGGAGAACATCGATCTGGCCGCGTGGGACCGTGTGCTTCAAGTCAATCTGCAAGGCGTCATGAGCACCCTGCGCGCCGCCGTCCGGCACATGAAGCCTCGCAAAAGCGGGCGCATCATCGTCACCTCGTCGATCGCAGGCCTGCGTTCGGAGTCGCTCTCGGGTTACGCGTACATCGCGTCCAAGGCCGCCGTCAACAACCTGGTGCGCCAGGCCGCGGTCGAGCTGGCACCGCACAACGTGCTGGTCAACGCGATTGCCCCGGGCCCGTTTGCCACCGAGCTCAATGGTGGCCGCCTGCGGCTGCCGGAAAGCGTCGAGCGCATGCGCACGCACATTCCCATGGGCCGGATGGCCGACCCGCAGGAGATCAAAGGGCTGGCCCTGCTGCTGGCGTCGCCAGCGTCGAGCTACATGACCGGTGCGGTCATCCCGATTGATGGGGGTGCCAGCGCGCGTTGAGGGCGTTCGCCATGTGATTGGCTCGGTCGACGAAGCGACCGATGTTGACATCAGCCGCTGGGCCGGGGGACTGGGTGAGGCTCGTGGAGGTCATGAACCCCGCCATGCCCTGATGGCTGGGCAGCCCTTGGCCAGCGCCGAGCAACTGGCGTTGGCGGTCCTAACGCCGTTTCCTCATAAGCGGTCGTTGTCCGTTTGAGGCTGCGTGGGTGTCTCAGAATGTGTGTTTGATACCCGCGGACAAGCCGGTGCTGCTGCTCTTGAGGCCAGCGCCCTGATAGGCATTCTTCCACTGCGTGCTGTCGGCTTCAAGGTAGACCAGGGACCGATTCGACAACTTGTATTCGAGGAACGCGATGGTGCGGTTGTAGCCGTCGTCGGCATTCGCTGTACGCGAGCGGTTCACCCGGTAATGGCTGACCAGCAGGTCCAACTGCGGCGTGAGTGGCCAGGAGCCGCCCAGGCCCAGAATCTTGTTGGTCGTCTTCGCGGTGGTCGATGTGTCAGCTGTGTGGCCGCTGTAGGTGATGTTCAGCTTGCCGGCTGCCACAGGCACGGCAATCCCGCTGACAAAGCCATTGAGCGTCAGGTTGGTGGCTGTCTTGAACTGGTGGTAAGCCACGGTGGCCTGAAGCACGTTGCTCCTGTAGTCCAGGCTGGCCCCATTGGAAGACAGCTTGCTGTTGCTGTCGGCCTGGTTGCCGAACGCGTGCATCACGCGGGCCGTGGTATTGCCAAAGCTGTAGGCGTATTTCGCCGAGTTGTCGAGGCGATAAGTGCCCGTGCTGGAACCCGAGGCGCCGTACTCGGCACCCAGTTGGTGGGCGCTCAAGGCCGACAGCGCCACGTTGGGGTTCAAGCCTGCAAAGCGGGTGGCCAATGGGTCGACCGGGAAGATGGCATCGGACAGCAAGGTATTTTGTCGACCGACAGTCAGTGTTCCCAGGTCACCCTTCAGGCCCGCAAACGAGCCTCGGTCAAAGAACTTGCTGGTGTTGGAGGTGGTGCCGTTGTTGATGTTCAGGCCCGACTCCAGAAAGAACAGGGCGGAAAGCCCGCCGCCCAGATCTTCGGTGCCGCGAAAGCCCAGACGGCTGGTGGTGTTGATACCGCTGTTCACCATGTTGGCGTTGCCGGCGGAGCGAACGTTGGATGGATCCAGGCCGGAAGCCGTCCGAACACCTGCATCCATGATCCCGTAAAGGGTCACCGAGCTCTGTGCATGACTATGCGGGGCGGCCAACAGGCATGCCAGCAGCGAAGCTGTTTTGAGGCTGTTTGGGCTTTTCATCTGTTTATCTCCTTGGATCCATCGATCTCGGTTTTGGGTTGGTTCGGTCACGGCGGGTTGGTGCTGTGCACTGCACTGAACCCGGCACAGGCACAGGGTGCAGAGCCGGGGGCGCAAGCCCTTTGCAGTGGCTGCTCAGGGCTTGAGTAGCTTAGGTGCTGGTCTGTTTCTGCACCATGCCGTATTTCCATTTGATGGAAATTGTGGGGGTGAATGAAAAACGGATTCTGGGCCTCCGCTGCCAGGGGCTGAGCGGCCTTTGCATGGGCGCAATTCAATCCAATGTGACCTTGCCTTCGACAACCACTTTCCGCCATCGGGCGATGTTCGCTTCCAGAAAGCGCTGGGTTTGCGCCGGTGGGGCCATCGCAAGCCGAAGCCCTTCCTTGGCCAGTTTGGCCACGTAGGCTGGAGTTTGAGCGGCCTTCTGCAATGCTTCGTACACGCGGTTGAGGGTGGCCTCCGGGGTGGCGGCCGGCGCCAGCAGGGCGTACCACACCTCGGCTTCGAAACCTGGCAGGGTCTCCGCGACCGTGGGGACTGATTGGTAGAGGGGTGTGGTGCTGCGTTGCACCGAGGTCACCGCCAAGGCCCGCATCTTGCCCGCCTCGACAAACTTGGCGACCCCTCCGGCAGTGCCGAACAACAGGTCGACCTGGCCGCCCATGAGATCGGTGTACGCCGGGCCTGCGCCTCGGTAGGGCACGTGGGTGATGTCCACGCCTGCCATGCTCTTGAACAACTCTGCAGCCAGGTGGACGGCCGAGCCGTTGCCGGAAGACGCGTAGCTCAACTTTCCAGGGGAAGATCGAGCGGCCGATATGACATCAGTCAAGGTCTTGAAGGAGCTCTTTGCGTGTGTGACCACGACATTGGGGCCGCGGCAGATAAGGCTGATGCCTTTCAAATCGTGCTCGGTGCTGTACGGCAACCTGGGCACCAGGGAGGCATTGATCGCCACGGCCGAGGTGGTCATCAACAAGGTGTGGCCATCCGCGGCCGCCTTGGCGACCAGGTCTGAGCCAATGACCGTGCCGCCGCCCGGCTTGTTCTCCATGAAGACGGGCTGTCCCAAGGCTTGCTGCATGCCCTCCAGCAAGGCACGCCCAATGACGTCGGTGCCACCGCCCGGCGCAAACGGCACCACGATGCGCACAGCCCTTGTCGGATAGGGCTCTACGGCCCGGGCGGGTGGGCTGTGCAACGCAGCCCAAGCCAGGGTGCTTGCGCCGCTCAGGCCCGAGCCCAGGCGGATCAGCACTCGGCGACGGGCATTGTCGGCCGACATTCTCTGCGCAGGCCGCGATGCATCGGTTGCCGCCATCTCTGGATTTGAAGCTATGTTCATGAGGTGCTTTGAGGGGGCTGCAAGCAAGCGATCCGGCGTGGCTAGGCAGATCGCGTCGCGGGCTGTTGCAAGGCGATGGGGAGGCGGCCGCTCAGATCGCCTGAAAGCCAGGCTTCGGGCGCATGAGCTGGCCCGGTGGCATGGGGTTCAGCGTGGCAGCACGGCCAACTCGTCCAGGCGCCAAAGTTGCGTCAGCAGGGCCTGTGCGCTGGCCTGCCCGATGACGGGGCTGGCCAACTCCAGGTACTTGTCGTTGAGTTCCTGGTCGCTCAAAGGCAGCTCAGGGTCGCCCTTGCGGTTGGCTTGCAGGTGTTCAAGGCGTGTGCCGTCCCGCATGACCAGCGTGACACGGGCTGCGCGCTGGGCCGGAAAAGCTGCGTCCAGGGCCGGGTCCACGTTGACCGTGGTGCGTTGCATCAGCGCCCGGGTCTCGGGGTGGTCGACCCGATCGGCCTCGTAGGCCGCCAGACGCACACTGCCATGGGTGAAGGCCGTGGCGACGACATAGCTCAGGCTGAACCGGGCCTCGTTGAGCGTGGTGGGCTGCAGGTAGCACGCAATGTCCAAGGCCGGCTTGTAGGTGGCCACATGAACCTCGGCGATCTCGTCGGGCCGGCAGGCGTGCTGTTGCCTGAGTTCCAGCGCCGCATCAATGGCCGCGAAGGTGTGCCCACAGCCGATGTGGTTCTTGAAGGTCAGCCGGGTGATGTGGAAGTCCTGGCCCAGCGTGCTGGCCACCAGCGACCAATCCACCCCTTCGCTCATGGCGGCCCCCAGGCCTGCCTCGCCATCGAGCACGTCCAGCGATCCGGTGACGCCCCGGGCCGCCAGCTGTGCTGCCAGCAAGCCGGCCTCGGCGGCGCGTCCGGCGTGCAGGGGTTTGGACATCGAGTCCATCCTGAACGCCTGCTGCAGCCCGGCTGCAAAGGTGGCCGCGGTCGCCAGCGCATGGGCCATGCCGGCTTCGTCGAGTTGCAGCAGGGTTCCCACTGAAGCAGCGGCACCGAAGGTGCCGATGGTCCCGGTGTTGTGCCAGTGGGTGTAGTGGGGACGGCCCATGGCAACGCCGATCCGTGTCGAGACCTCGTAGCCCGTGACCACCGCGCGCAGAAACTGCAGGCCCGTGGCATGGCGCTCATGCGCTGCCGCCAAAGCGCCTGCAATGGTGGCCGCGCCGGGGTGGTACATCGCTTCGCGGAAGCTGTCGTCGACCTCGGCGGCATGGGCGGCTGTGCCATTCAAAAGGCTTGCCGCTTTGGCGGTGGCGCTGCGGCCGACCCCCACCCAGGATGAGCCTCGGTCCAGGTCTTCGCTGAGCACATCGACCAACTGGGGAACAGGCGCCACGCTCAGGCCTGGGTACAGGGAGGCATACCAGTCAATCACAGCCCGCTTGGCGTGGTGCAGCACGTGGGCGGGTAGTGGGTGCAGGTGCAGCGACACGGCTGCTTGTGCAAGCCGTTGGGTTGCGTACATCTTATTTCTCCTGAAGGGTGGGGGCCTGCAGCCAGTCGTTGAGCAAGCCGTTGCATCGTTCTGCAGCCTCGAACTGAACCCAGTGGCCCACCCCTTCCAGGGTGTGTGCAGTGCAGGCTGAGCGGCGGGTGTTGAGCCGTTCCATGACGGTCAGTGGATCGGCGGTCACATCGTGTTCGCCCCAGACCAGCAGCAACCTGCCGCTGTAGCTGGCGAGCAGATCCGACAAGCCAGCGGCTCGGGACAAGGGCTTGCTGCGCAAGCGTGTGTGGGTACAGGCGTTGGTGTGAATCGTCAATGCCAGATCGTCGACCTGCGAGGCTTGATGAACCATGTGCATCAGCAGGTTGTGGCGCATCACGGCGCTAAGGGCCTCGTGGTCCTGGGTCTTGAGCGCTGGCCGCCAGGGCAACAGGTCGCCCTTGGGGCGCCTGGGGCCGCCGTGGCCGGCAGGGCCCAGCAGGGCCAGCCGAGGGACGGCAGGCCTCAGGGCCGCCACCTGGGCCGCGACCAGGCCACCGAACGAGAACCCGACCAAGGTGATCGGCGTGGACTCGGGGAGCAGAGCGCCCAAAGTCTGCCGGGTCATCTGTGCTACCGCCTCCAGCGAGGGTTGCGCGGGCAGATCGGATTCCCCAAAGCCCGGCAGGTCGGGAACCCACACCGTGTGCCGGGTGCCCAGCGCGATCACATTGCGTGCCCAATGCATCCAGCATCCGTGGCCACCGTGCAGCAACACCGCAGGGGGGCCGCTGCCCCAGCGGCGCCAGATCATGGCGCGGCCATCCAGCTCGACGCGATGGCGTTGCCCGATGGCGGCCAGAGCATCAAGCCATGCCCGGCTGGTGAGTGCGTCGCCTGTCATGGCTTGAAGGGCACGACAGGCGCCAGGTTGCTGGCGCAACACAGGCTCCATGGGCTCCAGAGAGGCCAGAGTGGCCCCGCTTGGGCTGCGGCCTCGGGGGTCATGCTGCCAGCACGACCACGCCATCGGCCGCCCTCACCCCCTGGCCTTGGGGCAGGACGAAGAGGGGATTGATCTCGGCCTCCAGCAGGCGATCGCCGAGTTGGGCCGCCATGTTCGAGAACGCCACAATCGCCTCCACCAGGGCTTCGACGTCTGCCTTGGGGCGTCCGCGGTAGCCATCGAGCAGCGGCCAGGTCTTCAGTTCACGGGCCATGCTCAGGGCTTCTGTGCGGCTCAAGCCGCCTTGCGGGGGCAGCAGACGCAGGCAGGTGTCCTTGAAAAGCTCCGCCGTCACCCCCCCCATGCCCAGCAGGATGGCGGTGCCCAGGGCGTCGCGGCTGGTCCCCAGAATCAGCTCGGTTCCCCCGCTGACCATTTGCTGGACGAGAAAGCGCTCGGGCTTCTTGTGGGTGTGGGCCAGTACCTGCTGGGTCATGGACGCCAGGCGCTCGCCAATCGTGTCGGGGCTCAGGTTGATGGCCACGCCGCCCACGTCGCTCTTGTGAGTGATTTCGGCGGAGAGGATTTTCAGCACCACCCGGCCGCCCAGCTCCAGGGCCGCGCTTTGCGCCTGTGCCGGTGTGCTGACCACTCTTTCTGGTGCGCAGGGGACCCGGAACCGGGCGAACAAGACCTTGGCTTGCGCTTCATCCAGTGAGCCGCCGGGCAGGTCGTCCACGGGCACCGGCGCTGCGGCCACCGTGTTCGCATCCGACGCCTGCCACATGGTTCGGTGGAGCAGGGCGGTCAGTGCCGAGGTGCAGCTCTCTGCCGCGGCAAAGGCCGGCACACCGCGCTGGGTGAGCAGGGCCGCCACGTCCGGCGCATGGGGGCTGACGTAGGCCATGATGGGCTTGTCAGACAGGGGCAGGCAGTCTTGGATCGCGCCGGCCATCAGTTCGGGCATGGCCAGGCTGGACGAGCCAACGATGATCACGAGGGCGTCATAGCTCGGGCTGGTCAGCAGTGTCTTGATGGCGCCCCGCAGCAGATCGGGGCGCAGTCCGGCCAGGGTCACATCGATCGGGTTGCGGTCCAGCACCGCATGGTCGCCTGTTTGCAGGTCACGCAGGGCTTGTGCGGTGGCTGCATCGGGGGCCGGTGTCTCGAAACCCGCCATGCCCAGATCGTCGGATACCAGGGTCCCGGCGCCACCGGTGGAGGTCAGGATGGCTACCCGCCGGCCAGCCAGCCGGCGCCCGGTCTGCAAGGCTGCTGGGATGTCGAGCAGGTCAGCAAAGGTGTCGGCACGGATCACCCCCACTTGTTTGAACAGTGCGTCGTACATGCGATCGGCTCCTGCCATGGCGCCGGTGTGCGACACCGCGGCCTGGGCACCGGCTTCGGAGCGTCCGATCTTGAAGGCCACGATGGGCTTGCCTGCCGCCGCGGCGCGCAAGGCAGCCGCCCGAAACTTGGCCGGGTTGCGCACCGTCTCGATGTACAGGGCGATCACCTTGGTGGCCTCGTCGTCCACCAGGTGGTCGATGAAGTCGGCCAATTCGAGGTCCACCTCGTTGCTGGTCGAGATCAATTTTGACAAGCCGATGCCCCGTGCCGCGGCCCGTGACAGCAGCGACCCCAGGATACCCCCGCTTTGTGAAACCACACCGATCGAGCCCACGGGAAACGTGTCCATCTCCAGCGCACCGGTGGCCGACAGCACGATCTTGTCCGTCAGATTCACCAGCCCGATGGTGTTTGGTCCGAGCAGGCGCATGGGGCCTGCGGCCTCCAACAGTTCTTGTTGACGACGTGAGCCCACAGCCCCTGTTTCGGTGTAGCCGCTGGCCAGCACAATGGCTGCCGCGGTGCCGCGTGCCGACAACTCGCGCACGGCCAGATGGGCACGCTCCGCGCCCAGCAGCACGATGGCCACATCGGGTACTTCGGGCAGCGAGGCCACATCGGGGTAGCACTTGAGTTCACCGATGTGGCTGACCTTCGGGTTCACGGGGAAGATGCGGCCGGCATACCCGTGCTTGAGCAGGTAGGACACCGGCCTGCCTGCGGTCTTGCTGGCATCGGCCGAGGCACCGATGATAGCCACGCTGCGCGGTCGAATGAGTCGTGCGATAGCGCTCATGGGTCATTCCTTCACGGCGGATTTGGTCAGGAAGGCCTCCACCGAGGCCCGGTGCTCGGTGCTGGTGTAGCAGATGCCCTGGGCCTGGCTGCCCTGGGCGAAGACCTGCTGCGCAGTCATCTCGAAACTCTGGTTCAAGATGGTCTTGCCCAGGGCCAGCGCGGTGGCCGACCCCTGGCTCAGTTCGGTCGCCCAGGCCTGGGCTTCTTCCAGCAGTCGCTCAGCGCTTGTCTTGCGATCGACGATGCCCAGGGCCAGTGCCTCGTCCACATTCACCTTGCGGCCGGTGAAGATCAATTCCTTGGCCTTGGGCAGTCCGATGCGGCGCGGCAGGAAGTACATGCCACCGCCATCCGGGATGATGCCCCGGTGGATGTAGGACCAGCTGAAGTCGGCCCACTCGTTGGCGATGATGAAGTCACAGGCCAGCGCCGTATCGGCCCCCAGGCCCGATGCTGCGCCATTGACGGCTGCAATCGTCGGCTTGGGCATGGTGTGCAGCAGCGCTTGGGTATGGTGCACACGCTGCTGGCGCTTCCAGCCATTGAAGCCCACTTCGCCAGCGGGCGCGTTCATGCGCCGCTGCATGCCTGCGATGTCGCCGCCGGCGCAAAAGCCTTTGCCATTTCCGGTCAGCACCAAGGCGCGGATGGACGGTGTGCTGCTGACGTATTCCAGGGCCTCGATGAATTCGGAGCGCATGTCGTCGCTCATGGCGTTGCGCTTGTCGGGGCGGTTCAGTGCCAGGGTCGCAATGCCGTTGGCTTGCTGCATTTCAAGGTATTGGAAGTTCATGGGTGGGGTCCTCGAAGCTGGTTCTCAATCTGCGGTGATGTTGTTGTCTTTCACAACCTTGCGCCAACGGATCTCTTCGCGTTTGGCGTAGGCATCGAAGTCCTGGGGCAGGCCGCCTTTGATGACCAGGCCCTCGTTCTCGAGTTGCTTCTTGAAGGATTCAGTCTGTACAGCCTTGTTGGCGGCGGCATTGAGGCGGGTGATGACGTCCTTGGGCGTGCCTGCCGGGGCAAACAGGCCGTACCAACTGTCTGCCACGTAGCCCGGCACGCCACTCTCGGCAATGGTGGGCACATTGGCCAGGTTGCGGGCCTTGGACCGTGTTTCGGTGGTCACTGCAATGGCGCGCAACTTGCCGCTTTCGACCAGGTTGCCGACGGCGGAGGCCGTGGCAAACATCATGTCCACCTGCCCGCCCATCAAATCTGTGAGCGCGGGCCCGGCGCCGCGGTAGGGGATGTGCAGGATGTGGGTGTTGCTGAGGTTCTTGAACAACTCGCCCGCAAGATGCGCCGACGTTCCCGCCCCCTGTGAGGCGAACGACAGCTTGCCAGGGCTGGCTTTGGCCGCGTTGATGATGTCCTGTACGGTCTTGAAGGGGCTCTTGGCGTTGACCACCAGCACGTTGGGTGACACCCCCACCAGCATCACCGGCGTGAACGCCTTCTCGTACACATACGGCAGCTTCGACTGGATGCTGGGGTTGACCACGTGGGCCAGAGTGGCCATGACCAGGGTGTAGCCGTCGGGGGCGCTCTTGGCCACGGCATCGGTTCCGATGATGGTGGCGCCGCCAGGCCTGTTGTCGATGATCACTGATTGACCGAGGTCCTGCCCCATGGGCACGGACATCGAGCGAGCCACCAGATCCGTGCCGCCGCCGGGCGCGAAGGGCACCACGATGCGTATCGGGCGCTCAGGGTAGCCGGCCCAGGCCAGGGCGGGCACCAGGCAGGCAATGGATGCCGTGAGGGCCAGCGTCATGCTGCGTCGTTTGGCGACGCAGAACAGGGGTTTGTTCATGTCTCTTGTCTCCTTTATAGGCCCTGTGCCTGGCGTTCCGGGAGAGGGCGCACAAGCGGGCTGATGGCTTTGAAGCGTAGCTGCATGGGCTTAGAATTGCACCCACCAATTTCCAATGGTTGGAAATAATGGAGGTTCTGAGATGACGACTGACCTGCCCATGGAGGGTCGCAAGGGCCACCATGAAGACCCAGTTCTCAACCGGTCGTTGGAGCGGGGCATCGAGATCCTGCGTGCCTTTCGGCCCGGTGCGGACCTTCTTGGCAACGGCGAAATCGCTGAACGCACCGGTCTCTCGCGTGCGACCGTGAGCCGGCTGACCCAGACCCTGGTCTCAGGGGGGCTGCTTCAGCATGATCGTTCGCAGCGCGCCTACCGCCTGGCCCCTCTGGTCTTGAGCTTGGCCCATGCCATGCGTTCGGGCTCCCTCGCCATGCAGGTGGCCGCCCCGTTGATGCGCAAGACGGCAGAGCACCTTCGGATCAATGTGGGCCTGGCCGTGCCTGATCGCGATGAGATGGTCTACCTTGAGTCTGTCCGGTACAACAAGAAAGTCGCCTTGCGCAGCGTGGTCGCAGGGCAGCGGGTGCCTATCGAATTGACCTCGCTGGGGTTTGCCTACCTGTGCTCGCTGGAAAATGGCGCCCGTGAGGGCGTCTTGCAGCGCATTTCCATGCTCCGACCTTCGTCCTGGCAAGAGGCCAGCCAGCAGGTCGATCGGGCATTGAAGCATCATGAAAAACATGGCTTTTGTGTCGCCTCGTGGCAACCCGAGGTGGTGGCGGTGGCGACACCTCTTGCGGTAGAGGGGTACCAGGTGCTGGTGTTGAACATGAGCCTCTCCACCTCCAGTTCCATGCGGGAAGTTGCCAAGGAGTTTGGCCCTTGCCTGATGCGTTTGAAGGAAGAGATCGTGGCGGCCTTGGACATGACGGGGCCTGACGGCCAGTGAGAGGCGCTCTGGCTTGTGCCACCCGGTGGTGAACCATCCACACAAGCCCACGCCCCCTGGCAAGCGGCCCAACGCCGGCCAGGGTTACTGCCTCTCCAGTACCACGGCGATGCCTTGCCCAACCCCGACGCACATCGTGCAAAGCGCATACCGCCCGCCCGTGAAATGCAGACGGTTGATGGCCGTCGCCACCAGGCGCGCACCGGAGGCCCCCAAAGGGTGACCCAAGGCAATCGCACCACCCCAGGCATTGACGCGGGCATCCTCATCGCTGATGCCAAGCCCGCGCAACACGGCAAGGCCCTGTGCCGCAAAGGCTTCATTGAGCTCGATGACGTCCATCTGTTCCAACGTCAACCCGGTCTGAACGAGCACCCTCTGCACCGCGGGGGTGGGGCCGTAGCCCATGATGCGCGGGGCGACGCCCGCCGTGGCCATGCCGATCACCCTGGCCCGAGGGGTCAAGCCGTGCAGCTTGGCGCCCATTTCGCTGGCCAGTAGCAAGGCGCAGGCCCCGTCATTGACCCCGGAGGCATTGCCGGCCGTCACGGTGCCGTCGGGCCTAACCACCCCCTTGAGCCGGGCCAGCGCTTCCAGGCTGGTCGAGCGAGGGTGTTCATCGTGCTCGACCATGATGGGGTCGCCCTTCTTCTGAGGGACCTGCACCGGACAGATCTCCCGTGCCAGGTGCCCGGCTTGCTGGGCCGCCACGGCGCGCAATTGGCTGTTCAGGGCCATTTGGTCCTGGGCTTCGCGGCCGATCTTGAAATCGGTGGCTACGTTTTCGGCGGTTTCCGGCATGGAGTCCACGCCGTACAGCTGCTTCATGAGCTTGTTCACGAAGCGCCAGCCGATCGTGGTGTCATAGACCGCGTTGGCCCGCGAGAAGGCCGACTCGGCTTTGGGCATCACAAAAGGCGCGCGGCTCATGCTCTCCACGCCGCCCGCGATCATGAGCTGGGCTTCGCCCGACTTGATGGCGCGTGCCGCAGTGCCGATGGCATCCAGGCCCGAGCCGCACAAGCGGTTGATGGTGCTCCCTGGCACCGCCATCGGCAGGCCGGCCAGCAGGCTGGACATGCGCGCCACGTTGCGGTTGTCTTCGCCGGCTTGGTTGGCACATCCAAAGATCACATCGTCGATACGCGACCAATCCACCGTCAGGTTTCGGCTCATCAGCGCGCGCAGCGGGATCGCTCCCAGATCATCAGCACGAACGCTGCTGAGGGCGCCGCCATAGCGACCGAAAGGGGTGCGAATCGCATCGCAAATATAAGCTTGGGTCATGGGGTACCTTGTTCAGTGGCTTGACGATCAGGCCTGGATGGGCAGGCCGATCAGGCGCTCGAGCTCGGCGTGCGCCAGGCCCGGCACCATGTCGATCAGCTTCAGCCCCTGGGGCGTGCAGGCCAGCGTGGCCAGGTCGGTGTAGATGCGCTTCACGCAGGCCACGCCGGTGAGCGGGTAGGTGCAGGCCGGCACGATCTTGCTGGCCCCCTGCTTGGTCAGCAGGTCCATCATCACCCAGGTCTGCTTGGCGCCCACGGCCAGGTCCATGGCCCCGCCCACGGCCGGAATGGTGCCGGCCTCGCCCGTGCTCCAGTTGGCCAGGTCGCCGTTGGCCGACACCTGGAAGGCGCCCAGCACACAGATGTCGAGGTGGCCGCCACGCATCATGGCAAAGCTGTCGGCATGGTGAAAGAAGGCGCCGCCCGGCAGCAGGGTGACCGGCTGCTTGCCGGCGTTGATGAGGTCGTAGTCCTCCTGACCAGGGGCCGGTGCCGGGCCCATGCCCAGGATGCCGTTCTCGCTGTGCAGCACCACCTCGATGCCGGCGGGCAGGTGGTTGGCCACCAGGGTGGGCTGGCCGATGCCCAGGTTGACATAGGCACCGTCGAAGATGTCTTGCGCCACGCGGCGGGCGAGCTCGTCTTTGCTGCGTCGTGTGTAGGGGCTCATGTGGGATGTCCTCGGGTTCAAAGGGCGGCTTTGAAGCCACCGGCCTGAGTGGCGGTGCGCTCGATCTTCACGATGTGCGAGACGAAGATGCCGGGTGTGGCGATGGCCTCGGGGTCCAGCTGGCCCAGCTCGACGATCTCGTGCACGGTGGCCACGGTGCGTTGGGCGGCGGTGGCCATCACGGGGCCGAAGTTGCGCGCGGCCTTTCTGAAGCAGAGGTTGCCCCAGCGGTCCCCACGCTCGGCCTTGATGAGGGCCACATCGCCATGGATGGGGTACTCCAGCACATAGGGCTTGCCGTTGATCACGCGGGTCTCCTTGGGGCTGCCGTCGGGGTTCCGGGCCAGTTCGGTGCCGAAGCCGGTGGGGGTGAAAAAAGCGCCCACGCCAGCGCCTGCGGCGCGCAGGCGCTCGGCCAGGTTGCCCTGGGGAACCAGTTCGAGCTCGATGCGGCCGCTGCGGTAGAGCTCATCAAACACAAACGAGTCGGCCTGGCGCGGAAAGCTGCAGATGATTTTGCGCACGCGACCGGCCTTGAGCAGGGCGGCCAGGCCCGCATCGCCGTTGCCGGCGTTGTTGTTGACCACGGTGAGCTCACGAGCGCCATGCTCGATCAGGCCGTCGATGAGTTCGTTGGGGATGCCGGCGGTGCCAAAGCCGCCGATCAGAACGGTGGCGCCGTCCTGGACCGTGCTCAGTGCCTCGGCAACGGAGGCCGCAATCTTGTTGATCATGGATGTCTCTTCTTTGGGATGTGCCCAGGCACGAGGCTGAAGCTGGGTGGCAAGTGGGGACGGGCATGCCACGAAGGCCGCGCCACACCATGGCGGCCCCTTCGCTGAGCCCTCAGGGCGCGCGCCTGAACAGGGTTCTTTGGGTGTTGCGAAACGCAGGCCGGACCCGGTCGCTCCATGGGGTGGCCCGCACCTTCAACCAGGCCGGGCTGCCCAGCACTTCGGCGTGAATCAGGTCGTAGCAGGCAAAGTAGCGTGGCCGTCCGGACTCCTGTCGATAGCGCACGGCCCTGACGGTGCCGGGTACCGAGGCCAGGCCGGGCAGGTGCTCCTGCTCATACCAGGCATTGAATTCGGCCTCCATGTCGGGCAGCACATCGGTCTCCACCACGTAGTGAAAGCCTGCCACCTGCTGGCCAGCGCTGCCCAGCAGTGTTTGCAGGGTGTGCAGCGAGAACACGCTGTTGTTCGTGTCCTCCTGTACCCATTGCGGCAGTTCATTCAGGTAGCGGTAGCTCAGATCCTGCTCCAAGGCGTTCCAGGCGCGCACGATGGGCGTTGCAAGCCCTTGGGACGGCCATTCACTGGAGTGGGGGCGTTTGACAAGCCAGAGCTGTGACATGGGAGGGCCTTTGCCGGGTTCAGTGTTCGACGTTCAGGGCCACCAACAAGCGCGAGACCATGTTGTAGGCCGCCACAGTGGCCACCAGCTCCACCGTGCCCTGGGCGTCAAAGTGGGTCTGAATGCGCGCCATCAGAGCGGCCGGCACAGTGATGTCGCGGGTCATGGCGTCGGCCAGTTCCAGCACCAGGTGCTCCAGGGGGGTGAACACCCCCGACAGAACAGGGCTGCGGTTGGCCGCGATTTTCTCGCTGCTCACGCCGGCCTTCTCTGCGTGGGGAATGTGGGCATCGAATTCAAACGTGGCCTGGTTCAAGACTGCCACGCGCAGGATGATCAGCTCGCGCAGGTCGGCGGGGATGCTGGTTTGATTGCGCACGGCGGTCAACATGCGCTCCCACCCCGAGGCGATGGGGCCGCTGTTGAGCAAGACCTGGTACAGCAAGGAGATGCGCCCGCGCTCGGCCAGGATGCGGCCTTCGACTTCGGCCAGCTCAGGGCGGGTGCCGGGGGTGACCAGGGGAACTCGAATGTGGGTCATGGGACAGTTTCTTTCAGTCTGGCGGCGGTCAGTCGGGTTTGATGTTCTTGGCCTTGATCAGCGCGGCCCATTTGTCCGCGTCTTTCTTCTGCAGGACGGCCAGCTCCTGAGGCGTGGAGGGGGCCGGTTCGGTGCCGGCCTTCAGCAACTTGTCTCGGATGGCCGGGTCTGCCAAGGTCGTGCGCAAGGCCTTGTTGATCGCATCAACCACCTCGGGAGGGGTCTTGGCTGGCGCAAACAGGGCGTACCAATTGTTGGTGTCGATGCCTTTGATGCCTTGCTCTTCCAATGTCTTGACATCGGGAAGGGCCGGGTGCCGCTTGCTGGACGCCAGCCCCAGGGGCTTGAGGCGGCCGCCCTTGATGGCCGGCAGCAGTCCAGCCACGTCGCCAAACAGGCCGCTGACCTGGGCACCCATCAGGTCGGTGATGGCGGGCGCGGCCCCTTTATAGGGCACGTGAAGCAGCTTGGCGCCGGTGGCATCCACCAACTGTTCGATGGCCAGGTGCGGGATGCTGCCGGTCCCGGTCGAGGCGAATGGGGTGGGGCTGGATTGACGCTTGCTGTTGGCGATGAATTCGGCGGCGTCCTTCGCCGGGTTGTTCGCGTAGGTCACCATCAGCTCGACGTTGTTGGCCACCAGAGACACGGGGGTGAAGTCACGTGCCAAGTTGTAGGGCAGCTTTTCATACAAGCCGCCATTGATGGCGGCGGCCCCCACGCTGGTGAACCAGAGCGTGCTGCCATCGGCCGGTGATTTCATCACGTCGGTGGCGCCGATGGCGCCATTGGCACCGGGCTTGTTGTCCACCAGCACGGTTCGGCCCAGCTCTTTGCCCAGGCGCTCGGAGATTGTGCGTGCCACGGCATCGACCGGCCCGCCGGCCGTGAACGACACCACGATCCGGGTGGTCTTGTTCTGGGCGTGGGCTGGCCACAGGGGTGTCAGTGCCAGCAGCACCGCCGTGACGGTCATCATCTTCTTGAACATATCGATTTGTCTCTTTTTATGCGGTCATGCAGGGGTCAGTCGCAACGAGCCGTCATGCCGCCGTCGACCACCAGTTCGGTCCCGGTCACAAAGCGGGCGTCGTCACTGGCCAGGAACAGCACAGCGCTGGCCGTGTCGCGACCATCGCCCATGAAGCCCAGTGGAATGCGCTTCAGGCGCTGGGCCAGCAAAGCGTCCACGTCGCCACCGGTGCGCTGTTTGGCCAGCCGGGTTTCGACCATGGGCGTGTGCAGCTGACCGGGTACAACCGAGTTGACGCGCACACCGTCGGGGGCATGTTGAACCGCCACCACTCGCGACAGGTGGATCACCCCGGCCTTGGTGGCTGCATAGGCGACCTGGGCACTGCCCGTGAAGCGAAGGCCGGAGGTCGAAGCGATGTTGACGATCGAGCCACTCTTCTTGGCAATCAGGGTCGGCAGCACATGCTTGCAGGTCAGGAACACGCTTTTGAGGTTGATGTCGATTTGCAGGTTCCAGGTTTCCTCTGCCAGTTCAACCGGTCCGCCGGCAGCCGATCCGCCCACGTTGTTGACCAGAATGTCGATGCTGCCGTAGGTGTCGATGCAGGCCTTGGCCATGGCGGCCACGCTGTCGCTGCTGGTCACGTCGCACACCCAGGGGGTGATGGAGGCGCGGGCATCGCCCGCCAGCTCCAGGGTTTCGTCCAGGCGGGCGCGGTCACGGTCCACCGCCAGCACTTTCGCGCCTTCTTCGGCCAGGCGGACCGCGATGGCACGGCCATTGCCCCAGCCTGCGCCCACGCAGCCGGCGCCGGTCACGATGGCTACTTTGTTTTCAAATCGACGGCTCATGTCAGGTCTCCAAATTGATAAAGGCGTTCAGGGTTGCTCACCATCAGGGCGTGGCGGGCGGCTTCGCTGGGGGCGATCTCGTGGATCAGGTCCACCAGTTGTTGTTCGTCGGGCACCGGGCCGGCGTGGTTGGGGTGAGGCCAGTCGTTGCCCCACAGAACCCGGTCTCCGAACTCGTCCACCAAGGCTTTGGCAAAGGGCTGGGCGTCTGCATACGGGGGCCCCAGCCGGGTGATGCGGTCCATGCCGCTGACCTTGACCCAGAAGCGGCGGTCCGCCATCAGGCGGCGCAAGGCCTTGAAGGCCGGTTGGTCCAGGCCGAGTGAGGCGTCCAGGCGCCCGATGTGGTCGATCACCACTGGCGTGGGCGAGCGGAGAAGCGCGGGCGCCATGTCCGTCAGCAGGCTGGGGTCGCCGTGGATCTGCAGGTGCCAGCCCAGGGGCTCGAAGCGCGCAGCCAGGGCCAGAACCTCTTCGACGGGGGTGCGGTAACCCAGGTGCCCCATGAAATTGAAACGCACGCCTCGAAAGCCCGCGGTGTCGAGTCGATTCAGCTCGGCTTGTGCCACGTCAGTGGGAACCAGCGCAATGCCTCGGTAGGCCTGAGGGCGATGGCGTATGGCATCTTCTGCCGCACTGTTGTCAAAGCCGTGGCAGGCCGACTGCACGACCACGCAGCGTTGCAGA
This sequence comes from Curvibacter sp. EU05-FHT14A10, assembly GCF_058791075.1. Taxonomy (NCBI): domain Bacteria; kingdom Pseudomonadati; phylum Pseudomonadota; class Betaproteobacteria; order Burkholderiales; family Comamonadaceae; genus Curvibacter; species Curvibacter sp. EU05-FHT14A10. Next base: position 159,746 of record NZ_JBYTDE010000006.1, read on the forward strand.
CCGAGCTTGTCGTTCAGGTCATACAGCGCCTCTTTGGGCGCATCGGCTGCCGGGATGAAGCTGGCGTTGGCCGCGTAGGCAAAGGTATCCCGCGGGCCAAACACGTGGCAGTGCGCATTGCACGCCAAAGGGGGGAGGGGTGTGTGCATGCCCTCAGTGTCTTGAAGGCCGCCCTCCCGGGTAAGCCGTCGAGAGGCATATCAACTATGCGTCTTTCCTATGGCTTCTGTGCTGAGAACATGAGTTCTCGTATGGCGCGATCAGCCGCGGAAGTCCAGTTCTGTCAGTAATTTGCTGGTTTCACGGATCAAGCGATTGGCGGGCTTGGCCTTGGGCACGGCCAGCATCAAGGTGTTCCAGATTTCAGGCGGCCCGATGGGCGTGCGCGGCAGCGGCGGCCCTTGCAGTCCCAGCGCGACACCGCTCTCCGGCAGGATGGTGCAGCCTTGGCCATGGGCCACCAGGGCCAGAACGGTGTTGACGGCGCCGACCTCCGCATGCACCTTGAGCTGAACGCCTTGTGGGCGCAGCGCCGCGTCCACAAGGTTGCGGATGGCGTTGGGTGCGCTGGGCAGGATCAGGGGGTAGTCGGCCAGGCTGCTCAGGCTCACGCTCTTGGGCAGGCGGTGGCCCGGCGGCGCAATCAGCAACAGGCGCTCGCGTGAGAGCTGGGTGTAGCTCAGCTGGGGTGTGGCCGGCGGGTCGAACAAGAGCGCCAGATCGAGCCGGCCGGCCATCAGGGACTCACGTAGTGGGATGCTGAGCCCTTCCAGGATGGTGATCACAGCACGTGGAAACCGCTCTCGGAAGCGGCGCACCAAGGGCACGCTGATCCCCAGGGCGACCCTGGGCGGCATGCCGATGACGATGCGGCCGCTCGGGCTGTCACCCATGTCACGCAACTCGTCGCGTGCCGCGCGTGACGAAGCCAGCATGGTGCGCGCATGAACCAGAAGCGCCTCTCCTGCTTCCGTGGCGGTGACACCGCGCCCGGTGCGGGTGAGCAGGCGTTGCCCCAGCTCTTCTTCCAGCAGTGCGATTTGCCGGCTGACGCTGGGCTGGGCCAGATTCAATGCCACGGCAGCCCGGCTGAAACTGCCGCTTTCCACGACACACACCAGGTACTCAAGTTGTTTCAGATCCATGTTTTTTAAGTATATCTGCTATTGAAGTCATGCCCTTGTTCGATGGCTTCTCTGCTCTGACACTGCCGAGGACGTTGGGCTTGCGGCCTGGCGTTTGAGCGTGACCTTCACGCAATTTGATTCCAACAAACACAAAAGGCTTCGCCTGCCCTAGGCCGTTGCCCAGCTTTCATGAGACACCTCAAGCAACTACACATCCAGGTTTTGATTGGCCTCCTGGCGGCCGTTGTGCTGGGCCTGACCGCTCCTGAGACTGCAGCAGCCATGAAGCCGCTGGGTGATCTGTTCATCGCCTTGTTGAAGATGATGTTAGCCCCCATCGTCTTTTGTACGCTCATTCATGGCCTGGCTCATGTGCGTGACCTGGGCAAGCTGGGGCGCTTGGGAGCCAAGTCTCTGCTGTACTTCGAGGTGGTCAGCACGGTGGCCATGCTGGTGGGCTTTGTGGTGGTCAACCTGTGCGAGCCGGGGGCCGGGTTGCACGCTTCAGGATTGGAGCCCTCCAGCGCTGCCATGAAGGTGGCCAGCCAGTCGGGCTCGATTTCGGCCACTTCCTATCTGCTGAGCTTGATTCCCCACACACTGGTGGATGCCTTTGCCAAGGGCGACATCATGCAGGTGTTGATCGTGTCGCTGCTGGCCGGCTTTGCCTTGAACATGTCGGTGGGCAGCGATTCGGTGATCCTCAAGGGCATCGACGAGGCGCAGCGGGTGCTGTTCAAGATGCTCTCCTTCATCATGAAGCTGGCCCCCTTGGGTGCCTTCGGTGCGATGGCGGCGGCCATCGGCAGCTACGGAAGTGCCACCTTGCTCTACCTGCTCAAGCTGGTGCTGGTCTATTACGGCGCCTCCCTGCTGTTTGTCGTGGTCGGGCTGGGCAGCATCTGCTGGCTCATCGGCCTGTCGCTGTGGCCTGTGGTGCGCCTGATCCGTGACGAGATCCTGCTGGTCTTTGGCACCGCCTCCGGTGAAGTGGCTTTTCCGCTGCTGATCGCCAAATTAGAGCAGGCGGGCTGTGATGAGGCAGTGGTGGGCTTTGTCCTACCTGCAGGCTACAGCTTCAACCTCGACGGCACCTCGATCTATATGGCGATCGCCGTGGGCTTCATCGCCCAGGCCACCGACACGCCGTTCTCGTGGCTCCAGCAACTGGCTTTGCTGGGGGTGTTGAGCCTGACCTCCAAGGGGGGCACCACGGTGGCTGGCGGGGCCTTTGTGAAGCTGGCAGCCACGCTGCAATCGGTCAAAAGTCTTCCCATCAGCGGCCTGGGCCTGTTGTTCGGCATCGATCGATTGATGGCCACGGCCACCGCTCTCACCAACATCGTTGGCAACACTGTCGCCGTGTTCGCCATTGCGCGCTGGGAAGGCTCATTCGATGCCGACAAATACCGTGTCCTCACGGGCAGCGTGGTGCGCCGCAGCTGGCTGGGTCCCAAGGCGTCTGCCAGGCCCGCAGATTGATTCGCTCCACCGCAGCCCGGCCACGGGGCCTGGCGCGGGGGACTCGGTTAACAACAAGGAGACGTGAATGAAAAGGTACGAAGACAGACTCAAGTCCGTGGTGTGGCCCGCCTTGCTGGCCTTGGCCTCGATGGGCCATCCGGCTCAGGCGGTTGAACTGGAGGTGCTGGCGACGGGTGCCGTGTCAGGAGCCTTCAAGACCGTGGTGGCCGACTATGAAAAGCAGTCGGGCCATCGGCTGAAGATGTCCTGGGGCCCTTCGCTGGGTCAGTCGCATGAAGCCATCCCCGTGCGGATCAAAAACGGGCAAGCCCCTGATGTGCTCATCATGGTGTCCTCCGAGCTGGATCGTCTGATCCGTGAGCGGCGCTTCGCAGCTTCGGCTCGGCTCGACATCGCTCAGTCAGGGGTCGGCGTCGGGGTCAAGGCGGGCAGCCCTGTGCCAGACATATCGAGTGTCGACAAGCTGCGCCAGGCGCTGCTTGGCGCACCTTCGGTGGCGTACTCGGAAGGCGCCAGCGGAACCTACATCCAGAACGTGCTGCTCAAGCGATTGGGTATCGAGCAGGAGGTGGCATCCAAGCGCCACCTTGTGCCGGGCAAACAATTGGTGGGTGAGGTGCTGGCCGAAGGCAGTGCTGCCCTGGGCCTGCAGCAGATCAGCGAGTTGCGGGTGGTGCCAGGGGTGCACTACGTCGGCCCCTTGCCGGAGGAGGTTCAGAAGGTCTCCGTGGTGACGGCCTCCGTTGCGGCCAATAGCACGCATGCTGCGGAGGCGCTGGACTTCGTGCGCTACCTGGGTTCCCCTGCGGCAGTCGCGGCCATTGAACGCAGTGGCCTGGATCAACCGGGCGTGCCAGCCACCGTGATCGAACGCCGCCTGGTCCGCAGCGGCGCGGTGCAGATCGAGGTGCTGAGCCAGGGGCAAGGGCCTGCGATCGTGATGTTGCCATCGCTGGGGCGCTCGGTTCGCGACTTTGACCAGGTGGCTGCACGATTGGCCGCGCAGGGTTTTCGTGTGATCCGACCTGAGCCTCGTGGCATCGGTGCCAGCCAGGGGCCTCTGGAGGGCTTGACCCTGCACGACTTCGCCGCCGATGTGGCAGCGGTGTGCGATGCCGAGAAGACCGGTCCGGCCGTCATTCTGGGGCATGCCTGGGGCAGCCAACCGGCGCGCATGCTGGCGGTTGACCGACCAGACCTGGTCAAAGGCCTGATCATGGCCGCGGCTTCGGCTGGCAAGCTTCCGCCGGGCTCCACCGAGAAGCCCTATGGGCGTCTGCGCGATGCCATTGACGGCTCGGGCAACCCGGCGCTGCCGCAGGCCCAGCGCCTGCAATACCTGAAGCAGGCCTTTTTTGCCCCCGGCCATGATCCGAGCGAATGGCTGGAGGGCTGGTACGAGGCGAACCACCATGCCGAGGCCCACGCCCGCAATGTCACGCCCATCGACCGCTATTTTTCGGGCGGCAGCACCGCCCCCATCCTGGATCTGCAGGGCGAATTCGATGCGGTGGTGGTCAAGGATGTGATGAAGGCGTATTTGGGTGATCGGGTGCAGGTCGACGTGGTCAAAGGGGCAGGCCACGCCATGTTCCCGGAGCGACCCGCACAGGTCTCCGAGGCCGTGGCCCGCTTCGCACGCCAGGTGAACGCTGCCCACTGAGCGCGCGCCCATCTTTTTCCATCCTCGCCCTGGCCACTGCTTAAGAGGCCGGGGCCCTTGAAAGCCAACCATGAAAATTGCCAAACTCATTCTTCTCTCTGGCTTGATTGCCTGGTCCGCCTGCAGCATGGCCGCCGATGTGGCGGCCACTGCTTTGCAACACAAGGTGATCGAAAATGGCCCTGTTCGCATCGAAGTCACCGAACAAGGGCAAGGCCCTGCCATCGTGATGCTGCCCTCGCTGGGCCGATCAGGCCGTGACTATGACAAGGTTGCCGAACTGCTGGCCTCCGAAGGCTTTCGCGTGCTGCGGCCTGAGCCCCGCGGCGTCGGCCAAAGCCAGGGCCCCATGCACGGCTTGACCGTGCATGACTTTGCCGCCGACGTTGCCATGGTGATCGATGCCGAGGTCAAGGCCCCGGTGGTGGTGGTCGGTCATGCATGGGGCAACTTCGCGGCCCGCATGCTTGCCACAGACCGCCCCGATCTGGTGGCCGGGGTGGTGGTGGCCGCAGCTTCCGCAGGCAAGGTGCCGCCGGGGTCCAAAGAGCTGCCTATCGGCCCTGAGATGCGCAAGGCGATCGACGGCCCCAGCAATCCAGCCTTGTCTGAAGAACAGCGCCTGGAATACCTGAAGATCGCCTTCTTCGCCCCGGGCAACGACCCCAGGGTCTGGTTGGGTGGTTGGCACGAGGCCACCCATGAGGCGCAATCGCATGCCCGCAACGTCACCCCGGTGGACGATTACTTTGCTGCTGGTTCCGCCCCCATCCTGGATCTGCAGGCCGAGTACGACCCCGTGGCCCCGCGCCGGTTTTCGAACGTCCTGAAGTCCATGCTGGGCGACCGGGTGACCATCGTCGTGATCAAGAACGCCAGCCATGCCTTGGCACCTGAGCAGCCCCAGGCCATGGCGGACGCGATTGCCGACTTTGCCAAGAAGGTGTTTTCGGCTCGCCGTTGACGGGTGCGCCTTCACATGTCGTCTGCGTTCTGTCGTCCGCAGGCCACAACCCCGGTGCTCAAGCCTTGAACACCACACTCTGCCGCGGGCGCTCGTCCACCGTCAGCGAGAACACGTCCGGCCGCGCGTAGTGGCCCACCACATCGAAATCGTAGCGGGCGCGGGTCAGTTCGGTGGTGTCGATCTGGGCCACCAGCAGGCCGGTCTCGTGCTGGAGTGGCCCGGCCAGCACGTCGCCCAGAGGGCCCACGATCATGCTGTTGCCGCCGATCAGGGGCAGATCGGGGTCCCAATGGGGGGCGTTCACGCCCAGGGCCTTGGGTGAGGGCTGCACCTGGCAGGCGCTGATCACGAAGCAGCGCCCCTCGTGCGCGATGTGCCGCATCGACGACTGCCAGATGTCGCGCGCGTCCACCGTGGGGGCGCACCAGATCTGCACGCCCTTGGCGTACATGGCGGTGCGCAGCAGGGGCATGTGGTTCTCCCAGCAGATCACGGCACCGACACGGCCTGCGGGCGTGTCCAGCACCGGCAGGGTGGAGCCATCGCCCTGGCCCCAGATCAGCCGTTCGGTACCCGTGGGCATGAGCTTGCGGTGCTTGGCCACCAGTCCGCCCTCGGGGGCGAAGAACAAGGCGGTGCAATACAAGGTGTTGCCTGCGCGCTCGATCACGCCGATCACGATGTGGGCCTGGCAGCGCTCGGCCAGGCCGGCCAGGGCCTCGGTTTCGGTGCCTGGCACGTCGATGGCGTTGTCGTAGTAGCGCTCAAAAGCCTGGCGGCCTTCGGGCAGGCGGTAGCCCAGGTAGGTGCCAAAGCCCTCGCCCTTGGGGTAGCCGCCCAGCAAGGCCTCGGGCATCACCACCAGGCTGGCGCCGGCGGCGCGGATGGCGTCTTCATGCGACAGGATCTGCGCCAGGGTGGCGGCCTTGCCTTCGGGGTGGGCGCCGATTTGCAGCGCGGCAACCGTGGATCGGGTCATGTGAACTCGCTTTCGAAACAACAGGGTGATTGCGTCATCGTCGGCCTTTGGCGATCATCAATCAACCGATGATCAGACAAGCTGATATGAACGACATGAATATCGACAGCGTCGACCTGAACCTGCTCAAGGTGTTGCAGGCCTTGCACGAGGAGGGCACGGCCGGCCGGGCCGCCATCCGGTTGGGGGTCACGCAATCGGCCGTCAGTGCGGCGCTGGGCCGGCTGCGCGCCCTGTATGGCGACCCCTTGTTTGAGCGCACCGGCCGTGGCCTGCGCCCCACGCCCAAGGCCGAAGAACTGCGCCCCCTGATTGCCGAGGCCCTGCAAAAGCTGCGGCAAAGCCTGGCCCTGGCCCAGCCCGGGGGCGCCAGCTTGGCCGGGCGCACCGTGGTGCTGGGCCTGTCAGACGACCACGAGATGGCCCTGGGGCGCCGGCTCATCGACCGGCTTCAGCAGGCGGCGCCCGGCCTGCGCCTGGTGCTGCGCCAGACCCACAGCGGCTTGGCCGCCGACATGCTGATGGACCGGCGCATCGACCTGAGCCTGGGGGCCGGCACGGGCAGCTCGCGCACCCTGGCGCGCCAGGTGCTGGGCACCGGCCGCTATGCCTGCGTGATGGACCTGGCTCAGGCCCCAGCAGGCCATTTGGGGCTGGACGAGTACCTGCGCCGGCCGCATCTGCTGATCTCGTCGGGTGGCTTTGTGGGGGTGGTCGATGAAGCCCTGGCGGCCCTGGGCCACAGCCGGCGCATCGAGGCCTCCACCACCCACTTTGCGGCCTTGCCTCACCTGCTGCGTGGCAGCACGGCCCTGGCCACCCTGCCCGAGCACGCGGCCCGCGCCTTGGCTGCCCTGGGGACCTTGGTGTGTGTGCCCTGTCCGATCGAGCTGCCCCGCTATTCCATCGAACTGGCCTGGCGCAGCAGCAGCCTGCGCGACCCGGCGCTGCAGTGCTTGAAGACCCATCTGATGGATGTGGCCCAGGGCCTTTACGGGCCCGCCTGAGCCCGGGGCCTTGCCGCCGCGCCGCAGGGCGGCGCGCGCATTTCAGCACTCCAGGCTGGGGGTGGGCATGGAAAAACTGTTGAAGCCGCAGCGATGCAGGTAGAACAACTGCGCCCCGGTGATGGGCCCGAAGGCGCGCAGCTCCCCGCCAAACTTCAGCGAGGCCCTCAGGTGGTTGGCCGCGCCATAGCACCAGTCTGAATCCGGGCCACCGATCCGCAGGGCCACCAGGGGCAGCGCCGCCAGGGCCGGCGCATGGGCCTCGAACTGTTGCTGGCTATCGACCCAGACGCCGATTTGCGACAGATCCAAAGAGGTTTCGCCGAGCAGTTCGCGCCACATCGGCAAAGGCAGGATCAGGCGCTTGTCGGCGGGCGTCGAGATCAAATCGTCGGGCTGGTGGATCAACAGCCAGGGGTCGTCGATCCACATCTGGTTTTGCTGGCTGACCAGAAGAACCTGGGGGTTCGGCGCCGGGCTGGCTGGCTTGGCTTGGATGTCTGCGTATCGTTGTGTGGGCATGCACCGTAGTTTGGCTACACCTGCCCTGAGGCAGCCGCATCAGAAATCGGAAACTTTTCAGGATCAGTTGGCCACCACGGCGTGTGGTGCGCACAGCGCGTCGATGCAGGGTTGGGCAGGGCGTCCAATTCAGCATCGTTCGACCGTCCAAATCAACATTGAAGCAGCGTCCAAATCGACATTCAAGGGGCGTCTGGATCGACAAACAACCATCCTCCAGGTCGTTCCAAGGACCAGCCAAGGAGCGAGCCAACTCGGCCCTGTTTGGCGCAAAGGCAGGCCCATTCAGCGCCTTTCAGCACCTGAACGCCTCGAATCCCCTCGAATCGCCTCGCTTCACGCCGAGGGTGGCGGCAGTGCCTGGTCCAGCACGGACGACAGCAGGCGCAGCGCCTGCTGCAGGTCCTCGCGACCGATCGAGCCGCCCAGGCACAGGCGCAGCGCGGGCGGTGGGTCGGCGTCGGTCGAGAAGGCGGCGCTGGCCACGCAGGCGATGCCCTGGGCACGCAGGCTGGTGGCCACGTCGATCGGGTTCCAGTCTTCGCGCAGCGGCAGCCAGACATGAAAGCCCTGCGGGTCGGCCAGTGCGCCGTGCTCGGCGAGGTAGCGCTGGGCCAGGTGCTGGCGTGCGGTCGACTCTTCGCGGATCGCCGCCAGCATGGCCGGCGCTGCCCCGGTCTGGATCCAGCGTGTGACCAGGGCTGCGGTGAAGGGTGAGCTCATGACCGTGGTGGCGCGCAGCGCACCTGCCGTGCGTTGCAGCAGGCGCGGGTTGAGTGTGCAGAGGTAGGACATGCGCAGCCCCGCACCCAGGCTCTTGGACAGGCCGGCGATGTAGTAGGTCAGCTCGGGGGCCAGGCTGAGCAGGGTGGGCAGGGCCTGGGACTGCAGCTTGCCATAGGCATCGTCCTCGATCAGGGGCACGCTGTAGCGGGTGGCGATGTCGGCGATCTCGCGGCGCCGCTGCAGGCTCATGGTCACGGTGGTCGGGTTGTGGATGTTGGGGTTGCACACCAGGGCGCGAGGCTGCATGGTTTTGCAGGCGTGTTCGAAGTCCTCGGCGCTCACGCCTTCATCGTCCAGGGTCAGGGCCTGCAGCTTCACGCCCAATTGGGCGGCAATCACCTTCATGCCGGGGTAGGCCAGGGCTTCGACGCAGAGCACCTCGCCAGGCCGGCACAGCAGGGTGATCAGGGCCAGCAGCACCCCGTGGATGCCCGGGCCCACAAGCACCTGTGCGGCATGGCAATCGGGCACATGGCTGCGCAGCCACAGCGCGCCCGCATCGCGCGCCTCGTTGCTTCCGCCGTAGTCCTGGTAGCGCATCAGCTCGTAGTAGCCGTGCGAGCCGCCATTGGCCAGGGCTTCACCGGCCTGCTGCTGCATCTGCTGCACCAGGGCATGGGCCACAGGCTCGGGTGGCAGGTTCATGGTCATCTCGGCGCTGCTGCCCGAGCGCAGCGGCAGGCCAGGGATGCGGCCACGCACCACCGTGCCGATGCCCACATGCGAGTCGATCAGACCCCGGCGCTTGGCTTCGCCATAGCCCCGGGCCACGGTGGTGTAGTTCAGCTTGAGCAACTGCGCCATGTCACGCAGGGTGGGCATGCGCTCGCGCGTGCTGAGCTCGCCGCGCTGGATGTCTTCGGCGATCAGCTCGGCCATCATCAGGTAGGCCGGTCGGCTGTCCTGGCTCAGGCGCTTGCGCCAGCGGGTGGCGTTGATGGGCATGGGGGGCTTTCTGAGGGCGGGGGGGCTGCCGGATTGATTGCATCAAGCATGCCACGCGGGCCGGGCCATCGCGCGCCAAGGCCGCACCAAAGCTGCTGACTCGGGGGGGCGGCTGATCGCCTTTGGTGCCGGGCTGGCCAATGATGGAGTGCATTGATCGCACGGCCAATCAAGGCTGTTTCGGGGTCTTCAGGCGGGGTTTCGCGGCTCGGAGGGGGCCTCCATTTTTTTGCAGGCGCGCCGGGGCAATGCACAGGCGCTTGATCGCAGATTGATCGCATCGGCCAGGCCCAAACGGGCATGTGGCCTGCAATGCAGAAGGCAGACACGGGGCATTCAGCCCGGTGTCTTCCCACCAACCCTCCATGGAGCAGCGCTATGCCAAAAGTCACCCAACCCGCCCACCAGAAAGGCGATTTTCTTGTCGACTACGAAGAAAAAGTCTTTGAAGATGTGAAGGCCGCCCCCGGCGAAAAAGCCCTGGTCACCTTCCACACCGTGGCCTTTGAAGGTTCGATCGGCTTCGTCAACCTGCTGCAGGCGACCCGGCTGCTGCGCAAGGGCTTCGAGACCTCGGTGCTGCTGTATGGGCCCGGCGTCACCCTGGGCCTGCAGCGCGGCTTTCCCACCCTGGGCGACGAGGCCTTCCCGGGCCATCAGAACCACAACAACCAGCTCATCAAGTTCATGGCCGAAGGGGGCAAGGTCTATGCCTGCCGCTTTGCGCTTCAGGCTTTGTATGGCCACGGTGAGGGCTCGCTGATTCCGGGCATCCGCCCCATCAGTCCGCTGGATGTGCTCGACATCAAGCTGCTGCACCGCAAAGAGGGGGCCTTGATCATCGACACCTGGACGGTCTGAGTCGAGCAGGGAACACCACCATGACCCAAGCTCGAACCGTCCGTGCCGCCGCCGTCCAGATCGCTCCCGATCTGGAGACCCCCACCGGAACGCTGGACCGGGTCTGCAATGCCATCGATGAGGCCGCCCGCCAGGGCGCCGAGCTGGTGGTGTTCCCCGAAACCTTTGTGCCGTACTACCCCTATTTCTCGTTTGTACTGCCACCCTGCCAGCAAGGCGCACCGCATCTGCAGCTCTACGAGCGGGCCGTGGTGGTGCCCGGCCCGGTGACCCAGGCCGTGGCCGAGCGCGCCCGCGCCCGTGGCCTGGTCGTGGTGCTGGGCGTGAATGAGCGCGACCACGGCAGCCTCTACAACACGCAACTGATCTTCGATGCCGACGGTGCCCTGAAGCTCAAGCGCCGCAAGATCACCCCCACCTACCACGAGCGCATGGTCTGGGGCCAGGGCGATGCGCAAGGCCTGCGCGTGGTCGACACAGCCGTGGGCCGTGTGGGCGCCCTGGCCTGCTGGGAGCACTACAACCCGCTGGCCCGCTATGCGCTGATGACCGAGCACGAAGAGATCCACTGCGCCCAGTTCCCGGGTTCGCTGGTGGGCCCCATCTTTGCCGAGCAGATGGGCGTGACCCTTCGTCACCACGCGCTCGAATCGGGCTGCTTCGTGGTCAACGCCACCGGCTGGCTGACCGATGCCCAGATCGAGTCCGTGACCCCGGATGTGAGCCTGCAGCGCGCGCTGCGCGGCGGCTGCCACACCGCCATCGTCTCGCCCGAGGGCAAATACCTGGCCGAGCCGCTGACCGAGGGCGAGGGCATGGTGATCGCCGATCTGGACCTGGCCCTGGTCACCAAGCGCAAGCGAATGATGGATTCGGTGGGCCATTACGCGCGCCCTGAGTTGCTGAGCCTGGCCATCAACCGGCGCCCGGCCCAGACCCACTTTGAGATGCCGGGCACCCAGCCCATCTCGTCCGCGACCGCTGCGGCGCCTGCAGGCGATTCCGCGCCCGTTTCCACCCTTGTCCAGGAGTGAATCCCATGAGCCCTCAAGCCGCCTTGATGCCCGCGCCGGACACCCGGCACCTGATGAGTGAGCTGCAATCGCTGGGTCTGCGCCTGGTCGATACATCGGCGGGCGTGGCCAGCCGACGCGGCGGTGCCGGCCCCTCCGATCACAAGGCCGTGACGGTGGACGGCCACACCATCATGGTGCCGGTCCACACCTCGACCGCCTGGACCTCGCCCTTCGTGGCCCTGGCGCCGGATGCCCAGGGGCGCAGCGTGATCACCCGCGACGCGATTCCGATTGCCAGCATCAGCTTCCCCAGGCAACCGCGCTTTTATGCGCTGCAGACGCTGGACGGCGTGCCTTACTCGCACATCGCCACGCTGCATGGCGCCGATGTGCTGGCCACCACCGTGCTGCAGACCTGCATCCGCTACGAAAGCCGCAAGAAGACCTGCCAGTTCTGTTCCATCGGTCAGTCGCTGGCGGCAGGCCGCACCATCGCGCGCAAGACGCCCCAGCAACTGGCCGAGGTGGCCCGCATGGCGGTGCTGCTTGACGGTGTGAAACACATGGTGCTGACCACGGGCACACCCAACGCCACCGACCGGGGCGCGGCCCTCTTGTGCGAGAGCGCCCAGGCCATCAAGGCCGCGGTCGACCTGCCCATCCAGGGCCAGTGCGAGCCACCTGACGACGATGCCTGGTTCGCCCGCATGAAGGCGGCCGGCATCGACACCCTGGGCATGCACCTGGAGGCGGTCACGCCCGCGGTGCGCGAACGCATCATGCCCGGCAAGGCCTCGGTGCCGATTGCGCGCTACCTGAGCGCCTTCGAGGCTGCCGTGCAGGTCTTCGGCCGGGGCCAGGTCAGCAGCTACATCCTGGCCGGGCTGGGCGACAGCCGCGAAGCCATCCTGGACATGAGCGCGCGCCTGGCTGCGCTGGGGGTCTACCCCTTCGTGGTGCCCTTCGTACCCATCAGCGGCACCCCGCTGGAGAGTCACCCTGCACCCAGCCCCGGGTTCATGCGCTCGGTACTGGAGCCCCTGGGCCACATCGTGCGCGAGGCCGGCCTGCGCTCCACCGACATCAAGGCGGGCTGCGGCAAATGCGGCGCCTGCTCGTCGATGTCGGTCTATGAGTCCTGAACCCGTCAGAGCCCCACGGAGGCCCCATGAACAGCCTGATCACCCCACCGTCCACCCACCCCGCCGGGGCGCGTGACCCAAGCCCCGCCTGCCCGGCTTTCCATGTGCGCCAGGCCTTGCTTGACGAAGAGATCGCGCAGGCCATGGCCCTGCGCCGCGCCGTGTTCTGCGACGAACAGGGCATCTTCACCGGCAGCGACCGTGACGACATCGACTCGCGAGCCCGCATGTTGATCGCTGCCGCCTATGACGTGCGGCAGGCCCACAGCAGCGTGCTGGGCACGGTGCGCATCCACGAGGCCTCGCCAGGCCTGTGGTGGGGTTCCCGGCTGGCGGTGCAACGCGCCATGCGCCGCCAGGCCAGGCTGGGCGCCCAACTGATCCGTCTGGCGGTCTGTACGGCCCATGGCCTGGGCTGCGAGACCTTTCTGGCCCACGTGCAGGTGCAGAACGTGCCCCTGTTCGAGAAGCTGCACTGGCGCTCGCTGGACACCTCGCTGGCCCATGGCCGACCGCATCACCTCATGCAGGCCGATCTGGCGCACTACCCACCTTGCCACGACCCACTGATGGGGTTTTTTGTCGAAGCCGGGGGCCAGCCATGAGCGCCTTGACCGATCTGGTGGCCGCGTTGCTTGACAGCCGCGGCTTTGCCCACAAGCGTGACATCAGCGCCGTGGTCGACTGCTTTGACGATCTTTTGGCGCAGGGCGTGGGTCAGATGGACCAGGCTGTGCCCCTGGGTGACGACTGTGCTGCACTGCCCGATGGCCAGGGTGGTTACCAGCTGCTGGCCATCGAGGGCTTGGTGGAAGACTTCATCACCCGCATGCCCTGGTTTGCCGGCTACAGCAGCGTGATGGTCAACATCAGCGACATCTACGCCATGGGCGGCCGGCCCACGGCGGTGGTCAACGCTTTGTGGGGGCGGGGCGCAGGGGCTGAAACCCAGAAAATGCTGGCGGGCATGGCGGCGGCCTCGCAGCGTTACGGCGTGCCCATCGTGGGCGGGCACAGCAATCTGCGCTCCGAACGGCCTCAGCTGGCGGTCTCCATCGTCGGCCACGCCAAGAAGTTGCTCAGCAGCTTTTCGGCACGCCCAGGTGATCAACTGTTGATGGCGGTGGACCTGCGCGGCCAATGGCAGGAGCCGTTTCCATACTGGAACGCCTCCACCGAGGCCCCCGCCGAGCGCCTGCGGGCCGACCTGGCGCTGCTGCCCGAGATGGCCGAGGCGGGCCTGTGCGAGGCCGCCAAGGACATCAGCATGGCCGGCACCCTGGGCACGGCGCTGATGCTGCTGGAGTGCTCGGGTGTGGGGGCCATCGTCGATCTGGACGCGATCCCCCGGCCCGAGGGCGTGCCCCTGCTGCGCTGGCTGACCGCCTTCCCGAGCTATGGCTTCATCCTCAGTGTGCGGCCCGAGCATGTGGCGGCCGTGCGGCAGCGCTTCGAGGCGCGGGGCCTGGCCTGCGCCTCGGTGGGCGAGGTCAAGCCCGCGCGGCAGCTGATCGTGCAGCAGGGCCCCGAATGGGCCTTGTTGTGGAACCTGGCCGAGCAGCCCTTCATCCAGGGCACACCGGCACGCGGCCTTGAGGACAGGAGCTTGGCATGAGAGCAGATTCGTTGCGCATTGCCTTGCTCACCCATTCCACCAACCCGCGTGGCGGGGTGGTCCACTGCCTGGAGTTGGCCGATGCGCTGTGCGCCCAGGGCCATGCCGTGACGGTGCATGCCCCCGGCGTGCCCGGGCGGCCCCTGTTTCGGAGCAGCCGGGCCGCCGTGCGCATCCTGCCCGTAGCGGCCTCGGGTCCCAGCCTGCGCGAGGTGGTTCAGACCCGCATCCGCAGCTTTGTGCAAGGCCTCTCGGAGGCCGGGCAGGCCGGCTTCGATGTGTTCCATGCCCATGATGGCATTGGCGCCAATGCCCTGCTCACACTGCGGCGCCAGGGCTTGGTTGGGGCCTATGTGCGCACTGTGCATCATGTGGATGCCGGCTTTGGTGATCCGGTGGTGGATGCCTGGGAAGAGCAGAGCATCCGGCAGGCCGATCGCCTGATCTGCGTCAGCGAATCGTGGGCACCCAAGCTGCGCGAGCGCTTTCAGCGCGAGGCCCAGGTCATCCACAACGGGGTGGATCTGCGCCGCTTCAGCCCCGTGCCGCAGGCCACCGATGCCGACCTGGCCAGGCGCCTGGGCCTGGGCACCGGCCCGGTCTACCTGATGGTAGGCGGCGTTGAAGCCCGCAAGAACACCGTGGGCGCTCTGCAGGCTTTCGTGGCCTTGCGGGCCCGGGTGCCCCAGGCCCAATTGCTGATTGCCGGCGGCGCCAGCCTGCTGGATCACAGCCCCTACCGGCAGCGCTTCGAGCAGGTCCTGGCCCAGGCCGGTTGGCAGGCCGGGCCTGGCCAGCCCGTGGTGCTGAGCGGCGTGCTGGCCGATGCCGACATGCCCGCCCTGTACCGGCTGGCCACGGCACTGCTGTTTCCATCACTGCTTGAGGGTTTTGGACTGGCCATCGTCGAGGCCATGGCCAGCGGGGTACCCGTCGTCGTCTCGCGGCAAGAGCCCTTCACCGATTTCCTGGGGCCCGACGACGCCCTGTGGGTGGACCCGCATTCGACGCCCTCCATGACCGAGGCCCTGCTGCAGGTGTTGTTTCAGGGCACGGCCCAGGCGCTGCGCGAGCGGGGCCTGCCGCTGGCGCGCCGCTTTGACTGGGGCGCTGCGGCCCGCGCCCATGTTGCTCTGTATTCGGCCCTGTATTCGAACCTGGATAGGGCGCTAGGCGCCCCCGCCGCACAGCCTGCCCGCCCGCTTTCCCAACCGTCTTTTTGCTGAGGAGATATCCATGCCTGAAATGTTTTTCACCGTGAAATGGCCCGATGGTGCCCAGGAGCGCTGCTACTCGCCTTCGCTGGTCATCACCGACCACCTGGCTGTGGGCGCGGACTACGCGCTGGGCGATTTCGTGGCCCGTTGCGATGCCGCCCTGAGCGAGGCCTCAGACCGGGTGCAGCAGAAGTACGGCTACTTCTGCTCCAGTGCCATCGACCAGTTGGGCCAGATAAAACACCGTGCCCAGGCCTTCGAGTCAGAACCCGCGCCCCGCGTTCAGGTGCTGGCCTTCACCCCCGGATCCCGTTGATTTTTCCAAGGAGAACACACCCATGTCCACCCTCTTCAAGAACCAGGAACACCTGCTCAATCAAAAAGACTACCCCGTGGTGGTGGTCGGTGGCGGCCAGGCCGGCCTGTCGGTCAGCTACTACCTTCAGCAACAAGGCATCGAACACATCGTGCTCGAAAAGAAGTTCGTCGCCCACGCCTGGGCCAAGGACCGTTGGGATACCTTCTGCCTGGTCACGCCCAACTGGCAATGCCGCCTGCCCGACTTCCCCTACGCCGGTGACGACCCTGAAGGCTTCATGCTCAAGGACCAGATCGTCGAGTACGTGCAGGCCTTTGCGCTGAAGACCCGGCCCCCGGTGGTAGAGGGCGTGGGTGTGAACCGGGTCACCCGACAAGCCAATGGCGACCTGCTGGTGGCCACCACGGCAGGTGACTTTCACACCCGCCACGTCATCGTCGCTACCGGTGGGTATGACCTGCCCATCATTCCGGCCTATGCCGAGCGCCTGCCACGGCACATCCAGCAGATCCACTCGGTTGACTACCGCAACCCCGAGCAGTTGCCCGAGGGCGAGGTGCTGGTGGTGGGCACGGGCCAGTCGGGTGTGCAGCTGATGGAAGACCTGCACCTGGCAGGTCGCAAGGTGCATTTGTGCGTGGGCCCGGCCCCACGTTCGCCAAGGGTGTACCGTGGTCGAGAATCCACGGCCTGGCTGATGGACATGGGTGTGTATGAGCTGACGGTGGACCGCCACCCCCTGGGTGACAAGGCCCGCGAGCGCACCAACCACTACATGACCGGGCGTGATGGCGGTCACGAAATCGACCTTCGCAAGTTCGCCCTGGAAGGCGTGAAGCTGTATGGCAGCATGGCCGACATCGAAGGCAGCACGCTGCGCTTTCTGCCCGACCTGGAGAAGAACCTCGACGATGCCGACGAGGTCTACGTGGGCATCCGCCGCGACATCGATCGCTACATCGCCGCGCAGGGCATGGATGCCCCGGCCGAGCCGGATTTCGTCAAGGTCTGGCGCCCCGAACACGAGGTGCTGGCACTGGACGCCGAGGCCGCCGGCATCACCACCATCATCTGGGCCATCGGCTTCCGGCCCGATTACCGCTGGATCGAACTGCCTGCCTTCGATGGCCGCGGGCACCCGAAATACGAACGCGGCGTCTCCTCCGTGCCGGGCCTGTATTTTCTGGGCCTGCCCTGGCTCAACACCTGGGGTTCGGGCCGTTTCCTGGGCATTGCCGACGATGCGCGGTATCTGGCGGATGTGATTGGCGGACGCGAAGCGCCCGCCGGTGAGGCCCGACACGGCTGCGTACCGGAGGCGCTGGCTGCCTGAGAGCGGAGGACGGCCAGGGCGCAGGTGCTGCTGGTCTCAGGCCCGCGGCCGCGCTCAATTGGCAGGGCCAGAGGGGGGCATGCGGTCCATCATCATCCGCATCATGGACTCCATCATGTCCATGCGCTTTTCCAGCATTCGCTGCCGATCCGGCATGCCTGAGTTGGGGGCCTTGTCGGAGGGCATGCCTCCCATGCCGGGGGTTCCCCCCATGGGCTTCATCATGGCCATGCCTTCTTGCATGAGCTTCATGTGCTCGCTCATCAAGGCTTGCCGTTCCTCAGGGGTTTTGGCTGCGGCCATCTTCTCGTGCATGGCCTGCATCGCTTTCATGTGCTGGTCCATCGCGCCCATCTTGGTGGCCCCCATGGTGCTGTCGGCAGGCTTTTGAACGGGCGCCGCAGAGGGGGCTGTGGCCTGGGGATGATGGCTTTTGTGCTCGTCTGCCGTCTGCGCCGAGGCCGTCAATGCGGCGACGGCCATGCAGAGCCCCATCCATGTTTGGCGAGAGGTGGTCATGGTTTTCTCCATTCACGAGTTGATGATGCGGGGATTCACTTGAGAGCCGCTGAACTGGGCGCTTCGATCGCGCCCGCTAGCTTCTTACTTCTGCGCGGGCTGGATCTCGGTGACGATCAGTTTTCCGCCCTCGTCAGTCGCCATGAATCGGATCTTGTCGCCGACCTTGAGGGGCGCCAGAAGAGCCTTGTCTTTGGCGGTGAACACCATGGTCATGCCAGGCATGTCCAGGTGCTTGATGTCGCCGTGTTTGATCGTGACCTTGCCGGTGCCTGGGTCGATCTTTTTGATTTCGCCGTCGGTCAGGGATGCCGGCGTTTGTGCCGCGGCCATCGTGCTCTGGTCGAGGGCGGCTTGCGCCAAGCCTGCAACTGGCAAGGTGCTCCCCAGCGCAAGGGCGCAAATCGCCAGGGTTCGGGTGATTGGGTTCATGGCTTTTCACACGTCAGAGTTGAAGGTTTTTGCCGTTCCGTCCTTCTGGACCAGAAGCACCCGAAAGGCGTCGCGACGTCCGCCATACTCGGGTCCGTCCATCCCGGGTGAGCCGATCGGCATACCCGGAACGGCCAGACCCAAAGCGGCGGGGCGTTCCTTGAGCAGTCGCTGGATGTCGGCGACCGGCACATGGCCCTCGATCACGAAGCCCTGGACCATCGCCGTGTGGCACGAGCCAAATTGCGTGGGCATGCCCAGGCGGGACCTGGCGGCCGTGTTGCCCTGCTCAAGAACGGTGACCTGAAAGCCACTTTTCTCAACGACCGCGATCCAGTCTTTGCAACAACCGCATTGGGGGTCTTTCCAGACCCGCATTGGTACAGGTGCTGGCGACGCAGCATGTGCGATGGCCAGGCCACCCACGGCAGCGAGCCCCACCAGGAGCGCACGTCTGGTGGCTGAACTTGGGATGTACAGGTCCGTCATGCTGAATTCACTCCTTTGCACAAACAGTCATCATTTCTTGTCCACCTGGATCAAACCTCTCATGCCGGCCTCGTAATGACCTGGCATCAGGCAGGCAAAGTTCACGCTGCCTGCCTGGGTGAACTGCCAAACAATTTCGCCTTGCTGGCCCGGCGCTACCGTGACCTTGCTGGGTTCATCGTGCTCCATGTCCGGAAACCTCTTCATCAGTGCCAGGTGCTCCAGCAATTCCTGCCGGGTCCCCAGGCTCAGCTCGTGTTTGACCTGGCCGGTGTTCTTCACAACGATGCGAACGGTCTCCCCTTTGCCGACCCGGATGTCGGAGGGTGTGAAGCGCATGTTGTCTCCCATCTCAACCGTGAGGGTGCGGCTGGCCTTGGCGGCCAAGCCCGGCTTTCCGATGGCTGAATCTTCGTCGGCGTGAGCGTGTCCGCCGGTGTGATTTCCGTTGGCTAAAGCCGTGCTGGACACGGCCATCCATGCCAACCCAGCCAAGGTGCGAGCGCAGCGGGATGGTTTCATTTTCTCTCCTGAGGCCGACTGAATCGCTTCAATGGCCGGTGTGGGACGTGGGCTTGCGCACCTGCACTTCAGTGGGTGCCTTCGGCTTTTGGGCCAGGGGCATGGACTGACCCCCTTCAGCGCTGAAGCGGGCCGGCTGAGCCAATGGGCCTGTGTACTCGTGGGCCACCGTGCCTGGCGGGTGCTTGTACCAACCCGGGTCTTTGTAGTCCCCCGGCTTTTGATCCTTGCGGACCTTCAGGACGCTGAACATGCCGCCCATTTCCACGGGGCCGAACGGGCCTTCACCCGTCATCATGGGAGCCGTGTTGTCGGGGATGGGCATCTCCATGTCCGACATGTCTGACATGCCACGCTCGCCCATGACCATGTAATCAGGGATCAGCTTGTTGATCTTCTTGGCCAGCCCACTGTGATCAACGCCGATCAAATTGGGCACGTTGTGCCCCATGGCATTCATGGTGTGGTGGCTCTTGTGGCAATGGAGCGACCAGTCGCCTTCCTCATCGGCCACAAATTCGATCTGGCGCATCTGCCCGACGGCCACATCGGTGGTGACCTCGTGCCAGCGTGCCTGCAGCGGGGTCGGCCCGCCATCGGTGCCCGTGACCTGGAACTCATGGCCATGCAAATGCATCGGGTGGTTGGTCATCGTCAGATTGCCGACCCGGATGCGCACCTTGTCGCCGAGCCGCACATTGAGGGAGTCGATGCCCGGAAAGACCCGGCTGTTCCAGGCCCACAGATTGAAGTCCAGCATCGTCATCGTCTTGGGGGTGTAGCTGCCCGGGTCAATGTCGAAGGCATTGAGCAAAAAGCAGAAGTCGCGTTGCACCTCATCGATCAGCGGGTTCTTGGCCTTGGGATGGGTCACCCAGAAGCCATACATGCCCATGGCCATCTGAACCATCTCGTCGGCATGTGGGTGGTACATGAAGGTTCCCGGGCGCCGGGCGATGAACTCATAGACAAAAGTCTTGCCAGGCGGAATGGAGGGCTGGGTCAACCCAGAAACACCATCCATGCCGTTGGGAAGGCGTTGTCCATGCCAATGGACGGCGTGGTGTTCGGGCAGCTTGTTGGTGACAAAGATCCGCACCCGATCGCCCTCGACCACCTCAATCGTGGGGCCCGGGCTTTGACCGTTGTAGCCCCACAGATGCGCCTTGAATCCAGGGGCCATTTCTCGCACCACGGGTTCCGCGACCAGGTGGAACTCTTTGACACCCTGGTTCATGCGCCAAGGCAAGGTCCAGCCGTTCAGGGTCACGACCGGGTTGTAGGGGCGGCCACTGTTGGGCACCAGGGGGGCCATGGTTTCTGCGGAGGTCTGGAGGATGGGCTCGGGCAAGGCGGCCATGGCCACCCGGTTGACGGCGGCGGCGGCGAGTGCCCCCCCGGTCAGCCCGGCATGTTTGAAAAATTCACGTCTGGAAGTCATGGAGGTTCGCCTAGAGAGTCAGTGTCCGGTGACGTTGCCGGCGGTGGGGCTACCCGAGACAGGCAGGGGGGTTTTGGTGGGGCGGCCAATCAAGGACGACTGAAGCGCGGCATCGGCCAGCCAGAACTGTTGTTCGGCCTGGATGGCGCCGATCACCGTGCTGACCTGGTCTCTGGCGTCGGCCAGAAGTTCGAAAACGCCGATGATCATCCCGTTGTAGCGGAGTTGGTTCTCCTCGGAGATCACCTTGCGGACGGGAACGACTTCATCGCGAAAATGCCGGGCCATGTCATAAGCCGTCCGGTAGGCGGAGTAGCTTTCACGCAGACTGGAGCCTGCTGACCTGATCGTTGCCTCCAATTGGTTGGCTGCCGCGAGCGTGCGTGCATTCCAGGCCTGCCGCTGCATGCCTCCCCAGTCGAAGATGGGAAGGCGAACACCGATTTCATACCCCCGTTGATCGGAACGAGTGCCCGCTGCGCTGTCCCACTGGGTGTTGCGTCGCGCTGTCAGCTCGATGTCGGTGAGGCTGGTCACCGTGTTCAAGCCCTGCGACCGGCCCGCCGATGCGAGCGCGCTTTGTGCCAGCCTGACATCCAGACGCGCTTTGCTGGCAAGTTGCCCCACCACCGCGGGTGACAAGGCCTCTTTAGGCAGATCGGGCAAGCGATCCGGCAGTTGCAGTTGCTGCGCCTGAGACTCGCTCAAGCCCAGCAGCCGGATCAACTCTTCGCGATTGGCCGTGGCCTCGTGGCCTGCGGCGGCCAGGCGCGACGCCGAGTCGGCATAGAAGGCCTGCTCGCGGGCCCGGGTGAGTCGGTTGTAGTTTCCGACGGACTGCATCCGCCGCGCCAGTTCGGCACTGGCTTCGGCACTTTCGAACACTTGCTGGGCGTACCTCAAGGTTTGTCGGCTGGTCACGGCACGGACCCAGGCCTGCCGGACTTGGGTGACATGGTCGACAACATCAGCCGAGAGGCGCAGCTGAGCTTGTTCGATGCGGCGTTGCGCGATGCCCTGCCGCGCCGGCAGGGTCAGGACATCGAGCAAACCAAAGGACAAAGCGCGATTCACATCCAGGTCGTGGCCGGTGGTCAGGCGCTCAAACCCGAAAACAGGGTTGGCGATGCGACCGCTCTGCGCCGCCGAGGCTGACTCTGCCCAACCTTGGGCCAACAAGGCCTGCAAAGCCGGGCTGTTGACCAAGGCCAACTGCACAGCCTCCGTGGGGCCCAAAGGCTTGCTCAGCAACTTGGCTGATGCGTTGGTGCGCTGGGTTTGTTCTTCGCGCGTTTGGGCCAGGGTGACCTGGCCTCCGGTGAAATCGGCGGTTTCAGCGTTGACCCGGTCAAGGCTTTGTTCCAACGACACGCTGGCGCATCCGGACAAGGCGGCCACGACGGCAAGCGCCGTGAACAGGGAAGTGCGAGAAAGAGTGGCACCGCGACTCATGGCTTGGCGCCTCCATGGGAGGCGGGGTGCCCCTCCATGCCTGGCGAGCCCGACACCGGGGCCTGGTCAGACCGCTCTTTGGCATACGTGCGCCAACCGCCAATGCGTTGAACGCGATCATTGGCCTCACGCCAGGGCTGAACAGCCGGGTCGCTATAGGTTTCGTAGTGGCTGATCCATGACCGGTACTGCAAGGGCTGAGTCAGAATGGGCGCGATTTCGGGGGTCTGGTTGAGCGTTGGTGTCTGCGCGCCCACGGCGCTTGCAAACAAAGCCAGCGTCAGCGGCCATCGGGGCCTGACGAATTGAAATGGCATGGGCGGGTTCCTCTCGGTGATCTTTCGAAGCACAGCATGATTCTGATGGGATGAAGCTGTCAGAAACCCGCCTGGAAGATGACATGTTTGTCATCTTCAGCCCGGGCGGGCCGGGAGACGGCACACTAGGGCCAGCACAGAAACTGGAGCGAGGCTTGTGAAGATCTTGATCGTTGAGGATGAGCCCAAGACGGGTGAGTACCTTCAGCAGGGCTTGACGGAGGCGGGCTTCGTCGTGGACCTGGCCAAGGACGGCATTGACGGCTTGCACATGGCCGAGGGGCAGGACTACGACCTGGTGATACTCGATGTCATGCTGCCCGGGCTCAATGGGTGGGAGGTTCTCCAACGGCTGCGAGCGCGTGGCCTGAGAATGCCCGCCATGTTCCTGACGGCTCGGGATCAGGTGGAAGATCGCGTGAAAGGCCTGGAACTGGGGGCTGATGATTACCTGGTCAAGCCCTTTTCATTTGCCGAATTGCTGGCCCGCGTGCGCACCATTCTGCGCCGGGGCCGCAGCGCCCAAGAGGTCACAACGCTCAAGGTGGCCGACCTGGAACTCGATTTGCTGCGCCGCCGTGTTTCGCGAGCCGGCCGGCGCGTCGACCTGACGGCCAAAGAGTTTGGTCTGCTCGAATTGCTGATGCGGCGGCATGGCGAGGTCTTGCCTCGATCCTTGATCGCTTCACAGGTGTGGGACATGAATTTCGACAGCGACACCAATGTGATCGAGGTCGCCGTGCGCCGTCTGCGCAGCAAGGTCGATGACGGTCAAGCCGTCAAGCTCATCCAGACCGTGCGCGGCATGGGCTATGTGCTCGAAGTGCCGGAAGACCTGTGAGATGTTGCGTCGTCTTTCACTGATCCATCGCCTGACCGTATTCTTCACCGCCGTCGCGGCGGTGGTGGTGCTGGGCCTGGGCTGGCTTGTCTTCGCGGCCTCCGATCAACACTTTGCGGAACTGGACCAGATCACGCTGCAAGACAAGCGGCAGTTGATTGAGCACCTGCTGGCCCATGCCCAATCGGCGGAAGATGCCCAAGGGCGTCTGAACGAGGCCTTGAATCACCACCATGGGCTGTTGGCGGCCGTGGTGACGCCCGACGGGCAGATCTTGTTCCGATCGGATGGCTTTGTACCCTTGCCCCAGACCCAGTCGTTGGCCACAAGCCACGACACGGCGCCTGTGCTGCAACTGGGCTCGCCTGATGGCCGGGCGTTGCGGGCGCTGCTGTTCAAGGTCAGAGCCCCCTATTCATCGGCCTCCCCTCTGGAGGTCACGATCGAGATGGACACGGCGCACCATGCCCAATTTCTGGCCGATTTGCGCCTGCGCCTCACGCTTTATGCCTTGGCTGCCACGCTGGTCAGCGGCTTGCTGGGCTGGTTGGCGGCCCACCGCGGCCTGGCGCCGCTGCACGCCATGAGGGCGCGTGCCGCAGGGGTCAGCGGGCAGCGATTGAGTGAGCGCATGCCAGTTGACCAAGTGCCCGTGGAAATGGCGGAGCTGGCCGGTGAGTTGAATCGCATGCTCGACAGGTTGCAGAGCGATTTCACGCGCCTGCAGGATTTCTCATCGGATCTGGCGCATGAGCTGCGCACCCCCATCAGCAATTTGCTGACTCAGACCCAGGTCACCCTGTCGATGCCCCGCGATGCGGCCATCTACCGTGACATCCTGGCCTCGAACGCCGAGGAACTGCAGCGCCTGGCCAGAATGGTGTCCGACATGTTGTTTTTGGCCAAGACCGACCGTGGCGTCCATTTGCCTCGCAAAGAGAGTTTCTCAGCCTTGCAGGAGGTACAGGCGCTGTTGGAGTTCTATGAAGCCGTTGCTGAAGAGAAAAGCATCCGCATGAGCGCGCAGGGCCGAGGCGACATCCTGGGCGATCAGCTGATGTTCCGTCGTGCTGTCAGCAACCTGCTCTCCAACGCACTGCGCCACGCCCCTGAAGGTGGCGAGGTTCACGTCGTCATCGAGAGCGCGGGGCCCCACACCGAAGTCACGGTGGAGAACACCGGTGAAGACATTGATCCCCAGACCTTGTCGCGCTTGTTCGATCGATTCTTTCGCGCCGATCCGGCACGGCATCGGTCGGCCTCCGACGGCGCCGGTTTGGGCCTGTCCATCACCAAGGCGATTGCTGAGGCGCATGGGGGCACCGCCGTGGCCAGCTCCATGAACGGGCACACACGCTTCACGCTGACTTTTCCCTGCAGTTCATAGCGTTGGCATCGTTCGTGCCAATGGCCGCCTGATGGCGGCGACCGGGCCGGCACAGGCGCTGCGGCCTCAGATCAGTTCCACATGCTGCTGCAGGTGCTCGGCCACACGGCCCAGGGCCATCCGCACGGGGTGAACAGCCCTCTCCAGGGCGCTGTCGCCCAGCCACTCGTCCTCGCGAAAAAAGACCTGACGCACATCGATGCGGGCGCTCCAGGCCCGCGACGGCAGCGCGGTGTCGCCGCTGGTGCGCACGTCAAAGCCGTCTTCCTCGCTGCGCAACAGACACCAGCCTGCCGTCGACCCCATCTGAACGGGGGCGATGAACGAGAAGCCCTGGGGCGGCGCATTCACGGCCTGCAAGCCCTGGCCACTCAGCTGCCAGCCCCGACCGGTGTCGTGCGCCTGCAAGCGGTACAGCCCCAAGGGCAGCGGCACCGTGGCAGCACGCTCGCCACTCAACAGGTCAGGCAGCAGGTATTCGCGCAGGGCGCCGTTGGGCGACTGGAGCAGAAACTCGATGGCCATGCGCTGGCCCCAGAACACCAGGGCGGCCGACATCGAGTGCTGGCACACCTCGACCATGCGTGCCGCCAACTCATGGGCCTCGCCACCCAGGCCCCCGTAGCGGGTGGGGACGGCGCATCGGAACAGATCGTTGTCTTGCAGATACGTCAGATCGGGTACGGGCGAAGCGCCGGTCGAGGCAGGCAGTCTGCCGGGCGTGTGGCGGGGTGGGGCGATCGTTCTCGTAGGCATGCAGCCGAGTATCGGAACTCTGCCCCGCCGTGAGCAGGATCAGATCCGCCGAAGCGGGGCGGATCAGAGGCCGGTGTGCTCCAGGCGCCCTGGGGGCGCCTGCAGGCTCAAACGCCGTCCAGGCGGATCTGGACGCTGCCGCCCTGGTACAGCGGCGTGACCTTGCTGAAGCCAGCCACGCTCACGCTGCCGAACTGGCCCGAGCGGGCGCCAGCCGTGAGCACGGTCAGCGTGGTGCCGACGGCGGGGGTGTAGCCCGAGAAGCTGATCTTCAGGTCGCCGCCCTTGATCACCGCGTTGCCCTGGATGCTCAGCACCCCTTGCGAGGCCGACTTCATCACCAGGCTCAGCGTGCCCGCCGACTGGCTGTAGGCGCCGCCGATGGCCAGCGCTCCGGGTGCGGTGCATTCCAGCGTGCCGCCCTTCACGAACACATCGCCGGTACCGAGCGCCGTGGTCGAGTCCGCACCCAGCGTGCCGGCACTCAGCACAGTGCCGCCGCTGTAGCTGTTGGCTCCGGTCAGGCGCAGGCTGCCGCTGCCCAGCTTGCTGAGCAGGCCCTTGCCAGCGATGTTGTTGCGCCAACTGTCCAGCGCATTGAAGCCGCCCAGGCTGGCATCCAGGGTCACGGCCACATCACCATTGAAGTTGCCGTAGCCGTCGGCCGCGGCAAACAGGTTCAGGCGCCCCCAGCCTTCGCCGTCATTGCCCAGCGGGTACCCGGAATCGAGGGCCGTGCTTTTCAGCACCACGCGGCGCTGGTCGGCCGTCAGGTAGGGCAGGCGGGTTTCCAGCAGCACTTCGGCGCCCTTGGGCACGGTGCTGGTCTGGCTGGCCGCATTGATCTGCCCGAAGCCATAGGTCAGGCGTTGAACGTAGCTGCTGCGGTTGCTGCTGTAGCTGGCAAAGCGGTCGTAGTCGGCACTGCTGCTGTCGCTGGTCTTGGCGGTGTGGGCGTAGGTGTTGAGCGCATTGAAGTCCGTGCTGCCGGTCTTGCTCTGCAGGTAGGCCTGGGCCTGCTTGTAGGCGGCGCCTTTCACGGCGCTGGTGTAGTAGGCCACGTTGGAAAGGTTGTAGGCCACCACGGCGGTGGCGTGCACCCGGCCCCCCATCACGTCCAGCGGCGAATGCATGCCCGCCAGGATCCGGTTTTCACCCATTTCCATGGCACGGCTGATCAGCTCCTGGTAGCGCTGCGGCACCAGGTAGGCCATGGCCAGGGTGTCGCGCCAGGCCTCGGCGGTGTGGCCACTCGGAAAGCCGCCATCGGTGGCCGGTGTGCTGCTCTTGGCCGACTCCAGCGCGGGCACCACCTTCACATCGCTGCTCCAGCGCCAGGGGCGGGCGTACTTGTAGAAGCGCTTGGGGGGTTCGGTGGAGCCATCGGCCAGGCCGTTGATGAAGTCGACCGCCAGACCCAGGTCGGCATTGGCGCTGGAGCCCACGCCCAGGTTGTTGCCGCCATCGTTCACGGCCGGGCTCACGGCCTGCGTCGGGTCCACCGCGGTGATGGTGGTGGTCTGCTGGGTACCCTGGCGCCACAGGCTGGTCAGGGGGCCCAGGCCGTCGCTCACGCTGTAGCCCTTGTTGCGGCGGTCATCGAGGTAGGCGGCCAGGGCCTGCGCCGTGCTTCGGTTCTGGGTGGCGGTCTTCACATAGCCAATGTTGGCCGTGTGTACGGTGCTGTTCTTGATCGTGCCGTCGGTGCTGTCGCCCGGGATGCCGGTCCAGGTCGACGCGGTGACGGCGGGGCAGCCATTGGCGGCCGCCAGGGTCACACCGGCATCGACGAGCTGGGTGCTGGGTGTCCACAGGTCCAGAAAGCCTTGCAGCACCCGGGCGCCGGCGTTGGTGGCCAGCGTCACGTTGCAAGGGTTGCTGCGGCTGTTGGTGGCACCGGCGTCGACGTAGGCGGTTGCTGTTGGCACCGCAGCGGTGTCTGCAGCCCCGATGCCGGTGGGCTCGGCCGGCAGGGGCAGGTTCAGTTCTGATCCACCTCCGCCACAGGCGACGAGCAAGGTGGTGGTGGACAGGGCAAGGATCAGGGGGCGCAAGGCCCAGTTCGGTTTCAGGCTCATGATCGCCATCCATGTTGAGTTGCAGAAAGCTCGGGATCTTTCCAAGCTTGTGTGTCAACTTGACGGCAGGCCAGGGACATCGGCCTGCTGGACCCGCGCTAGACCACCATGTGCCGCTCGATCCGCTCGCGGCCCAGCTCGCCCAAGGCCCCCTGAAGCACCTGTTCGCCGTGGTCCAGCACGATGACATCGTCCGCACAGGCCGATACGAATTCCAGGTTCTGCTCGACGATGATGAAGCTGGCCCCTGTGCTTTTGCGCTGCCGTATCAAGTGGGCCATGCGGTCGATGTTTTCGGGCTGTACCCCTTCAGTGGGCTCGTCCAGCAGGGCCAGCTTGGGGCGCAGGCCCAGGGTGCGGGTGAAGGCCAGCAGCTTGCGTTCTCCGCCGCTCAAAGAGCCCGAGCGCTGGCTCCGCCGCCGGGCCAGCAAGGGGAATTGCTCGAACAGCTCGGTGTAGCGGTCGGCATCACGGGCGTCGAGGTGCAGCCACAGGTTCTCGGCCACGCTCAGCTCGGCGAACACCACATTGTCCTGCGGCGTGTAGGCCATGCCCAGCGCTACCCGGGTGTGCAGTGCGCTGCCGGTGATGTCGCGACCACCCCAGATCAACTGCCCCTGGGCCAGGGGCAACAGGCCCGCCAAGCCCTTCAGCAGGGTGCTTTTGCCGACCCCGTTGCGCCCCACGATGGCCAGTGCCCGGCCAGCTTGGACCTGGCCCGATACGCCCCTGACGACCAGGGTGTCGCCATAGCCGCAGACGATGTTGGAGAATGTCAGGCTCATTTTCGGCCTCCGGCGTAGATGGCCCGAACCACCGGGCTGGCCTGGATTTGCGCCAGCGACCCTTGCTCCAGCAGGCGGCCTTGGTGCAGGACATAAACCTCACCGCCCAGCGCGTCAACGGCCGACATGTCGTGTTCGATCAGCAAGGCTGCCGCCCCGATGCGTAGCACCAGCGACTGGATGGCCTGGATCATGTGGTGGGTCTCTGCTGGCGATAGCCCGGCGCAAGGCTCGTCGAGCAACACAAGGCCGGGCTCGGGCAGGAGGGTCATCGCCAACTCCAGGGCCTGCCGATGCCCTTGTGCCAAGTTGCCGGCCGGGTTGTCCAGGCGTTCGCTCAATGCTTGGAATTGGCCCAGGATGTCGGTCAGCAAGGGGGTCTGCCAGCCCAGGGTGGCCAGGCGCAGCAGGTCTGAGCCGTGGGCTCGCCCGGCCCAAAGCGCCAGCCCCAGGTTTTCTCGCACGCTCAGCGCCGGGAAGACAGAGGGCACCTGCATCTTTCGGCCTATGCCCTGGCGGGCCACCCGCCAGGCGGGCTGGCCGCCGATGTCGTGGCCGTTCAGCCTGATGCTGCCGCCCAGCAGCGGCAGTCGCCCTGTGATGAGGTTGAACATCGAGGTCTTGCCCGCGCCATTCGGGCCGATGATGCAGCGTATGCCCGGGCCCTGAAGCCCGAGCGACAAGCCGTCCAGGATGCGCACGCCCGACTGGCCTGTTTGGACCTCGGCCAGGGCCAGCGAGGCTGTTGGGGCATAAGGGCGCTGTACGGGCTTGGCCTGCCCGGCATTGGCGCGCCGTGGCGCCTGGCCCCGGCGCATCAAACCGGCCACCCCGTCTGGCAAAAACAGCACGACCCCGATGAACAGCGTGGCCACGGCGGCCTCCCAGTACGGGAATTGCTCCCGCAGTTCGGCCGAAGCGTATCCGACGATGGTGGCGCCCAGCAGAGGGCCGAGCGCACTGGCCTTGCCCCCGACAGCCGCCCAGATGACCAGTTCGGTCGACAGCACAAAGCTCATGGCCTGGGGGGTCACGATGCCCTGGTGCGCGGCAAACAGGGCACCCGCCAGTGAGGTCAGCAGGGCCGAACCAGCGAAGGCCAGGGCCTTGATGCGGTCGGTGGCGTAGCCCAGCAGTTGCAGCCGGTCCTCGTTCTGGGCGATGGCCTCCCAGACAACCCCGATGGGGCGTGCCACCAGCAAGGACAGCGCCAGCGTGGACCCCACCGCGCAAGCCGCAATCACCCAGTAAAGCGTCTCGTAGCGCGAGGTGCCCGGAAGCTCCGGAATGTCGGCCATGCCGTTGAAGCCGCCCGTCAGGCCGCTCCATTGCTGAGCCGCCAGAAAGCCCAGCATGGTGAGGGCCAGTGTGATCAGCGAAAAGTAAGGCCCGCTGCGGGTGCTGCGCGCAAACACCACACGTGCGATCAGATAGGCCAGCAGCGCAGGCGCCGCGATGGCCAGCGGCAGCAGCAGGTACCACAGGGCCCCGTTGCTCGCCGCCCGCAGCACCCCGCCACTCAGGTAGGCCCCCAGGCCGAAGAACAGCGCATGCCCCAGCGACAGAAAGCCAAGGCGGCCCCAACACAGCGCCACGCCCTGGGCGGCCATGCCGTAGACCAGGAACAGGGCGATTTGATAGGCGGTGAAGTCATTGCTGGCCCAGGGCAGGCCTGCCAACACGGCTGCGAGAGCAGCCGCCGGTTTAGCGTCGCGAAAAAAGGCCATCGGGTTTCAACCACAAAAAAACAATGGAGAGCATGAGCACGACCGCGTAACCGCTGGTTTGGCCCGCCATGCTGCTGGTGATGGCCTGAGCGCCACCGATGATGCCAACCCCGCCGAACAGGCCTCCCAGCGTGCCCATGCCGCCCACCACCAACACGAAGAATGCATCCAGCAGGTAGTCGACCCCGATCCCTGGCTCAATGCGGATCAGTGGGGCCAGCAGCACGCCCGACAGGCCGGCCAGCACCACGCCAATCACGAACGCTTGGGAGGCCAGGCGCCGGGTCGGGATGCCCAAGGCCTGGGCCAGGATCGGGTTGGCGGTCATCGCTCGCACACGCAGGCCAGCCGCACTTTGCCGATACCAGGCGAACAGACCCGCCATCACGGCCAGCGTGAAGGCGATCAGCGCCAGTCGGTACACGGGGTAGGGCGACCCCAGAACCAGAGTGGGCTGCGTCAACGCCGATTCGACGTTGCGGTAGCCACGGCCGAAGATCGCTTCGACCAGCTTGCGCAGCAGCATGGCCAGCGCCCAGGTGGCCAGCAGCGTGTCGAAGGGCCGAGCGTAAAGCGGTTGGATCAGCCAGCGCTCCACCGCGTAGCCGAGCCCGCCACAAACCACCACGGCCAGCGGCACTGCGGTGATCAATGGCAGCCCCCACTGTTGCACCGCGACTGCGGCGTAAGCGCCCATCATCACGAACTCGCCGTGGGCCATGTTCATCACCCCCAGCAAGCCGAAGACAATGGCCAGGCCCAGCGTGGTGAGGGCCAGCGTGGCCAATTCATAGGCCAGGTTCAAAACATGCAAGACCGTGCCGCTGTCCATGCGTCACACCTTGCAGCTTTGGCCAGCGCCGACCTTGGCAAAGGTCTTGAGCACCCGAAAGCCCTTGTCGGTGACATCGGCCACGTGAATGTCTTGCTCGGCATGGCGGTTTTGCAGCGTCACCGTGCCTCGGGGGCCGCTGTAGGTGTTGCCCTCCGTCATGGCGTCCATCTTGGCAACATCCAGGCTGCCCGCCTTTTTGGCCAGGGCTTCCAGCATCAGGAAGCCTTCGTAGGTGGATTCGGCCAGCCCGTTCAGCGTGGGCGCATTGGCACCCAGGCGCTTGGCATAGGCGGCGGCAAAGGCTTTGGCCGCCGGCGTGTCCAGGTTGGCAAAGTAGCCCGAGCTGGCATACAGGTTACGGGCGTTGCCCAAGCCGATGCCCGCCAGGGTGTTTTCTTCGATCAGGGTGCCCAGGCGCAAGGCCTTGTCGGCCAGGCCAAGGCTGGCGAAGGCCTTGTTGAAGGTGACCGACGAGCCCCCCACCAGCGAGACCAATACCGCATCGGCACCGCTGTCGCGGATGCGGGCCAGGCTGGCGTCAAAGTTGTCCACGGTGAAGGGCAGGTACTCGTCACCCACCACCTTGGCGCCGGTCTTCTCGATGTAGCCCTTGGCGGCTGCGTTGGTGTTGCGGCCCCAGACATAGTCGTTGCCAATCAGGTACCACTTGGTGGGCTTGCGCTCTGTGGCCAGCCAGGGGATGACGCGCTCCAGCTGCTGCTGGGGTGTTTCGCCTGTCACGTAGGTGCCTCGGGCGCATTCGCCGCCTTCATACACCGGCGTGTAGACATAAGGCACCTGTCCTTTGAACAGGCCGACCAGCGCACCGCGCACCGCGCTGTCGTGCATGCCGATGAAGGCTTCGGCCCGCTGGCCTTTCCACAGCTTCAAGGCGGTTTGCGCCGACTCGGCCGGTGCCAGCCCGGCGTCCCCAAAAAGCAGTTCAAGCGGACGCCCGAGAAGGCCCCCACGGGCATTCAACGCGGCCGCCGCCATCTCGGCGCAGGCTTTGGATGAGGGGCCGAACAGGCCGGCCGGCCCGCTTTGCGGAATCAGCACCGCCACCTTCAGGGGGTTGGTCGCGAAGGCCGATGTGGCGATGCCGGCCGCGGTGGCGGCCAAGGTGTGGTGCAGGAATGAACGACGGTCCATGGCGGTTTCCTTTGGGTTCAGGCGGGGATGGGGGTTTGAGGTGCAGGCGGCAGGGCTGCCTGTACGACCTCGGCGATGGCGAGCAACTGCTGGTCGGATCCGATGGGGCCGTCCAGCGCTAGGCCCACGGGCAGCCCGTTGGACAAGCCTGCCGGCAGCGAGATGCCGGGCAGAGAAGCCGTGCTGCCGGGGTCCGTCTGCCGGATGAAGGCGCTGAACGTGGGGATCTGCACACCATTGATGTCGACTGTCTCGTCTTCGCCAATGCGTGCGGCTGTGCGCGCTGTGGTCGGGAAGGCCAAGGCCTGCACCCGGTGGGTTTCGAAGGCCCGGGCGTAGAGGGCCTGCAATTCGGCCCGTGCCGTTAGCGCAGCCTGGTAGGCTGCTGGCGCAATGTCACCGCCGCTCAACAGCGGGCCGACGATTTGGCGCACATCAGGGCTGCCGACCTGGGCGATCAGTTCTTCGAGAGGCACGCCCCGATTTCGCTGTTGCAGATAAGCACGCATGTCGCGCACAAACTCATACAGCACGATGGGGAAGCTGGCCGCAGCACACAGTTCGGTCAGGCACGGCAGTTCGACCTCGACCCATTCAACACCGGCATTGCTCAGTGTGTTCAGGGCGCTTTCGCAGCTCGCTTGGACCCCGGGTTCCAGGTCGCGCCAGAACGGTGCGCGTGGCAGGCCGATGCGAAGGCCCTTCAGGTTTTGCAGATTTTTCAGGCCGATCGGTGTCGGGGTGACCGGCGCGCCGGTCAGAACGGCATCGATCAGAGCGCAATCTGCCACGGTCGCGGCCAGTGGGCCGGCGGTGTCCCGCGTGGTCGAGATCGGGGCAATGCCCCCATTCGCGTAACGCCCCACCGTGGGGCGGAACCCGGTCACCCCGCACAAGGCGGCAGGGATCCGGATCGAACCGCCGGTGTCGGTGCCCAGCGCCGCCCGTATCTGGTGGGCGCCGACGGCGGCGCCCGAGCCGCCACTGCTGCCCCCAGGGCTGCGGGTGCGGTCCCAAGGGTTGCGCACAGCGCCTGTGACCGCGTTGTGGCTGGTGATCCCCATGGCCAGCTCGTGCATGCCCAGTTTGCCCGCGATGACCGCACCAGCGGCCTTCAGCCGCGTCACGACCTCGGCGTCGGCCTGGGGCGCCTGGCCCGCCAGGGCCGCCGTGCCGGCGCCACAGGGGAAGCCCGTGGCCTCGATGTTGTCTTTCAGGGCCATCGGGATGCCCAGCAGGGGCAGGCGCTCTCCGGCCGCAAGGCGCCGGTCGGCTTCACGGGCCGCATCGCGCAGGGCCTGGGGGTTGAAACTCGACCAGGCGTTCAGTTCCTGGTCGGCCGTGACCCTGGCGATGCAGATATCGACGAGCTCTGCGCTGCTCACCGTCTGGGCATCCAGCTGCCGTCGCTGTTCATGGAGGGGAAGGTCAAATGCGTGCATGGGGTCATCCATCCGTGGTGATGGGCTCCAATTTACGAAGCGGCTTTCCGGTCTTGACCTATAGGAATCGTTAGGGGCCCCCTCCTGTGGATCGGAAAAGCCAGGGTCTGACCGGAGGGCAAAGCTGCACGACCGTCCGTAGCATCAAGCTCCCGCGCATGAACTTTGCTTGGATCCCCGCATGCACCTTTCCACCGTCCAGACCCGCGCGCTCGCCGACCTCATGAAGCTGATCGCCGATGCGACCGATGCTGATGAGCTTCGTGAACGCATGGCGCTGCCCATGCTGGATCTGCTGGGGGCCGACACCTACGTGTCGATGGTCTGGGATGGCGGGCGCCAGCGCTTCGAGCGCGTGACGGCACTCAATATGTCCGAGGACAACCTGCGCTCCTGGGATGCGCACTTCCGGTTCGTCGACCCTCTTACCTTCCCCATGATGCAGCGCCGCAAGCCGACGGTCGCCACCCAGGTCATGTGCCAGACCGATCTGTCCCGCACCGAGTTCTTCAATGATTTTTTGCTGCGCGACCGGATGTATTGGGGGGTCAATGCCTACTTTTACGATCAGGACCAATGCGTGGGCGATGTGCGCATCTGGCGTCACCGTGAGCGCGGCAACTTCGACACCAGCGAGCTGAGCATCCTGCGCATGGTGGAGCCCGCCATCACCGCGGCCCTGAGTCGCCTGGGCCTCAAAGACCAGTCCTTGGCGCCAGACGACGGCGAATGCGCCGAGGCCACGCTGCAGCGCGAGGGGCGCTTGAGCCGGCGTGAAGCCCAGGTGGCCTGGCTCGTCAGTTGCGGGTGCCCAGACAAGGAGATCCAGCACCGGCTCGGGCTGGAGTATCCGACCGTCCGCTTCCATCTGGGCAATGCCTTCAAGAAACTGCGGGTCGCCAACCGCACGGCCCTGGTGGGCCGGGTGCGCTCGCTGCTGGCGCATCAGCCAGTGGGGGCTGCTGCCATTGAGGGCTTGGCTGAGCCGGTGGCCAGCGTGGGACCAGGGGTGCGTTTGGGCGCTCAGGCTGCTGGCGTTACCAACCCAATTCCAGCGCCAACAACTCATCCACTGTCTGGCGGCGTCTGATCAGGCGGGGCTCTGCGCCATTGACAAGCACTTCGGCAATCAGCGGGCGGGTGTTGTAGTTGGATGACATGGATGCGCCATAGGCCCCGGTGTCGTGTATCACCAGCAGGTCACCCACCTCCGCCGCCGGCAGGTCACGAGGCAATACGGCGCCGCCATCGCCCTGGGTGAACACGTCGCCCGACTCGCACAGCGGGCCCGCCACCACCGTGGGCTGGCTGGGGCCCTGGCTGCCATCTCGGCGCAGCACGCTGATGGCATGGAAACTGCCATACATGGAGGGGCGCATCAGTTCGTTGAGCCCCATATCCACCAGCACAAAGTGATTGTTGCCCGCCTTCTTGGTGGCACACACTTCACCCAGCAGCACGCCTGATTCGGCCACCAGGAAGCGGCCGGGCTCAATTTCCAGCCCCAGCGCATGGCCGACGAGGGTCTCGGCGTGCTGACGCGCCCTGTCCCACATGCCGTAGTAATGCTGCGTGTCGATCACGGGATCGCCTTCGCGATAGGGGACGGACAGCCCACCGCCGGCCGAGATCGCACGCAGGTCATGCCCTTGGGCGTGCACCTGTCGCACCAAGTCCACCATGACGTCACATACCTTGGACAGGTGGCTGTAGTCCACGCCCGAGCCAATGTGCATGTGCAGACCCGCCAGCGTCAGACCCTGCTCACGAATGGTTTGCAGTGCCAATGTCACATCGGTGTGCCAGATGCCGTGCTTGCTGTGCTCGCCGCCTGTGTTGGTCTTGTTGCTGTGACCATGGCCAAAGCCGGGGTTGATGCGCAGCCATACCGTGTGCCCTTTGGACCGACGGCCCAACTGGTGCAGCATATCGATGGAGCCCGTGTTGACGGGAATGCCGTGCTCCACCACGCAGTCGAGTGTGGCGGCATCGAACAAGTCAGCAGTGAACACGATCTCTGACCGCTCATCGCCTGCCTGGAACCCCGCAGCCAGGGCCCGCAGAATTTCGCCGCGTGAAACCGCGTCGACCTTGACGCCTTGCTCGCGCATCAACTTCAGGATGTGGATATTGGAGCAGGCCTTTTGGGCGTACCGCACCGTGTCGAAGTTGGAAAGCTGGGCAATGCGCTGGCCGATGGTGGCGGCGTCGTACACCCAAAGCGGTGTACCGAACTGCTCGGTCAGTGACCACAACTGGGCGGGGTTAAAGAGAGTGGACATGTGGGGCTTCAAAAGGATGAGAAACACAAATAGGACGCCAAGGCGAGACACCGCTGGAATCCTGCCGAAACGGGGATATTCAGTCCAATGGAAATTTGTCCATTAATCATTCATTCTTGATATGCTTTTGACATGATCCAGCCCTCCATCAGGGACCCGCAAAGCACCCGCAGCGCCCTCATCACCCACCGGCACATCGAAGTCTTTCGCGCGGTGATGACTGCCGGCAGCGTGACCCATGCTGCCGCTTTGCTCAGCAGCTCTCAGCCCACTGTCAGCCGCGAATTGGCACGACTTGAGCACCTGCTGGCCTACCCACTGTTTGAACGCTCGCAGGGCCGCCTGCGCCCCAATGCCCGCGCTCTGGCGCTGTGGGACGAAGTGCAAATCTCATGGCGGGGGCTAGAGCGCGTCGTGGAGCGGGCGGTGGCCCTGGGGCAATCGCAGGAGGCACAGCTTTCGGTGCTGTGCCTGCCGGCCCTCGCCCATGCTTTGTTACCTGGCGCCATGGCCCGGCTGCTTCAGGCGCAGCCCCGTCTGCGTGTGTCCATCACCCCGCAAGAGTCACCGTTGCTGGAGGAATGGATGAGCGCCCAGCGCTTTGACTTGGGCCTGAGCGAGCAGCCCGGTACACCTGTGGGTGTGCAGGCCCTTCCGCTGCTGACACTGGATGAAGTGGCTGTGTTGCCAGCCGGGCATCCCCTGACTGCGCATGCGGTACTGCGTTTGCAGGACTTTGCAGGCCAGCAGTTCATCAGTCTGGCTGCCGATGACCCTTACGGCTGTCAAATAGACCAGCTTTTTTCCGAGGAGGGCGTGGTGCGCCAATTGCACCTGCAAACCCACAGTGCAGTGGCTGTGTGCGCCATGGTGCAGCAAGGTCTGGGGCTGGCCATCGTCAATCCCTTCACCGCCCTGGCCATGGCGGGGTCGGGGCTTGTGTTGCGCAGGCTGGCATTCTCCATCCCATTCAGCATCACCCTGTTGCGCCCTTTGTACCGGCCGGCCATGTCAGAAACGCAGGCCCTGGTGCAGTGCCTGCAGGCGCAGGCTCAGGAGGTGACCGCCGCGCTGCACCGATTGCTTGAGCCGTCATTCGCTGTTCCCCGCTGATCCCGCCTGAAAAGAATCCGCTGCCCAGTCTGTCTGGGTCAGTTGCGGCGCCATTGTTCCGTCTAAGCAACAAAGAGGCGCTCAAAAGGCTATTCCATAAAACTATTAGCAACAATAAAGTCTAGCCTTCGATTCAACCCGTCTAACACCGAAAGGCCCGCCATGACATCCAGCTCTGTTCAGATCACCCCGGTCACCCAATCGCGCAGCGTCGAGCAACTGGTGCGCGGCCAGGCCACCTCGGATGGCGCGGGCGTCAAGCTCAGCCGCGTGCTGACGCAGCCCTTGCAGCATCGGCTCGACCCCTTCCTGATGCTCGATGCCTTTGGCAGCGACAACCCCAACGACTACATTGCCGGCTTTCCCGACCACCCGCACCGCGGCTTCGAGACCGTCACCTACATGATTGCCGGCCGCATGCTGCACCGCGACAGCGCCGGCCATGAGGGCCTGCTGCAAAACGGCGGCGTGCAGTGGATGACGGCCGGCAAGGGCGTGATCCACTCCGAGATCCCGCAGCAGGAGGAGGGCGTGATGGAGGGCTTTCAGCTCTGGCTCAATCTGCACAGCAGCGAAAAGATGAACACCCCCTGGTACCGCGACTTCCAGGCCGCCGACCTGCCGCATTTCGTGACGCCCGCCAGCGTGGCGGTGACGGTGATCGCTGGCAGCAGCCATGGTGTGCAGGGCGCGGTGCAGCGCCCCATCACCCAGCCGCTGTACCTGGATCTGCACCTGCCCCAGGGCGCACGCTTCGATCAGGTGCTGCCACCGCAGCACAATGCCTTCGTGTACGTGTACCGGGGCGAGGTGTCGGTGGGCGGTCAGGCCGTGCCGCTGCAGCGCATGGCCATCCTGCGCAATGAGGCGCAGGCCGATGGGGTGGTCATCGAGGCCACGGCCGATGCCCGTGTGCTGCTGATCGCAGGCCAGCCCTTGAAGGAGCCCATCGTGCAGTACGGCCCCTTCGTGATGAACACCAAGGAAGAGATCTACCAGGCCCTGAACGATTTCCGCGATGGGCGCCTGGGCGAAGAAGCTGCCTGAGGCTGCGCCGCAGCCCTGATTTTCTGCATTGAACGGAGACTGACCATGACCATCGAAGCCACCCTGCAGCGCGCCAACGGCGCGCTCACCACCCTCAGCAACGGCCGCCATGTCTGGAACTCGGACATCGACAAGACCCTGGGTTCGCAGGATCGGGCCCCCGATCCGCACGACCTGCTTGATTCGGCCCTGGCCGCCTGCACCACCCTGACGCTGGAGCTTTACATTCGCCGCCGTCAGCTGGCCGTCACGGCCTTGCGGGTCACGGTGGATCATGTGGAAGACAAGGCCGACGACGGTCGTGTGCGTTACCAACTGCAGCGTCGCATCGCCATCGAGGGCACACTGACCGATGCCGAGCGCCAGCGCCTGCTCGAGATCGCCGACAAATGCCCCATCCACCGCCTGCTCAGCGGCGAGATCCACATCGAATCGGCGCTCGAAGCCACACCGGGCTGAGGCCCGCGACACACCCGCCGCAGTGCCCATGGAATCCCTCAACCCCAACGATCTGCTGATCTACGCCCGTGTGGCCGAGGCGGGCAGCTTCAGCAAGGCGGCCGAGCGCCTGGGCCTGCCCAAGTCCTCGGTGTCGCGCCGCGTCGCGCACCTGGAGGAGCAGTTGGGCGAGCGCCTGATGTCACGCTCGACCCGCCGCTCCACCTTCACCGAGTTCGGCCTGCAACTGCTCGAACATGCGCGCCAGGTGGCGGCAGAAGTCGACGCCGTCACCGCCCTCAGCGAACACCGTCAGCTGCAACCCACGGGGCGCCTGCGCGTCTCCATGCCGCCCGAAGTGGCCACCCTGATGCTGCGCGACATGCTGGCCGCCTTTGTGGCCCTGCACCCGGCGGTGACGCTGGAGCTGGACCTGTCGCCGCGCCGGGTCGACCTGGTGGGCGAAGGCTTTGACCTGGCCCTGCGCTTTGGCGAACTGCAGGACGATGCCTCGCTCACCGCGCGACGGCTGGCCACGCTGTCCATCGGTCTGTACGCCGCACCGGCCTACCTGGCCGAGCATGGTGATCCGCAATCCCCCGAAGACCTGGCGCAGCACAAGAGCGTGCTGCTGCTCAAGCGCAACCTGGAGCCCGCCCGCTGGACGCTGTTGCATGGCGACACCCGCTGGGAGGGCGCCCCCCCGAGCAGCTTTGTCGCCAATGCCCCTGGCCTGTTGCTGGAGATGGCCGTGGGCGGCTGTGGCATTGTGGCGGTGCCCGATGCCATGGCCCAGGCCCGTGTGCGCAGCGGTGAATTGCGCCGTGTGCTGAGCGCCTGGTGCCTGCCCCCCGAGCCGGCCTGGGCGGTGTTTCTGGGCCGGCGCCTGATGCCCAGCAAGACCCGGGCTTTCATAGAGATGCTGCAGGTGGCGCTGCAGCGAGATTGAGTGCTTGGGCTGCCGGGCCTCAGGGGTCGTACCGGGCCACCTTGAGTCTCCGTACTCAGTCATCCAGCGCCGGGCGCGCTGCGTGTCTGGTTTTGACAATGCTCCAAACCGAAGCCCCCATCAGGGCCATGCCTGCGAGCTGCGTGGGGCTCAAGCGGGTGCCATACAGGCCCCAATCGAAGAGCACGGCCGCCAAGGGGTAGACAAACTGCAGCACGGCAATGCGACCCAGCGGGAGCCTGGCCATGCCTGCAAAAAGCACCACGTAGGCCAGGCCCGTGTGCAACACGCCGAGGCCCGCCAGCCAGGCCCAGGTGCCGGGTTGTTGGGGCAAGCCAAAAACCCAGGGTGCCCAGACCAGTACCAGGCTGCCCACCGCGCACTGCCAGAAGGCCAGCGTCAAGGGCGCGATTCCCTGCTGGGTCTTGGCCAGCAGGGTCACGGCGGCATAGCTCAGCGAGCCTCCCAGGCACAGCAGCAGCCCGAGGGCATAGCCGCTGCGGGCTGTGTGGGAGATGGCCAGGTCGTCCAGCAAACCGGTGGTAAGGGCCAAACCGCACAGGGCCACCGGCGTCGCCATCCACTGGCCCCAGGACACCCGCTCGCGCAGAAACAACGCGCCAAACACGATGACCCAGATGGGCTGAATGTGAAACACCACAGTGGCCACTGCCATGGAAGTGCGTGGAATGGCGGCAAAGAAAAGGGCCCAGTTCAGCACCATCAGGCAGCCCATGACACAGACCACGCCCAGGCGCCTGCCCTGTAGGTGAAGGCCCTTCAGATTCCCTGTGGCTGCGCACCACAAGAACAGGGCCAGCGCACCCATCGCGCAGCGAAACCAGACGGTCACCAGCGGGTGTTGAGCCGCCTCTTGCACAAACACGCCGAGGGTGCCCAGCAAGAGGCCA
This sequence comes from Curvibacter sp. EU05-FHT14A10, assembly GCF_058791075.1. Classification (NCBI taxonomy): domain Bacteria; kingdom Pseudomonadati; phylum Pseudomonadota; class Betaproteobacteria; order Burkholderiales; family Comamonadaceae; genus Curvibacter; species Curvibacter sp. EU05-FHT14A10. The sequence goes on from NZ_JBYTDE010000006.1 coordinate 199,645, forward strand.
CCGGCCACCATGAGCCCCAGGCCGCGCTGCTCGCCGGTGGTGCGTGATGTGGATGTTGAGGCGGTGGTGAGGGCGGTCTTGCTGTGCATGGGGCGATGTTCCCGGGGCGCAAGAATTCAGTAAAGCGCATAGTTCTGACAGCTACCATGCGTTTATCGAATGAATGGCTGTCGCGATGAAACACCCGGATCTTCAAATCGATTGGTTGCGCGCCTTTGTGGCGGTGGTGGATGCCGGCTCCTTGTCGGCGGCAGCCCCCTTGCTGCACCGCTCGCAGTCGGCGGTGAGCATGCAGATCAAGAAGCTGGAGGGCGCCTTGGGCAAAGCTGTGCTGGTGCGCAGCCCGCGCCACATGGACATCACGGCGGCCGGAGCCGAGTTGCTGTCCTATGCGCACCGCATGCTGGAGTTGCAGGCCCAGACCCAGGCCGTGATGTTCGGCCCCGAGTTGGAAGGCCGCATTCGCCTGGGGGTGCCCGATGACTATGCGGCCACCTACCTGACGCCGGTGCTGCGCAGTTTTGCGGCTCGTCACCAGGGGGTGGAGATTGAGTTGACCTGCGAGCAGTCGACCTCGCTCATCCCCAAGGTGCTGCGTGGCGACCTGGACCTGGCCCTGGTCTCCCGTGACAAGCCCCAGCGCGGCAGGCTCCTGTTCCATGAGCCTTTGGTGTGGGTCGGTGCCCCCCAGTTTGAAGTCTGGCGCAAGAACCCCATGCCGATTGCCGTCTACGAATCAGGTAGCCTGGCCAGAATCGAAGCCATGTCCGCCTTGGCCGCCAGGCGCCGCGCCTATCGGGTGGTCTATCACAGCTCCAGCCTGGCCGGCCAGGTGGCCGCCGTGGAGAGCGGGCTGGCGGTGGCGGTATTGACGCGCTGCAGCGTGCCAGCCAGCTTGCAGCCGCTCCAGGGCCTGCCCAAGGGGTTTGAGCTGCCCGCCCTGGGCGGCATGGAGGTGGCGGTGTTCCGCAGCAAAAGCTCACAACGTTCGAGTGCCGTCGACGCGATGTACGAGCAATTTGTCAGCACCTTGGCCAGGTAGCCCTGGGGGCAGTGAGGTCGTTCCCGATGCCATGGCCCAGGCCCCTGTGCGCAGCGCGCATGTGCGACGTGTGCTGAACGCCTGATACCCAGCAAGACGCGCGCTTTCATTGATGTGCTGTAGGCAGCGCTGAAGATCGATGGAGGCTGGGGTGTCCGTTGGGCCTGCTGCAACCCAAGTTCGATGGGCTCGGATGATCCTCAATGGTTTTGACGGTATGGATTCATAAATCTAAAATATTGAGTTTTAAGTCTATTAACTGGACTTAACACATGAAAAAATGGATTTAATTTACCAGCGCCCCGATGAGATCGTGAGCCAGCTCTGCACCCGCCTGCGGCAAGAGCGCCTGGCTCAGCAGATGACGCAGGCCGAGGTGGCGGCGCGTGCCGGTGTTGGCGTGAACACCCTGTCCAACCTCGAATCGGGTCGCAATACGAGCTTTGAGAGCGTGGTCCGCGTTGCCATGGTGCTGGGGCGGTCGGCAGAGCTGGAGGCCCTGTTTCAGCCCCGTTTGGACAGCCTGGACGACATGCTGCGTTACGAGGCCGGCGCCCAACGCCGCCGTGTCAAGCGAAAGGCGACCCGTGCCTGAGCAGATCGATGTGTTCTACAACGGATGGGGCGAGCATTGGCGCTGGGGCCGGCTGGTGGCCTCAGATGCGATCACCGGCCGACCCCTGGTGGCCTTCGAATACAGCGATGAGGCGCTGGCCCGGGGGCTTGAGCTGTCGGCTTTGCGTTTGCCGCTCAAGGGCCCGCGCTTTCGAAAAGACTTCCCGGCCCACCAAGCCGGCTTGCCCGGCCCCGTCTATGACGCCCTGCCGGATGGTTGGGGCATGCTTCTGATGGACCGCTGGTTCAAACGGCAGGGGCTGCAAGCAGCCCGGGTTGGCCCGCTGGCGCGTCTGGCCTATGTCGGCGCGAGCGCCATGGGCGCCATGAGCTTTGTGCCTGCGGCGCCAGAGGCCCAGGGCTCGCAAGAGACCCCGGTCCTGGCTCACCTGGCCACGCAGGTCCAGCAAGTGTTGCAAGGCGAGGGCGGGGCCTTTCTGCAAAGCCTGCTGCGAATGGGCGGCTCGCCTCAGGGCGCCCGGCCCAAGGCCATGCTGTACCGCGACCCTGGGTCCGGTGGGTTCAGCACGGTCGATGCGCCGGGTCTGGACGCCTGGCTGATCAAGTTTCCTGGTCGGCATGAGCCCGCTGAGGTGTGTGCGGTAGAGGCCATCTACGCCCAGTGCTTGCGAGCCTGCGGCATCGAAACGCCTGAGACAGTCTATTTCGAACTGCCCAACGGCCACGCCGCCTTTGGCTCACGACGCTTCGATCGGCAGGCTGGCCAGCGCATTCCCCAGCAGAGCCTGGCCGCCTTCACCAGGGCCGACTTCCGCATCCCTGGCGCGCTCGACAGCGTCAACTTTCTGCGGGCCACCCAGTTGTGCACCAATGACATGCGGGAGAAAGCCCGGGCTTTCGAGCGGGTCGTCTTCAACGTGGTGTTCAACAACCGCGACGACCACCCCAAGAACTTCGCCTACCTGATGCAGTCCACGGGTCAATGGCAGTTGGCGCCGGCCTACGATGTCACCTTCTGCGAAGGCCCGGGGGGTTACCACCAGATGGATGTGATGGGCGAGGCCCTGGAAGTGGGCCGCAGCCCCCTGCTGCAACTGGGGCTCAGAGAGGCTGAACTCTCCGCCCAGGCGGTCGCCGCAGTGCTGGAGCGGGTCTGTAGCGTGGCCAGCACCTTCACCACCACGGCGCACAGCCAACTCGCCGGGCAAATCACCCCCGGCACCCTGCGCCTGATCCAGGGCCGGATCGACGACAACATCCGGCGTGTAATGGCCTGACGGCCCGTTTTTTTGCCCCTTGGTTCTTGGGCCTGGACCGCAGCGAGGCGGCTGCCAGCCCCGCCAACTTCAGCGTCAGGCCTGGGCCAGACCTGTCTTGGTCAGACTTGCCGACCGGGTGCTGACCGCCAGCCGCACCGCCAAGGCCCCCAGCGCGGCCACCGTGGCCAGGCCCACCACCCCCAGCCAGCCCCATTGGGCCAGGGCCAGGCTGCCGAGCCAGGCGCCGGTGGCCATGCCGATGAACATGCCCACGAACAGCAGGGCGTTGAGCCGGCTGCGAGCGGCCGGCTCCAGCCCGTAGACCAAGGTCTGGTGGGCCACCAGGGTGGCTTGCACGCCAAAGTCGAAGGCCACCGCGCTCACCACGATCAGCACCAATTGGCCCTGAGGTGGCAGCCAGGCGGCGCCCGCCATGCTGGCAAAGGCGAGGGCGCTCAGGCCGGCGCCCAGGCGGGTCACCAGTTCGGGGCCTCGGCGGTCCGAGATGCGTCCGGCCAAGGGCGCGGCCAGCGCGCCCGCCACGCCTGCCAGGCCGAAGGCACCGGCGGCTCCGCTGCCCAGGTGGAAGGGCTCGGCGTGCAGCATCACCGCCAAGGTCGACCAGAAGGCGCTGAAGCCCACGGCCAGCAGACCCTGGGCCAGCGCGGCATGGCGCAGCCCTGGGTAGCGCTGCCACAGCAGGCCCATCGAACCGATCAGGGCGGTGTACGAGACCCGGGTGGTGGGGGCGAAGTCGGGCAACCCGCGCCACAGGGCCAGGGCCAGGATCGCCACCGAGCCTGCGGCCGCGCCATACACCGCACGCCAGCCCAGTTGCTCGGCCACCAGGCCGCTCACCACCCGCGACAGCAGAATGCCCAGCAGCAGCCCGGTCATCACCGAGCCCACCGCCTTGCCCCGGCTGGACTCGGGCGCCAGGATGGCCGCTGCGGGCACGATGTCCTGCGCCACCGTGGCCGACAGGCCGATCAGCAGGCTGGCCAGCAACAGCCAGGGGACTGACGGGGCGAAGGCACTCAGCAGCAAGGCCGCCGTCAGAGCCAAGGCCTTGGCCAGGATCAAGCGGCGCCGGTTCAATCGGTCACCCAGGGGGGCCAGCAGCAGGATGCCCAGGGCATAGCCCAGTTGCGTCAGGGTGGGCACCAGGCCGATGTGGCTGGCGCTGGCCTGCAGGTCGGCGCCCAGCACGCCCAGGATGGGCTGGCTGTAATACAGCGAGGCCACGCTGAAGCCCGCGCCAGCGGCCAGCAAGACCAGGTGCTTCTGACGCCATTCGGGGAGGGGGGCTGCTGGGGGTTCTTGTTCATGCGCAACGGGTATGGAATTCATGGATTTCTCCGGTGAAGATCGATGCCTTTAACTGTAATGACGCCGAATCAGCCCGTGTAGTGCCCTGATTTGAACAATTGATATACGCTTGGCGCATGAAAACCACTCCGCCCGCCAGCCGCCAGGTCGATCGCATCGAGCTCTTCGACACCTTTGTCCGCATCGTCGAGGCGGGCAGTCTGTCAGCGGCGGCCAGCCAGATGGGCAGCACCCAGCCCACCATCAGCCGCCGCCTCACGGCGCTGGAGCAGCAGCTGGGGCTCAAGCTTTTGCAGCGCAGCACCCATGCCATGAAGCTCACCGAGGATGGTGAGCGCTGCCTGACGCTGGCGCGGGGGCTGCTGGAGACCTGGCAGTCGATGGACGAAGGGCTGCGCGGCCAGGCGGCCCAGCCCCAGGGCACTTTGCGCGTATTGGCCCCGCACGCCTTTGGCCAGCAGCAGTTGATCGGCCCCGTGGCTGACTACCTGGCGCGCTACCCCGGGGTCTCGCTGGAGTGGCTGTTGAACGACCGCCTGCCCGATTTCATTGCCGAGGGGGTGGATTGCGCCATCCGTGTGGGCACGGTCGAAGACCCTTCGCTGGTGGCACTCAAACTGGGTGAGGTGCGGCGGGTGGTGGTGGCCGCACCGCAATGGGTGGATGCGGCCAGGCCACCCGCCCACCCCCGCGACCTCGCGGCCTTGCCCTGGATGGCTGTGCGCACCTTCTATCAGAACGAGGTGGTTCTGAACCAGCGCGCCACAGCCGAGTCGTTCAGCTTCGCCATCCGCCCCCGCTTCAGCACCGACAGCCTGTACGCCTTGCGCAATGCTGCGCTGAGTGGCTTGGGCCTGGGCATCTTCTCGTACTGGCTGGTGGACGAAGACATCGCCGCAGGCCGTCTGGTGCATCTTCTACCCGGCTGGGAGGCACCCTCCCTGCCGGTGTACCTGGTCTACCCCTACAGCCGGCTGATCCCTGCGCGCCTGAGCCGCTTCATCGAGTTGATCCGCCAGGCGGCCCCTTCGGCCATCGACGTTTGAGGGCGCCGCCGTGCTGTTGTGCACCGCATCGGTGCCCTGCCGGCCTGATCTGGTGCGGTGAGGCCCATCGTGCAGCGCCAAGCCGATCCGAGGGGCATTTTTTGGCAGGCACGGAAGCTGCTTGTATGAGGCCGTGGCCGGCAGCATCGACGCTTCACCGGCCCCTTCTGCACCGCTAACGACGGCGGACACGCGTCGCACACAGCGCCGGGCCTGGGCCCGCTCGCTGCCTGTACCGACGCGGCATCAACCCCTTTGATTTTTTCATCCATGGCAGGCACGGCACTTGAGGCCCGGCCCGCCGGTGCGCCGCGCTGCGCACTTCATTCAGGAGCACGCAACATGAAAATCATCGTCGTCGGACATGGCATGGTGGGCCACAAATTCCTCGAGAGCCTGGCCGAAGCCGGCCTGCAGGGGGCCCAGGTCACGGTGCTGTGCGAAGAGCCACGCCCTGCTTACGACCGGGTGCACCTGTCGGCGTTCTTTGCCGGCAAGTCGGCCCAGGACCTGTCGCTGGTTGAGCCCGGGTTTTTCGAGCGCACCGGCTTCAGCTTGCGCCTGGCCGCCCGGGCCGCGCACATTGATCGCGATGCCCACACCGTCACCCTGGTCGATGGCCAGGTGCTGGTGTATGACAAGCTGGTGCTGGCCACCGGCTCCAGCCCCTTCGTGCCGCCGGTGCCGGGCCATGATCGGGCCGACTGCTTTGTGTACCGCACCATCGAAGACCTGGAGGCCATGACCGAGTGTGGCGCCCGGGCCCAGAGCGGTGTGGTGGTGGGCGGCGGCCTGCTGGGCCTGGAATGCGCCAAGGCCTTGCGCGACCTGGGCCTGCAGACCCATGTGGTCGAATTTGCACCGCGCCTGATGGCTGTGCAGGTCGACGAGGGTGGCGGCCGCGTGCTGCGCCAGAAGATCGAGGACCTGGGCCTGCAGGTGCACACCCAGAAGAACACGCTGCAGATCATCGACGGCGAGACGGCGCGCCACCGCATGGTGTTTGCCGATGGCAGCCACCTGGAGACCGACATGATCGTCTTCTCGGCCGGCATCCGCCCAAGGGACGAACTGGCCCGCACCAGCGGCCTCGCCCTGGGCCCGCGCGGCGGCGTCGAGATCGACAGCGAGTGCCGCACCAGCGACCTGGACATCTACGCCATCGGCGAATGCGCCGCCTGGAACGGCCAGACCTTCGGCTTGGTGGCCCCGGGCTACGACATGGCCCGCGTGGCCGCCCGGCATCTGGCCGGGCAGGACGACGTGGCCTTTGTCGGGGCCGACATGAGCACCAAGCTCAAACTCATGGGGGTGGACGTGGCCAGCATTGGTGACGCACACGGCAAGACCCTGGGCAGCCGCAGCTTCCAGTATTGCGACGAGATCGCCCAGGTTTACAAGAAGATCGTGATCAGTGCAGACGGCAAGCGCCTGCTGGGGGCGGTGCTGGTGGGCAATGCCGACGAGTACGGCACCTTGCTGCAAATGGCCTTGAACGGCATCGAGCTGCCCAAGAGCCCCGAGTTTCTGATCCTGCCCAGCAGCGAAGGCCAGGCCAAACCCGGCCTGGGCCCGGACGCCTTGCCGGCCAGCGCCCAGATCTGCTCGTGCAACAGCGTCACCAAGGCCCAGATCTGCGATGCCGTGGCCGGCGGCGTGACCAGCATCGGCGAGCTCAAGGCCTGCACCAAGGCTGGCGCCACCTGCGGCGGCTGCGTGCCCCTGGCCACCCAGGTCATGAAGCTGGAGATGAAGAAGCAGGGCCTGGCCGTGAACAACCACCTGTGCGAGCACTTTGCCTACTCGCGCCAGGAGCTGTACCACCTGATCCGGGTGGGCAAGATCCGCAGCTTTGACGAGCTGCTGGCCGCCCATGGCAAAGGCCTGGGCTGCGACATCTGCAAGCCCGCGGCGGCCAACATGCTGGCCTCGTGCTGGAACGAGTTCGTGCTCAAGAAGGACCTGGCCAGCCTGCAGGACAGCAACGATTACTACCTGGGCAACATCCAGAAAGACGGCAGCTACTCGGTGGTGCCCCGCATGCCGGCCGGTGAGGTCACGCCGGACGGCCTGATCGCCGTGGGCCAGGTGGCGAAGAAGTACGGCCTCTACACCAAGATCACCGGCGGCCAGCGGGTGGACCTCTTCGGTGCCCGTGTCGAGCAACTGCCCGCCATCTGGGAAGAGCTGATCGCCGCAGGCTTCGAGTCGGGGCATGCCTACGGCAAGTCGCTGCGCACCGTGAAGAGCTGTGTCGGCTCCACCTGGTGTCGCTACGGCGTGGGCGACAGCGTGGGCCTGGCCGTGCTGCTGGAAAACCGCTACAAGGGCCTGCGTTCACCGCACAAGATCAAGTTCGGTGTGTCGGGCTGCACCCGCGAATGCGCCGAGGCCCAGGGCAAGGACGTGGGCATCATCGCCACCGACAAGGGCTGGAACCTGTACGTGTGCGGCAACGGCGGCATGAAACCGCGTCACGCCGAACTGCTGGCCTCTGACCTGAGCCAGGACGAGCTGATCCGCACCATCGACCGATTCCTGATGTTCTACGTGCGCACTGCCGACCGCCTACAGCGCACCAGCACTTGGCGCGAAAGCCTGGAAGGCGGACTGGCCTACCTGAAGGATGTGCTGTTGCAGGACAGCCTGGGCCTGGGCGCCGAGCTCGAAGCCCAGATGCAGCAGGTGGTCGACACCTACGCCTGCGAATGGAAGGCTGCCGTCAGCGACCCGGTCACGCGTCAGCGCTTCCGGTCTTTCGTGAACAGCGAGCAGCCCGACGAGCACATCGTGTTCGTCGAAGAGCGAGGCCAGATCCGGCCTGCCCGCCCCGAAGAGCGCGCTGGCGCACCAGCCTGACCCCATCGCACCCATTCCAGGCACGACACCCACCCCACCGGAGAACTTCAGCCATGAACACCGAAACCCTGAACTGGACCGCCGTCTGCGCGGTGAACGACATCCTGCCCAACACCGGCGTGTGCGCCCGCCTGGGGCAGCGCCACGTGGCCATTTTCCGCGTTGGCCACAGCGAGCTGTATGCGATCGACAACGTCGACCCCGTGTCACGCGCCAGCGTGATGTCGCGTGGTCTGGTGGGCAGCCTGGGTGAACGCACCGTGGTGGCCTCGCCCTTGTACAAGCAACATTTCGACCTGCGCAATGGCGAGTGCCTGGAAGACCCGGCCTTGTCGGTGCGCGCCTATGCCGTGCGTCTGGACCAGGACCAGGTGCTCCTGGCCGCGGCCTGAACGGCGGGTCGGCACGTGGCCCCTCCCATGCTGACGAAAGCCGCGATGGAGCCTGCCGAGCCCGCTGTTTTGGCAACACAATATGGCTCCATGCACCAGTCTGTTTCTCACCTCGTCCTGCGCGCCAAGCAACTTGAGATCGAGGCCTTGCGTCACCTGGAGTCCCGTGTCCAGCTGGCGGGCGTGGTCGGTCAGCTGATCGACGCCCTGCAGCGCGAGCGCGGGGCCAGCAGCGTGTTCCTGGCTTCGGAAGGGGCGCGCTTTGGCGCCGAGCGTGAGGCCGCCTGTGCTGCCAGCCAACCCCTGGAGGCTTTGCTGCGTGCCCAGGTCGAGGCCCAGATGGCGCCTGAGCAGGGGGCCTCGGCACGCTTGCTGTCCTTGATGGCCTGGGCCCTGCTCGACCTGGAGGCCCTGGCCGCGCTGCGCCATCAGATCGCGTGTCGGGCCTTCAGTGCCAGCGACGCCGTGGGCGCCTACAGCCGCCTGATTGCCGGTCTGCTGGAGCTGGTGTTCTACATGGCCGATGCGGCCCCTTATCCTGAGGTGTCGCGCCTGCTGGTGGCTTTCGTGCACCTGGTGCAGGGCAAGGAGACTGCCGGCCAGGAGCGCGCCGTGGGGGCACAGCTGTTCGCCTCGGGCCTGTGCCGTGACGACCAGCAGCAGCGCATCGTGCACCTGATTGATGCGCAGGAACGCAGCCTGCGCCTGTTTGAAGAGTTTGCCGAGCCCGAGTTGCGCCAGCGTTGGCAGCAACTGCAGCTCAGCCCCAATGTGGCGATGCTGGAGCGCTTGCGCCGCACCCTGTGCATGGCCCGCGACGGTGCGGCCCTCGAGCCCCCCCTCAGCGAAACCTGGTTTGACGTGGCCAGCGAGCGCATTGCCCAACTCTGGCAGTTGCAACAGGCCCTGCTCGAATGCCTGCACCAGGCCTGCGAAAGCCAGATCCAGCGCGCCCAGAACGATCTGCAGGATTCGGCTGGCCTGCTGCGCCAGTTGCGCGACAACCCTCCGCCTCGCGCTCATGAGGCTGACCGCTTCTTTCAAGCCAGTGGACAGGCTCAATCTCCTGCGGCTGCGGCCCCTGCAGGCACCACCGACCCCGATTCGGCCGCCTCGCTGGCCGGCCTGTTGCAGGCCCAGTCCGAGCGCCTGGCCCGCATGGAGGTTGAGCTGGACGCAGCGCGCCGGGCCCTGCATGAGCGCAAGATCATCGAGCGCGCCAAGGGCGCACTCATGGCCCGCCTGGGCCTCACCGAAGAGGCGGCCTTTCGCGCCCTGCAAAAGGCCTCGATGGACCACAACCGGCGCCTGCTCGATGTGGCCGAGGCCACGCTCAGCCTGCCCGACATGGTGGCACCGGCGCAGCGTGGCGCGCCACAGAAGTGAGCCTTGGCGTCGGTGGACGATCTCGCTCCCATCGGCCGTGCTGAGCCCCCCTGGGGATCGTCAACAGGCGCTTGCTGCACCGGTCTGGTGCAGGCCGACGGGCCCAGGCACCCTGCCGCAGGCATGGAACCTGCATGGTTTGCGGTGAACAAGCTAATGGCGGCTTGACTTCCACCACACCGGCCCCCGCCGGGTGTGAGCCCCGATCCCGCGGATGATGGCGTCCCGTGAGTCCCGATCCTGATCGGTGACCCCACGGCGACGCCTTTTTTTTCGCGCTCCTCAGACTGCTTTTCAAGGAAGTGCCATGGCCTACCTCGCCCCCGCCGAATTCGTCACCAAGATGGTCGATGCCGGTGAATCCAAGCTTTTGATGTCCACCCGCGACACCCTGATCCGTGCCTACATGGCAGGCGCCATCCTCGCGCTGGCAGCGGCCTTTGCCGTCAGCGTCAATGTCAACACCGGCAACCCCTTGATTGGTGCGTTGTTGTTTCCGGTCGGCTTTTGCATGCTCTACCTGATGGGCTTCGATCTGTTGACGGGCGTCTTCACCCTGGCGCCCCTGGCCGTGTTCGATCGCCGCCCGGGCGCCACCTGGGGTGGCGTGATGCGCAACTGGGGCCTGGTCTTTGTGGGCAACTTTGCCGGGGCGCTCACGGTGGCCGTCTTCATGGCCATCATCTTCACCTTTGGCTTCTCCGAGGCTCCCAATGCCATCGGCCAGAAGATCGGTTCGATCGGCGAAGGCCGTACCGTGGGCTATGCCGCACACGGCGCGGCCGGCATGCTGACCCTGTTCATCCGAGGGGTGATGTGCAACTGGATGGTCTCGACCGGTGTGGTGGCGGCCATGATGTCCAGCACGGTGTCGGGCAAGGTCATCGGCATGTGGATGCCCATCCTGGTGTTCTTCTACATGGGCTTCGAACATTCCATCGTGAACATGTTCCTGTTTCCCTCGGGCCTGATGCTGGGGGGGCATTTCACCATCATGGACTACCTGATCTGGAACGAGATCCCCACCGTGCTGGGCAATGCCATCGGCGGCCTGACCTTTGTGGGCGCCACGCTGTATTCCACCCACTACAAGACGGCACCCAAGCGCGGCTGAGCCCCGAGGCCATGAGCACGCGTCTGCGCCTCACGCTGGGCCAGCATTCCGAAGCCGGTCGCAAGCCGGTCAACCAGGACTTCCATGGTGCGGTGGTGCCGCCCCAGCCCTTGCTGGACAGCAAGGGCATCGCGCTGGCGCTGGCCGACGGCATCAGCAGCAGCGCGGTCAGCCAGGTGGCCAGCGCGGCCGCGGTGCGAGGCTTTCTGGAGGACTACTACTGCACCTCCGAGGCGTGGTCGGTGCGCCGATCGGCCCAGTGCGTGCTGAGCGCCACCAACTCCTGGCTGCACGCCCAGACCCAGCGCAGCGATGCGCGCTTCGACCTGGACCGTGGCTACGTCTGCACCTTCAGCGCCCTGGTCTTCAAGGCGACCCAAGTGCACCTGCTGCATGTCGGAGACGCCCGCGTGTACCGTCTGCACCCGCAGGCCCTGGAGCAGCTCAGCGAGGACCACCGTGTGCGCGTGTCTTCGGGCCAGACCTGCCTGGGCCGCGCCCTGGGCACCGGCCCGGCAGTCGAGATCGATCACCAGCAGTGGGACGCCGAGCCGGGCGAGGTCTATCTGCTGGCCACCGATGGTGCCTACGAGTTCCTGGACGCCGCCGCGGTGCACGCCGCCCTGTTGGCCCACCCCACCAATCTGGATGCGGCCGCCGCCGCCCTGGTGGCGCTGGCATTGGCGCGCGGCAGCCAGGACAACCTGACGGTGCAACTGGTGCGGGTGGACGAGCTGCCTCTGGCCGCAGCCCCCCGGCTGCTCGCCCAGCGCGAAGGGCTGCGCTTGCCGCCACCGCTGCAGGCCCGCATGCACTTCGAGGGCTACGTGCTGCTGCGGGCCTTGCACACCAGCTCGCGCAGCCATGTGTTCCTGGCCCAGGACACGGTCGGCGGCCAGTGCGTGGCACTCAAGGTGCCTTCGGTGGACTTGCGCGACAACGCCGACTACCTGGACCGCTTTGTGCTGGAGGAGTGGATTGCCCGCCGTCTGGACAGCCCGCACGTGGTCAAGGCCTTTGCCAGTGAGCGCCGGCGTGAGCACCTGTTCGTGGCGCTGGAATACGTTGAAGGCCAGACCCTGGCCCAGTGGATGCGTGACCACCCGCGGCCCGAGCTGGAGGCGGTGCGCCGGCTGGTCGAACAGGCCGCCGCCGGGCTGCAGGCCTTTCACCGCAAGGAGATGCTGCATCAGGACCTGCGACCCGAGAATTTCATGATCGCGGCCGGGGGCACGCTCAAGATCATCGACTTCGCGTCGACCCACGTGGCCGGCCTCACTGAGGGGCAGGTCGATGGCCGGCCGCAGGCCCTGCTGGGCTCGTTGCAGTACAGCGCGCCAGAGTACTTCGTGGGCGGTACGGGCAGTGTGCAATCCGAGTTGTTTTCCTTGGCCGTGGTCACCTACCAAATGCTCACGGGCCAACTGCCGTATGGTCTGCAGGTTACACGCCTGCGCTCGCCCGCCGATCTGCGCACCCTGCGCTATGTGTCGGTGCGTGAACTGCGTCCCGACTTGCCGCCCTGGCTGGATGCCGTGCTGCGCCGTGCCCTGCATCCACAGCCAGCGCGGCGCCAGGAGGCCTTGTCCGAGTTCGTGCACGATCTTCATCAGCCTGCGGCCCACTACCAGACCGCCCGTGCAACCCCCCTCATCGAACGCAATCCGGTGGTGTTCTGGCAGGTGCTCAGCCTGCTGCTCGCCCTGGCCGTGCTGGGGCTGGTGGCGGCGTTGATGGTGCGCTGACGAGCGTGGCCATCAACCCAGCCTCAGCCACACCCGCCCGCCCTCGACGCGCACCGGGTAGGTGCGCAGGTTTTTCGTCAGGGGTGCGCACAGGGCTTGGCCGGTGCAGATGTCGAAGCGGCCTTGATGCAGCGGGCACTCGATCTCGCGTCCTTCCAGAAAGCCATCGCTCAGGCGGGCCGCGCCGTGGGTGCACAGGTTGTCGCTGGCGTAGATCTCGCCCTCGCATTCATAGAGGGCAATGTCGTGTCCTGCCACTTGCAGGCCCAGCACTTCGCCTTCGAACACGTCGTCACGGGCCAGGGCATCGATCCAGGGTGTGGTCATGGGTCTGCTCAGATGGGGTAGATGAGTGAGTTGGCGATCATTTCGCTGTCGTACACGCACAGGCGTGTGTGCAGCCTCAGGCCCCCAGGCGTGGGCACGATGTGGTCGTGGTACACGCCCACGTTGAACACCGTGGATTCGCCATCGAGCTTGGTGCGGAACACCGCGTAGTTGGCCTGGGTGTGCCAGGCGCACACCTGGCCATCAGGGCCGGTCTCCGTGCGCAGCACCCGGGGCAGGCCCACGATGTGGCGCTGGTAGTAGGGGTCGTGGTAGAGGGTTTCTTTCACGCCATACACGCGGTCGCGCATCATGGCCTGGCTGTCCAGGGCCAGCAGGCACAGGGGCAGGCCTTGTTCGTGGTTTTCGCGCGGCTGCAGGCGGTAGCGGCCGTCTTCGGTGAAAAAGTCGGGCCAGCGCGCCCAGTCGGCCGAGTCGCAGGCCAGGGCGTAGTCGGTGTGCAGGGCCAGCACCTGCTGGAAGGTCTCGAAATCAAGGGCTTGCATGGGGCTCGTTCCTCGCTCACTCGTCCATCACCTGACGCCAGTAGGCGTACATGCCACGGATCAGGGTCTCGGTCACCATGTGCTCGCTGTCTGCGATGTCGCGCCCGCCCATTTCCACCAGGGTGCGGTGCTCGGGTTTTTGCTCAAAGCCCTGTTGCGACCACTCGATCACTTCGCCGTCGTCGGCCGACACAAACCCGGCGGGCCCGAACAGATTGGCCTGGGTGAGGCGGCGCTGCGTCATCTCGGCGCTGTCGTCCTCGAAGCCGAAATGCGTCCACACAAAGTCAAACGAGCCCGGGCCATGCGGCTGGATGTGCCGCATCGACACGCTGTTGACCTGCTGCTGGATGATCAGGCTGGGGAACACCGTGGTCATCACCGCGGTCGGCCCGCCCCACCAGGGTTCGGGCACGATGTCGAGCAGGCTCGGGTCGTTCAGTTGCATGCCCTCCTTGAAGCTGTCCACGCCGGCCACCACCTCGGCCACCTCCTTGGCCATCCCTTGACCTTGTGGCCTGCCCTGGCCCCGGGTCGAGATCATGGCGGCATGGCGGTGATGCGCGTCCATCCTCAGGGCCGATCGGTTGTCGGCCCGCCAGAGCCCGAAGGTGGAGAACCACGTGTGCAGCAGCCCCGGGTGGTAGGGGTCTTTGATGTTCTCCTGCATCAGCTTCCAGTTGCCCGGAATGCGCTGGCGCCGGTAGCCCAGGATCTTCAGCAGCCGGCCGCTGAACACGCGGTCGAACCAGGGCAGGATGTTGGGGCCCAGGTAGTCTTCCAGCGACTCCACCGCGTGATCGAATGAGGCAAACACCACGCCCCCGCGGCATGCCACCTTCAGCCGGGTCAGGCCGTGCTCTTCGGGTTTGAAGTCTTTGGGCATGCCGCCCTGGACCTGACCGTCCTGCTTCACGCCCCGGCGAAACGGCACCCCCTGCAGGTCGCCCTTGAGGCTGTAGTTCCACTGGTGGTAAGGGCAGAGAAAATCCTGGGCCCGGCCGTGGCGTTCGCGGCAAAACCGCATGCCGCGGTGTGCGCACACGTTCTCGACCACGTTGATGCCGCCGTCGGTGTCGCGCACCATGATCACCGAGCGCTCGCCAATCACCGAGCGCCTGAAGTCACCAGCTTGCGGGATCTCGGCCTCCAGCCCCACGTAGCACCAGTGGCCCTGGTAGAACAGGCGTTCAAGCTCGCGCTGGTAAAGATCGGGGCGGGTGTAAGCCCAGAAGGGAATCCGGCTGGTGTCGGGGCCCGGCCAGGCGGGTGCCGCAGCGCTGTGAGGTTGGCTCATGCTTTTGGGCCTGTGGGTGGGCAGGCTTGTCTCTTGTTGCGGCCATTCTGCGCAGCGCAGTGATATCAGTCCATGCAGCCGAATACATAGATCGAATCACGGTTGTGAATATCAGTGGCTTTCGACACGAGATGTATGACAACGGGCGTTTCATCATGGAAAAATCCCGGGAAAACCCTCTTTTTGCTTCAACTGCATGGGTTAATCTGCATAAGTTGTACGATGTCGTATGTCAATTTGCGCGGGCTCAGCCCTGCGCAGCCCTCAAGCCACCTGCACCATGCCGCACCACCCAACGCCTGTTCACCCATCCCTGTCCAACATGGCCATGGGTATCGCCAGCCTTTTTCTTGCCATGACCCAGGTCAGTCATGCGGGCACGATGGTCTATGTGTCCAATGCCGATAGCCAGGAAATTTCAGTGTTGGAGCTGGACCGAGCCCAAGGTCAACTCAAAGCCGTCGAGACGGTGGTGGTGGGGGGCACGGTCATGCCGATGGCGGTCAGTCCGGACAAACGCCACCTCTACGCCGCCTTGCGCTCCCAACCCTATCGGGTGGTGAGTTTCTCCATGGATCCGGCCAGTGGTCGGCTCAAGAAGCTGGCGGAGTCGGCCTTGGCAGAGAGCATGGCCAACATCGACACGGATGTGAAAGGCCGCTGGCTCTTTTCAGCCTCTTATGGCGGCGGACGGATTGCGATCAATGAAATTGGCAAGGATGGTGTTGTCGGGCCAATTCGGCAGCTCATTGAGACTGGACCGAACGCCCACGCCATTCATGCAGACCGGCGGAACCACTTTGTGTTGGCCACAAGCCTTGGAGGCGATGAGATTTCTGTCTGGAAATTGGATCAGGAAAGAGGGCGTTTGAATGCCTCGGAGGATTCGCGAATCAAGGTCACAGCGCACTCCGGGCCACGCCATTTCGTATGGGACGCGACACAACAGCACCTGTATCTGCTGGGTGAACTGGATGCCTCGTTGACAGTCTATGACTGGGATGCGGCTTCTGGCAGTTTGCGTGAGAAGCAACGACTCAGCACGCTCCCTCCCGGCTTCTCCGGCAAACCCTGGGCTGCGGATCTGCATTTTTCACCTGATGGCCGTCATCTCTACACCTCCGAACGCAGCACCAGCACCCTGGCAACCTTCCGCGTGGATCAGGAAACCGGGCGACTCCAGGCCCAAGGCCACACGCCGACGGCCAAAACGCCGCGCAGTTTCGCCATCGACCCGAGTGGCCATTACTTGATCGCTGCAGGTCAGGACTCCCACAGCGTGTCACTGCACACCCTGGATCCTGCCAACGGGGCCCTGGGCACCGCCCGTGAGACACCGGTTGGCAAGAATCCAAACTGGGTGGAAATCGTTGACCTCCCCTGATCGGCAAGCGATGCCGAAGTGACTCAGGTATTTGGGGTTGGCTGGAATTCAAACTGCCAAGCGTTTGAATTCCAGCTGAGCGGCTGATATTTGAAGCTGCTATTCCGGTGAAATGCCCGCTTGGCTGATGACCTTGCTCCATTTGGCCAAGTCCATGTGAATCAAGTTTGCATATTCCTGAGGGCTTCCACCCTTGACCTCAATGCCCATGCTCTCGAGCTTGGCGAGCACTTCGGGCAAGCGCAGGATGGTGTTGATCTCCTGGTTCAGCCGTTGGACCACTGCTTTGGGCGTCCCCGCCGGCGCCAGGAAGCCGCCATTGGTGTTGGCCTCATAGCCCGCCAGTCCCTGCTCGGCCGCGGTCGGTACGTCCGGCAGCTGGGAGGCCCTTTTGAGGGTTGAGACCGCCACCGCCCTCAGGCTGCCTGCCTTCACATGGGCCTGCACGGCACTGAGGGTGTCGATGAACAGCACCGTGCGGCCCGCCAACAGATCGGGATGCGCAGCCGAGGAGCCTTTGTAGGGCACCAGCAGCAACGGCAGGCCGCTGGCCAGGCGGAACATCTCGGCGGCCATCTCCTGCGCACTGCCCCGGCCCGAGGTGGCCACTTTGGCCTCGTCTGGATGAGCCTTCATCCAGGCCATCAATTCGGGCAGGTTTTTGACCGGCAGTTTGGGTGGGATGGCAAAGACCAAAGGCACTTCGTGGGTGTAGACGATGGGCTCAAAGCTTTTCTCGGGGTCCCAGCTCAGATGACGGAACAAGAACTTGTTGATGTTATGGCTGCCGCCCACGATGCCGATGGTGTAGCCATCTGGTACCGAGCGGGCCAGGACCTCCGTGCCCAGGTTGTTCGAGGCCCCGGGCCGGTTGTCGACGATCACGGGCTGGCCCAGGGCCACCGCCAGCTTGTCCCCCACCACCCTGGCCAGGGTGTCGATGGCCCCGCCTGGCGGGGCGGGCACGATGATCTTCAGGGCGCGACTCGGGTAGCTCTGCGCTTGGGCAGGCAAACAGCCGGTGGCCCAAAGGCCTGCGCCCAGGCCCATGACGAGTGTGGCCCGAAGGGCCCGTTGCAACATTGGCTTCATGGTGGTCTCCGTGCAGGTGCTGACCGGCCCCGGGGCCGCCGCACCTGTCTTGTGGGGTGGTTGGAAATGCGAAAACGGGGCGCGTGGCGGCGTTCAGCCGCGTCCGACAAAGGGCATGGCACTGGCCATCACGGTCATGTTGAGAATGTTGACGCTCAGCGGCATGGCCGCGATGTGACGCACGGCATCGGCCACATGCGCAGCCGCCATCATGGGCTCGGGGGCCACGCTGCCATTGGCCTGCAGCACGCCGCGGGTCATGCGCTCTGACAGCTCGGTCAGCGCATTGCCGATGTCGATCTGGCTGGCCACGATGTGGAAGGCCCGACCATCCAGGGCCAGGGCCTTGGTCAGGCCGGTGACGGCATGCTTGCTGGCCGTGTAGGGCGCGGTGAAGGGGCGCGGGGTGTGGGCCGAGATCGAGCCGTTGTTGATGATGCGTCCACCTTGCGGCACCTGGCGTCGCATCAGGCCGAAGGCCGCACGGGCGCACAGATAGACGCCCGTGACATTGGTGTTGATGACCTTGAACCAAGTCTCCAGCGGCAGCTCGTCCATCGGAACGGCCGGGGCATTCACCCCGGCGTTGTTGAAGAGCAGATCCAGGCGTCCGAATTGCTGCTCCACGTTGTCGAACAAGGCCTGCACCTGGGTTGGATCGCTCACATCGGTGGGCATGGCCACGGCCTGCTGCCCGGCGCTGCGGGCCTCCTCGACCAGGCTGTGCAGGGGCTCGGGCCGACGCCCCACTGCGACCACGGTGAAGCCATCCTGCAGCAGCCCCTGGGCGACCACGCGCCCGATGCCGCTGCCAGCACCTGTGACCAGGGCGATGCGGGATGTCGTCGTGTGTTGTGTCGTGTGTTGTGTCATGTTCCTACTCCTTGGTCGGTGCCAGCACCGTGCTTGAAAACGTTACTAGGCCCTCGATACCGGCGCTGAAGGTGTCACCCACCTCCAGTGGGCCGACCCCGACGGGGGTCCCGGTGAAGATCAGGTCGCCTGCCTGCAGGCGGACCGAGCGCGACAGCAGGGCCACCAGTTCAGGGACGCCGAACAGCAGCTCGGCCAGGTCGGCTTGCTGACGCCGCTGGCCATTGACGTCGAGCCAGATCGCGCCCCGTCGCAGGTGGCCGCAGCGCGCCGCCGGCACCAGTGGGGAACACATGGCCGATTGGTCGAAGGCCTTGGCTGGCTCCCAGGGTTGCCCCTGTCGCTTGGCCTCCTGCTGCAGGTCGCGCCGGGTCAGGTCCAGGCCCACGCCATAGCCCCAGATGCAGCGGGCCTCGACCTCCTGGGCTGGCAGATCACGTCCGCCCGCGCCGAGGGCCACGACCCATTCGACCTCGTGGCAAAAGTCGCGTGTTTGCGGCGGGTAGTGCAGAGGCTCATGGGCATCCAGCACCGCACTGGCCGGCTTCATGAACCACGAGGGCGGGCCCATGGGTGCCGGTTCGTCGGCCTGCCAGCGGAAGTTGCGACCGATGCAAAAGACACGCGCCAATGGGAACCGTGCCGATGTATCGGCGACGGCCAGAGAATGCACCGGCGGTGGGTTGATGACGAAGTGAGTCATTCCAGGCTGATGTTTTGGCTGCGGATGATCTGGCCATAGCGTTGGCGATCGTCCGTGATGAGCTTGGCGAAATCGATCGGGGAGGTGCTCCGTGGGATCGCGCCGGCGCTGGAGAAACGCTCGCTGACGGCCGGGCTGGCCAGAACAGCCTGGATGTCGGCCGCGATCCGCTCGACCAGCCGGGGCGGGGTGCCTGCCGGGGCCAATGCGCCGATCCAGGAGGTGGCATTGAAGCGGGGCAGGCCCGACTCGGCCAGGGTCGGAACCTCGGGCAGGGCTGGCACGCGCTGCAGACTTGTCACCGCCAGGGCCCGTAGCTTGCCGCTCTTGAGGTGGCCCCAGGCCTCCATCACGGTCATGAAGGAGAGCTGCACATGGCCCGCGAGCAGGTCGGCCACAGCCGGCCCGCCCCCGCGGTAGGGCACGTGAAGCATCTGCGTCTTGGTCTGCTCCTTGAACATCTCGGCGGCCAGATGGGGGCCGCTGCCCGGGCCTGAACTGCTGTAGCTCAGCTGCCCCGGGCGGGACCGCGCCAGCGCGATGAACTCGGCCACCGAGTGGGCCGGGACCGCCGGGTTCACCATCATGGCCAGGGGCAGCTCGGCGACCAGGGAGATCGGTGCAAAGGCCTTGTCGGCGTCGTAGGGCAGGCGCGCGAACAGTGAGGGGTTGATGGCCTGGGTGCCGACATTGCCCAGCAAAAGCGTGTAGCCATCGGGCTTGGCCTTGGCCACAAAGTCGGCCCCGATCTGGCCCGAGGCCCCGCCCTTGTTGTCGATGATGACGGGTTGACCCCAGCGCCGAGAGAGCTGCTCGGCCAGGATACGGGCCCCGGTGTCGGTGCCCCCACCTGGCGGGAAGGGGACGACCAGGGTGACCGGCCGGGCCGGGTACGCCTGCGCCAGGGCCGGTGGGCTGCTCAGGCTGAGAGCCCCCAAGGCCACCAGCCCAAAGCTGAAAATTGCGCGACGGCGCTTGAACATGTTTGTCTCCTTTTTTTGTTGGAACACCGAATAGGGAACACCCAGCTGAGCGGTGCGGGCTGCACCGGGCACTCGGCTGGCGTGCTCAGGTGGTCAGGTGGTCAGGCTCATGACCGGGCGCTGGCCCGCCAGGGCTTGAGCCACGCTGTCGAGCACCATCTGGCCCATCGCCGCGCGGGTCTCCCAGGTGGCGCTGGCGCGATGCGCCTGCAACAGCACCCGCTCGGAGCCGCGCAAGGCCAGGGGCACGTGGGGCTCGTCGACGAACACATCGAGGCCGGCCCCGGCGATGCGCCCAGTGACGATCGCCTCGGCCAGGGCCGCCTCATCGACCAAGCTGCCCCGTGCGACATTCACGAGAAAGCCCTCGGGACCGAGGGCCTGCAAAACTTCCGCGTTGACAATGCCCCGGGCTGATTCGGCTGCCGCGCACAGCACGAGGGCGTCAGACGCCTGTGCCAGCGCCACCAGATCAGCCACAAACTGATGCGGCACGTCGTCCATGGGGCGCAGGTCGGTGTAGGCCAGCGGACAACCGAAGGCCGACGCGCGCTGGGCCACGGCCCGCCCCACACGGCCCATGCCGACGATGCCGACGCGCATGCCGCTGAAGCGCCGTCCCAAGGGGATGGCACTGGGCTGAGGGAACCGCTCCCAAAGGCCATCCCGCACAAAGCGATCGCCGCCGCCCAACTGGCGGCAGATCGAGATCAGCATGCCGATCGCCATGTCGGCCACATCCTCTGTCAGTGCCCCGAGGGTGGCGGTCACCGGCAGGCCGCGCTCGCGGCAGTAGGCCAGGTCGACGGCATCGGTGCCGACGCCGTTGACCGCCACCACCCGGAGTGCCGGTAGCCGCTCCAGCAGAGCCCGTGAGATGCCGGTGTGGCCACCGGTGATCACGGCCTGGACGGCATGGGCATGCTCATCGAGCCAGGCTTCCGGGTTGTTGAGTTCGAAGTAGCGGTGAACTTCGTAGAGCGACGCCAACTGCTGGTTGATGGCCGGGACCAGGATGGGGTTGAGTTGCAGGATGAGGGCTTGCATGAGGGTTCCATCAAAGCGGGCTGAGTGCCCTGTTTCTGAGATGGACTGAAGTTTGTATATAGTTGATTTGATTGGCAATCTTGAATCACATAATCAACATAAAAAGGACCTGCGATGGCCACTTGGATCTCGATGGCGGAGGCCTGCCGTCTCCTGGGCGTACAGCAGCAGACGGTGTATGCCTATGCCAGCCGAGGCAAGGTCGAAGCCATGACCGACCCCGGCGACTCGCGCAAAAGCCTTTACCGGGCCGAGGATGTGCAGCAATTGGCCCGGCGAAAACAGGCTGGTCGCAAGCGCGAAACCCTGGTGACGCAGGCGCTCTCGGGGGTCGAGCCCAGCATTCCGACCGCACTGTCCACCTTCCACCGGGGTCGGCTGCTGTTCCGTGGGCAAGATGCGGTGGAACTGGCGCGCAGCGCCAGCCTGGAGGACCTGGCTGGCCTGCTCTGGGCCACCCAGGGCCCTGTCGATTTCCAGGTGCCCGGGCCGGCGCCTGTCGAAAAGGGCCGGGTGGCTGCCTTCACCTTGCTGGGCGGTCTCGCCGCGACCGGGCTGGCCACCAGTGGCCGTACGCCCCGTGTGCTGCATGAGGAAGGGCAGAAGCTGGTGGGCCATCTGGCCAATGCCCTGGGCGCCCAGGGGCCGCGACGCGCCCTGCACCTTCGCCTGGCCAAGGGCTGGCAGCAGGGGCCGGCCGCGGCCGAGCTCTTGCGCGCGGCCATGGTGTTGACGGTGGACCACGAGCTGACCAGCTCGGCCTTCGCCACCCGCATCGCGGCCTCCACGGGGGCCTCACTGCCAGCCAGCCTGCTGGCCGGCCTGTGCACCTTCTCCGGTCCACGCCACGGCGATGCTTCGGGTCAGATTCGGACCCTGTTGGCCGAGGTCAAACAATACGGAGCCGACCAGGTCGTGGAGCGACATCTGCTTGCCGGGGTCGCCCTTCCTGGGTTTGGGCACCACCTCTATCCCGAAGGAGATCCTCGCGCACGGGCCTTGCTCGACTTGTGGACACCCGCCTCCCCCACTGCGCGATTCATCGAACGAGGAACTGCACTCACCGGGCTGGCGCCCAACATCGATCTGGCGATCGCCGCTTTGGTGGAGTACCTGGACCTGCCCATTGATTCAGGCTTTTGCCTCATTGCCTTGTCACGCAGCATCGGGCTGCTCGCGCACTGTTTCGAGCAGCTTGAAATACGACAGACATTTCGCCCACGGGGGCGCTACATCGGGTCGATTCCCAGGTCTTGAGGCGCCGCGAACTCACATCAGGTGCATTCCGGCTGCTCGTATGAGGGATGAATACCCCCAGTGGGTTGACCCTGCGCCAAATCCGGGGCGACATACCGCAGCGGAACAGGTGATGCGGCGTGCGTCGCCCCGCGCTTGCATCCTGGCGCAGCTTCGCTGGTCCGGCTCACGCACGAAGATCCGAAGCAAGTCAAAATGAACAGTTCACCCCGACAAAAGTGCGCTGAAGATCCGTCAAGGTCCCGCGCCCAAGCAATAGCCCCATGTCCTCGCCGAATGAATCCTCCCCTGAATCCGAAGCCGCCTTGCCCTGGCCAGCCCTTTTGACGTTGGTCAGTGCCTTCGCACTGAGCCAGGCCTTTCGCAGTGTCACCGCCATGATGGCGACCGGCCTGCAGCAAGAGTTTGGGCTGTCCTCGCAGGACCTGGGCTTTTTTGCCGCCACCTTTGCATTCGCCTTCGGGCTGACCCAGTTTGCGGTCGGGATTGCGCTTGACTTTTACGGGCTGCGCCGTACCTGGCTGGTCACCTTTCCCCTGGCCATCGTGGGCGCCCTCATTTCTGCGTTGGCCCCCAATTTCGCCGTGTTGGTCGTTGGGCAGGCGCTGGTGGGCATGGGGTGCTCGCCAGCCTTCGTGGTCTGCACGCTGTTCATCGCCAGGCGTTTTCCCGTCAAGCGATTTGCCGCGGTCTCAGGCACGGCCATGGGTCTGGGGGGGCTTGGGCTGATCCTCACGGGAACCCCCTTGGCCTGGCTCATCGACGTCAGTTCCTGGCGCGTGGGTTTTGCGGTGCTGACCGTGCTGGCTTGCATTTCGTGGGTCCTGGTCTATCGCCAGTTGCACGAGGGACCGGCCGCCACCCTGCAGCGGCCGGAGACGCTCGGCAGTGCCCTGCGAGGCGTGGGGGCCATTTTCTTGTTGCCGCAGACTTGGGGCATCTTGGCGCTGGCCGGGGTCAACTACGCCTCGTTCCTGACCCTGCGTGGCCTGTGGCTGGGGCCCATGCTGATGCACCGCCATGCCATGACCTTGGTGCAGACCGGCAACGTCGCCTTGTTGGTGTCCTTGATATCGCTGTTCACCCCTGCCTTGTTCGGGCACTTTGATCCAGGCCCGGCGCGGCGGCGACAGTGGATCATCCGTGCCGTGACGCTCATGGCTGCTGTGTCCGCTGTGATGGCCTTTGTCCCCTCGTCCTGGGTCGGCGTCGGTGGCATGGTGGCCTTGGCAGTGTTGTCAGGTGCCGGTGTTCTTCAATACGCCAACGTGCGCGCTTCCTATGGCACCGAAATCGGCGGGCGTGCCATGTCGGTGTTCACCATGTCCATGTTTCTGGGTGTGGCCATCGTACAAAGCCTGAGCGGCTTGGCCGCCTCGTGGTCCACCGCCTTGGGGGGCGACCCCTATGCGGGGGTGCTGGTGTGCATTGCAGCGTTGTTGATGCTTGGCGCGATGGCGTTTCGCTGGCTGCCTGCCGCGTCAGTGCGTTGAGCATTGATTTGGCAGATGCTGTCCGCGTCAGAATGGAATGGCCCCGAGATTCGCGCAGGCGCCCACCTCGCGCATGGAGCCAGGATGCCGCGCTCGCCCCGTCGTCAGAGACGGCCGCTCGTCCCCCCATAGGTTCTTTATGACGATCCCAGAGTCGCAGGGCTCGCAGCCTGTTCAGGCGAGTCGTTGCGGGTGCTACAGGCCTTGGTAGGCCCCGGACTCGAACAGGCGCCGCTCTGCCTGCTCGATGCGCGAGACACCCGCCTTGCCAGCACGGCTCACCAGAAGCTCCAGCAGGGCTTCTGACAGGGCCTGTGCCGCTGCGATCGATGGGAAAAATGAAGGGCTTCGGGTTGAGAAAAACAAGGCCTCGTCCGCCAGCAAGGCCAGCGGCGAAGACGGGGCATCCGTCAGGGCCAGCACCTTGCAGCCTATCTCCCTGGCCTGCTTTGCCACGGCAATGGCCTCTCTGGAGTAGGGGCTGAAGCTCACTATCGTCACAGCGTCGTCCGCCTGGATGGCTCGCATCTGCATTTCAAGGGCGCCCCCCATGCCATCCAGCAGGGTCACCGAATCGCGGAACAGGCGGTACACGTACATCAACGAATAGGCCACTGGCAGGCAGGCCCGAAAGCCCGCCACATGCACAACCCGGGCGTTCTCCAGCAACGTGGCCGCACGTTGCAGCCCGCCTGTATTTTGGGTTTCGGTGATCTCCAGATTGGCCTGGTGAACTTTGAAGATCTCGGCCACCAGACCGGTGTCCCGGGCTCTTCCGAGAAGTCCTTGTGCCTTTTTCGCGTAGGGCTCGACATCCAGTCCCAGATCCTGTTGCAGCGCCTCCTTGAGCGCGGGCCAGCCTTCAAAGCCCAGGTGCTGAGCAAATCGGACCAGGGAGGCTGGCGGCATGGCCATGCTCGTGCTCACGGCTCGCATCGAGCTTGTCACCACCTCGTTGGGGTGATCCAGCACATACCTTGCCGCTTGCTGCTGTGCGGGGGTCAGGCTGTCGAATTGGTGGCGAAGTGTTTCTCTGAATCCCATGCTGCCCTGCGCCCTGTGCGAGCTGACTTGTCATTGGGTTCACTGTAACGGATGTCCGGCTGACCGGATTTCGTGGGTTCTGTGATTTTGTGGATCAAATGTTCCAAAAATAAAAATAAATGGTACATTTGCGTCAAATCAACTCTTCAATGAAGCCAGGCCATGACCCACGTTTTCCACCGTCATCTGAACCATCTCCCGCCGATGGCGGTCGGCGGCCGCGGTCTGTACCTGCGCGATGCCATCGGGCGCGAATACCTAGACGCTTCGGGGGGCGCTGCCGTTTCGTCGTTAGGGCATGCCCACCCGGATGTCATGGCCGCGATGCATCGCCAGATCGATCAGATCGCTTATGCCCACACCAGCTTCTTCACCACGGAAGTGGCTGAGTTACTGGCGGATCAGTTGGTTCGGACAGCGCCGCAGGGCACCAGCCATGCCTATTTCGTCAGCGGTGGATCGGAAGCCATGGAGGCCGCGCTGAAGATGGCGCGGCAGTACTTCGTCGAGATCGGCCAGCCCCAGCGGACTCATTTCATAGCGCGTCGGCAGAGCTACCACGGCAACACACTGGGCGTCCTGGCAGTTGGTGGCAACGAATGGCGGCGAGCTCCATTTGCACCACTCCTGGTCGAGGCCACACATGTGTCTGCCTGCTATCCCTATCGTGACCTGCGTGAGGGCGAGACCCCTGAGGCTTATGGACTGCGTCTTGCCAAGGAGCTGGAGGACACCTTGCTGGCACGAGGTCCCGAAAGCGTGTTGGCGTTTGTGGCCGAGACCGTGGGCGGGGCCACTGCAGGGGTGTTGACGCCCGTACCGGGATATCTGAAAGCCGTGCAGGCTGTCTGCAGGCGCCACGGTGTGTTGCTGATTCTTGACGAGGTGATGTGTGGCATGGGTCGAACCGGAACCTTGCATGCCTGTGAACAAGAGGACGTTGTGCCCGACCTGATCGCCGTTGCCAAAGGGCTGGGGGGCGGGTATCAACCCATCGGAGCGGTGCTGGCGCAAAAGCACATTGTTGACGCCATGTCGGCTGGCAGCGGATTCTTTCAGCACGGACATACCTACGTCGGGCACCCGGTGGCTTGCGCTGCGGCGTTGGCGGTTCAGCAGGTGATCGCGCGTGATGGTTTGCTGGCCAAGGTCCGGCACGACGGCGTCATGTTCGGGCAGATGTTGCACACCGCCCTGGGGGGGCATCCCCATGTCGGAGACATCCGTGGGCGCGGCTTCTTCTGGGGTGTCGAGCTCGTCGCGGATCGTGCGAGCAAGCGGCCCTTTGCGACCTCCGACAAGGTGAACGTGCGACTGAAGAAAAAGGCCATGGAGATGGGCCTTCTCTGCTACCCCTTCGGCGGAACGGCGGACGGCCTCCAAGGCGACCACGTGCTGCTGGCGCCGCCCTATATCGCAAGCCTTGATCAATTGCAGCAGATCGCCGATTTGCTGGCCCAGGCCGTGGAGGCCGTCGTGCCTTCGCTGGCGAGCTGATTTCACCTTCGATTTTTCAACCCAGAGGTACACACATGATCAACCGCCGATCCGTTCTGCTGAATGCCTTGCTGCGTTCGTGGCTTGTCCTGGCTTCCATGAGCCTCGCTGCCATCACAGCTCAGGCCGAAGGCACTTCTACCCTCAAGAAAATCCGAGAGACCGGGACCGTGACCGTGGGCTATCGAGAGGCTTCCTTCGGCTTTTCGTATGTGGACGGCGGGCCCAAGCCCATCGGCTACAGCCTGGATATCTGCCATCGGATCCTGGAGGTCATCAAGGGCGACCTGAAGTTAACCAATCTCGAAGTGCGGTACCAGCCCGTGACGTCACAGAACCGGATTCCCCTGGTGGCCAATGGTACGGTCGATATCGAATGCGGCTCCACGACCAACCTGATCGAGCGCCAGAAGGATGTTGCCTTTTCGCCCGACATCTTTCGCTACAACGTGCGCATGGCCGTCAAAGTCAGTTCGGGCATCAAAAGCATTGCTGACCTGCAGGGAAAAGCGGTGGTCACCACGGCCGGCACAACATCATTTCGCCTGCTGCGCCTGGCGGACAGAGGGCAAAACCTCGACGTCAATCAACTCGCCGGCAAAGATCATGCCGAATCGTTCCTGCTGGTGGACAGCGGGCGGGCTGCCGCCTTCGTGCTCGACGACATCCTGTTGGCCGGGCAGATTGCCAATGCCCGCAATCCCAAGGATTTCGCCATCGTGGGCGAAAGTTTGCGCACTGAGAACCAGTCACTGATGTTTCGCAAGGATGACGCTGAATTCAAGGCGCTGGTGGATCGCGTCGTGACCGGCATGATGAAGTCTGGCGAAATGGAGCGGCTCTACAACAAGTGGTTCATGTCACCCATTCCTCCCAAGGGCATCAACATCAACTATCCGATGAATGCCGAGACGCGTGACGCCTTCACCAACCCGTCTTCCAAAGGCATCTGAATCCGCCATGACGCGCATTGCATTGATTCATGCCCTCAGCCATTCTGTGGCCCCCATCAACCTGGCCCTGGCCCGCGACTGGCCAGAGGCCCGACGAATGAACCTGCTCGACGACAGCCTTTCCGCAGATCTGGCGAGTCAAGGTTTGGGGCTGGATGAGCTGATGTACGACCGCTTTGGCGTTCTGGCAGGCTATGCCGTCAACTCGGGCGCAGATGCGATCCTATTTACCTGCTCGGCCTTTGGGCCCTGCATTGAACGGGTGGCGCGCAGATATTCACCGATACCGGTGCTCAAACCGAATGAGGCCATGATCGCTGAGGCCGTGAGCGTGGGCAGGCGCATTGGCCTGATCGCCACATTTGCACCGACCCTTGAATCCATGCCGCTCGAATTTCCTGGTCATGTCGCTTTGCGAATCGGGTTGGCTGAGGGGGCGTTGACGGCTCTCAATGCCGGTGACCCAGACACGCATGATGCCTTGATCGTGGCGTGTGCCCGTCGCCTTGTCGAGGAAGGCTGCGATCTGCTGGCCTTGGCCCAGTTCAGCATGGCAAGGGCCCGCGACGCCTGCGAAGTAGCTACAGGCGTCAAGGTCCTGAGCACTGTTGACAGTGCGGTGAGCGTGCTCAGGCAACGTTTGTCATCCAGTGGCCTGCGGGGCCCCGCCTGAGTAAGACCGTGCGCGTATGCCAGCGCCGCGACTGCTGCTATGTTTGGGGTTTTTACCTCCCACACTCGCCCGCCATGGACCTGCGCCACATCGACCTGAACCTGCTGGTGGTGTTCCATCAGTTGCAGTTGGACCGCAGTGTGTCGGCCGCTGCCGAGCATCTGGGCCTGACCCAGCCAGCGGTGAGCAATGCCCTCAAGCGCCTTCGGGCCGGGCTGGGGGACGAGCTGTTCACTCGCACTTCGCACGGCATGTCGCCGACACCGTATGCCCTGCACCTGGCCGATCCGGTGGCCCAGGCACTGAGCACCCTTCAGGGGGCACTGGCCACGCGCGATGCTTTTGATCCATCCAGCAGCACCCGCCTCTTTCACCTGGCCATGACCGACATTGGCGAGATGTACTTCATGCCGCCGCTGATGGAGGCCCTGGCCCAGCGCGCCCCGCACCTGCGCATCAGCACCTTGCGCCCGCACACCGGCGACCTCAAAGAGGACATGGCCCAGGGGCGGGTGGACCTGGCCCTGGGCCTGTTGCCGCAATTGCAAAGCGGGTTCTTTCAGCGCCGCTTGTTCAGGCACCGCTATGTGTGCATGTTCCGCCAGGGCCACCCGACGGCACGCTCGCCGATGAGCCTGGAGCAGTTCTGCGAGCTGGAGCACGTGGGCGTGGTGGCCGCCCACACCGGGCATGGCGAGGTCGATGGGCAACTGGAGCGGGCCGGCATCCAGCGCCGCATGCGCCTGGTGGTGCCGCACTTCATTGCGGTGGGCCACATCCTGCAAAGCACCGACTTGATCGCCACCGTGCCGCAGCGCTTTGCGCTGCGTTGCGAGCAGCCTTTCGGCTTGATCAGCTCACCGCATCCGGTGCGCCTGCCCGAGATTGCGATCAACCTGTTCTGGCACGGGCGCTACCACCGCGACCCCGCCAATCTGTGGTTGCGGCAGTTGCTGATCGAGCTGTTTGCAGACCGCTGAGCTCAGCTCGCAACGGTCTGCCGGGGCCTGCTGATCAGTAGCTCAGCTCGCCATGCGGGATCAGGCCCAGGCGGTTGGCCCGGGCGGCCTCGGCGCTGACTTCGGCGCGCGTCAGGGTCGATTTCAGCAAGGGCTGCACACGCGACATCTCCAGCAGGCTGGGGTCTGCGATCTTCAACTGGGCCGCGGCCACCGCCTCGGCATTGACTTCGGCACGGCTTCGCTGCGACACCACCGGCGCAAATTGTTCGGCGTAGGTGTCGGCTTCGCCGGTGGCAAAGCTGGGGGTGGCGGTCAGGGCAGCACTGGTGGCCAACAAGGCCATGGCGATGAGGGAGCGGTTCATTTTGAAATCCTTTCAGGGGTGATCAGAGGGTCTTGTCGGGTGCCTGTGCATCCGGCACTCGCTGGGCCTGCTGCGGCCTGGGAGGCCGGCTATGGCGCATCGATGGGTGAACTTTATTCTTTCCAAAACAACAATAAAACAAGTTAAATAGAAATTGGAAATTTCTAAAAACGAAACAAGTAACGATGGCGCAAAACCGGAACAGGGCGTTGATGGGACCTGCGGTGCCGACAATCTGTTTCTGAAATAGAAATTACCAATTACTGAAAAACATGTTTTATTGCTGATTTAGGTGTCCTAAAGTCACGCATCGAAGACGCAAGCGCGTTCAGCGCTTCGCTTTCTCCGTCCAGCCGGGCCTGTGCCCGGCCTGCCAACCCATTCAAGGAACCTCGCCATGCACCGCACCTTCTTTTCCGCCGCCTTGTTGGCCGTGACCGCACTTGCCGCTTCCAGCAGTTTTGCTGCGGGTGAGGCCGACACCTACCAGGCTCAGTTGACGGCACCCAATGTGGCTCAGCGCAGCCGTGCCGAGGTGCGCGCCGAGGCGGTGCAGACCGCCCGCCATGGGGCCGATGTCGACCCTATGTCCCAAGGCCTGCCCGTCGTCAAGTCGGCCGTGAACCGGCAGGACGTGCGTGCGGCGGCCGCGGCCGCCAACCGTGCCGGCCTGCTGCCGCACGGCGAAGCCAGCTTCTGAGGGCGTGCGCCTGGCTGTGGCGCCGCCCTGTTTCCTTTTTTCTTTTCCATTGGATGACCATGATGAAAAAATCCCTGATCGCCCTGGCTGCGCTGAGTGCGCTTGCTGGCTCCATCACCGCCCATGCCGAATCCGGCTCCAGTCTGCAGCTTTACGGCCTGGTGGACGCTGGCGTGCGCAGCGACAGTGCCGCGGCCAAAACCAGCGCCGGTACCGGCTCGCAGACCCAGTTCTCGTCGGGCGTGCTGAACACCTCGCGTTTCGGCTTCAAGGGCACGGAAGACCTGGGGGGCGGCCTGCGTGCCAACTTCAACCTCGAGTCGGGCTTCAACACCGGTACGGGTGCCACCTCCAGCACCGGCAACGTCTTTGACCGCCGCGCGATCGTGGGCCTTGAGAACGCGTGGGGCCGTGTCGACCTGGGTCGCAACACCACCTTCAACTACGACCTGCAAGCCGGCTCCATCAACGACCCGCTGGGCCAGGAGCTGACCAACAACAAGCAGTACGCCGCAGTGGCAGCCACCACCGTGAACCCGCTGGGCACCCTGGTGGGCGGCAGCCTGGACACCTCGCGTCGTGACAACATGGTCAAGTACCAGAGCCCCGTCTGGGCCGGCACCTCGCTGGGCCTGGCCTACTCGTTCGGCAATGTGGCGGGTTCGACCGCGGCCAATTCGTCGGTGCAGGCCATGCTCAAGTACGACATGAACCCGGTGCAAGTGGGCGCGGCCTACGACCGCCTGCGTGATGTGGCTGGCCGCAATCAGACCACCTGGACCCTGGGTGGCAACTACCTCTTCAATGGCCTGCGCGTCACAGCCGGCTACACGCAGATGGAGGCCGACGCCAACTTTGCCAACAGCAACACCTCGATCCTGACCAGTTCGAGTGCCAGCACCTCGCTGTACAAGTTCCTGAATGGCGCCAGCGCCAGCACCACGGGCCTCAAGGCCCAGGTGGCCGATGTGGGCGTGACCTTCAACGTGAGCGATCTGGTGAAGGTGGTGGGGGCCTACTACAACACCAAGTACTCGGCTGACGGCCTGTCGTCCAACCGGTACGACACTTACGTGGCCCGTGCCCGCTACACGCTGAGCAAGCGCACCGATGTGTATGCCGAACTCGACTACACCAAGGCCAACAACGTGGCGGCGGCCCAGACCGCGAGCGGCAAGAGCAACAACACCGGTGTAGCTGTCGGCCTGCAGCATCGGTTCTGAAGCCGTCAGGCGCGCCAGCGCCTGACGCATCAGCGGTTTTTCTCCATTGCATTGACCCCGTCACTTCGCTGTGACGGGGTTTTTTTGCGCACGGGTCGCCGTGTTGGTGTGGTTTGGCCGGCGCATGCTGCCCACTGCGCCAGCGCACTTCTTCAGTGCGCACTGCCTGGCTGGGTGGCCTGCTGCTGCCACCCGCCGCCCAGGGCGAGGAACAGGGCGACTTCATCCAGCGCAGTCTGGCCCTGGCTTTGGGCCACTTGTTGATCCAGGCGGGTCAGTGTGCCTTGCGCCTCCAGCTGGCTGAGCAAGGGCGCACGGCCACTCTCATGCAGCCGATGGTTGTCCTGGGCCACCTGATCCGCCTGCTCGCGGGCCTGTGCCAACTGGGCTTGCTCGTCCAGCGCATGCACATAGCGGCTCAGGGCGGTCTCGGTCTCGCGCAGCGCCTTCAGCACCACCCCGTCGAAGCGGGCCAGGGCGGCCTGGGCATCGGCCTGCGAGGCCTGCACGCGGGCACGCGCTGCGTTGTCCGGAATCTGCCAACTGATCAGCGGGCCCAGGCCCCAGCGCGCGGTGGAGGCGTTGCCCAGGTCACCCAGCACCCCGCTCAGGCCAGCCGAGGCGCCCAGGTGGATGCTGGGGTACAGCGCTGCCGTGGCGACGCCGATGCGAGCCGTGGCGGCGGCCAACTGGCGCTCGGCCTCGCGCACATCGGGGCGGCGCTGCAGCAAGGCGGCTCCGTCGCCCACCGGCAGAGGTCGGTCCAGCTGTGGCGGCGCCGCACAACGGGTGCGCTCGCGGTCCAGCGCCCGGGGGGGCAAGCCCAGCAGGGCGGCCAACTGGTAGTGCGCGGCGTCCTGAGCCGCCACATAGGCAGGCAGCTGCGCCTTCAGTGCCAGGGTCTGGGCCTGCGCGGCCTGCGCCAGGGTGCGGGTGCTGCGGCCGGCCTCGACCAGGCGCTGGGCCAGATCGAGCCGGCGCTGTTGCACGGCCAGCGCGGCCTGGGCACTGTGCAGTTCATGGGTGGCCGTGCAGCCCTGCACATAGGCGCGCACGGTGGCGGCGGCCACGCTCACGCGCACCACGTCCAGCGCGGCGGCCGTGGCCTGCTGGCTGGCGTGGGCGGCCTCTTCGGCGCGGGCCAACTGGCCGAACAGGTCGATCTGGTACGAGACGCTGAAGCCCAGGTTGCCCTCGTTCATCACGGGCAGCTTTTCTTTGAGCAAGTAGGTCTCACCAGCCTCCTGGGCTCGTTTGGCGGCCCCCTCTGCGCTGGCGTGGGGCCCGGCCTCGGCCTCTACCGCCTGCACCATCGCATGGGCACGTTGCAGATGGGCCCGGGCCTCGCGCAGACCGGTGTTGGCCCGCAGGGCCTGCTGCACCAGGCTGTCCAGTGCAGGGTCGGCATACAGCTGCCACCAGTGATCGGGCACCGGTCCCAGTGAGACCGCCGGGCCCAGTGCCTGCTCGAAGCCGGCCTGGGCCAAGGCTTGCCGTGCCAGGGCCTGGTCGGCCAGCGGCGGGGTGGGCGTCAGGGGCGAGCAGGCGGCCAGTGCGCTGGTGCAGGCCAGCACCAGGGCCTTGCGCCGCCAGCGGTGCAGGCTCGCGGCGCGGTGGGTTGGCAGGGGCTGGGCGATCATGACGGCCTCCCGGGGCGGGTTGGCGTTGCTTGCGAGGTGGGCCGCTCATCCAGCACCGACACCGTGGCTGTGCGTCCTGCGATCAGGTGGAAGTTGCTCGGCACCTCATCAAGCGCGACGCGTACCGGGATGCGCTGGGCCAGCCGCACCCAGTTGAAAGTCGGGTTGACATTGGGCAGCAGGCTGGCACCGTTGCTGCGGTCGCGGTCTTCGATGCCGGCGGCCAGGCTTTGCACGTGGCCGCGCAACCTCACCTCGCTGCCCATGATGCGGATCTCTACCGGCTGCTGCAGGTGGATGTGGTCGAGCTTGGTCTCTTCAAAGTACCCGTCGACATGGAAGGACGCCCGGTCCAGTACCGACAGCACCGGCCGGCCGGTGCTCACGTAGTCGCCCACGTGGGGGGCGCGGTCGTTCACATAACCATCCACCGGGCTGGTGACGCGGGTGCGGGCCAGGTTGAGGCGCGCCAGGGCCAGGGTGGCTTCGGTGCTGGCCAACTGGGCCTCGGCCTGTTCCAGCCGGGCGTCGCCCTGCTCCTGGCTTTCGCGGGCCACCAGGTCGCTGAGGCGGTGGTTGCGCTCAGCCTCCAGCCTGGCCTGGGTCACCACGGTGCGTTGCGCGCGCCAGGCGGCTTCGGCCTGGCGCACCGCCAGCTCGTGACGTGCGCGGTCCACCACCATCAGCAGCTCGCCCCGGTGCACGGGCTGGTTGTCGTGCACCCGTACCTCGGTCAGCAGGCCCGATACATCGGGGGCCACCTGCACGGCGTCGGCCCTCAGGTGGCCGTCGCGGGTCCAGGGGGCATCGTTGTAATAGGCCCAGAGGTGTTCGCCGGCTTTGACCGCAGCGGCGGCCATCAACAGGGTCAGCAGCACCGGGACGGCCCGGCGCTTCAGGGTAGGCAAGAGGGGCATGGGGCGCTTGGGGTTCATGGGTTCAGGTTTTCCACCACAGGCTGGCTTGCACGCAGGCCGACAGCACGACCACGAACAGGCAGAAGTTGAAAAGGGAGCGGTGCCACACCCGTCGGTACAGGCCCAGCCGGGCCAGCAGCAGGCGCAGCCCCGTGGTCAGGCCCAGGGCCAGCACGGTCAGCAGCAGCAAGCTGGGGACAAACACCCCGTACAGGTCAATCTCGGCATTCATGCAGTGGGGCTCCGTTTGGGTCGGGCGTGACCGGGGGCCGTGCGGGTGCCGGCCGGCCTGGGCACAGCGTGATGCGCAACTCGGCCAGCGCCTGGCGGGCCAGGCGGGCCTGCGGGCTGTCCTGCCTGGCCAGTGTGTGCAGGGCCCGGTCGATGCGCTGGCCCAAGGCCTGTGCTGCGTGGGGGCGGGGGGTCTGGTTCAGGCGTGCCCGGTAGTGGGCGGCCACGGCCCCCAGCACCCGGCGCAAGGCTTGCGCAACAGGGCCGGCGGGCGCGCCGCTGCCTTGCAGATCCAGCACGCTGAAGCCCACACGCAGCTCACTGAAACCATCGGTGACCCGGTCATGGGCGCTGGCGGCCAGGCGCGGTAGCAGCAGGCTCAGGCGATCCAGCATGAGATCGCCCATGGCGCTCGGCGCGGCGTGTTCGCTCGGATGGCGCCCCCAGGCGTGGCGCACCAGGTCGCGCCACAGGCTGCGCACCAGGCGGCGCAAGGCCAGGCCGGTGCCAAAGGGGCGGGTCAGCAGCGTCCACACCAGCGCGCCGAAGGCCCCGGCGATGCCGGCCAGATTGCTGTTCACAAAGTCTGCAAATTGGGCGTCGTAGGCACCCGACAGGCCCAGAAACGAGGCGGTGCAGACGGTCAAGGTCATCGCCATGGGGGCAAAGCTTGGACGCAAGGCCAGCGTGCCCAGGGGCAGGAAAGGCAAGGCCAGGGCCAGCACCAGGGTTTCGAAATCATGGGTGGCCGGAATCACGTAGAACAGCAGCACGCTGGTCAACAGCATGCCCACGCAGGTCCAGGCAAAAAAGCTGCGTTGAGCTTGGGCAGGTTCATCCTGAGCGGCAAAGAAGCAGGCCGTGATGGTGCCCATGATCACCGCGCTGGCGCCTTGCTGCCAGCCGGTTTCAATCCACAGCAGGCACAGCACAAAGCTCAGCGCTGAGGCCGACAGGGCCGAGAACATCACCATGCCGTGGTCCACATGGCGGGCCTCACTGTCCAGGTGCTGGCGGCGGTAGGCCGGCACCCAGTCGTCCATGCCGGTGCGGCCATGGTTGTTTCGGGCGATGCGCTGGCGCAGCGCCAGGCAGTCTTGCCACAGGCAGACCAGGGTGTGCAGCCGGGCCAGGGTGTGCTGCGTCAGCACTGCAGGCCAATCAGGGCCGGCCGCGCCACCTTCATCGTGGTTTAGCCATGGGAGCTCAGGGACAGCGGGCGCCTGGGTGTCAGGGTGTTGCATCCAGTGGACCACTTGCGCCAGGGCTTGCTCAAGGCCCTTTGGCAGGCCTGGCGGGAGGTGGCGCAGCTCGGCCAGCGCGGCCTGCAGTGAAGACAGCATGGGCAGCAGCAGGCTCAGGCGCCAGCGCAGTTCGCGGGCATGGCGCACCACGTCCACGCTGGCGGTGTCATAGGCCAATTGGCCGATGAACTGGTCCAGGGCCAGGATGTCGGTGGCCAGCTGGTGGCGGCTGGCGCCCGGCAACCGACCCGGTTGCAAGGCCTCGGTGGCCCAGGCTGCGGCGTCGCGCAACCACACGCCCATGCGCTGGTCCAGCACCGGGGCCACCCGGCCCGGAAACACCAGGGCGGCCACCGTGCTGGCGCAGGTGATGGCCAGCAGAATTTCCTGGGTGCGGGCCACGGCGATATTGAACACCTCGCTTGGTGAGCCCACGGCGCCGAAGGCGATCATGGGCAGCGTGTAGGCGGCCAGCATGTAGAGGTAGTTGCGCGGCGTGCGGTCCAACTGGGACAGGTACAGCAAGCTGCCTGTCCACAACGACACCACCGCACTGAGCAGCACCGGCTGGTTCACCAGCCAGGGCACCAGCAGCACCGCGGCGCCGGCGCCCAACAGGGTGCCGCCAGCCCGGTACACGCCCTTGGAGCGGGTGGCGCCCGTCAGGGGGTGCGACACCACATACACCGTGGCCATGGCCCAGTAGGGCCTGGGCATGCCCAGCGCCAGCGCGATGTACAGCGCCAGCATCGAGGCTGCAAAGGTTTTGACGGAAAACAGCCATTCCCGCCCGCTGGGCATTGTCATGGGTTCTTTCTTGGCGCAGCGGACTTCAGCGTCCACCGCAAGCGGTCAATGGGCGCTTTGGGTGCAGCGACCCAGCCACGGGTCTTTCTCGCTGTCGGGAAAGGCCTGCGTCAGGTGGTCCAGAAAAGCCTGGGTCTTGGCCGGTACGTGCTCACGCGTCGGAATGGCCGCGTGAAGGTTCAGGGCTGGCAGCCGCCAGTCGCCCAGCACGCATTGCAATTCACCGCTGGTGCAGGCCGGTGCCGCCACAAAGGACGGCAGCACCACCAGGCCCAGGCCCTGCAGCGCGGCCGAGCGGGCGGTCTCCAACTGGGTGGTGCTGAGTGCGACCTGGTTGAAGGCCATGGCATAGCTTTCGTCGGGCTGGCTGTCTCGGGCACTGGCGGGGGGCCGGCGAAAGCTCAGGTCGTGCACAAAAGGCAGGGCCACCAGGGCATGGTTGATCAGGTCTTTGGGGTGCTGCGGGCGCCCATGGGCTTTCAGGTAGTCGGGCGCGCCGCACAACACCAGCTGCGAGTGCGCCAGGCGCCGTGCCACAAAGTCGCCGTTCAAGGGTCGGGCATGGGTCATGACGACGCAGACGTCAAAGCCCTCGTCCAGGGTTTCGGCTTGGGCGTTGGTCGTCAGCTCGATCGTCACCTTGGGGTGCTTTTGCTTGAAGCTGTGAATGATGCGCACCAGCTCATAGGTGGCCAGCGAAGGGGGCGCCAGCACCTTGAGCCGGCCCCCCACCCGCTGCGTGGCCGACTGCACCGAGGCCTCGGCCTCTTCGATGTCGGCCAGGATGCGGCGCACCTGGTCCAGGTAGATGCGGCCCGCCTCGGTCAGCACCAGCTTGCGTGAGGTGGACCGGTTGAGCAGGCGTGCCGAAAGATGGGTTTCCAGATCGGAGATCAAACGGGTGACCACGGGCGGCGACATGTCGAGGGTGCGGGCCGCCGAGGCAAAGCCTTGGCAGTCGACCACGCGGCAGAAGACCTGCATGCTGAGCAGACGGTTCATGGTTGGGGCCTTGTGTGGAACATGGGGTGGACAGCGGTTGCCCAGGCGCTAGAGGTCAGGCGGGGTGGGGCACCGATCCCGATCAAAACGGGCCGCTTGTCGGGCAAGTGGGCTCAGTGTAGGGAGATCAGTTCGCCAGAGAAACCGTTTGCCAAGCAATTGGCTGTTCCTGAAATGGCAATAAAAGCAACAATTAAATTTGTTCTATGTCCCAAATAGAAATAAATCAAACAGCGCATTTGCCGGATCTGATCAGGGGCCGCTCACCTTGAATCCGCTGGGGCTGTTGGGGTGCAGGTGTCTGTCTGCCGGGCCGGCGCGAACGAAAAAGCCCCCAGCAAGCTGCTGGGGGCCGAAAGGCGAAAGGCGAAAGGCGAAAGTCGGAAAGCGGGCCGGTCGTCCGGTGCGGTGGCGCTCAGGTCGCTTGGGCGCTGCGCGACAAAGGCACCAGCAGGGTGAGCGCGGCCCCGGCGATGGCCAGGCAGGCCAGCACGTAGAAGATGGTGTTGAGCGGCAAGCCCGCCGCAATCAAGGCACTGCCCAGGATGGGGCCGCCGATGCCCCCGATGCGGCCAAAGCCGGCACACCAGGCCACGCCGGCGGCGCGCACCTGGGTGCGGTAGTAGTTGGCGACAAAGCCATAGATCAGGGTCTGTGTGCCGCTGGTACCCAGGCCCACGATGGCCACCACCGCCAGCAGCGCCGCCAGGGGCAGGCTCAGCGTGGCAAGCGCCAGGGCCAGTGCGCCCGTCACAAAGCTGGCGGCCACCACAGGCTTGGGGCCAAACCGGTCGGCAAAGCGCGAGGCTGCCATGGCACCGAACAGCGAGCCGCCATTGAGCACCGCCAAAAACGCCAACGAGCCCTTGGTGTTGTAGCCGGCGCGCAGCATCAGCTCGGGCAGCCAGGTGTTGAGCGAGTAGACCAGCAGCAGGCCGGTGGCGCTCATGCAGCCCAGGACCAGGGTCGGGCCCAGGTAGTACCGACCCAGCAGACCGGCAAAGCCGCTGCGGATCTGCGTGGGGTCAACGGTCG
This sequence comes from Curvibacter sp. EU05-FHT14A10, assembly GCF_058791075.1. Lineage (NCBI taxonomy): Bacteria > Pseudomonadati > Pseudomonadota > Betaproteobacteria > Burkholderiales > Comamonadaceae > Curvibacter > Curvibacter sp. EU05-FHT14A10. The sequence goes on from NZ_JBYTDE010000006.1 coordinate 237,647, forward strand.
TGGAACCTGGCGTGGATGTGGACGCGAGTGAGGGTGTGGATGTGGATGCCAGCGGCAGCGGCACGCCGGTGCGCTGCGACAGCGCCTGGGCTTCGGCAGTGCGCCCGCGCGCCGCCAGCCAGGCGACCGATTCGGGCATCTTGAAATACGCCAGCGGCAGCAGGGTGAGCACAGGCAGCGCGCCGATCCAGAACATGCCTCGCCAGCCGATGTGCTGCATCAGGGCAATGGCCAGCATGGCCGACATCATGCTGCCCAACGGAATGCCGCCATTGCTGATGGCAATGAACAGGTTCTTCTTGTCACGCGGTGCGTACTCGGCGACGAGCGCCGCCGTGGTCGCCACCAGCGCCCCGATGCCCAGGCCAGTGGCAAAGCGCATCCACCCGAAGGCGTCGGTGCTGTGGGTCATGGCCGTGAGGGCCATGCCGACCGAGAACCAGGCGTATGAGGCCAGCATCACCTTGCGCCGCCCGATGATGTCGCCCACTGAGCCCGCCAGAAGGGCGCCCAGTGCCACGCCGAACAGGGCGTAACTGCCCAGGGTGCCCGCGATGTGCGGGGTCACGCTGCCGATCTGGCTGTCATCGCGCAAAAAGGTGGAAACCACCGCGCCATAGACCACCAGGTCATAGCCGTCAAAGATCAGGCCCAGCGTGGCCAGGGTCAGGATCCACCAGACCGTGCGCATGGGGCGCGGGTCTTGTGGCGTGGGTGCTTGGGTGGGTGTCATGGGCATTTTTTTGTGATCGAGTGGGGTATCTATTGCATACATACAATATGTATACTTATGATAAGCTTACGAATCAAAAACAAAACTAGGGTTAACACTTAAATCGATCCGCTGCGCCCCGTCGCACTGCAGCGTGGGGACCGGGCGTGCAGCGGCCTCTCAGGCGCGGGCGAGGGGGACCAGGCTTGCCAGGTGACCCAGGCAGTCGCCTGCGTCCACCCGGGCCAGCGCGCGAATGCACAGGGCCAGGCCCGCGCCCTTGAAGCGCACCTCAGTGGATGGCCTGCTGGGTCGGGTGGGGTCGTGAATCCAGCCGGCGATCTGTCCGGCCTGCACTTCGTCGCCCAGTTGGAAGGCCGGCTCGAACAGGCCGGGCTCGGGAGCGAACACATAGTGGGCATCGCCGTCCACACGGTAAAGGCGGGTGGCCGGGTCGGGCTGCGGCGCTGGCGTCGGGGGCAGCAGCCCCATGCCCTGCATCAGGCGCTCGATACAGGCCTCAGCCAGGGCCAGGCCTTCAGGGCTGCACACGGCCTGGCCGCCAAATTCGCCGCAGAAGAACAGCAGGCCATGGCGGTCCGCCGCGGCACCATAAGTGCGGTCTTCGCCCAGCAGGTCCATCACAAGTGTGCGCGGTGCGCCCAAGGCATGCACCAGTCGGCTGTAGTGCTCAGCCTGGCTCGGGTTGGTGGGCCACGCCGCCAGCACGGTGGGCAGGTAGTGGGTGGAGGCCCCACCCGCATGCAGATCGAAGGCCACGTCGGCCAGCGGGAACAGCACACTGTCCACGTAGTGGGCCAGCATCTCGGTGAGGCTGCCATTGCGTTGTCCTGGAAAGGCTCGGTTCAGGTTGCCCTGGTCGATGGGTGAGGTGCGGGTGCCCTGCATCAGGGCCGGAAAGTTCAGTCCCGGGATGACGATCAGGCGACCCCGGATCTGCAGTTGTGGCAGGCGCCGCATCAGCTTCATCAAGGCGATCGGGCCTTCAAACTCATCGCCGTGGTTGCCCCCGGTCAGCAGCAGGGTGGGGCCAGGCCCGTGATTCAGCACCGCGATGGGCACAGGGATGTGGCCGTAGCCCGATCGGTCGTGCGAGTAGGGCAGGCGCAGGTGGCCCGATTGCAGGCCGGGTCGGTCAAAGTCGATGTCGGTGCTGATGAGGGAGGGACGTGCAGACGCTGGGTCAACTGGGGGCATGGGAGGTGAACTGTTTCAGGGGGCCACCGCTGCAGCGCCCATCGCCGCAGACCCGCCGGCCCCGTGAAGCCGAACTATCGATTCAATGCACAGAAACCGCCAATGCTGTTGATTGATAGCTGTGATGCATTCAAAGCATCACAAGAGCGAAGGCGCCGTTGGCTGCAGGGCACCGAGAAATCGTTGCAGGCCCGGGCCGGTGCCCTCGCGCCGGCAGGCAAACGACAAGCTCAGGGGCACCGAGACATCGGCCAGGGGCACAAAGCGCACCCGGGCCGGCGGCCGGCCCCGGTTGGCGCCATTGACCAGCGCGATGCCGATGCCTGCCGACACCAGCGACAGCACGGCCGATTCACTGCCCACCTCCTGCACGATGTGCGGCGTCAGCCCGGCCTGGGTGCAGGCCCCCATCAGCCGATCGTGGTAGGCCGGGTACACCGGGCGCTCAAACATCACAAAGGGCTCGTCGGCCAGTTCGCTGGCCTGCACCAGAGGGCGCTGGGCTAGACGCGAACCCTCGGGCACGGCCAGGATCACGTCGTGCCGGGCCAGTGCCGTGCACTGCAACGCCGAATCCAGGGCTTCAAAGGGATAGATGAACCCACCGTCCAGACCACCCGCTTGCAAGGCGGCCAGTTGCTGCGGTGTGCTCATCGGAAACAGCTGGATGCGCAGGCCTGGGGCTTCCTGCTGCAGGCGGCCGATGGCGTCTGGCACCAGGCCGTCCCAGCCCGCGCTTTCGATCAGGCCCAGGCGCAGGCTGCCCAGCAGCCCGGCGGCCCGCAACTGCACCGAGCGCTTGGCCTCCTGCACGGCGGCCAGGATGCGCTGGGTATCGGCCTGGAAGGCCAGGCCTGCTTCGGTCAGGCGCAGTCCGCGGCTGCTGCGTTCGAACAGGCTCACACCCAGTTCGGCCTCCAGGTCCTGGACCTGGCGCGACACCGCAGGCTGGGTCACATGCAGGTGCTCTGAGGCGGCGCGCACACTCTGGTGCTCGGCCACCATGGCGAAATAACGGAGATGGCGCAGTTCCATGTTGGGCGTGTCCTTGTGCGGGTGATGCTTTCAAGGCATCAAGCAAGCAAAAAGAATGAATTGTGATGTGGGTTCTCGCTCAGCATAGTGGATGGCACCCTCAACTCCAACCGGTGCCCCTCATGACGCTTCGCCCCCTGACCCATCCACGCTCTGCGGTTCGCCGTTCTTCCCTGTTGCTGGGCCTGATGGCCGCGCTGGCCCTGCCGACGCTGGGCCAGGCCAGCCCCGTGGCCGCCGCCACCGCGCCGGCCTGGAACCCTGACAAGCCCATCCGCCTCATCGTGCCCTGGGCCCCGGGCGGTGCCGTCGATGGCACCTCGCGGGCCCTGGCCAGCGGTCTGGGCGCGCGCCTGCACCAGCCCGTCATCGTCGAAAACAAGCCCGGTGCCAGTGGCATGGTGGGGGCCGGCTATGCCGCCGCCAGCCCGGCCGATGGCTACACCTTCTTCATGGGCAATGTGGACACCCAGGTGGTCAATCCCCTGCTGTTTGCCAAAACCCTGCGCTACGACGCGGCCAACGCGTTTGACCCGGTGCTTGAACTGGGCCGCGTGCCCATGGCGGTGGTTGAGCGCGCGGGCGTCAACGTGCGCAACGCCCAAGACCTGCAGCGCCTGGCGCGCGACAAGCCCGGCAGTGCCAGCTATGGCACCTGGGGCATCGGCAGCACGGCCCACCTGGCCTTTGCGCTGCTGGAGCAACAAAGCGGCGTGGACCTGAATCACCTGCCCTACCAGGGCGCCACTCCGGCCTATGCCGCCTTGCTGGGCGGGCACATCGAGTTTGCCCTGGCCCAGGTGCCCTGGGCCCTGGCGGCCCAACGCGATGGCAAGGTGCAGATCCTGGGCGTCACCTCGGCCCAGCGCAGCACGCTGGACCCCAGCCTGCCCACGCTGGCTGAACTGGGTTTCAAGGATTACGCTGTCGAGCAATGGGTGGGGCTGTTTGCGCCTCGGGGTGTGCCGGCCGATCTGCGCGAGCGACTGGGCCGTGAGGTGAACGCCTGGCTCAAGACGTCCGAAGCCCAGACCGCCCTGCGCGCTGCCGGCGTCGAGCCCGCGGGGGGCACTGCCGAGCAACTGGCGAGCCGTCAAAAATCCGAATCCGTGTTCTGGCAGCGCCTGATCCGGGCCCGCAACATCACCGTGGAGAACCTGCAATGAGCGAGTTGTTCGGCACCCAGGCCCCCACCGGCCCCGTCCACCAGGTGGGCGAGTGGTCCATCTGGAAGGTGGAGGAGCGCTGCATCGACAACTTTGCGCCTGCCTTCCTGTTCCCGGCCTGGGATGAAGCCACTGCGCCAGCGCGCACCGCCTGGACCGATGCCAGCACCACCGCCGATGAGGGCCGCAGCCTGCGCCTGAGCATCCACAGCTGGGTGTTGCGCCGCCCCGGCCAGACCGTGGTGCTGGACACCGGCATCGGCAATGGCCGCGAGCGGCCCGGCAAGGCCATCTTCCATCAGCTCAACACCGCTTACCTGAGCCGCCTGCAGGCCAGTGGTGTGCAGCCCGACCAGGTTGACCTGGTCATCAACACCCATTTGCACACCGACCACGTGGGCTGGAACACCCACTGGCTGGACGGGCGCTGGCAGCCTTTGTTCAGCCGGGCCTGCTACCGCTTCCCAGCCCCTGAATTGGCGCACATTCGCCAGCACACCGGCCACCTGGCCCCGGTCTGGCGCGACAGCATCGAGCCCGTGGTGCAGGCCGGCTTGCATCTGCCCATTGGCTTCGAGCCCACCGTCATCGCGCCGGGCCTGACGATGGTGCCCACCCCAGGCCACACGGCCGGCCACATGAGCCTGTGGCTGGTGTCAGAGGGGCAGCACGCGCTGTTCGGTGGCGATGTGATGCACCACCCGCTGCAGGTGTTGGCGCCGGCGCTGAGTTCGGTCTTTTGCGAAGACCCGGTCCAGGCCGGCGCCACCCGCAGCGCCTTGCTCCACGAACTCAGCGAGCGGCGGGCCCTGTACTTCAGTTCGCACTTTCCGGGCAGCTCGGTCGGGCGGGTGCAGCGGGCGGGGCAGCGCTATCGGTGGGTCGCTGAATAAGCAGCGTTGCCTTGCTTGGCCTTGCAGCAGACACCAGCCGGATCAACGCAGGCAGGGGCCGATGCCTGCGCGCATTGAATGGCATAAAGGCTTTGTCAGTCGTCGATAAATACAGGGTTAATCCAGCCTGAAAATGATCGGGTCTTGTGTGGACTGAACCAAGGCACCGTTTCTTTTGAGAATATGGCGACAGGTTTCAGAGCGACGGGCCAATGAATATCTCAGCAGAGAGGACCCGCAATGACTGCTTCGACCCAAGAATCCAGTGAAAGCTGGACTATTTTGTGTGTCGACGATGAGCCTCACATCCTGAGTTCTCTGCGCAGGCTGCTGAAGCCCTGTGGCTATCAATTTCTCGGCGCCAACAGTGCCGAGGAAGCGATTGCCCGGCTTGAAGAAGAAAAAGTGGATTTGATCATATCTGACATGCGGATGCCCGGCATGCAGGGCGCCGAGTTCTTGGGGATTGCGCGGCAAAAGTGGCCATCGATCACCCGGGTCATGTTGACCGGCTACTCGGATGTCAGTTCAACCATCGAGGCCATCAATAAAGGTGAGATCTACCGATATATTGCCAAGCCCTGGAATGATATTGAGGTACTGGGGGTTATCAATCAAGCCTTTGAACGTCATCGCATGGAGAGAGAAAATCTGCGTCTGCAAGCGGAGCTTCTTTCCAGAAATGAGGAATTGAATCGCCTGAACGAATCCTTGGAAGAGCGTGTGCAAGCTCGTACCAAAGAAGTCGAACGCATGGCGCAACAAATCAGAAAAAGCCACATCAATTCCATCAAAATATTCTCGACCCTGCTTGAATGGCGAGAGGGTTTATTGGCTGGGCATTCGCGTCGAGTGGCCGACATGGCGCGAAAACTGGCCAAAGCCATGGATTGCTCTGAACAAGAGCTTCAAGATATTTTCATTGCCGGCCTGATTCATGACATCGGGTTGATCTCGCTCCCTGATTCGGTGATTGAAAAGCCGGTTTCATTGTTGCAGGGCGACGATTTGCTGCGCTATGAAAAGCATCCTTCTTTTGGTGAGCAGATCCTTTTGTCGCAGGATGATCAGCAGGGGGTTGCCAGCATCATCCGCTCGCATCACGAGCGTCATGACGGGGCGGGATTTCCGGATCGGCTGCACGGCACGCAGATTCCGCTGGGGGCCCGCATCATCGGAATCGCCGACACCTACGATGACCTGTGCTTCGGACGCATCACCAGTGCCAGATTGAGTGATGCGGATGCCCGGCTGGTGATTTCCAGGGGGCGAGGCAGCCAATTTGATCCAGAAATCGTTGATGTCTTTCTGCAAATGCTGCTGGCAGCTCAACCCCAAGCTGAAAAGCCACCTCGGCAGCTGCGCTCAGAGGCCTTGCGTGCCGGCATGTGCCTGGCCCGGGATCTGATGTCTCCCGAGGGGCTGATCCTGCTGTCTGCCGGTCATGTGATTCATGCTGACCTGATCAAACGCATCCGGTCGCGTGAAGCCAGAGAATCGAGTCATTATATTTTTCACATCAAGAATGACTGAGGATCGATCATGAAACAAAGAATCATCTTCATCGACGACGAGCCCAATATCATTTCGGCACTCAAGCGCGTGCTGCTTCCGGCGCTGTCTGAAACGGCAGATATTTATTTCACGTCTGACCTGCAAAAGGCGCTTGAGTGGGTGCGTGAGATCGAGTTCGATGTCATCGTTTCAGATTATTTGATGCCCGACATGAGTGGTCTTGAGTTCATCAAGATCGCCAAGGCACTGCAGCCGGATGCCGTTCTTCTGATGCTCAGCGCCTCCACAGAGTTTGAAGTCATGCGCACTGCAGTCAATGAGTTGAATATATATAAATACCTAATCAAGCCGTGGGTGTCTGACGAGTTGTGCCGAGATATTGCTATGGCTTTGAATAAGGCGTCCGATGATCGCTATCAGAGGGAGTTGGCTGGTGTGGGGCTGATTCAATTCAGACCTGCCTCCTCCGACTGAAGGAACTGTCCCGGACGGTGCGATGTTCAACCTGGATTTTCAGCGAGTTGATGATGGGTGTTCTGGAATTGAAGATACTTGAGGCCATCAGTCAGCCCATCTTTGTCTGCGATGGGCAAAGGATTGTTCATGCCAATGAAAAGATGCTGCGTTTGCTGGGCCGCAGTCTGGCGGATCTGCAGTCCACGACGGGCATTGATTTTTTCTCCGATGAGCATTCATCCAAGGCGAATCATTACTTGCGCACCTGCCTGGACAGCAATGTGGCGTCCCCGTCGATCGAGTTGGACATCCGCTCCGCAAGCGGCTTGACGCGATGCATCGAACTCACAGGTGTCAAACATGCCATGGCAGAGCGGGCGGTGGTGATCTGTACCTGCCAGGACCTGAGCGACATTCGAATTGTTCAGGACAGTTTGATGGAGATGGGGCAGCGACTCAATCAGATCATCGAGAATGATCCGGTCGCGACCTTGGTCATGAATGCCGACCACGTGGTGACCCACTGGAATGCGGCGGCTGAGCACTTGACCGGGGTCAGCAAGGCGGCCATGGTCGGCGGGCGTGATGCATGGCGCCCTTTTTATGTCAGTGCTCGGCCGATTCTGGCCGATTTGATCATCGAAGGCTCGGTGGATGCCGCGATGCCTGTGTTGTACAAGGGCCTTGGAAAGAAATCCAACCTGATCCCGAATGCCGTCGAGGCCGAAGACTTCTTTCCGAACATCGGCGCCAGTGGTTGCTGGTTGTATTTTTCGGCAGCGCCGTTGCGCAATTCAAAGGGCCAGTTGGTGGGGGCCATCGAAACCTTGCAGGACGTCACCAGTCGCAGAGATGCCGAGGACGCGCTGCGCCGTCAGCAATTGGCGCTCGAGTGGTCGGTTGCAGAACGCACGGCCGAGGTGCGCGCGCAGCATCAGCAAATTGAGGCGCTGCTGGAAAATGCCCCCATTGGCATTGTCAAGATCAAGGACGGTGTGATTTCGAGATTGAATGACACCTTTGTCGAAATGTTCGAATTGCAAGATCTGCCCATCGACCAATTGCGGGTTGAGCACATATTTGCCAGCCGCGATGATTACGACTTCATTCGAAAAATGTCGCGTCCAATGCTCAAGGCGGGGGCGGCTTTCAATTATGAAGCCCGAATGAAAACCCATCTGGGAAACCTGCGCTGGATTCAATTGATTGGTTATCCGGCTCAACCAGGCGCTGGTGACGAAAGTTCGTGGTGGTTATTGCTGGATCGAACCGATATCAAGACTGCTCATGAAAATCTGCAGAAAAATTTTGATCGGATCAAGGATATCAATGACAAGCTGGAAGATGCCCAGAATCAACTGCTTCAGTCTGAAAAAATGGCCTCGATAGGGCAGTTGGCCGCCGGGGTGGCTCACGAAATCAACAATCCGCTTGGCTTTGTCAGTTCGAACATCGGGGCATTGGGTCGGTATTCTAAAGACCTGCTGGAGGTCGGGCGGACCGCGATGGCGTTGTTGAAAATGCAGGATCGCCCGCCTGCTGATCGCGCCTGGGCCGATCTCGCAGCCTCATTTGAGCGGTTTGACTTTGAGTTTCTGGCCGAAGACCTGCCCAACCTGCTCAGCGAGACAGAAGATGGTCTCAACCGTGTGAAGCGGATTGTGCAAGACCTCAAGGATTTTTCCAGGGTGGACCACGATGAGTGGGCAGAGGCCGACATCAACCAGGGGCTGGATTCGACGCTGAACGTCGTCAGAAATGAGGTGAAGTACAAGGCTGAAGTCATCAAGAACTACGCCGTCCTGCCAAGGGTGAAATGCCTGGCGGCCCAGATCAATCAGGTGTTCATGAACCTGATTGTCAATGCGGCGCAAGCGATCCAGGACAAAGGTCGGATCGTGCTTCAGACCGAGTTGCGCGACGGTTGGGTGGTGGTTTCGGTGTCGGATACCGGCTGCGGCATGTCCGAGGACGTCAAGAAGCGCATTTTTGAACCTTTCTACACCACCAAACCTGTTGGGCAAGGGACCGGCCTGGGCCTGTCGCTTTCCTACTCCATCGTTCAGAAGCATGGGGGCCGCATCGAGGTCGACTCAACACCTGGTGTCGGGACAACGTTCAGCGTGCACCTCCCGCTGGTGCCTCCCCCGCGGGCGCAGCCCCCGACCGCACCCAGGGCCTGACGCGGCGCCCGGAGGCACGCCGGAGCCCGAACCATCAAGGGCTGCCCGGCCCCAGCAAAACGGCCAGCTCCTGCGGCGGCATCGGGCGCGCGAACAGATAGCCCTGTCCCATGGGGCAGCCCTGCGCACACAGAAAGGCCAGTTGTGCCTCGGTCTCGATGCCCTCCGCCGTCACTTCCATCTCCAAGGTCTTGCTGAGCCCGATGATGGCTCGCACGATGGCCATGTCGTTGGCATTGCCGGGCAGGTCCCGCACAAAGGACTGATCGATCTTGATGCGATCCAAGGGCAGATGCTTCAGATAAGACAACGAAGAAAATCCGGTCCCGAAGTCGTCCACCGCGATGCGGATGCCCATGGATCGCAATTGCCACAGCACCCGCCGGCTCAGCTCCAACTCCTGCAGCAGGCTTTCCGTGATTTCCAGTTCAAGAAATTGCGGCGTGAATCCTGAGCCCTCCAGCGCTTCGGTCACATCCTGTATGAAGTTTTCTGCCGCCATCTGGCGGACCGAGACGTTGACCGCCACGGTCAGGTTTGGGTGGCCTTGCCGGTGCCAGGCGGCACCTTGTTGGCAGGCCGCGTGCAAGACCCAGCGTCCCACGGCCTCGATGAGTCCGGATTCTTCCGCAACGGGGATGAACCGGGCCGGTGACACGAGTCCGTTCTCGGGGTGTTGCCAGCGCACCAGTGCTTCGACGCCGATGATCTGCCGCCCTGGCAGCGCCACGACCGGTTGGTAGTACAGCATCAGCTCCTGGTGTTCGACGGCGTGGCGCAGCCCCTGCTCGATCCGCATGCGTTCATGAACCCGCTCTGCCATCTCCGGCGCGTAGAAGCAATAGCGGTTGCGACCCCGTCGCTTGGCGTCGTACATGGCACTGTCGGCAGCCCGTATCAGGTGGTCCACATCCTCGCCGTTGGCTGGAAAGACCGCGATTCCCAGGCTGGCCGACACCACCAGGCGCTTGTGACCGCTCAAGTCCAGGGGCTCGCGCACGGCCCGCAACAGCTTGTCGGCCAGGCCGGCTCCGTCCTCGATGCGAAGCATGTCGGGAGCCAGCACCACGAACTCATCCCCGCCGAGGCGAAACGCCATGTCTGCGCGTCGGATTGTTCCACGCAGGCGTTGCGCAACCTGTTTCAGCAGCTCGTCACCCACGGCATGGCCCAGGGTGTCGTTGATCGTCTTGAACCCGTCCAGGTCGATGAAGATCAACGCAATCGGTATGCCGGAGCGCCGTGAACGCTCGATTTCACTCTCCATGCACTCGGCCAGCAGGTTGCGATTGCCGAGCCCTGTGAGGGCGTCATGAAAAGCCAGGTGATTGAGTTGCAGTTCAGCGTCGCGAATGGCGCTCAGGTCGGAGAAGGCCAGCACGTACTGGACCACCTGGCCAAGGTCATCGCGCACGGCGCACACGTGTTCCCAGGCGGTGAAGCGCTCGCCGGACCGCCTCAGACACACGGTTTCACCGTTCCAGTAGCCGTGTTCCGAAGCCTCCAGTCGTTCGTAGAAGACCGGGCTGTGCCGACGCGCGTGCAACACCTCGTCTGGCGTGCGGCCAATCACTTCGTCGGGCTCCATGGCGGTCAGCAGGGTGAACGCTGGGTTGATCGACACGATGCGTTGTTGCTTGTCCATGATCGCGATGCCCTCGGCCGTGGTGCGGAAAACGACGCTGGCCTGGCGCAGCTTTTCCTCCATTTCCTTGCGCTCTGTCACATCGCGCAGCACCCCGACAACGCGGTGCTCACCGTGCCGTTTTGCGTGGATCTCGGCCCACAGATGCACCCCGGCATCGCGCTGCAGGCGCACGGTGGCGCAGGCCATGCCAGGTTGTTGCAGGGCTTCGACCAGCACGGCGCGGTCGTCCCCATGGACCTGATGGAGCAAGGCGCTCTCACCTTCCAGAAAGGTCGTGGGGGCGCCCCCCACGATGCGTGAAAAATGCCCTCCGATCTTCAGGTGTCCGCTGTCCGTGTCCCACTCCCATACACCCAGCTCAGCGGCATCGACCGCCAGCCGCAGCCGCTCCTCGGCGCTTTCGATGTCCAGCTCGGCGGTGCGGCGGCTCAGGGCCATCTGCAAGGTGGCGCGCAGCTCGCGCATCTCATAGGGCTTGACCAGGTAACCATAGGGTGCGCTGGCCGCCGCTCTGCGCAGGTTGTCGTCTTCGGCGTAGGCCGTCAGAAAGATGATGGGCACAGGAACGACCGATCGGATCGTGCGGGCCGCCTCGGTGCCGTCCATCGGTCCTTCCAGGTGGATGTCCATCAGGATCAGGTCGGGTGGGCTTCGCCGTGCCAATTCGATCGCTGCGGGGCCGGTGGCCACGATGCCTGTGATCTCGCACCCCAGGGCCTCCAGGGCCTGCTTCAGGTCGAGTGCCACGATGCGTTCGTCTTCGACAATCTGGATGCGGGTGTTTTTCATGGCACGTCCCGGTGTTCCTGGGTGGAGTCGTCCAACGGCTGCAGGACCACGTCAAAGCGGGTTCCCTGCTCACTTGCCATGTGCAACTGGCCTTGCAGCTGCTCCACCAGCAGCGGGATCAGCTGAAAGCCCAGCGACCGGGCCTGGCCCAACGCCGGTCCTTCAGGCAGGCCGATGCCGTTGTCGCTGACCACGATGCGGCCCCGGCCCTGTGCATCACGGTCCAGGATGACCTGGACCTCGCCGGGCCGCTGGTCCGGGAAAGCGTGTTTGAGTGCGTTGGTCACCAGTTCCGTGACCAGCAAGCCGCAGGGCACGGCACGTTGCAGGTCGAGTGCGACCTTGTGGCGGTGGTGCACCAGCAGTTGCACATGCGGTCTGCCCCGGAGCATCGATTCGCGCAGCAGGCTGGACAGCCGTTCCAGGTAGGTCCCCAGGTCGATCTCGTTGAAGTCGTGCCGCTCGTACAGCAGTTGGTGGATCAGGGCCATGGCCTTGACCCGGCGCTGGCTTTCTTCCAGCAAGGCCTGGGCTTGGGGCGGGGCATGGCGTGCCTGCAGGCTCAGCAGGCTGGAGACCACCTGAAGGTTGTTTTTGACACGGTGATGCACCTCCCCCAACAGGGCGGTCTTTTCGCCCAGGGCCCGCTCGATCTGCAGTTGGGCCGCCTTGCGATCCGTTACGTCAACAATGGTGGCCAGCACACGCTGGGATTGGCTGGTGGTGATCGGGTTGAGGCCGATCTCCACCGGAAACTCGCTGCCGTCACGGCGGCGTGCGTACAGCTCACGCCGCTGTGCCATTTCCCGGGCAGAGGGCTGGGCGAAGAAGGTCTGGCGCAGGCTGGGATGGCGTGCCCGGTAGCGTTCGGGCATCAGCATCTCGATGGTCATGCCGAGAAACTCCTCGCGCGAGTAGCCGAACAATGCAACCATTTTTCCGTTGACCATCTGCAGGCGCCCGTGAATGTCGACCATGGCCATGCCGTCCGGCGACGACTCCACGGCCTGCCTGAAGCGCTCCTCGCTCTGCCGCAATTCCTGTTCGCTTTGCTGGCGGCTGCTGATGTCGATCGACGAGGCGATCAGGTGCGTGATGACGCCGGCACTGTCGCGCAGGGGGGCAAGCATCAGGTCGGTGGTGATGCGGCCATCTTCGCGCGACCGCATCACCACATCGAAACGCACCACCTCGCCCTGGGCGGCCTGGCCCACCGAATCCCTGAGCTGCCCTTGCACACCGGGGTCATAGTTCCACCAGTGGCAGTCCCAGAACTTGCGCCCCAGCACAGCGTCCATGCCGATGCCGGCGGCGTCCAGCGGCGCCTGATTGGTTTCGATCAGCGTGCCATCGGGCAAGAGGATGCCGACAAAGGCGAACAAGGTGTTGAGCAGCCTTTGCAGATGCCGTTCATGGGCTTCGTTCTGCAACTCGTTCTGACGCTGCAGGGTCACGTCCTGCACGAGCGCGAGAACGCCCTGCAGCGAGCCCTGCTCGTCGCGGTAGGGGTGGTAGCTGGCCCGCCAGCAGCGGGCCGCCTCACGTGGCGCGCCCGGGCCGGGCTCGACGCCGGGCTCCATGACGACCTCGTCGATCACTGGCAAACCTGTGCTGAGCACACGCTGCAGCAACTCTTCGATCCGATCGGCCGCCGTGGGCAGCACTTCGCGCACGGTCCGGCCCAGGTGGGCGTCGACGGGCAGGCCGTTCGATTGGGCCAGACAGGTGTTGATGCTCAGATATCGGAAGTCTGTGTCCAGCAAGGCCATGCCGTGGGGCACCACGTTCAGCGTGGCGTCCAGCAAATGGCGGCAAGACGGATTGAACCCTGCAAGACCCTGCATACCCCTCCCTCAAGGGTTGAGCTGTTGACGTCAAAGCCTGTCGATGTGCGACACGGCATCGGTGCTCATTTATTGTTTTTCTGGCCGTCCCTCAAGGGTCGGTGCACTGCGATGAACAGTCTTCAGCCTGATGTTTTGATGGTGGCCGTTCGCGCGGGTCGATAGTCCACGCTGGGCCAAGCATTCATGGCTTGTGGCGCTCAGGATACCGTTCATCTCTCAATTCTGTCCAGCGGGAACGGCGGGCAAGACAGGCGATGCGCAGGGGGCGCCTCAATTGGTGCAAAGGATGGCCTGAGGCGCTGGCGCCATGGGGTCGCTCGTTGGCGTTTCGGGCAGGGCTGCCACGCAGATCCGACCTCGGCCCTGGGCCTTGGCTTCGTACATGGCCTGGTCGGCCTGGCGCAGCAGCATGTCTGCCGCGTTGCCGTGGTCTGGAAAGAAGGACACGCCGATGCTGGCGCCCACGCATACCTCGGTGCCGTTGCCCAGTGCGATGGGCTGGCGCACGCAGGCCAGGATGCGATTCAGGACCTGCTCGTGATCGCGCCTGGTGCCCAGAGGGTTCAGGATCAGCACGAACTCGTCGCCTCCGGTGCGGCTCACCGTGTCTGCAGGCCTGAGCTCACGCTCCAGCCTGCGACCTATTTCTTGCAGCAGCAGATCGCCCGCCTCGTGACCGTTCTGGTCATTGACGGCCTTGAAGCCATCGAGGTCCATGAAGCACACACCAATCACCAGCCCGTTTCTGCGTGCGTTGGCAATCGCCGTCTCCAGCCGATCAGTCATCATCCTTCGGTTGGGCAATCCGGTCAGCCCATCGTGGTAGGCCAGTGCCTCGATCTTCTCGAACAATTGGTGGGCCTGCGTGACGTCTTCGATCAACCAGAGCGACTCGCCTTCCTTGCCCGCCAGATGGCTGCCGAAAGCCTTGATCCAGAGGATGTTGCCGTTCTTGTGACGCATCTGGATTTCCGTGCGATAGCGTCCCCGGTCCGACAGCGCCGAGTAGGCCTGCTCACCCACCCGGACGTAGCTGGCCTCATCCGCGTACAGGGCGCGAATCGGTTGCCCCACCAGCTCGCTTTGCTCAAAGTCGAAGATCCGGGTCACCCCGCGATTCATCCACACCACCTTGCGGTCCACCAGCTTCAAGATGCCGATCAGGTCGTTGTCCAGCATGGCCTGTTGCTCATTGACGAGGCCATCGAGTCGTTGCTGCATGTGGTGCAGGCTGGTGACGTCGTACATGACCGTGCGTATCTGCCGGTGCGTGCCTGAGGCCTGGGGGATTGCGGTTGCACTGAGGCTGACCCGGCGCCTGGGCGTGTCCACTGTGGCCAGCAGGTCCACCTCCATGTCCTGGGCCAGGCCCTCTGTCCGGACCTTGTCCAGCAGCCTGGCAAAAACCTGTCGATCGTCTCCCGCCAGGAAGTCGGCCAGCGACCTGCACCCGATCAGGTCGTCACTGGGGTGTTGCAGCCAGCGCAGGCCCGTGGCATTGATCTGCAGGAAAGTACCTTGATCGTCCATGACGTGGTAGGCACAGGGTGCGTTGTCCCAGAGGTCTTGTGCGCGGTCATTGGAGGCCTTGAGCCGTGCCTCCAGTTCGTTTCGGTGGGTCATGTCCCGAGCCGAGCAGAACACCAGCGCCTGGCCATCGAGGGTCACCTTGGCCGCATAGATTTCGACACAGACCTGCCGCCCATCAGCTCTTCGAAACTGGGCTTCGCGGCGCAGATGGGGCCGCCGATCCAGCATCCGGCCCCACACCTGGACGTGTCGCGGGCTGAAGCCTGGCAGCCACAAGGACATGGGGCGACCGATCAACTGAGCGCGCCGATAGCCCAGCAGCGTCAGAAAGGTGTCCCCCACTTCGATCAGTGTGCCCCTGGCATCCAGCACATGGGTGCCGTCGCTGGCCATCCTCAGCAGCGCCTGTAGGCGCTGGCCCTGTCGAGCCAGGGTTTGGGCATGGGTCGACTCGCGGTCCCAGGCCTGGTAGATCAGCCATGTGTACCAGGCGATGACACTCAGTGCCAGCAGGGCCAGCGCCATCACCTGCAGCGCCTGAAGGCGCCAGAGGTGCAGATAGCCTGCGGTGGCCACACCCGCGATCACCGTCACGGCCTGGTCGGGCACGCTCAGGTAGACATAGTTGCGTTCCACGGAGTCGACGTCGCTGCGAGCCGTGAATTCGCCCGTGTCGGTCTGGCGGGCCAGAGCATGCAGAAAGTCGTCGGACAGTCTTGATTCACCGAAGGGGTCTTGTGCCTCGCCACCCGGCCCGAAGCGCTTGCTGGCAAGCAGGCGCATCGAGGGGGTATGGCGCAGGCTGACGGCGCCCTGTGGCCCCATGGCGACCGTGTCCATCAAGGATTGAAAATGCGCTGCGGGCAGCAAGCCAAGGACCGCCCCATCGTTGTCCCCGGCCGGGCTCAGCCCTTGGCGACCCAACACAAGCACCCACCGCCCATCAGGCTGGGCCAGTTGAACCAAGGCCAGGACCGACAGCCTGGTTGTACTGGCGGCCTGCAAGGCCCCGATGATTTCTTGTTCCAGAGCAGGCAATCCCGCGATCGGTTCTCGGCTGTTCCATCGGATTCGTCGGCCCGCCGGGTCGAGCCTTCCCACGGCCATCAGGCCCTGGGCCAGCAGGGTCTGTCCGCTGGCTTGTTCAAACGACCCGGTCGCGAGCCGAGCGTGCCGACGCCATTCGGCATCGGTCAGCAGGCTGTCCAGATGCAGCAGATCAAGCTCGATCACTTTTTGCAGGCTCTGCGCCGTCACCCGTGCGGTCTCGAAGGCCTGGGCCTTCAGGCTGGCCTGGCTGGCGTAAAGCCAGAACGTGGCGAGGGCCGCCAGACAGACACCCACGATGCCAGTTCCGGCCCATGCACGGCGGATCAACTGAGTGCGCAGTCGCGGGCTCAGGGTGTCGTGCAGGGCTTGTCTCAGCATGTCAGGCCAGTGTCAAAGTGGTTTTGCCAAATGTATCAAATAAATCTTTTTTAAATGCCATATCCCGCATTTAAACGGGGTCATTGTGTCGCTGACGAACGTCCAGGTCCGAGCCCTGACGCTCTGAGAGGGGCCTGCAAGGGAGAGAAGGCGCGCTGGTTCAAGGGGCTGGGGCGGTGCAACTGCGTGCGCACCGGCACTTGCCGGTGATGGACGTTCTAAGGACCAACCGTCTTGGATTCTCGGCAGGGCAAGGTCTGTGGGCC
The DNA here is from genome assembly GCF_058791075.1 of Curvibacter sp. EU05-FHT14A10. Classification (NCBI taxonomy): domain Bacteria; kingdom Pseudomonadati; phylum Pseudomonadota; class Betaproteobacteria; order Burkholderiales; family Comamonadaceae; genus Curvibacter; species Curvibacter sp. EU05-FHT14A10. The sequence goes on from NZ_JBYTDE010000006.1 coordinate 254,333, forward strand.
GGCCTTGAGCTTGGTATCGATTGGGTGGGTGGCGCATGGCGCGTCATCCCTGCCGTGGTCGCGATGCGAACTTTTAGCAGAAATCACCATGAATTGATAGTGACCCGCATTTTCATCTGAGTAATCATTATTAATTGCTTGAATTGGTATTTGACTGGACAATTTGATCAATTCAATGTTCTTTCAACGATTCAGTACCGAGGTGCCCGATGACCCTACAACGTCTCTCCGTGCGGACCCAGTTGTGCGCTGCCTTTGGCAGCTTGGCTGTCCTGGTCATGCTGGCTGCGGGCATTGCCGTGAATGCGCTCCAGGAGGCCAACGGGGCCTTTGAGTCCTTTGTGCAGGGCATCAATGCCCGCGCGATCCTGGTGGCCCGCATCCGCTCAGAAGTGGATGCGCGGGCAATTGCTGCCCGCAATCTGGTCCTGGTCACCCAAGCCAGCGACCTCGAACTTGAGAAGGCGGCCGTCCATCGTGCCCATCAGCAAGTCCAGACGGATCTGGCGGCCTTGAAAGAGATGGTGGCGGGCCGTGACGTGCCTTCCAACGTCAAGGCGTTGGTCGCAGACATCGAGCAGGTTGAGCAGGTCTACGGGCCGGTGGCCCTGGCCATCGTGCAACTGGGCCTGCAAAACAGACGTGAAGAGGCCATTGCCAAAATGAACGATGAGTGCCGGCCCTTGCTGGCCAGGCTGATTGACAAGACCAATGCCTATGCCGAAGTCACCGCCCACCGGTCGGCCGCTCTGATCGATGCGGCTGAAGCGCATTACGTGACACAGCGCAACTGGCTCATGGCGGCCTGCCTGTTGGCGTTTGCCATGGCCATTCTGGCGGGTGGGTGGATTGTTCGCAGCTTGGGCCGAGCCCTGGGCGCAGAGCCCGGCTTGTTGGGGGAGGCTGCTCAACGGGTTGCCAACGGCGATCTGAGCCCGGTCGAGGGCGTGGCTTCGGCGCCTTCGGGCAGTGTCCTGGATTCGCTCGGCCTGATGCAGCAGAGCCTGGTCCGGATCGTCAGCCAGGTGCGCGGTGCCTCCGATTCCATTGCCACCGGCTCGGCGCAGGTGTCGATGGGCAGCATCGATCTGAGCCAGCGCACCGAAGAACAGGCCACCGCCTTGCAGGAGACCGCTGCCACCATGGACCAGTTCAGCATCACGGTGCGTCACACGGCCGACCATTCGCACACAGCGCATCAATTGGCCCACACCGCCTCTGAGGTGGCCAGCCGGGGCGGCTTGGTGGTGACCCAGGTGGTGGACACCATGAAGGGCATCAACCACAGCTCCAAGAAGATCGGCGACATCATTGGCGTGATCGACGGCATCGCTTTTCAGACCAATATCTTGGCGCTGAACGCCGCCGTCGAGGCCGCGCGGGCCGGCGAGCAGGGCCGCGGCTTTGCCGTGGTGGCCAGCGAGGTGCGCCAACTGGCCGGTCGCAGCGCCGAGGCGGCCAAGGAAATCAAGGCCTTGATCGGGGCCAGTGTGGCGCAAGTGGAGCAGGGGTCCCATCTGGTCGACCAGGCGGGCCTGACCATGGGGGAGGTGGTTGAGGCCATCTCGCGGGTCAGCAGCATTGTGGGCGACATCAGCACCGCCAGCGCTGAACAAAGCGCGGGTGTGGCCCAGATTGGCCTGGCCATCTCCCAGCTGGATCAGACCACCCAGCAGAACGCCGCCTTGGTGGAGGAAAGCGCAGCCGCAGCCCAAAGCCTGGAGCACCAGGCACAGCAGTTGGTGGCGGCCGTGTCCATCTTCAAACTGAGCCACGAAGCGGTTCGCCAGACCGTTGCCTCAACCCGGAGGCCCGTCCCACAACTGCTGGCAGCCTGAACACGGCGGGCCCAACACGCCTGCCGCAGGGCCGGTCTTCTTGTGGCAAGCTGTGGCCCTTTTTGCTTCTGTGCGCCACCGTCACCTGCCATGCACCAGTCCGAGTTGTTTGCCTCTGAACCCCTCCCTGCGTCACACACCACCTTTTGTGATCTGCGCTTGGGCCGCGATGAGGTCCAGGCCCTTTTGCGGGCTGCGAATGGGGCCGCTTTGCGCTTTGAGCGCTGCGATTTTGATCAGCAGGATCTGGCCCAGCTCGCGCTCGGGCAGGCCGCTTTCATCGACTGTCAATTGGCCGAGACCGACTTCACCCGGGCTCAATTGCAGGGCAGCCAATGGTCGGGGTGCCGCGCCAGGCAGGCCGACTTCGGGCTGGCCGACCTGAGCGATGCCCGCTTTGTGGGCTGCGACCTCAATAACACCGAGTGGGGTCGGGCCAAGCTGGCCTCGGCCAGCTTTGCCAGTGTCAAGCTCACGGGGGCGCGCTTTGCCGACAACAGCACGCTGGGCCTGGGCTTTCGCGACACCCTGTTGGTGGCCGCGACCCTGCGGGGTTTCTCGTTTCGCAAGCAGCGCCTGGAGCAGATCGACTTCTCCGAGGCCGATCTGTCGGGCAGCGACTTCCGCGACGCGGTGTTCGAGGGCGGCTGCCTGCGCGATGCCCACCTCAAACAGGCCCGCTTTGAAGGGGCTGATCTGCGCGAGGTGGACCTGGGCGGCCTGCAACCGGGCAACCTGGCCCTGTTCAAGGGCGCCACGATCTCGGTGCGCCAGGCGGTGGCCCTGGTGGCGGCGCTGGGTTTGCAGGTGGCTTGAGGGCGGGGCCGTCCGTTAAATCACCCCCCGCGAACGCAACTGCGCCACTTCCTGGGCGGACAGGCCCAGCTCGCCTTGCAGCACCTGCTCTGTGTGCTGCCCCAAGCCAGGCGAAGGCGCGTGGTGCACCGGTGTGTTTGAAAATCGCAGCGGGCTGCGGATCACGGGGTAGCCTGCGCCGGGTGCGTCGCCCTCATCACCCAGTTGCTGCACCAACTCGCGGTGTTGTACCTGCGGGTCGGCAAACACCTCGTCGATGCGGTTGATGGGGCCGCTGGGCACCCCGCTGCGCGCCATCAGATCGCTGAGTTCGCCCCGGGTGTAGCGGGCGATGGCGGGGGCCAGTTGTTGGCGCAGGGCCTCGCGGTGTTCGATGCGCTTGGTGTTGCTGGCAAAGTGCGGGTCGGCGGCCAACTCGGGCCGGCCCAGCGCGTCGGTCAGGGCCTTGAATTGCAGGTTGTTGCCGGCCGCCACGATCAGCTCGCCATCGGCGCAGGCAAAGACCTCGGAGGGCGCGGCGATGGGGTTCGTATTGCCGGCGCGGTGCGGCACCCGGGCGCCCATCAGGTAGCCTTGAGCCAGGTGGCCGTTGAGCGCCACCGAGGCGTCCAGCAAGGCCATGTCCAGGGTCTGGCCCTGGCCCGTCAATTGGCGGTGGTACAGCGCGCTGACGATGCCCACGGTGGCGTACAGGCCCGTCACCGCATCGGTGATCGGGATGGCGGTGCGCATGGGGGGGCCGTCGCCCTCGCCGCAGGTGCTCATCAGTCCGGCCAGACCCTGGGTGATGAAGTCGTAGGCCGGCCGGGTGGCATAGGGCCCGGTCTGCCCAAAGCCGGTGATCGAGCAATAGATCAGCCCGGGCTGCTGCGCCCGCAGCGTGGCTGCGTCCAGCCCGTAGCGGGCCAGCGCGCCCACCTTGTAGTTTTCAATCACCACATCACAGCGCAGCGCCAGGGCCTGGGCCAGCGCGGCGCCCTGGGGGGTGGCCAGGTCCAGGGTGACCGATTGCTTGCCCCGGTTGTAGGCGTGGTAGGCGGCTGACTCGGTGCGCGCCGGGCCGCCCTCGGGCGGGGTCAGCGTCACAAATGGGCCCATGCGGCGCGTGTCGTCGCCTTCACCGGGCTTCTCGATCTTGTAGACCGTGGCGCCCAGGTCGGCGAGCATCTGGGTGGCCATGGGGCCGGCCACCACGCGGGTCAGGTCCAGCACCTTGATCTGCTGCAGGATGGAGGGGGTCATCGTGGTTCCCGGGGATCAGTCGAGGTGGATATGGGCTTGCTGCACCACCTGGGCCCAGCGTGCTGCCTCGCTGCGGATGAAGGCGTCGAACTGCGCCGGGGTGCCACCCACCGGATCGATGCCGTAGTCGATCAGCTTTTGCCGCATCTCGGGCGCATCCAGCACCTTCTGGGTTTCGGCCGCCAGGCGCTGCAACACCGGCTTGGGCGTTTTGGCCGGCGCCAGCAGGCCGATCCAGCTGCCCGTGGTGAGGCTGGGGTAGCCCAGCTCGGCCAGGGTGGGTACCTCGGGGGCGCCGGGCCAGCGCTGCGCGCTGGTCATGGCCAGGGCATTGAGCTTGCCGGCCTTCACGTGGGGCCCCATGGTCTGCACCGAGTCGAAAATCATCGACACCTGGCCCGAGAACAGATCGGGCAGCGCCGGTGCAATGCCCTTGTAGGGCACGTGGGTCATGGGCAGGCCCACGGTCTGGGCAAACAGCTCGCCCACCAGATGCGCGCCTGAGCCGGTGCCGCTGGAGGCAAAGGTCAGCGCGCCCGGGTGGGCCTGGCCCCAGGCCACCAGGTCCTTAAGCTGGCTGGCGGGCACCTTGGCGCTGGACACCAGCAGCAAGGGGATGTGGCCGAACAGACTCACCCCTGTCAGCTCGCTCAGCGGGGCGTAGCTCATGCGGGTGTACAGGCTGGGGTTGATGGCGTGCGCCGCCACCACCACCAGCAAGGTGTAGCCGTCGGGTGCGGCTCGGGCCACCGCGGCCGAACCGATCTGCCCGTTGGCGCCGGCCTGGTTGTCCACCACGATGGGGTTGTTCAGCCGCTCGGCCAGCTTTTGCATCACCGTGCGGGTGACCGCGTCCGACACGCCGCCGGGCGGGTAGGGCACCACCACCCGGATCGGCTTGCTGGGGTAGCTTTCCTGGGCCCGGGCGAGCAGCGGGAGGCCCACGGCCTGCAGGGTGGTCAGCAGGGCCAGGGCCCCGCCCAGGGCCAGGCGGCGGCCGCGGCCGGATGGGGTGTGTCGGCCTTGCGGGGCCTGGTGGGTCAAGGTCATGCGGGTCTCCGGGGTGTTCATGGGGCTGGGCCGGGGGGCGGCTCAATCGAGCCAGGCGGCTGGCACTTGCAGGGGGCAATCCAGCAGCATCTGGGCAAATGATTTGCCCAGCGGGTCAGAGCGCAGGCTGCACACCCCGCCGCCGCCCAGGGCCTGGTGCAGCACAAAATTGAAAGCCTGCAGGCCAGGCACTTCATGGCGCTCCACGGGGCCCTGTACCAGGTGGGCCAGCCAGTGCCGCACCACCTCGGCCGTCAACTGGGCCCGCAGCAGGGGCAGGTAGCGGGCCTGGCGGGCGATCACGCCAATGTTCTCGTCGTCGCCCTTGTCGCCACTGCGGGCCCAGGCCAGGCGCAGCAGCGGCACGCTCACCAACGGGCCCTGGGGCCCATCGTCGTTCAACGGATCGCCCACCGGGTCATCCGGGCGCTGTGCGGCGGCCAGGGGCGCGGCGGGCTGCGCCGTCGCCACTGGCCCAGGCGGCACGGGCCAGGTCTGATCACCCAGGCGCAGTTGCAGCGCCACCTCGGTCTTGGGCACCAGAAAGGACAGCACCTGGATCACCGGCTGGATCTCGGCCCGGCCCGAGAAAGACGAGCGTGTGCCCGGCCCCATCGAGGTACCGGCCGAGGCGCACTCGCGCTGCAGATACACCAATCCCCGGGCCTCGGCATGGCGGGCCGCCAGTCGCAGCACCACCTCGCGGGTGGGCAGCATCTGGCGTTGCGGGCCGTACAGGGCTTCGCAGCCCAGCAGTTCGACGGCCGTCTCGCTGTAGTCGTCCAGGCCGGCCTGGGCCAGTTGCCGCCGGGTGCGCAGCAGCAAGGCCTCGGCGGTCTTGCGGGCCTTGGCTGGCGCCTCGATGCCCCGGATGGCCATCAGCACCTGGATCTGGTAGCCCTGCTGCCAGGTGCCGTTGGCCTTGTAGGTGTCGGTCGGTGGGCGCCCGCGCGCACCGCTCACGGCCACCCGGTCGGCCGACAGGGCCCGTACCTGCACCTGGCGAAAGTCGCAACTCACGTCGGGCATCAGGTAGTGGGCCGGGTCGCCCACTTCGTACAGCACCTGTTCGGCCACGGCGCCGGGGTGGATCAGCCCGCCGGTGCCCGCGGGCTTGCCGAGTTCGAACGACCCGTCTTCGGCCACGTCGATCACCGGGTAACCGATGCCGGCCCAGTCGGGCACCTGCTGCCAATCGGTGAACAGGCCCCCGGTGGCCTGGGCGCCGCATTCGATCACGTGGCCGGCCAGGGTGGCGGCGGCCAACCGGTCCCAGTCGTCCCAGCACCAGCCAAACTCATGAGCCAGCACGCCCAGCACCACCGCGCTGTCCACGCAGCGCCCGGTCACCACGATGTCGGCGCCCTGGTCCAGGGCCAGTGCGATGCCCTGAGCACCTACATAGGCGTTGGCCGAGATCAGTGCCTTGGGCAGGGGCTGCCCTTGCAGGTCGTGCCAGGCCGGGGCGCTGCCTTGGTCGGTGGCTGCCCGGTGCAACACCGGCATCAGGTCGTCGCCCAGCAGCACGGCGATGCGGGGCCGCAGCCCTTGCTGTGCCGCGATCCGGGCCAGTTCGTCGGCGCAACCCTGGGGGTTCAGGCCGCCGGCGTTGGCCACCACGCGCACGCCCTGGGCCAGCAGTTGTGCCAGGTGCGGGGCCATCGCGTCGTGCACAAAATCAGTGGCATAGCCCAACTCGGGGCGCTTGCGGCGGGCCCGGGCCAGAATCGCCATCGTGGTCTCGGCCAGGTAGTCATACACCAGGTACTGCAGGCCGGGTACGGCCAGCAACTGCGGTGTGGCCAGGGCCGAATCGCCCCAGAAGCCGCTGGCGCCGCCAATGCGCACCCGGCGCGATGACCGAGGGTGGGGCCGTGTGGGTTCGCTCATGCTGACGCCTCCTCGATGCGCATCAACAACGCGCCTTTGCGGGTCTGGGTCTGGGCTTGCACGGCCAGCTCGGCCACCACGCCATCGCAGGGTGCCAGCAGCACATGCTCCATCTTCATGGCCTCCAGGACCACCAGCTTTTGTCCAGCCTGCACCCGATCGCCGGCTTGCACGGCCACGGCCAGTACCCGGGCCCCCAGGGGGGCGTGCACCCGCCCGCTGGGGGTGGGGGCGGCGCGCTCACGGCGCTCGCTCACCTGTTCCAGGGCCCAGGCCCGGCCTTGGTGGAACACATGCCAGGTGCTGTCTTGGGGGGCCAGCCAGACGCGCTCCAGGCGGCCGTCCAGTTCGGCCTGCAGTCCCCTGCGGGTGGCGTCGGTCCAGGCAGCGCCGCGCAGGCGCCAGGGCCCCAGGGGGGCGAAGTCGCCGGGGGCGGAAGGCGAGAACAAGCGCTCGCCCTGCAGCTGCCAGTCGCCGCCCTGGGCCTGCAGTCGCCAGCGCCAGCGCTGGCTGCCTTGTTGCAAGGTGATCGTCTGGCCCAAGCCGGCTCCGGCCAGGGGCGGCGGGTTCAGCAACTGGCCCGGGCCGGGGCTGTGGCTCGGGTGCATCAGCGCTGCGAAGGCCGTCAGGGCCAGGGTGGCCCCGGGCAAGGCCGGCGGGCGCGGGGACAGGCCGAAGCGCTCGGCCACAAAGCCCGTGTGCACGGCGCTGCCGTCCGCAAACACGGGATCGGCCAGGCAGTCGGCCAGAAAGCCCTGGTTGCTGGGCACGCCCAGCAGTACGCAATGGCGCACGGCGTTGAGCAGCTTGCGCCGGGCCTCCTCGCGGGTGCGGCCGTGGGCGATCAGCTTGGCCACCATCGAGTCGTAATGGGGCGACACCAGCGCGCCCTCGGCCAGGGCATGGTCCACCCGAACCGGCCAATCGGTGGCCGGGTCGTGCCAGCGCAGCACCGGGCCGGTCTGGGGCAGAAAACCGGCGGGCACGTCTTCGGCGGTCAGCCGCACCTCGATGGCATGGCCGTGCCAGCGCAGGTCTTGCTGGCGCAGCTCCAGCGCCTCGCCGGCTGCGATGCGCAACTGCCATTCCACCAGGTCAAGGCCGGTCACCGCCTCGGTCACCGCATGCTCCACCTGCAGCCGGGTGTTCATCTCCATGAAGTAGAACTGCCCGTCCGCATCCAGCAAGAACTCCATGGTGCCGGCGCCCAGGTAGCCGATGGCCTGGGCACCGCGCACCGCCGCCTGGCCCATGCGCTCGCGCAGAGCGGCATCCACTGCGGGCGAGGGTGACTCTTCGATCACTTTCTGATGGCGTCGTTGTACCGAGCAGTCGCGTTCGCCCAGGTGCAGCACCTGCCCATGGGCGTCGGCCAGCAGCTGGATCTCGATGTGACGCGGGCGGTGCAAGGCCCGCTCCAGGATCAGCTCGCCCGAGCCGAAGGCACTCAGGGCCTCGGAGCGGGCCGAGGCCAGGGCCGTGGGCAGCTCGTCAGCGCTGTGCACCTGGCGCATGCCCCGCCCGCCACCCCCGACGCTGGCCTTGACCATCAAGGGGTAGCCCAACTGTGTGGCGGCGCGCAGCAGGGCGGCATCGCTCTGGTCCTCGCCCTGGTAGCCCGGGATGCAGGGCAGTTGAGCAGCCTCGGCCAGGCGCTTGGCCTGCGCCTTGTGGCCCATGGCCTGGATGGCCCGGGCCGGAGGGCCGACAAACACCAGGCCGGCCTGGGCCACGGCCTCGGCGAATTCGGCGTTCTCGGCCAGAAAGCCGTAGCCAGGGTGCACCGCGTCGGCACCGCTGACCCGGGCGGCCTGCAGCAAGGCCTCGATGTTCAGGTAGGAGTCTCGCGCCGGGGCGGGCCCGATGGCGATGGCCTGATCGGCCGCCAGCACATGCGGGCTGCCGGCGTCGGCCTCGGAGTACACCGCGACGGTGGCGTAGCCCAGGCGGCGTGCCGTGCGCAGAATGCGCAGGGCGATCTCGCCGCGGTTGGCCACCAGCACGGTGTGAAAGGGCCGCAGCAGCGGCGGGGTGAAGGGGGTCATGGGGCCTCCGGCAGGGTCAGGGCATGGACTTGTTCGGCACTGAAATGCACCTGCCAGGCGGGTGCGCGGCGCTCACGCAAGGCGGCCAGGCCCTCGCGGCCTTCTTGGGCCATGCAGGTGCTGAAGGTGAGCGCGGCCTGATCCAGCCAGGCTGGCACGTCGGCGGTCTGGCCGGGCAGCCTGCCCAGCAGGGGTTTGAGGCTGCGATTGGCGCCGGGCGCACAGCGGCCAATGAGCTGGAGCCAATGGGCCAGGCGCGCGCTGAGTGCGGCGGAGTCGGCGGCCAGCTCATCCACCAATTGCAGGCGCAGGGCCTGCTCGCCGGCCACGCGTTCGCCCGTCAAGCCCAGGCGGCGGGTCGCGGGGGCGCCGATGCGGGCCGCCACAAAAGGGGCGATCTGTGCCGGGATCAGGCCCAGGCCGGTCTCGCTCAGGGCAAAACGGGCGTCCGAACACGCCAGCACCAGGTCGGCGGCACAGGCCAGGCCCAGGCCACCGCCCATGGCCGCCCCTTCGACCACGGCCAGCACGGGCACGGGCAGCGCGGCCAGGCGCTGCATGAAATGCCCGAACTCGCGGTTGCGGGCCGCCACCGGGTCGGCCCCACCGGGGGGCTGGGCCTGCTGCGTGTTCAGGCGTTGCTCAAAGCTGCCCACATGCCCGCCGGCACAGAAAAAGCCCTGGCTGCCGCGCAGCACCAGGGCGCGCAATTCGAGCCGTTCACCCGCCTGGCGCACCACCTGGTCCAGCGCCTGCACCATCGTGGGCGAGAGTGCGTTGCGGGTGCCAGGATCGTTGAGGGTGGCAAACAGCACGCCCTGGTGTTCGCGAACCCGCAAAGGGGTGTCGCTGGTTGCGGGTGTCGGGGTCAGCGGCAGGGTGCCGGGTTCGGGGGTGTTCATGACCGTGCCCCCATCAGGCCCATGTGGCGGGCGATCACCATCAGCATCACCTCGTCGGCGCCGCCTCCGATCGAGCCCAGCCGGTAGTCGCGGTAGGCGCGTGACACGGGGTTGTCCCAGGTGTAGCCCATGCCGCCCTGGAACTGCATGCACCACTCGGCAATCTCGCGCGACAGGCGCCCCGCCTTGAGCTTGGCCATCGAGGCCAGCTCCACCACATCGCCCCCGTGGATGTAGGTGTGGGTGGCCATGTAGGTCAGGGCGCGCAGCGCCTCCAGCTCGGTCTTCAGCTCGGCCAGCTTGTACTGGATGAACTGGTTGTCCAGCAGCGGGCGGCCAAAAGCCTGGCGCTGACGCAGGTAGTCGGCCGTCTCCTGGATCAGCGTCATGGCGGCCAGGCGTCGTGCCGCACCGTCCAGGCGCTCTTCCTGGAACTGCTTCATCTGGTAGATGAAGCCCAGGCCTTCTTCACCGATGCGGTGGCGCACGGGCACCCGCACCTCGTCAAAGAAAATCTGCGCGGTGTCGGACGACCACATGCCGAACTTGCGGATCTTCTGCACGCTGACGCCGCGGGCCCGCTGGCCCTTGTCGTCTTTCAGCGGCACCACGATCAGCGACTTGTTTTTGTGCGAGGGCCCGTCCGAGGTGTTGCACAGCAGGCAGATCCAGTCGGCCTGGGTGCCATTGGTGATCCACATCTTGGCACCGTTGATGACGTAGTCGTCACCGACACGTCGGGCCCGGGTCTGCAGCGAGGCCACGTCCGAGCCCGCGCCTTGCTCCGAGACGCCGATGCAGGCCACCTGCTCGCCGGTGATGGCGGGGGCCAGGAACTCATGGCGCAGGGCATCCGAGCCAAAGCTGGCCAGCGCCGGTGTGGCCATGTTGGTCTGCACCCCCACCGCCATGCCCACGCCCTGGGCCCGCACATGGCCCATGGCCTCGGAGGCGGCCAGCGCGTAGCTGAAGTCAAGGTTCAGGCCGCCAAAGGCCTCGGGCTTGGTGATGCCCAGAAAGCCCAGCCGCCCCATCTTGGCGAACAGTTCGTGGGCGGGAAAAATCTCGGCTGCCTCCCACTCGTCCACGTGGGGGTCGATTTCGGCGCTGATGAAGCGCCGCAGGCTGTCCATCAGGTCCTGGTGTGCGGGGGTGTAGATCATGGGGTGTCTCCGTGTCGGGGGCGTCTCGGGGTTCAGGTCTCAGATGTCGGATCTCAGAATCGGGCGACGCCGAATTGAAGGGCGCGTGGCGTGTGGCGTTCGGCCTCGCGCCGGGTGGCCAGCGCCAGGGCCAGCACGGCGCGGGTGTCGCGCGGGTCGATCACGCCGTCGTCCAGCAGGTGGCCGCTGGTGTAGAAGGCGCTGGCCTGGCGATCGAAGTGCGCCACGATCTCGGCCTTTTGCTTGACCAGCGCGGCCTCGTCGGCGGGCTGGCCGCTGCGTTCGGCCTTCTGGCGAGCCACGATCTCCAGCGTCATGGCGGCCTGCTCGCCCCCCATCACCGAGGTGCGCGCGTTGGGCCACGAAAAACAGAAATCAGGCTGAAAGGCCCGCCCGCACATGCCGTAGTTGCCGGCCCCGAACGAGGCTCCGCACATCACGGTGATGCGTGGCACCGAGGCGTTTGACAGGGCCTGGATCAGCTTGGCCCCGTGCTTGATCATGCCGGCCTCCTCCGAGGCGCGGCCGACGATGAAGCCGGTGGTGTTCTGCAAAAACACCAGGGGCACGCCGCCTTGCTCGCACAGCTGGATGAACTGGGCCGCCTTGGTGGCCCCGGCCGGGTCCAGCGGGCCGTTGTTGCTGATGAAGCCCACCGTATGGCCTTCCAGCGGCCCATGGCCGCACACCGTGGCCGGGCCGTAGTCGGGTTTGAAGTCCATCCAGCATGAGTCGTCGGTCAGGCGGGCGATCACTTCGCGCATGTCCATGGGCTGGCGCGGCGCCAGCGCCATCACACCGGCCAGGTCGTCGGTGCTCAGCCGCGGGGCCGGCCACGCAGCGGGCGGGGGCACGCGCGGCAGGGGCAGACTGGCCACGATGTCGCGCGCGATCTCCACGGCATGCCCGTCGTCGTCGGCCACATACTCGGCCAGGCCGCTCTGGCTGGCGTGCATCTCGGTGCCGCCCAGCTCTTCGTCGCTGGCCACTTCGCCGGTGGCGGCCTTGAGCAGCGGCGGGCCGGCCAGGTAGGCACGGGCCTGTTCGCGCACCATCACCACATAGTCAGACAGGCCCGGCAGGTAGGCGCCGCCAGCGGTCGAAGGCCCATGCACCACGGTGATCACGGGCAGGCCGGCCGCCGACAGGCGCGCCAGGTTGTAGAACAGGGCGCCGCCCCGGATGAACTTCTCCACCCGGTACTGCCGCAGGTTGGAGCCGGCCGATTCCACCAGATGGACCAGGGGCAGGCGGTGGCGCAAGGCCAGCTCCTGACAGCGCATCAGCTTCTGGTTGCCGGCCTCGGTCAGGGCGCCCGCCTGGATGCCTGAATCCGTCACCACCACCATGCAGCGCACCCCGGCCACCACGCCGATGCCCGCGATCTGCGAGCCCCCTGGCACGCTGTGCTCGGGCGATTCGCCGTCCATGCCGTAGCCGGCCAGGTTGCACAGCGGCAGAAAAGGCTGGCCGCTGTCCAGCAGGCGGGCCAGGCGTTCGCGTGGCAGCAGGGCGCCACGGCGCGCAAAGCGCTCGGCCGAGCGGGCCGAGGCGGCCACGGCGCGCTGCTCCAGTTGGCGCAGCTGCTCGATCAGGGCCAGCATGCCGCTGCGCTGTTGGTCGTACACCGGGCCGCTCAAGGCGGCCCGCGACTCAAAGGGTTTCATGAAGACTCCGTGTGCAAGGTTCGATGCCGGAGTCGATTGCAGCGCAGGGCCTGGAGCGCGACAATTTCGAAGTTCTTAAATGTTCACAATATGCACATTCAAGGGAAAACCATGACGATCGAGACCGCCCGAAGGGGTGTGGCCGGCGCTCAAAGTCTGCAACGCGCCTCGGGTCTGCTGTCGCTGCTGGCCCAGCATCAGGCGCAGGGCCTGGGCATGGCCGAGCTGGTGGCGCACAGCGGGCTGGACCGCACCACGGTGCACCGCATGATCAAGGCGCTGGAGGCCCTGGGGCTGGCCACGCGGCGGGCGCAGGACAAGCGCTACGGCCTGGGCCTGCAGGCCTTGGCGCTGGGGTTGGCGGCGATGCAGCACTCGCCCCTGATCGCCCGCATGACTCCTACCATGAAAGCCCTGGCCCGGCGTTGCGGGGCGCCGGTGTTCCTGGTGGTGCGGGCCGGTGACTACAGCCTTTGCCTGCACCTGGAACAGGGTGAGGCCCCGATCCGCAGTTTTGCCGACCACGTGGGCGCTACCAAGCTGCTGGGCCTGGGCATTCCCAGCTTTGCGCTGTTGTCGGCACTCGATGATGATCAGATCCGCCAGCACCTGGCCCAGCACGCCCGCGAGTACGCCCAATGGCAACTCGGCGAAGCCCGCCTGTGGCGCTGGGTTCAGCAGACCCGGCAGCAGGGCTACTCTCACATCCACGCCCAGGGCCTGACAGGTGTGGGCATGCGCTTTGCGTTGGGTGATTGCGCCGACGGTGCGCTGGGCATCGTGGCGCACGCGCAGCGCATCAGTCGCCTGCGGGCCGCGGCCCTGGCTGATCAGTTGCGTGAGGCCTTGGTGCGGGTGTGAGGGCGGGTCACGCCCTGGCCAGGCGCAAGGGTTGCGACGGCGCCACCGGGCCCAGCCTGAACAAGGCCAGTTGCTCGCGCAGCACGCTCACCTGAGCCGCCAGCGAGTGCGTGGCCGCGCTGGCTTCTTCGACCAGGGCGGCGTTTTGTTGGGTGGTTTCGTCCAATTGGCTGATGGCCTGGCCGATCTGCCCTACGCCCGCGTTCTGCTCGGCGCTGGCGGCGCTGATCTGGCTCACGATCTCGCTGACCTGGCGGATGGCGCTCACCACCTCGTCCATGGTCTGGCCCGCCTGGTCGACCAGGGTGCTGCCCTCGGCCACCTGGCCCACGCTGGTGTGGATCAGGGTCTTGATCTGGCGTGCCGCCTCGGCGCTGCGGCCGGCCAGCTGTCTAACTTCACTGGCCACCACGGCAAAGCCGCGGCCCTGCTCGCCGGCCCGGGCGGCCTCGACGGCGGCGTTCAGGGCCAGGATGTTGGTCTGAAAGGCGATGCTGTCGATCACGCCGATGATGTCGCCGATGCGGCGCGAGCTGTCGTTGATGCCTTTCATGGTGTGCACCACCTGGGCCACCACGCTGCCGCCCCGGCTGGCCACCTCGGAGGCGTCCAGCGCGAGTTGTTTGGCCTGCCGCGCGTTGTCGGCGTTGTGTTGCACCGTGGTGCTGAACTGGTCCATGGTGGCCGCCGTCTGTTGCAGGGCGCTGGCCTGGGCCTCGGTGCGCTGCGACAGGTCAAGGTTGCCCTGGGCGATTTCGCGTGCCGCATGGTCGATGGTGGTGGTGGCTTCGCGAACCTGGGCCAGGCTGTGCCCCATCTGCAGGCGCAGGTGGTTCACGGCATGGGCCAGGCTGTGGGCTTGGGCGCCACGGGGGGCGAGTTCGCTGGCCAGGTCGCCCTCGGCCATGCTCAGGGCCTGGCGGGCCACCAGGGCTGGCTCGCCGCCCACAGCCCGCTCGATGCTGCGCGCCAGCACCGCGCTCAGGGCCGACATCAGCAGGCCCAGCACCAGCAGGGCGGCCCCCGACTGCAGCAGTGCGTGGTGAAAGCCCTGCTCGATGTCGTCCACATAGTCGCCCGCCACCAGGTCCCAGCCCCAGGGCTTGAAGCGCACCACCCAGGCGATCTTGGGGCTGGGCGCCTCGCTTTGCGGGCGCGGCCACCAATAGTCCACGTAGCCGTGGCCTTCGGCCGAGGCGCCTGCGGCGGAGATGTTCACGTACAGCGGCGTGCCCTTGGCGTCCTTGAAGGCGATCATGTTGCGCCCCTTCAGTTCGGGTTTGATGGGGTGCATGGCGATCACCGAGTCGGCACCCACCACCGTCACATAACCATCCTTGCCATAGCGCTGGGCGGCCAGGCGGGCCAGGGCCTGCTCGCGTGCCTCGGCCTCGGTGAGCTGCCCTTCGCTGGCCTGGCGGGCCAGGTCACGCACCAGGCTCAGCGACATGTCGGTGATGTCGGCCAGCGCGGCGCGCCGGGCCTCGAACTGCAGCTCACGCGATTGCCAGGCATGGAACACGCTGAGGGCCAGCAGGCTGAGCCAGGCCAGCACCAGCGGCAGCCAGAGTTTTTGACGCAGGGACAAAGTAGGCATGGTGATCGACTCCAGACGGTGGGATGGGGGGAGAGCAGATGGCCCCTGCCAGCGCCCCTGGGGCCGTTGGCAGGGGCGCGGCCCGTCAGGCCTCGGTGGTCAAGGCTTGGGCCTGGGGGGCTGCGCCAGCGGTGGCAGCCGAGGTGGGCGCGCCGTAGCCGCCGCCGCCCGGGGTGTCGATGATGAACACATCGCCCACGCCCATCTCGACCTGGCCGATGTGGTCCAGGGTCTCGGTGCGGCCATCGGCCCGCAGCACGCGGTTGCAGCCCGGCTCGCCGGCCTGGCCCCCGGCAGCGCCAAAGGCACCCTGCAGGCGGTTGTTGCTCAGGATCGAGGCCGTCATCGGCCGCAGAAAGCGCACCCGCCGGCTGCCGCCATTGCCGCCCTGCCACTGGCCCTTGCCGCCCGAGCCGGCCCGGATCTCATAGGTTTCCAGGCGCACGGGGTAGCGCAGCTCCAGGATCTCGGGGTCGGTCAGGCGTGAGTTGGTCATGTGGGTCTGCACCACGCTGGTCCCGGCAAAGCCGGGGCCCGCACCCGAGCCACCCGAGATGGTCTCGTAGTACTGGTGCTCGGCATCGCCGAAGGTGAAGTTGTTCATGGTGCACTGGGCCGCGGCCATCACGCCCAGCGCGCCATACAGGGCATTGGTCACGCAGCTGGAGGTCTCGACGTTGCCGGCCACCACGGCCGCCGGGGCCCGCGGGTTCAGCATGCAGCCTTCGGGCACGATCACCTCGATGGGCTTGAGGCAACCCGCGTTGAGCGGGATGGCGTCGTCCACCAGGGTGCGGAACACGTACAGCACGGCCGCCATGGTGATCGCCTTGGGGGCATTGAAGTTGTTGCGCAGCTGGCGGCTGGTGCCGCTGAAGTCGACCACCGCTGCGCGGCGCCCTGCGTCCACCCGCACCGCCACCTGGATCTGTGCGCCGTTGTCCAGGGGCAAGGTGTACTGGCCGTCTTTCAGGGCCGTGATCACGCGGCGCACCGACTCTTCGGCGTTGTCCTGCACGTGCTGCATGTAGGCGGCCACCGTGGCACGGCTGTAGCGGGCCACCATGGCCTTGAGCTCTTGCGTGCCCTTTTCGTTGGCGGCGATCTGGGCGCGCAGATCGGCCAGGTTCTGTGCCGGGTTGCGGCTGGGGTAGGGTCCACTTTGCAACAGGGCCAGCATCTCGGCTTCGCGCAGCACGCCACGCTCGACCAGCAAGAAGTTGTCGATCAGCACGCCTTCTTCTTCGATGCGGCTGGAGAAGGGCGGCATCGAGCCGGGCGTGGTACCACCCACGTCCGCATGGTGCCCGCGCGAGGCCACGAAGAAGCTGGGCCGGGCGTCGTCGTCTTGCAGGTACACCGGGGTGACCACGGTGATGTCGGGCAGGTGGGTGCCGCCGTGGTAGGGGTCGTTGAGCACGTACACGTTGCCGGGCTGCATGCCGGGGTTGCGCTCGACCACGCTGCGGATCGACTCGCTCATCGAGCCCAGGTGCACCGGCATGTGCGGAGCATTGGCAATCAACTGGCCAGCCGCGTCGAACACCGCGCAACTGAAGTCCAGCCGCTCTTTGATGTTGACCGAGTAGGCGGTGTTCTGCAGGCGCAGGCCCATCTGCTCGGCGATGTTCATGAACAGGTTGTTGAACACCTCCAGCATCACCGGGTCCACCTGGGTGCCCACGGCGTGCACGGTGCTGCGGGCCAACACGCGCTGCAGCAGCAGGCAGCCGTCGGCGCCCATCTGCGCCCGCCAGCCGGGCTCGACCACGGTGGTCGAATTGCGCTCGGCGATCACGGCCGGGCCGTTCAGGGTGGCGCCAGGGGCCAGGGCCTCGCGTTGGTACAAGGCGGCGTCGCGCCAGCCAGCGGGGGCCTCGTCTTGCAGGCAGTACATGCGCACGCTGGAGACTAGGCTGGCCACATGCTCAACCGCGGCGTGGGCCAGGGTTGGCGCGGCGGTGCTCACGCCGGGCAGGGTGCATTCCACGTTCACCGCTTCGATCACCAGCTCGCGTTCGGGCATCAGAAAGGCAAAGCGCTGGCGGTAAGCCGTCTCGAAGTGCTCGCGCAGCGCGGTCAGGGCCTCGGGGGCCGCAGCCGCTGGCTCCCAGGGGCAGGGCAGGGCCGTGTCGGTGCCGGCATAGCGCAGCTGCAGTTGAACGCGGGTCTGCAGCGCCTGAGCACCCAGGCCCTGGCTGCTCAGCTCGCCTTCGGCCTGGGCCTGCAGGGTGGCTGCCTGTCGTGCGGCATCGGCCAGGCCCGCGGCGTCCAGCGGCAATTCGATCGAGGTTTCGCGCAGGGCGATCTGGTCAGCCAGGCCCATGCCATAGGCCGACAGCACGCCTGCAAACGGGTGGGCCAGCACCCGGGTCATGCCCAGGGCATCGGCCACCAGGCAGGCGTGTTGACCCCCCGCGCCGCCAAAGCATTGCAGGGTGTAGGTGGTGACGTCATAGCCGCGGGCCACCGAAATGCGCTTGACCGCGTTGGCCATGCTGCCCACCGCAATCTGCAGCGCGCCGGCCGCCACCTCTTCGGCGTGGGTGGGGCGGCCGCTGGCGGCGGTCATGGCCACGGCCATGGCTTCAAAGCGTTGTTGCACCACGCCGCGGTCCAGCGGCTGGTCGGCCGCCGGGCCGAACACCTGCGGAAACCACTGCGGCTGAATGCGGCCCAGCATCACGTTGGCATCGGTGGTGGCCAGCGGCCCGCCGCGCCGGTAGCTGGCCGGGCCGGGGTTGGCGCCGGCCGATTCGGGGCCCACGCGCAGGCGGGCACCGTCGAAGCTGATGATGGAGCCACCCCCTGCGGCCACCGTGTGGATGCTCATCATGGGGGCGCGCATGCGCACGCCGGCCACCTCGGTGTCGAAGGTGCGCTCGAACTCCCCGGCATAGTGGCTCACGTCGGTCGAGGTGCCGCCCATGTCAAAGCCGATCACCTTGTCGTGGCCGGCCGCCACGGCGGTGCGCACCATGCCCACGATGCCCCCTGCCGGGCCCGACAGGATGGCGTCCTTGCCCTGGAAGCGTTGGGCCTCGGTGAGGCCACCCGAGCTTTGCATGAAGTAAAGCGGCACGCCCGGCATCTGCTGGGCCACCTGCTCGACATACCGGCGCAGGATGGGCGACAGGTAGGCGTCGACCACGGTGGTGTCGCCGCGCGGCACGAACTTGATCAGCGGGCTCACACGGTGTGACACCGAGATCTGGCTGAAGCCGATTTCGAGTGCCAGGGCCTCGGCCTGCAGTTCGTGCTGCGGATAGCGGTAGCCATGCATGAGCACAATGGCGCAGGCGCGCAGTCCATCGTCAAAGGCGGTCTGCAGGGCCTGGCGCAGGGCGGCCTGGTCCAGGGGCTGCACCAGGCCGCCGTCGGCATCCACCCGCTCCTGGGCCTCGATCACGCGCTCGTACAGCAGCTCAGGCAGTTCGATGTGCCGGGCAAACAGCTTGGGGCGGGCCTGGTTGGCGATGCGCAAGGCGTCGCGAAAGCCCTGGGTGGTGACCAGCAGGGTGCGGTCGCCCTTGCGCTCCAGCAGGGCGTTGGTGGCCACGGTGGTGCCCATCTTGACGCAGGCCACGCGCTGCGGCGTGATGGCCTCGCCGGGCTGCAGGCGCAGCAGGCGGCGAATGCCCTCGACCGCGGCATCCCGGTACTGCTCGGGGTTTTCCGACAGCATCTTCAGGGTGTGGAAGCCGCCGGCCGGGTCGCGGCCCACCAGGTCGGTGAAGGTGCCGCCGCGGTCGATCCAGAACTCCCACAGGGCGTTGTTGCTGGCGTGGCTCGGGGTCTGGTTTTCAAGTGGGGAGGTCATGGAGGACATGCTCGTGCTCGGTCAAAAATAGGCAGAAAGGGGTCAGCGCGCCGGGGCGGCGCTGGGGCTCAGTTCTCGGCCCTGGGTTTCGGGCAGTGCCAGGGCGGCGATGATCACCAGGCCGTAGCAGAAGGCCGAGATCCAGCCAATCGTCTGGCCCAGGGGCAAGGTGGCACTCAGTTGGCCGATCAGGGCCGGGCAGATGGCGCCGATGGCGCGGCCGAAGTTGTAGCTGAAGCCCTGGCCCGAGCCGCGCACGTCGCCGGGGAACAGCTCCGACAGGAAGGCCCCCATGCCCGAGAAGATGCCCGACAGGAAGAAGCCCAGCGGAAATCCCAGCACCAGCATCAGGCTGTCGGTGATGGGGATCTGGGTGTAGCTCAGCACCAGGGCGGCGCCCATGGCGGCAAACAAAATGAAGCAGCGTCGACGGCCGATGGCGTCCGACAGCCAGGCGCTGGTCAGATAGCCCACGAATGAGCCGGCGATCAGCACCAGCAGGTAGGTGCTGGTGCCCAGCACCGAGAGGTGACGCTCGGTCTTCAGGAAGGTGGGCAGCCAGGTGGTCACCGAGTAGTAGGCGCCCTGCATGCCGGTGGCCAGCAGGCTGGCCAGCACGGTGGTGCGCAGCAGGCTGGGGTGGAAGATGCGCAGGAAATTGCTGCGCTGGCCGCTGGCGCGCAGCCGGGCTTGCTCGGCCAGGAACACCTCGGGCTCACCGAGGTTGCGGCGGATGTACAGGATCAGCACGGCGGGCGCAATGCCGATCCAGAACAGCACCTTCCAGGCCTGTTCGGGCGGCAGCACCGCGTACATGCCCCAGAAGGCCAGCGCCGAAGCCGCCCAGCCCACGGCCCAGCTGCTTTGCACCAGGCCGGCGGCCTTGCCGCGGTGGCGCGCCGAGATGGTCTCGGCGATCAGCACCGAGCCCACGGCCCATTCGCCGCCCATGCCGAAGCCCTGCATGGCGCGGGTGAAGAACAGTTGGCCGAAGGAGTTGGTGAAGCCGCTCAGAAAGGTGAACAGCGCAAACCACAGCACCGTCCATTGCAGCACCCGCACCCGGCCGAAGCGGTCGGCCAGCACGCCGGCGGCCCAGCCGCCGACGGCCGAAGTCAGCAGGGCGCCGGTGGCGATGTAGCCGGCCTCGGCCTTGCTCATGTTCCAGGCCGCCAGCAGCGTGGGGATCAGGAAGGTGTAGATCATGTAGTCAAAGCCGTCCACGCCATAGCCGGCAAAGGTGGCGGTGAGCGTGCGGCGCTCAGAAGGGGTTGTTTGTTGTAGCCACATGGTGAGGTTCTGATTGAGGGTTGAGGGAGGGTGAAGAAAATCCGGGTTGTGCGGGTCCCGGCCCCCGCGCACTGGGCGTTGGGGCCTGAAAGATTCGGACAGGGGGCGGGCACCAGGCCCGCGGCGCTCAGTGCGCTTGCCGCAGCTCGCGGTTCAGCCGGTCGGTGACCAGCATGTGGCCCGGTGCATGCGTGATGCAGAAGGCCGGACGTGCGGCTGCAATCGCAGCCTGAGGCGTCACGCCACAGGCCCAGAACACGGGCAGCTCGTCGTCGTGCACGGCCACGGCATCGCCGTAGTCGGGTCGGGTCAGGTCGGCGATGCCGATCAGGGCCGGGTCGCCGATGTGGATGGGGGCGCCGTGAACCTGCGGTGTGCGGGCCGTGATCTGCACGGCCCGGATCGCGTCGGCCGCCTTCAGCGGCCGCATGGACACCACAGTGGGGCCATGGAACACACCGACCGATCGGGTCGGGAGGTTGCTGCGGTACATGGCCACATTCAGTCCTTGCTCGACATGGCGCAGCGCGATGCCGGCCTCCAGCAGCGCGTGCTCGAACGAGAACGAGCAGCCCAGCGCAAAGGTCACCAGGTCATCACGCCACCAGTCGCGCAAGTCGCTGGTCTCGGCCACGCGTTCACCGTGGCGCCACACGTGGTAGCGCGGCACATCGGTGCGCACATCCAGGTCCAGCCCCAGCGCGGGCAGGGCGGGCGAGCCCGGTTCGGACACCGCCAGCAGCGGGCAGGGCGTGGGGTTGAGTTCGCAAAAGCGCTTGAAGTCCTCGGCCAGGGCTTGCGGCAGGATGGCCAGGTTGACCTGCACGTGCTCGCGGGCCAGGCCGCTGGTGTGACTCTGCAGCCGGCCTGAGCGGGCGGCCAGTCGCACCTCCAGCGCGCTGGCGTCGGGGCCGGGCAGCTCGCTCAGAGGGGCGGTGGTCGGGGTGGCGGAGATCGTGCTATTCATGGTGCGTGTCTTCAAGAGCCATCACGCGATGGGCGTGATCAGTGGCGATGGGGCGGATTGTGGAAGCCACCGCGCCTTGAATCCAACGCAAAATTTGCTGTGTTTGTCATCGAAAAAATCGATGACGCCGAGAGAATTCTCGATATTGCGAAATGCGTGCCAAGGCCATCAGGACTTACCCCAGGGGCCCGGTGCGCCAGGCTGGTGCATTTCAGGCGCCGGCGCGGCTGCGGCGTACCGGCTTGGTGCGGCCTACGTAGGCTTGTGCCGATTCGAGCACCGATTCGGCCACCCCCGAGCCGGGGTCGGCGCGGTAGCTGGCGTGGATGGGCAGGGGCGCCAAGGTCACCTCCGAGCGCAGGATGCGCAGCAACAGGCGACTCGACAGGTGGCGGGTGGCGGCGCGGGGCAGGGTGGCAATGCCAAAACCCCCTTCCACCAGTTGCACCATCGCCGAAATCGATGAGATCGCATGGATGCGCGGGGCCGGCAGACCCGCCTCCTGAAAGCGCTGCAGCAGGCTCTGGTGGGGCTGAGAGCCGCGCTGAAAGGTGATCAGATCGTGCTGCGCCAGGTCGGCCAGCGTGTAGCGTGCCTGCGCGTGCAGCGCCTTGTGGCCGACGAAGACCATCTCCATGGCCGGCATCAGCCGGGTGTGCACCTCGCTGTCGCTGCCCGCGATCGAGGTGAACACCAGGTCTTGTGCGCCGCGCCGGATCTGGTCGACCAGCACGGGCGAGGTTTCCACCGTCAGCTCCAGCTCGAAGTCGGGGTGCTGCTGGCGCACCTCCTGCAACCAGCCCGGCAGCCAGCTGTGGACCACCGATTCGATGGCCCCGATGCGCAGCGCCATCGGCCCGCCACTGCCCGAGCCCAGCTCCTGTTTGACCTGGCGCTGCAGCTCCAGCAGGCGTTGGGCATGCAGCTGGAATCGCTGTCCGGCCACCGTGAGCCGGAACTGCTTCTCGCGCCGGTCCAGCAGCACCACGCCGAGCTCTTCCTCCAGCGAGGCAATGCGGTTGGACATGGCCGATTGCGTGATGTGCAGCTTCTCAGCCGCACGGGTGATGCTTTTGAGCGAGGCGGCCCAGTGAAAAGCTTCGACGAATCGCAGGTTCATGGGAGGCGATTGTGGACGCCGGAGCGGCCTGCCAGGCAGACGGGGCTGAATTTGTTCAGGCGCCGGGCGGGCTTGTGCACCGCTGCCATCCCAGCTTCACCCAAGTTTGAAACAATACCGCCCATGAGCAACATCACCATTTACCACAACCCCTCGTGCGGAACCTCGCGCAACACCCTGGCCATGATCCGCAACAGCGGCGTCGAGCCCGAGGTCATCCTTTACCTCAAGACGCCACCTGATCGCGCGCAACTGCTGGCCCTGATCGCCGCCACGGGCCAGCCGGTGATCGAGCTGGTGCGCACCAAGGAGGCTGTGTTCAAGGAGCTGGGCCTGGATGCCCCCGGCATCAGCGACGCCCAACTGGTGGACGCCATGCTGGCCCACCCCATCCTGATCAACCGACCCATCGTGGTCAGCCCCCTGGGCACACGCCTGTGCCGGCCCTCCGAGTGGGTGCTGGATCTGTTGCCTCAGCCCCAGCAGGCCGCCTTCACCAAGGAAGACGGTCAGGCCGTGGTGGATGCGCAGGGGCGCAGGGTCTGAGCCTGGCGATGCCTTCGGGCCTGTGTCGACAGATCAGAACTCCACCTTCAACGAGGCCTTCAATGTGCGCGGTGCACCCGCGGCAAGGCGGGTGCCACCGGCGGCCC
Source organism: Curvibacter sp. EU05-FHT14A10 (assembly GCF_058791075.1). Taxonomy (NCBI): domain Bacteria; kingdom Pseudomonadati; phylum Pseudomonadota; class Betaproteobacteria; order Burkholderiales; family Comamonadaceae; genus Curvibacter; species Curvibacter sp. EU05-FHT14A10. The sequence goes on from NZ_JBYTDE010000006.1 coordinate 277,254, forward strand.
AGTACTGTTTGTCGGCTGCGTTGTCGAGGTTGACCTGCCAGGTGCTGCGTTGGCCCAGGGTGCGGTCCACATAGCGGGCACCCAGGCTGTACAGGGTCACGCCGGGCAGCCAGGCCTGGTTCAGGTCGTTCACCGGCCGGCGCCCGGTGGTATAGGCCCCGGCGTTGAGCGACAGGCCCGGCAGGGCGGGTACGTTGTACGACACGAAGTTGCTCAGCGTCTGGCGTGAGGCGTTCTCGGGCAGCTTGCCTTCATAGGCGCTGCTCACATGCTGAAAGCGCGGGTCCAGCCACTGGGCCGAGCCCTGCCAGGACCACTGACGTGTGAGCGGCCCCTGAGCGGCCAGCTCCAGGCCCTGGTAGCGCTGCTGGCCGTCGGCCACATACACGTTGCTGCTGTTGGTGTAGTAGCCGGGCCGGCGGATGTCGAACACCGCGGCCGACAGCAGCAGGCCGGCCGGGCGCTGCCAGCGCACGCCCAGCTCCTGCTGGCGGCTCACGCCGGGGGCCAGGCGCACGTTCTGGTTCACCGTTCCAGTGGGGCCTGCCTCGCCTTCTTCAAGGCCCTGAGCGTAGCTGGCGTAGGCCGAGACCTGCGGGGTGATCTGGTGGATCAGCGCGGCCATCGGGGTGGTTTTGGCCACGTCGTACAGGGCCGTGCCCTGCTCGCTGCGGTAGCGGGTATGGCGCAGGCCCGCGATCACCTGCCAGCCGGGGCGCAGTTCGATGCGGTCCACGGCGTACAGCCCGGTGTCGCTGGTCTTGAGCCCGGCGGTGGTGGGGCTGGTGGGTAAAGAGCCCCAGACCACGCTGGTGAGCGGTACCGGGCTGTACAGGTTTTGCGACGCCACGCTGTAGCTGCGCTGGTAGACCGGGTCTTGTGTTTTGTCGGTGCGGCTCAGGCCCAGGGTCAGCTCATGGCGCAGGCCCAGGGCTTGCACGCTGCCGAACAGCTCGGCGCGCAGCAGGTCTGAGCCCACGGCCAGGTGCTGGCTGTTGCCGGTGATGCGCCCGGCGCCGGTGGCAATCGAGGCCTGGTCGTTGAAGCGGAAGATCGCCAGGTTGCGGTCGCGCAGGGTTTGCGAATGGCCAGCCTCCAGCGTCAGCGCCCATTGGTCGCTGAGGGCGTAGTCAGCCCGCAACTGCGCCAGGCTCGACTCGGTGTCGAACGCGGTGTTGGCGGGCGCCACCAATTTGCGCGCATCCACCGGGTGCGGCAGGGTGATCGTGCCGTTCACGGCCGTGGGCAGGTTGATGCCGATCTGTTCGTTGGTCTGGCGCTTGTCATAAGACAGGTCGGCCTGCAGCTTCAGGCGGCTGTTGACCCGCCAATCCAGTGCTGCCGAGGCAAACCGCCGCTGGCCCTTGCCGGTGTTCTCCAGGTAAGAGCCCAGCGAGCCGCCGGCTGCGTTCAGGCGCAGACCGAACTCTTGCTCGCTGCCGAAGCGGCGCGCCATCTCGGCGCTGGCGATGGCCCGGCCCTGGTTGTCCAGCGTGATGCCGACCGAGTTCACCGGCTGGGCCCCGGCCCGCTTGGTGACAAAGTTGACCACGCCTGCCGGCGAGGTGAAGCCGTAGTACAGCGCCGAGGCGCCCTTGAGCACCTCGACGCGCTCCTTGTCCTCCATGGGGATCTGCGCAAAGTTCATGATCGGCATCGAGCCATTGAGGCGGTAGTTGGTGCGGTTTTCCACCGGCATGCCGCGGATCACCAACTGATCCCAGGTCTCGCCACCGTTTTGCTGGCGCGTCACGCCGGCGGTGTTGCGCAGGGCGTCGTACAGGCCGCTGGCCCCTTGCAGCTCCAGCACCTCGCGGGTGACCACGTTGACGGTGGAGGGCACCTCCATCACCGAGGCGCCCCGGAAGGTGCCGGCCTCCACGGTTTCGGGCACAAACCCGTCGGCGCGGGCCTGCTGTACGGTCACGGTCTTCAGCGCGGCTTCGGGTTCGCCTTCGCGCGGGGGCTGCGCCGTTTGGGCTCGGGCGCCGGGCAGGGCCAGGGTTGTGAAAAGCAGGATGGACAGGGCATTGCGCCTGGGGCGTTTCAGGATGGGCATGGGTCAGGCCGCTGGGCTGGTGGTGATGTCAGAGTCTGAATTGTATGAGAATGATTCGTATTTGAATTTGAAAGTCAAAAACTGCAAGCCGCCGTGCCCTCACCTGGGCGGCGCTGCGCCATACTCCCGGCTCCCCCAGCGGTTGGGGGTTTTGGTGACAAGGATCCGTTGTGCAATCAGCCAGTGAGCAGTGGTTTGACGAGGCGTATTACCAGCGCTTTTACTTTGACAAGAAGACCCGTGTGGTGGACGCCGGTCATGCCGAGCGTCTGGGGGCCTTTGTCTGCCATTACCTGCAGTACCTGCGGGTGCCGGTGCACCGGGTGCTTGATGTGGGCTGCGGCATCGGCCTGTGGCGCGAGGCCATCGCACGCCACTTTCCGGGCGCCAGTTACCAGGGCGTGGAGTACAGCGACTACCTGTGCCAGCGCTATGGATGGCAAAAGGGTTCGGTGGTCGATTACGCCAGCGCGCAGCCCTTTGATCTGGTGATCTGCCAGGGCGTGTTGCCCTACCTGAGCCCCGCCGATCTGACCCTGGCGCTGGGCAATCTGGCCCGGCTGTGCAAGGGCGCACTCTACGTGGAGGCCGTGGCCCGTGAGGACTATGAGCGCGACATCATCGACGAAGACCTGACCGACGCCCGCCTGTTCCGTCACCGCGCCGCGCTGTACCGACGCGGCCTGCAGGAGGGCTTTGTCGAGTTGGGTGGTGGCGTCTGGCTGAGCCGCCAGGCCGATCTGCCTTTGTTTGAGTTGGAGTGTCTGGGCGGGCGTTGACCTTGGAGTGGCGCTGCCGCAGCGCTACCATCCACACCGCAAGGTCAAGCCGCATGCGGCGCGTTGCAAGACCGCCCTCCTCGAATCTCAAGGTTTTTCCATGCCGTGGTTGTTGCTGAATCGACTTCAGATCCTTCGTCCAAGGGCGCTTTCGGATGGTTTCCGGTGTCTGATCCTGGCTTGTTTGCTGGTCATGACGGTCAGGGGCTGGGCACTTGAGATGGCGCCCGACTTCGGTGCCCGGAGCCTCAGTCTGGCCGCCGCCGCCGAGGTGCTGGAGGACCCGGAGGGCCAACTCGATTGGCCCGATCTCGATCGTCCCGAGGTCCGTGCCAGGTTTCAACCCGTGCCCCACCCTGTGGGCGACCTGAACTTCGGCTTCACGGCTTCGACTTACTGGGTGCGCCTGAACCTGGCCGCTCCCGCCGGGGCGACATCAGATTACCTGCTCGAGGTGCCCTATGCCTCGCTGGACCACCTGGATGTCTGGGTGCCGGGCCGACCGCCCTGGCGCACCGGCAGCCAGCATCCCATGAGCAGTCGTGCCTATCCCGACCATTTTTTTGTTTTTCCAGTGCACCTCGGGCCGGAGCCTGTTCAGGTCTATCTGCGGGTGCAATCCAATTACGCATTGACCCTGCCTTTGTATTTATGGCAAGCCGAGCGCTTTCAAGTCGAGCGTCAAAACACGCTGATTCTGCAATTTTTGTACTACGGCGGACTGCTGGCGCTGTTGAGCTACAACCTTTTTCTGTACCTCTCCCTGCATGACCGCCGGTTTTTGTTTTATTCGCTGTATGCCGCGACTTTTGGTCTGGGCATTTTTGCCGGCAATGGCTATGGGCGCATGGTCCTGTGGCCGGACGCGGCTCATTTTGATGAATTCAGCCAGAACCTGCTGCTGGCCCTGGCCGCTGTTTTCCTGGTTCAGTTTTCCCGTGAGTTTCTGCAGACCCAAACGCGTTTGCCCCGCTGCGACAGGCTGTTGAAAATCTGTGGCGGCGGCTTCGGGATATTGAGCCTGGGCTTCTTCGCATGCATGTTCTGGCCCGACATGCCCGTGCGCTGGTTGAACCTTGGCATGATGGCCGATGGCCTGATGCTTGGGGCCTCGTCGTTTGGCATCGGTTGGTTGGCTTTGCGCCGTGGGCATGCCTCGGCGCGTTTCTTCATCCTGGCGTGGTGCTGTCTTTCGTTGGGCATGTTGGTGGCCACCTTGCGGGCCTTCAGCTGGCTGCCCACCAATGGACTCACCTCGTATGCGCTGCAGATTTCCTCCGCTTTTGAGATGCTTTTGCTGGCCTTCGCCCTGGCCGATCTCATTCACCAGGAGCGCGCAGCCCGCACCCGGGCCCAGGACGAGGCCTTGCAATCCCACAGGCAGATGCTCGCGGCCCTGCGGGTGTCCGAAGACCAACTGGAACGCGCGGTTCAGGAGCGAACCATTCAGCTCGAAGTCGCCCTGCGCAAAGAGCAGGCCTTGATCCAGCAATACGTTCGCTTCGGTTCGATGATTTCGCACGAGTTTCGCAACCCCCTGGGCATCATCGACAGCCAGGCCAGCCTGATGCGCAAGGAGCGCGAACTCGGCCGCGATCAGACCGAAAAGCGCCTCACCATCATCGCCAGTGCCACGCGCCGCCTGGCCATGATGTTCGAGCGCTGGATGCTCACCGATCGCCTGGGCCACGCCCTGCAACACCTTGCACCAGCCCCGCTGGTGCTGACGCCGTGGCTGCAGCACCTGCTTGAACTCAATCCCCATTGGGTGAGCAACCACCTCTTGCGCACGCGGTGGGCCCCTGACGTGCCGGCGGTGCTGGCCGATGCCTCACTGTTGGAGATGGTGCTGTCCAACCTGTTGGACAATGCCGGCAAATACTCGCCCGAAGGCAGTCAGATCACACTTGAAACCTGTGCCAAACCCGGCTTTGGTGGGTTTTCGGTGCTTGACCAGGGCATGGGCATCGCCCCTGAACTGCATGCCGACATCTTCGACGAGTTCTTTCGCGTGGCGCCAGAGGGGCCGATCCGGGGCATGGGCCTGGGCTTGCCGCTGGTACAACGCGTGGTCGAGGTGCATGGCGGCCAGATCGAGCTCCGCAGTGAGGTGGGGCACGGCAGTTGCTTCACCGTCTGGCTGCCCGTGTTGAAGTCGTCGTCCCCATCCCCCGCTGAATCCGAGGTCTGCAGCGCATGAACAAAGACAAGCCATCCTGCCGAGTGTTGATCGTCGAAGACGAAGCGGATCTGCGTGAGGCCATGGTCACCTACCTTGAAATGGAAGGCTGCCTGGCCGATGGTGTGGCCGATCTGAAGTCGGCCCAGCGCTGGGTCGAGCGGCACCCCTTCGACATCCTGGTGCTTGACCTGGGCCTGCCTGATGGCGATGGCCTCGAATGGCTGGCGCAGGGACGTGACCTTCGCGACAAAGGGGTGATCATTTGCAGCGCCCGGGGCAGTACCGAGCAAAGGGTGGCGGGCCTGCGCACCGGCGCCGACGGCTACCTGGTCAAACCCGTGTCGCTCGAAGAACTGGCTTCCCTGACCCACAACCTGGCGCGACGCCTGCACAAGCCCGTCGAACGCGCACCGCGCTGGGTGCTCAGCCCGCTCAACTGGCGGTTGATCTCGCCTCAGGGGCTGGCCATCGACCTGACCCACTCTGAGCAGGAACTGCTTTGCGCGCTTGCGAAAACCCCGGGTCAGGTGGTGGGCCGTGCCGAGATCGTGCGGGCCCTCAAGCAAAACCCGCTGGACTATGACCTGCGCCGCCTTGAAGTCCTGGTGCGCCGGCTGCGCAGCAAGGTCAAAGACCAAACCGGTGGCATGCTGCCCATCAGCACGGTGCACGCTCAGGGCTATGCCTTCACTGCGCTGATCGAGGTCGATGAAGCCGAAGCGGGCAGCCCCTGGCCCCGAGGGGCCGGCCAGTCAGTGCATCAGAAGGCCGGGTGAGGGCGCAGGGGGCGTTTTCACCTAGGCGCGGGCTCAGTGAGTTTCATCGGTCGAGTGACCGGCGCTGGATGGGTCGTTCAGCGCCTGTTGGGTTTGCCGGGCCTGTTCACGCAGTTCGGACAGGGTGGCTTGCAGGTCGAACAGGTCGGAGATCTTGCCGGTTTCGGTCCAATGCGCCTGCATGTCGGTCTCCAGTTCATCCAGTTGCTCCAGCACCCAGCCCAGTTCGGGGGCGGTGCGGGCCTCGTGCACGTCACGGGCCAGCCGGTGCACCGTGTACCAGTACACGGTCATGCGGGTCTCTGTGGGCAACTGGCGCCAGGTGATCAGCTGCATGAGCAGCGGCCAGGCCACCACCATCACCGCAAACAAGGTGCCCCAGGTGCCTTCGACCAGGCTTGCCAGGGTGTTGGGCAGGTAGTCGAACACCATGGGCAGGCCACCCGAAAAGTAGCGTTCGCCCACTGGGCTCAGGGGCACGCGTTGGTCCACGTATTTCGGAAAGTAGCCCGGCTTGGCAAAAAAATCGCCGCGATTGCGGCTGATGCTGGCGGCCGCACGCAAAAACAGCCACTGCAGGGCCGGGTGCGTCTTGCTCTCCACCACCAGCGTGACCGAGGTCGCCAGCAAGGTCAGGTCTTGTGGGGGGTAGACATGCTCCAGGTCGATGGCCCCGCGCGGCAGGGTGACCAGGTCCAGGTAGGGCATGCGCTTCACGAACGCCGGGGCCAGCTTGAACTCCACGATCTGCCGGTCGGGCACCTTCAGCAGCTTTTGCACCGTGGGGGAGTCGATGCCGTCCACGATGAACACCGCGTCCAACTGGCCGCGGGCAAAGCGGTCGGCCGCTTCCTCGTGGGGAATCTCGAACCGCTGGGGCCCCGGACTCAGGGAGGTGCCCTGCAGCTTCAGCATGCGGTTCAGGAACAGGCGGGTGTTCGTGCCTTGCATGCCGATGGCCATGCGGCGTTGCAGCAGGTCTTGCAGCGGGTGGTCCGGATCGGGGGCTGCGCCGCGGTAGAACAGCCACACGGGCGAGTACTTCAGGCTCCCCAGCGACACCATGCCGGCGGGCGGGTCCTGGCCACTGGTGCCGGCCGTGATGAAGCTGGCGTTCACGCGGGCCTCGTCGTCGACCAGCGCGTGCAGGCCCTCGTCCAGCCCCTGGGTGGGCAGCAACTCCACCTCTACCCCATACGACTTGAAAAAGTCGGCGAACTTTTCAGACAGCAGGTAATACGAAGACCCCCGCTGCCCGGTGCCCAGGACGATCTTCGAGGGCGGCAAGGGGTCCAGATAGGCCAGAAACGCGATCAGGGCCAGCAGCGTCAGCGGCACGCTCCAACCGTAGTAGCGCAGCAACTGCCACCAGCCTCGCAACTCACGCCGGAACTCGTGGCGAAAGTACGCCTGCAGGCGGTGCCTCAGGCGATCGGGTCGGCGGCGCTGCAGCGGCATCACGATGGCGCTCAGGGCAGTTGAAAGTGCTGCTGCCAGAACGCGCTGCAGCGGTGCTGTTCATCGGCGTTGTAGGCCACGGAGCTGCCGGGCACCAGCAGCATCACCGAGGCGCCACCGCGGTAGCGCGGCCAATGGGGCAGGCCGGCGCCATTGGGTTGGCCACGGTGCACGAAGCCGGCCCACTGGCGCACCATCTGGTCCGACAGCCCGCGCGATTCCAGCGTCAGCTCGGGCCCATTGATGCTGGCCTTGTTCGACAGCTTGGGGAACAGGTAGTTGAGTTCGCTCGAATGCACCGAGCCCATCGCAAAATCTGGGTAGGGCGCCGAGATGCCCACCCCCAGCACCGGCGCGTTCTCATCGGCAAACTCGAACTGGAAGACCGGCGCCGGGTGTGCCTGGGTGGCGCGCTTCTGACGGATCACGTCCGAGGTGTGCAGGTACAGGCAGTTGTTGATGCCGATCTGGGGCGAGTAGTCCGAAGCCAGCCGGCCCAGCGCTTCGCGCAAGGCCTGGGTGGTGGGCCAGCCGCCTTCGGGCCGGTACTCTTTCATCACCGCATCCACCTTGTCTTTGCCGTAGTTCAGTGCCAGCCAGGTGGGCAGATTGGCCTCGTCCAGCGGCAGCCCGTGGCCGCCCTGTGCTGCCTGCCAGAAGTACCCCTCGTAGAGCCGGATCTCATGGCGCGTCCCGCCCATCAACAGCGGCACCCGCGAGAAGTGGCCCTGGTCCAGCGCCTCGCGGGTGCTGCGGGGCACGGTCGCATTGGGCTGTGCAGGGTTGCCGACCACGGGCGCGAACGGGATGAAATCACCAGGGTGCTGCTCGGCGTAGTGCCCTTGTTGGGTCAGCAAGGCTTCCACGCTCTGACCCCGCAGGCACTGGGCCGCCTCGGCCTGGTTGCCGCGGCAGTCCAGGGCCTCGGCAATGGCCACGCCAACGGCCTGTGCCTCGGTCACGGTCTTCATGGGCTGCAGGCAGCCCGCGCTTTGCAAAATGGCCTGCTGGAACAGGCCCTTGACCTTCTCGCTGCTGGCCAGGTGCATGCACACCGAGCCCGCCCCAGCCGATTCGCCGGCCACTGTCACGCGCTTCGGGTCGCCGCCAAAGGCCGCGATGTTGCGCTGTACCCAGGCCAGAGCCATGCGCTGGTCTTCCAGCCCGTAGTTGCCGTTGTGCTGGGCGCCGTCGTCCAGGGCCGGGTGCGGCATGAAGCCGAACACACCCAGCCGGTAGTTCATCGACACCACCACCATGCGGCCTTCGCGGGCCAGCTTGTCCAGGCGGTACAGATTGGAAGACCCGCCCACGAACGCACCACCATGGATCCACACCATCACCGGCAACTTGGCACCGGCATGGGTGTTGGGCGGTGTGCTCACGTTCACGCTCAGGCAGTCTTCGGCTGTGCTGCCTTCGGTCAGGTTGAAGCGCGCCTGTTGCGGGCAGGCCGGGCCGAACTGGCTGCCATCACGCACCCCGTCCCAGGCTGCCGGCGCCTGGGGCAGGGCCCATCGCAAAGCGCCCATCGGCGCCGCCGCGTAGGGAATGCCACGGTACTCCCAGGCACCATTGCGCTCCACGCCGCTGACTTGCCCCGTCGCCGTCTGGCGCACCGGCACCGGGGCGGCCCAGGCGGCGTTCAGGCTCAACAGACAGGCCAGTGCACCGGCGGCTGAGCGCCGACCGAGCGGGATCGATGGGGGAAGTGTGAATTTCATGGCCTGACCTTTCTATGGATTGGCAAATGGGGTGTTGCTGCAGGACGGCCTGCTGGGGCCTTCTGAGACGGCTTCAGGGCGGGCCCGAGCGCCGCTCCACGGCCGGGCCGACATACGAGTAGCCGTGGTTGCGCCAGGTGACGATGCGCAGATCGGGGTCGAAACTTGCCAACTTCTGGCGCAGCCGGCTCATCACGGTGTTGATCCGACCTTCTGGAAAGTCCAGAAAATCGATGTTCAGGGCGGCGATCAGGGCTTCACGGCCCACTGTGCTGGCGCTGTGCTCCAGCAAGGGCAGCCAGACGCACTGGTCCTGCGGCGTCAGTGACAGGCTGCGCCCGTCCGGGCTCAACAGCACGCGCTTGTCCAGGTTCAAGCGCCAGTCCTGGGCCCCGCCTTCCTGTGGCGGGGTGGGCGCCACCCGGGCGTAAAGTGCCTGGATGTAGGCCGCCAGCTCGCGCCGGTCCACGGGCTTGACCAGGTACAGGTCGGCGCCTTGCTCGAAGCCGCGCAGCTTGTCATCGATCCCATCGCTGGCCGTCAGCATGATGATGCCCCGGCGTTGACGGTCCACCAGGCGTCGGGCGATCGAGTAGCCGCTTTCGCCCGGCAGGTTCACGTCCAGCACCAGGATGTCTGCTTCCTCGTGGGCCAGCCAGGCGTCCAGCGCCTGGGCTTCACCCACGCCGTGCACCTTGAAGCCCATGTGTCGCAACTGGTAGAGCAGGTCATCGCGCAGTTCGTCGTTGTCTTCGACCAACACGACGCGGGCCGTGCAAGGGGAGGGGGTCTGGCTCATGGTGACGGTCTCAGGCGGCCTGCAACGAGGCCAGCGTCTCGCCCAGGCCCAGCGCCGGGGCGGCGGCAGGGCTGCGCGCAGCTTCCTCGGTGCCTTGGAAGATCAGGGTGAAGCAGGTGCGGTTGCCCGCCAGGCTTTGTGCTTCTACCCGGCCGCGGTGCAGGCTGGCGATCGTCTGCACCAGGTGCAGGCCCAGACCGGCACCGCCCACCGGCCCGCTGGCATGGCGGCGCCAGTATTTCTGGAACACCTGGGCCAGCTCGGAGCGCGTCAGGGCCGGGCCTTCGCTGGTCACACTGCAGCGCACCAGGCGCAGATGGCTTTCATGGTCCTGGCCCGGACCGCTTTCCAGGCGCAGGGTCACCGTGGTGTGGGCGTGCCCATATTTGCGTGCGTTGTCGAGCAGGTTGCTCAATGCAAAGTGCAGCAGCTCGGCATCGGCCATCAGGGCGGGCCAGCCCTGCGGGAGCTCCAGGCGCAAGCGCCCGTCGGCACAGTCACCGATGGTCACGGGCAGCTCCAGCCCATCGCTCAGCTCTGGCAGGATCAAGGCGCTGCTGTGCATGGCCAGCAGTTCGGTCAGCAGTTCGGCCCAGTTCACCGGGCGCATCCGGACCGCCTGGCGCACCGTCTCGCGCCGCTCGCGGCTGAGGGCTTCGTTGGCCAGGCTGTCCAGCCGCTTCACGGCCGAGCGGATGCGCTGGTGGCGTTGCCGCAGCAGCGGTGAGTCTGCCCCGGGCAGCATCTCCAGAGTCTGGGTGGCCGAATCGATCACTGCCAACGGGGTGCGCACCTCGTGCCCGAACATGATCAGAAATTGCCCCAGTTCCTCTCGCTTGAGCCGCTCGACGTGGGCCTCCAACTGGTCGCTCAGGCGATCGCGGTCAAGCTGCGAACTCAAGACTTGCCGGTGCGCAAAGCAGGCCATCACCCCCAGCAGCTGCAGGGCAAGGCTCAGCGTGGCGTTGTGGTGAGACCACCATGCCAGGTCAGCGGGCGCCCAAGCAAACAAGCGGTCGGCCACTTGCAAGGCCAGCAACAGCAACGCCCAGGCGGCCAATTTGCCCCAACTGGCCTGCTCTGCCTGCAGCGCGCGGGGTGCACTCAGGGCCAGCAAGCCGCCCGCCAGCGCGGCCTCCAGCCACGGCAGCACGGCGGCACTCCAGGCTTGCCAGGGTGGATGCCAGGCCAGTGCGGCCACGGCCAGGGGCAGGGCCATCAGCGCCTGCAATCCATGACGCTGGTGGGCGGGCCATGGCAGGCCCGGCAACCACAGGCCCAGTTGAAGCGCTGCAACCCATTGCAGCGCTTGCAGCGCCTGCCACACCGCGGCGTCCTGCTTGGCGGCCGGGAGAGAGAAGGCCAGCAGGGCCGACACCGCCAGGTACCCCAGCAGCCCGGCATACACCCGCTGCCGTGTTTTGACGAAGGACACCAGGGCCAGCAGCAAGGCCATGACCTGGGCACCCAGCAGGGCATCCCGCCAGGCCGGCATGTCGACCGCCAGGGCCGGGCCCAAAGGGCGCGGCGACAGCGCAGGGGCCTGTTCAGCCAGTGCCTGGGCCGAGCATTCGAACCCAAGCAGGCCCAGGCCGGTGGCCAGGGCGGCCAGCATCAGCCCGCGGCGCAGCGAGGGTGTCAGGCAGAAGGTCAGGAACGGGGGGGTCACACCGGATGCTCCGAGAAAGCCAGGGCCTGTGCCCTCGACGGCGCCTCAAAAATGGCTATTTGTGCAATATAAAAATGATAACAATAACTTTATCTCATTTTCATCATCGGATTTCGACCAATTACGACCAAATCCGACATTCATATTTATCAATTTATGCGGTAAACATCCCAGGACGAGCCGGTGTTCCCAACCTGTCAAAACATTGCAATTCGCCGGCGACCGTGGCCCAGGCACCCCGTGGTGCGCAGTGCGCGGGTATTCTTGATCGGCCTGGAGCCTGCGGGCTCTGGTGGTGCTGTGCGCCACCCGAGGGCGGTTCAAACCGCGGGTCCCTGGGCGCTGGAGTTCACGGATGTTTTGACCTTTTGAGCCACCGTTACACCTCGACCAAGTTCGGCCATGCCCTTCACCCTTCTTCGTCCTCTGGCCCTGTCGCACCCGCCGTCGGTCTCACAGGATGCGCCTGTGGTGGCCGGCGCTCGGGAACAACTGCAGGGCTTGGTGGCTGATTTGAGGCACCCGCAGAGCCAGCAGTTGCGCTCGGGATACCTGTACCGCGTGGCCACCCGCACCGGCAGTGGCACGCCGATGTTCGAGCGCAAGGGATGGCTGGCGATGGCCATCACGGCCGGGGAGCACAAGCGCCGCTCCAACCAGGCCTTGCTGCAACTGGTTCGACAGTCGGGCCTGGACACCGGGCCCGCGTTCCAGGCCCTGCAGGCGTACCTCGACCAGGTCTCCAACCGGCCGCTGGCGGGCGCGCCCGACATCCAGCACCTCGATCAACTGCTGCGCGCCGTGCTGGACGAGCCTCCTGCCTGAACCTGCCGCCGGGCTCAGCCCGGGCCGTGGTAGCGCAACGTCAGCAGCGTGATGTCGTCAAAGGGCTCGGTGCCGGCCATGAAGGCCTGCACCTGTTGCAGGATGTGCTGTGACAGGGCCCGAGCGCTGTCGGTCCGCTGTTGCGCGGCAGCCAGCAGCCGACCCTCCTCAAACAAACCCTGATCCGGGCTGTGGGCCTCGGTGATGCCATCGCTGTAAAGCACCAGATCGTCCTGCGGGTGCAACTGGCACACCGCTTCTTCATAGGCCTGCCCTGGCAGGGCGCCCAGCACCAGGCCGCACACGGCATCGAGCCGCTCGCTCTGCCCGTCTCGGCTCAAGCGCCAGGGCGGGTTGTGGCCTGCGCTGGCATAGCGCAGGTGCCCGCTGCGCAGCGCCAACACCCCCATGAACAGGGTGCAGAACAGCAGGGCATCGTTGTTCTGGGCCAGTGTGTCGTTGACCAGCGCCAGGCAGGCGCCGGGGCTCAGGCCCTGGGATGCGGTGGCGCGCAGCAGCGAGCGGGCCATCATGGCAAACATGGCCGCCGGCACCCCTTTGCCCGAGGCATCGCCCACCACCAGCAGCAGGTGGTCGGCGTCCAGCAGATGGAAATCGTACAGATCGCCCCCCACCTCCTTGGCTGGCTGCATCAAGGCGTCGATGTCGATCAGGCTGCTCACACAGGCCAGCGCCTGCGGGCGGGGCAGGTGGCTCATCTGCAGTTCTCGTGCCACCTCCATGTCGTGTTGCAGGCGCTGCAGTTGCTCGCGCTCGGCCAAGGCCTGGCGCACCAGGGCCAGGTCCCGGGTGCGTTCTTCCAGCACCGTCTGCAGCGCCAGCTGCCGGGCGATCACGCGGCTGGTCATCTGCTCAAACTCGCTTGCCAGCGAGGCGGCGCCCACCGTCGCTGAGTCGGCGGGGGGCGGGGCGGCCGGCGGTGCGCCGCCGGGTGCGAAACTGGCATCCAGGCGGCGCAGTTGCTGCTCGATCAAGCCACGTTGGCGGGTCTGGGCCAGGGCGGCTTCGAAATCCCGCTGCGCCAGCGTGACGGCCTGGTGCCGGAACACCTCCACCGCCTGGGCCAACTGGGCCCCTTCAAGCCCACGCGCGGGGGCCAGCGCCGTGCTGTACAGGTCACCCTGGGCCAGCGCCTGCAAGGTGTGCGTGGCCTGCTCCACGGGGCGCAAAAAGCCCTTCAGCACGGCGTCCAGCCCCAGCCCCAGGCCCAGCAGCACCAGCACGGTGGCGGCCGCACCCAGGGCAAACAACCGGGCGATCAGGGTCGTCTGGGCGTCGACGGGCCGCAACACATGCCATCGTGCCACCGGGTAGCCGGCCACGTCGGGCAGGTCGGCCGAGCTGATCTCCCACAGCGCCGCGCCATGGCTGCGGGTTTGCAGCCCCTCGCGGTCCGGCCAGTCGAGCGCGCCATCGCCCAGCGGTGCCGCGCCGCTGCGCAGCAGCCCCTGCGCCGCCTGACCCGCATGGGGCAGCGTGCTCAGGCCGAAGGCCAGGGTCGCGTCTGGCGCTGCCTCGAACAGGGGCGCCAGCTCGCGGGCATCGATGGCCACCAGCAGCCAGCGCTGTTGCGCCATTGCTTGCCCCAGCACCAGCAGCAGACGCGAGGCCTCCCCGGCGCCATGTCCCGACCCCGGGGCCCGTATCAGGCCGAAGACGCCCCCTTGGCGGGCCTGCAGGGCCTTGAGCATGCTCAGGTTCAACAAGGGCGTGCGGGCCTCGGCCTCGCTGGAGGCCAGCAGTCCGCCTTCGGCATTCAGCCAATCGATGCGTGCCAGCGGCCAGCGCCCGGGGCCGTGGTCCTTGAGTTGGGCCGTCAGGGCCGCGGTGGTCAGCGCTGCCGGGGCATCGAGCAGGCCTTGCACATCCTGGGCTTGGCGCACCATCAGGGGCTTCAGGCCTTGCATCGCGCGCTGCCAGATCTGGGCCGTGTCGGCCACCGAGCGGTCGCTCCAAAAGCGGGTTTGCTGTTCCTGCAGCCAGCGCGATGGAATCGCCAGGGTGAGCACCAGCAGCAGCGCGGCCAGGGCGCTCAACGCCAGCACCTGCTGGCGCAGCGCCCGCGGCCACCAGGCTCGGCCGAGCAGGTCTGGCCGGGGCGTCATGCCGGGCCTCCGGCCTGCGGCGCTGTGCTGCCTTGCGTGGCCTCGGCCCAGTCTGGGGCCGCGTCGAGTCGGGCGCGCTTCCAGTCGAGCATCTGACGGCGCTGGCGCACCCGGTCGTGCCCGGCCCCCCAAGCCTGCGCTGCCGCCTGGGCCGCGTGCGCCCAGCGCGGCATGGCGGGCTGGGCCGCGGGCTGGTCGCCACCGGCTGCACGCAGCGGTTCTGGCCAGGATCGCAGCCGGGCTTGTGGCCGGCTGAAGCCTTGCGTCCATTGCCAGTGACCGGTGCCCGCCGCGGCCAGCAGCGTCACGGCGAATACGGCCAGCAAGGCCAGCCCGTGCGCCAGCGTGTGGCCCGACACCAGCAAGGCCTTGGGATGAAGCTGGAATTCGAGGCGCCAGTCCGAACCCCGCAGCACCCAGGCTCGATCCATGATCTCCGGGTGGGCGCTTTGAAAGCCTTCGATCAAGCGCGCCCGCTTGTCCTGCTGGCGGTCGCCGCCTTGCATGGGCAGGGCCTCCAGCCGGTGCTGCAGGTCGATTTCGAATTGCTGGCCCAGGCTGCGCTGCAGCCCGGCCAAGGTGCGGGCCGACTCTGCTTGCAAGACCTGCCCCATCCAGGCTGCACACAGCGTCACCAGGGCAGCCAGTACCCACGCACCGCGCAGAGCGCCCCAGAGCCCGGGCGCCTCGTGGGGGGGGGCCATGCCGGCTTGCGGGACAGGGCTGGGTGCCTTGACCGCTGGCATCAGCCCGGCGCGCTGGTCGAGTGCCGCCTCTTCCTGGTCCAGCCGGGCCAGCGCCTGATGCAGGGCCTGTGCCAGTTCATGTCGCCAGGGTTGCCAGGCCTGCGCCAGGCGTCGGGCCTGGCGTCGGCCCAGCCACGCGCTGGCGAGCAAGGCCAGGCCCAGAGTGCCCAGGGCGCGTGGCGTCATGGCGGTGCGCGAGCGCTCGATCAGGTCCGCTCCGGCCCGCAAGCGGGCCAGCACCACCACAATGGCCCGGGTCTGGCCCGTGGCGTCCTGCAACTGGCGCTCCAGGCCGCGCAGGCCCGGCTCGGGCAACCACACCTCGCTGCCCGAGCGCCAGGTCTCGTTCAGCCAGTGCGCTGGGGCCTGGGCACCGATCTGGCTCGGGTCGGTGTCGTCGGTGATCAGTCCCTGAGGCGTCAACACGCTGATGCGCCGGATCGCCGGTGTTTCGCTGCGTTGGCGTTCCAGCAGGGCTCGTGTGCTGTCACGGCGCGCCGCGTCGAGGCGCCAGACCTGATGCTGGTTCAAGGAACCCTGCAGGTCATCGAGCACGGCCTCGAAGGCATCGCGTACCAGCGCCTCCACCGCCTGTTGCTGACGCCAGCCCTCCCAGCCCAGGTACAGGGCCCATGCGAGCAGGCAAATCAGCAGCCAGGGCCAGGCCAGGCCCGGTGCCAGGCCGCGCGGCGGGGACTCAGCTGTCCTCATGCCGGGCCCTCGGGCCGATCGCGGCGCCAGACCCAGACGTGGTTGCGCCGGTCTCGCCTTTCATGGTGCAACCCGTCGCACAGCTGGCGTACCAGGTACAGGCCCAGGCCGCCGAGCTGGCGCTGCGCCAGCGGGGCCTCCAGATCAGGGTCGCTGGCCTGACCCGGGTCAAACGGGGCGCCGTCGTCCACCACTTCGATCAGTGCCAGCTCGCCGGCCTGCCACAACCGGGCCTCGATGCAGGCACTGGCGGCCAGGGGACGGCCGTGGGTACCGGCATTGAGGATCAACTCTTCCAGCACCAATTCGACAAAGTAGCGCTGCTGCGCTCCCCATGCCGGCGGATGGGCCAAGGCCGACAAGGCCTCGGACACCTGGGCCATCCAGTCGCCATGGCATGCCACCGTCAGCGCCAGCAAAGGGGCGCTTTCGATCACGGGGGGCTGGGTCGATGCATTCATGGCGCCGCGAGCTTGGTGGGGCCTGCAAAAGGCTCAATAATGGCGCCGCGCCGCGCTGGCGCGTCACAGTGAGCCCCCATGTTGAACGACGAACCTGTTTTCGCCCCCCTTGGCCGCATTGATGGGCACAACGCCGCCTTGGTTGAAAAAGACCTGTTGCTGCAGATCGAAAAAACCGGCCCGCACTGTGCCTTTGACCTGTCGGGCGTGAACTTCGTCAGCAGTGCCGGCTTGCGCGTGCTGCTGGTCGGGCTCAAAACCTGCAAGGCGCAGGGCGGCAGCCTGGTGTTGGCCGGGCCCAACTCCGCGGTGTTGGGCGTGTTGAAGATGAGTGGCTTCGACAAGATCATGCCCATCGAGGCAGACCGCAGCGCCGCCCTGGCACGTGTGGCTGCCGCACGCGGCTGAGGACCGTCGGCGCTGAACATCAGCGGGTGGCAGCGGCGTCGCCCGCGGCCTGAGGTTTGCCCCCCACCGTGGCCGGCATGCGCGCCAGCTCACGGCTCAGGGCGTCAATGTCGGCCTGCGTGCGCGCCATGGCGGCACGCGCCTGCAGCTCTTCGGGTTTCGCATCTCGGGCAAAGCCTTCGCTCAGCCGTTGGCGCTGCAACTTCATCTCGGCCTGCGCCTTGTCCAGTTCCTGACGCAGCACCTGCCTGGCCTCCTGGTCGCGCGTGGTCTGCGTCGCCGTGCCCACCCGGCGCGCCGGGTCGTCGGCTGCGGGGACCGCCGCCGCGCTTGGCTTGGGGGCCGCAGGGGCCGAGGCCAGCGACTCGCGCAGCACCGACAACTGCTTGTCCGACGGCGGCACGATCCGGGCGCGCGGGCTGTTCGACATCTCGGAGGCGGTGGTCGGTTGGGCTTTCAGCGGCTCTTCGCCCACCGCCAGATCGGGCGCTGCCGGCTGCGTGGCCGCGACCGGGGGGGCCGCCCTGGGGCTCAGCACATGGGCCCGGATCAGGAACAGGCGCTCGCGTCGTTGCACCTGCCTGGAGCTGTTCGAGAACAGCGCCCCGAACACCGGCACATCGCCCAGCAAGGGCACTTTGTCCTGCGTCTGGGTGGAATGGATCGAGTTGTAGCCGCCCAGCAGCAGGCTCTCGTCCCGGCCCACGCTGGCCTCGGTACTGACCGTGCCGCTCTGGATGACGGGCAGGGTGCCTGCCACGGTCGAGGTCTGCACCTGTCCGTCCTCGATGTCCACATACAGGCGTACCCGGGCGTCATCGCCCACGCCCTCCAGGCGCGGCGTGACGCGCAGCGAGGTACCCGCCGTGACGGGGGTGACCAGGGCCGTGCCCACCGAGGTGGTCTGGATGTACACGGTCTGCGACAGGTCCAGCACGGCCCCCACGTTTTCGGAGGTCAGCACCGAGGGCCGGGCCTGCACACTGGCGTCGCCTTTCTCCTCCAGGGCCTGGATGCGCGTGACGAGGTAGCGCGCCGCGGTGGAGGCCAGTGTGGTGGCATTGGCGCCCGCGCCATTGGGGCCGGCGAACACCGACAGGGTGTTGCTGTCGGCCGTGGTGGCATTCACGTTGCCGTAACCCAGCACCGTGCCGCCATTGCGGCTGGTCAGGTTCCAGGCAATGCCGAGCTCATTGAGGCGATTGGTGTTCACGTCGACGATCATGGCCTCGATCTCGATTTGCGGCGAGGGCACGTCGAGGGTGGCAATCATCTTCTGGTACATCGGGATGCGTGAGGGCAGGTCCTGCACGATGATCGCGTTCAGGCGCGGGTCCGACTGGATCGAGGGGCGGGCCCGCAGGCCGGTGTTGCGCCCTTCCGGGGCCGCGCTGCTGCGGGCGGCCTCGGCCTGGGGGCCGTTGCTGCCGGCGCTGGCCGTGGTGTCGTTGTCTGCGCCCGCGCCAGCCCCCAGCATCAGGCCGGTGCCGCTGTTGGACAGCTTCACGGCGGCGCTCATGGCGTTGGCCGACCCGGGTACGGGCGTCCAGTGGCTGGTGGCCGATTCCGTGGTGCCGGTGACCAGGCTGCGCAGGATGCGTGCCACCCCGGGCGTGGTCAGCTCACGGCTGCGGTAGGTGATGGTGCGGTCCTCGGCCGATGCGTGCAGCAGCTTGAAGATGGCCACCTGCATGCCGTTGTTGGCCTGCCGAGGCAGGGCCGCCACGGTGTTCTCCACCAGCTGTACGTAGGCGGGCGGGCCCGACACCATCACGGCCGACTGGCCGGGCAGCTCGCCCCAGCCAAAGCGGGGGTCCAGCACATGCAGGTTGGTCAGCACCTTGCGCAGGTCTTCGCCCGAGGCCGGCGCGGGAATGGCCTTCACCACCGATTCACGGTTGCCGGCCACGTACAGGGTGCCGGAATGCGTGAACCAGGTGAAGCCATAGATGCCCCCCAGCCGGTTGATGAACTCGGTCGGCGTGAGCCCGTTGAAGCGGCCGCTGACCGAGGCATTCAAGGCCTCGGGCATGTCCAGCGACAGACTGAATCCGGCCGCGAATTCGGCGAGCACCGCTTGCAGGGGCTTGGCCTGTGCGTAGTAGCTGAAGGCCGTGTCGGGCCAGGGCGGCGGGCTGGCCAGCAGGCCGGGCGGGGCACCCAGGCTCAGGCACAGGGCCAGCAGGGCGGCACGGCGCCAGCCTGGCAAAGGGATTCGGGTTAGGCTCATAGCGCACCTCGCCACAGATCGGCCTCATTGCACACCTGCTCGGCCAGTTCGGTCAGCGCGGCGCTGCCCGCCTCGGCGGGCAGGGTGGCCTGAAGCCACAGCGACTGGCCATCTTCGTGGGCGGCCAGGGCCGCCGCGCCGTCACGCAGCCGTGCCGTGGCCAGGCGCAGCGCCTGCTCCAGCGCCCGTTCGCGCTCGTGCGCCGCCAGGGGCAGGTCCAGTACCCGCGTTTCCAGCAGCACGCGCTCGGCGTCCAGGGCCACCAGGTGCAGGCGCACCCGGTCCAGGTTGATGCTCAGGCGCCCCGGGGCGCCCGCCTCATGGGGATTCAGTCCTTGCTGCGAGGCCCATTGGGTGATCAGATCGTTCGATAAAGGCATGGGGACTCCTCTGGGGGCTCGGGTTCGGGTTCGGGGCCGGTGGCTCGCTTCATGGGGCCGAGGGTGGCGCCAGCTGGCGCACCAGGCGCAGCACGGCGGCCACGGGTTCGATCAGGTCGGTGGGGATGTACTGGTCCACCTCGGCCTCGCGAAACAGAGAGTGGGCCAGCGGGATGTTCTGCATCACCGGTACGCCGGCGGCGCGGGCGGCGGCGATCATGCGTTCGGCCAAGGCGCCTTCGCCCTTGCCGGTGACCATGGGCAAGGGCATGGCCTCGTCGTCATAGCGGATGGCGATCGCCAGGTGGGTGGGGTTGGTCACCACCACGCTGGCCTTGCGGGCGCTCTCCACGGCCCCACCTTGCATCAGCTCCTGGTGCAGTTGCTTGCGCTTGCCCTTGATGTGGGGGTCACCCTCCGAGCCCTTGTACTCCTGCTTGACCTCGTCCTTCGACATCATCAGGCCTTTGGTGTGCTGATGGCGCTGCCAGGCCAGGTCGGCCAGTGCGATCACCGTGGTGGTCACACCGGTCTGGATGATGATGGCCTTGAGCAGTTCACCGATCAGCTCGCCCAGTTCGGCAATGCCGCGGTGGGGCACCAGCATGACCTTGGGGATCAGCTCCACGATCAGGGCCTCGATCACCCACGAGAGCACCGCGATCTTGAGCAGCGATTTCAGGAATTCGATCAGGTTCTTCTTGGAGAACATATTGGCTGCGTTCTCCACCACATTGAGCTTCTTGGCCGAAGGCTTGATGGCCTCGAACGCGAACAGAACGCCGGTCTGGAGGGCCTCGGCAAAAATGCCGACGCCGATCACGATGCCCAGAAACGGCAGCAGCAGGCGGGCGCCGGCGATCATGCTTTCTTCCAGCAGGGTGGACAGGGCCTGATGAAAGTCGCCGCCGATGAAAGCAAACGGCAGCATCATCAGGCGCGAGCAATCCTCCATCAGTTGCCGCCCCTGGGCCACGATGTAGGCAAACAGGGCGATCAGCAGGGCGTTCTGGGTGAAGTCCTTGCTCTTGGCCACCTGGCCTTTGTCGCGCGCGTCGCGCAGTTTCTTGGCGCTGGGTTGTTCGGTCTTTTCGCTCATGGTGCGCCCCCCCAGACGGCGTTCAGGCGCGGCAGCCAGGCGCGCAGCTCGCGCACCGGCTCCACGCCCACCTCGAACAGGGTCTGGGCATACAGGATCAGCACGAACAACGCCAGCGCGCTCTTGATCGGCATGGCCAGAAAGAACACCTGCAACTGCGGTGCAAAGCGGCTGACCAGGGCCAGGCCCAGCTCGGCCAGAAACATCACCAGCAGCACCGGTGCCGCCATCAAGAGGCCACTGGTCACCAGCCTGTTGAGCTGGCTCATCAGCAAGGTGGCCGCATCCTCACCCCAGTGCGGCCAGAAGCTCAGTGGCGGCCACAGGCGATAGCTGTCATACACCAGGCCCAGCAACAGCGGCATGCCCCCGGCGGTCAGGAAGTACACGATGAAGGCAAAGCTGAACAGCAGGCCCAGCGGCGAACTGTCGTTGCCGGTCAGCGGGTTCAGGGTGGCGGCCATGCTGGCGCCGCGCTGGTTGTCGATGATGAAGCCCACCGCTTCGAACATCCAGAACGGCAGCGCCACCAGCCAGCCCAGGGTCAGCCCCAGAAGCCCCTCCTTGAGCAGCACCAGCACCAGCATCAGGCCGTCCGGCACCGGGCTGCGGGCCAGCACGGGCGCCACCAGTAGGCTCAGGCCGGCGGCCATGCCGAAGGCGATCACCCGCGGCACCATGGTGCGGTTCATGAAGGGCAGCATCGCCAACAAGGGCAACAGGCGCGCCTGGCTCAGGCTGATCGCCTTGAGAAAGCGCAGGCCATCGTCAATGTTGTTGATCAGCGGCAGCAGCATGGGCTCAGCGGGTGATGTGGTGGAAGTTGCTGAACACGGTCAGCGTGTACTTCATCAGTTCGCCGCCGCTCCAGCCCGCGGTCAGGAACAGCGTCAGGCCGACCGCGATCAGCTTGACGGCGAACGACAAGGTTTGTTCCTGGATCTGGGTCAGCGCCTGCAGCAGCGAAAACAAGGTGCCCACCACGGCCGCCACCAGGATGGCGGGCATGGACAGCACCAGGGTCAGGTACAGCGCGTGCACCAGGTAACTCGTCAGGTCGGGGGCTTGCATGGGGGACTCCTCAACGGTAGGTCAGCACCAGGCCCTGGATCAGGCGGGTCCAGCCATCGGCCATCACAAACAGCAGCAGCTTCAGGGGCATCGAGATCATCACGGGTGACACCATCATCATTCCCATGGCCAGCAGCACGTTGGACACGACCAGATCGATCACCACGAAGGGCAGAAAAATCAGAAACCCGATCTGAAAGGCGTCGGTCAGTTCGGTCACCATGAAGGCCGGCACCAGCACCAGGAAGTCGGTCTCATGCAGACCGCGGGCCATCTCCGGGCCCCACAGGTCTTCGGCGGTCTTGACGAAAAACTCCCGCTGCCTAGGTTCGCTGTGCTTGACCATGAAGCGGCGCAAGGGCTCGGCGCCCGACTGCACGGCGTGGAACAGCTGCTCGGGCGACTGGGTGGCGCGTGGCACCGAGCTCACCTGGCGGTAGATGTCCTGCCCGATGGGCGCCATCACATAGGCCGAGACGATCAGCGCCAACCCGTAGATCGCCAGGTTGGGCGGTATCTGCTGCACCCCCAGGGCGTTACGCACCAGCGACAGCACCACTGAGATTTTCAGAAACGAGGTGCACACCACCGCCAGCGTGGGCACCAGGGCAAGCAGCGCCAGCGCCAGCGTGAGTGAGATCGGATCGAAGTTGTTCATGCTGCGGGGGCCGCGGGCGGCACCAGGCTGGCCAGGCTCACGCCCAGGCGTCCGTCGATCTCCACCAGGTGGCCGTGGCCCACCAGGGCCCCGTTGGCACGCACCTTCACGTAATCGGTGGTGGCCTGGTCCAGGGGCAGGACCTGGCCAGGGCGCAGGGCCTGCAACTCGGCCAGCGTCAGCGTCTTGTCGCCCACGTCAAAGCTGAGGCGAATGCGCAGTTGGCCCAGGTCGGGCAGCGCCAGGTCCGACGCGCCGGGCGCGTCCAGCGCTTCGCCCGCGTCGGCAGCGGGCAGGTCTTGGTGGGGCATGGGGGTGTCCAGTACAGTGAGTCCGTGGGGGTCGAGCTGGGCATCAAAGCGCCAGCCTGGGTGGCCTGGGGCACCGCAGCGCAGTTGCACGCGGCCCTGTCCGGCGAGAAAGCTGCGGCTCAGAAACACCACGTCGCCGGGCTGCAGGGTGCGCAGCCGCTGCCAGGGCAGGTCGGTCTCGCCCAGCGTCAGGCGCATGGGCATCGGCAGGCCGCCCCATTCGGTGTTGGCGCTGTCAGCGCTGGCCGGGGGCAGCAGGCCGGCCAGCAGCAGCAGGCCCATGGCGTCCGCATACAGCATGCCGGCGTCCAGCCGCTGAGGGGTGGCGCCCGCCAGTTGCCAGCCCAGGCTGTGCCAGCTGCCGGCGGGCGCTTGTCCGTCGCAAGGGCCCAGGCCGGCCACCATGGCTGGCCCGCGGCCCGCGGCGGACAAGGTGTCGCACAGTGATTGGGCCGCCTCTTGCCAGGCCACGTCCTGCCAAGCTGCGGGCAAGGCGACTGCGTCGGACCCGCCCAGGCGCAACCCGGCCCAGACCTGCAGCAGGGCGGCAGGCAGATCGACCAGCAAGCGCCCGCCCGACCAGTGCAGGCTCAGGCGTCGCCAGTCTTGCGCGGTGCCCAGCGCCGCTGGCGCCGGGCCCAGCTGCAGGCTCAGCAGCGGCGCCGTGCCTGGGGTGGCCCCCGGCCAGCCCGGCAGGGCCAGGCGCTGGCCGGCGTGGGCCAGGGTGTTGAGGGCTCGGGTCTCGCCGGCGGACAGGCGCGGCAGGGGCAGGGCAGGGTGCCGTGTGCTCATGTTTGGGCCCCCTGCGGAGCACTGGCATAGGCCTCGACGCCGACGCCCTGCTCCAGCGGCGTGCTCAGGGCTTGCCAGCGGCCCGGCTGACGCGCCAACGGCCCACAGGCGCGCACCCGCCACACCGCGCCGCGCCCCAGGGTGGCCGCCAGCTCACGGGCCATGTCGCGTGCCGGCTCGGCCAGGCACAGGAAGCTGGTCTCCACGCTGCATTCAAAGTCGGCCAGGCAGGCACCGGCCTCGTCGCTCACGTTCACACTGACGCCGGGCAGGCAGCCCTCGTCCAGTGTCAGGCGCAGGCTTTGCCGGCCGGCGGGGTCATCGCTCACCATCAGGCCGCTGGCCAGCTCACGCAGGCTTTCCAGCAGGCTGGCCGGCGGCGCGGGTGTGGCCATGGGTGCGGCGTGCTGCCCCAGCAGACCGAAGATGCCTGGTGCCGGTGCCGGTGCCGGTGCCGATGCCGATGCCGATGCCGAGCCGGGGCTGGGCTCGGTGGCTGGCTCGTCGTCGCGCGTCAGCGCCTCGCGAAACGCGCTTTCGGCGTCTGGCGACGGGTGCTGGGGCGTGGAGTGCTGTGCCAGGGCGCCGCCGTCGTAGCGGCTGGGGCTCTGGCGCATCAGGTCGCCCCGCTGGAACGCGTTGCTGTGGTCGCTCATGGTGGCTGGGTTTCCTCGTCATCGCGGCGGCGCGGGTGGCCGGACACTTCTTCCAGTTCCTGTTCTTCACGCCGCTCTAGCTCGCGGCGCTCGGTGGCATGGTGCTGTGCAGCCAGTTCCTCGAACTTGCTGCGTGTGGCACTGGCCACCTGCAAGGTGTCAGCCGCGCCGGTGTAGTGGCTCTGCGCCTGGGTCCGCTCCCGGCCTGCCTGCGCCAGTGCCTCGATGCGCGCCTGCTCTTCGGCCCGCAGGATGGCCACCTCCAGTTGCACCTCGGCAATCTCGCGTGGGCGCACCAGCCGGCTGCACAAGTCCTGGTACCAGGCGCGCTCGTCCTGTTCGGCCTGGGTCTGGAAGCGGCTCAGGCGTTGCCGGGCTTCGTCCTCTACGCGGTGGGCATGGGCCAGTTGGGCGCGCGCCACCAACAGCGCGGTCTCGGCCTGGTCCTTGCGGAAGGTCTTGATGTACAGCAGTTCGTCGAGCATGCCCATGTTGCAGTCTTTCAGGGCTTGGGTGCGGTGGGCGCGGGCATGTCGGTCACCTTGAACAGGTCCGCCAGCGTGGCCTCGTAGGCGGCGCGCTCGGTGGTGGGTTGCTTCAGGAAGGTGCGCAGGCGCTCGATCTTGTCGATGGCCTCGTCGGTCACCGGGTCGCCGCCGCGTTTGTACTCGCCGATCTTCACCAGCAGTTCGACCTCGGCGTACTTGGCCAGCAACTGGCGCAGCCGGCCCGCAGCGGCCCGGTGTTCGCGCGACACCACATGGCCTTGCACGCGGCTGGCCGAGGCCAGCACGTCGATGGCGGGGTAATGGGCCTGGGCTGCCAGCGCGCGCGACAGGATGATGTGGCCATCGAGGATCGAGCGGGTTTCGTCCGCGATCGGCTCGGTCATGTCATCGCCCTCCACCAGCACCGTGTAAAGCGCGGTGATCGAGCCCTTGTCGTTCATGCCGGTGCGCTCCATCAGCTTGGGCAGGGTCGCGAACACCGAGGGCGGGTAACCGCGCCGGGTCGGTGGTTCACCTGCGGCCAGCCCGATTTCGCGCTGAGCACGGGCAAAACGGGTCACCGAGTCCATCAAAAACAGCACCTTCTTGCCCTGGTCGCGAAAGTATTCGGCGATGGCGGTGGCCACATAGGCGGCCTTGGCCCGTTCCATCGACGACTTGTCGGAGGTGGCGCACACGATCACGCTGCGTTGCCGCCCCTCGGGGCCCAGTTCATGCTCCAGAAACTCGCGCACTTCGCGGCCGCGCTCGCCGATCAGCGCCACCACCGTGACATCGGCCGCGGCACCTTTGACCAACATGCCCAGCAGGGTCGATTTGCCCCCCCCGGCGGCCGCGAAAATGCCCATGCGCTGGCCTTCGCCACAGGTCAGCAGCGAATCGATGGCCCGCACGCCCAGCGGCATGGGCTGGTCGATCAGGCGCCGGGTCATGGGGTCGGGGGCCTCAGCATACACAGGGTAGTAGCGCTCGACCACCAGCGGACCCCGCTCCGCCACGTCCATGGGGCGTCCCAGGCCGTCCAGCACCCGACCCAGAAGGGCATCGCCCACGGGCACCATGTGGGCGCGCCCCGTGGGGGTCACCTCGGTGGCGGCCGAAATCCCGTACATGTCACCGATCGGCGTCAGCAGCGCCGCGTCACGGGCAAAGCCCACCACCTCGGCCTTCATCTCAAAGTCTTCACCGGGTTGGCGCAAGGTGCACACCTCGCCCACCTTCACCGACGGCACCACGGCCTTGATGATGGTGCCGATCACCTGCACCACCCGGCCCTTGACGGCCAGGGTCGGCGTGTCGTCCAGCGCCAGCTGCATCATGTCGACGAGGTAGTCCAGGCTTTTCATGGCGGCGTCAGATCGGGCGGCTGCTCAGGTGGTGTTGCAGCAGCTCGGCAGGTGACAGATCTTGCAGGTGTGCGCCGAGTGTGGCCATCCGGGCCTCATGGGCGTCGGTCCGGAGCTGCCAGGCCTGTCGTTCGTCGCTGGCTTCGATGCGGGCCTGGAGCGAACCCACGACCCGCAGCAGCGTCATGCCAGCCTCGAACAGATCGATGTCCAGGTAGTCGGTGATGTTTTCGGCAAAGCGTTCCAGGCCTTCGGCGGCGCCCTCTCGTGCCACACCGTTCTGGCGGTGCATGACGGTGGTGCGTTCCACCCCCTGGGCCAGGTGCTCGACATCGGCCAGCAGTTGTTGCGATTCGGCCTCGATCTGCTCCAGCAGCGCTTGCTGGGCCGAGGTGGGCGGTTGCCCCTGGGTTTGATCCCGCAGGGTGTTCAGCCGTGTGCCCAGATCACAGAACCGCTGCAGTTGGGCGCCGTCGGCGTTTTGCACCCCTTTGCGGTTCAAGTTCTCGGCGCCGCCGGCAAATTGCAGATAAGCGGTCAACAGCACGTTGGATCCGATCGCGATGTAGGTCAGCAGCGGGCTGGCCTGGGTCGCCCAGGCACCGGCAGCCCACAGACCCAATTCGCAGGTCAAGCCTAGGCCGCGGGCGAGGGTCTGGCGGGTCTGCGGGTCTTTCACAAAGAACAGGCCGGCGTGGCACAGGTTGGCCAGGGCGTTCTTGCCCATCGGCAGGTTGAAGCGCGGTGGCAAGCCGCGTTCGGCCCGCTTTTCATCGGCGTGGACCATGGCCGTGCAGGCTGCATCGGCGGCCAGCTTGGTGAGCAGCACGGCCCCCACGACAAAGGAGGTCAAAGTTCCGCCGGTGGCCACGGTGATGCCGACAAACAAGGCCACGCCCACGGCCTGCCCCAGCAGGCCTGCGCAGCGTTTGAGCAGGCTCTGGCCCGTGCGGTCCACCCCGGCATCGCGGGCGCGCTGTACGTTGGCGGCCACGTCATCCAGGTTCATTCCCATCCGGTTGGCCTGAGCCCGCAATTGCTCGGTCGCGGAGCGGGCCCGGGCGGGGCCCTCGGACAGGCCGGCCGCGGCCGTCTGTACCGGGCCCGAGGCCTCGGCACCTGACGCGGACGCCGGGTGCGCCTGGATGGGGGCTTCCTGGTCCAGCGCATGCGGCACTTCGGCGGGCAGGGTGGCACGCTGGGTGGCGTGCTCGGATTCGGGTTCGTCGGCTTCCAGCCGCATCATGGCGTCCCAAAGACCGGGGTCGGCCGTCGTCCCTTGCGTGCTGGACCGGGCGCTCGGTGGCGTCGCCATGGGCGGTGCAAAGCGCGCACTGACGGATTGGCGAGCCTTCGGCCCACCCACGCCCAGGCCTGGCATCAAGGCCGTCGAGCCGCTCAGGGCCGTGCTCTGGCGGCGGGGGTTCAATGGGGAAAGGGGCGGCATGGCGAGGCGCTTATCAATGCAGGTCCGTCAGGGCCCGGTGGATGAGATCGGTCAGCGGCCCCAGGCCCGCGGTCTGGCAGGCTGACTGGCACAGGGCCAAGGCCATGTTGAAAGCGTCGCGCGCCTCCTCGGGGTAGCCCAGGGCGGCCATGCATTCACCGAGCCGATAGGCGCAGGCGGCATCGGCTGGGTTCAGCGACAGCGCCAACGTGAAATGCACGCCCGCGTCGTGGACCTCGCCGATCTGCTGCAGGCACAGGCCCAGACCGAAGTGGTGCTCGGGTCGGCCGGGTTCGCGGCTCACCAACAGGCCATAGGCAGGCAGGGCGTCTTCGATCCGGCCCTCCAACAGGTCGGTGCAAGCCTGCTCGCTGACGGCATCGAGCTCGGCGACGCTGGGCTGCGCCGGGCGTTGCAAGGTTCCAGCCAGGCAATCAGCCACGGCCTGCAGCCGGCTCATCCAGGCGGGGTGGGGTGAGTGCGTGCGTTGTTCAGCCATGTTGTCCCAGCAGGCGTGTGAAGCCTTTTTCAAGCGCCTGCAGTTGCAGCTCGATGCTGGCCTCGACGGTGCCGATCTCGCTTTCCATGAGGGTGGCATCGCCCTTGAGGCGGGCGTCGCCCACGATGTCCAGAATGCCGATGCCCGGAAAGCGCTCCAGCAGTTCGGCGGCGCGCTGGCGCACGGCGGCCACGTGCTCGGGCGCCACGCGCAGGGTCAGCTGCTTTTGGTTGCGCATCACCGCCAGCCCGCTGCGCACCACCATCAGCACGCGCTCCGTGTCATCGTAGTCGGCCAGAATGCGTCGCATCGAGCCCATCACCAGGCCCACCATGCGTTGTTCGACGCTGGCGAAATACTCCACCATGCGGCCAGCGTTCTCGATCAGGGTTTCGGCCTGTGCCAGTTGGGCCTGTTCCAGGCCCTCGGCATGGCCGCGCTGGCGTTCGGCCTCGCGCTCATGCTGGGCCTGCTCGACGATGGCTGCGGCTTCACGCCGCGCATGGTCCATCAGTTCTTGCGCCTGTTGCCAGACCCTGGCTTCGGCCGCCGGCAGCACCGGATCGGCCGCGTCGGGCACCGGGCCGGCGCTGATGCGGGCAAATTGCACATAGCTCATGGCAGCACGCTCCGGGCGGTGTCGTGGTCAGGCAGGCAGGCGTTCCAGCCGGCTTCCCAATCGGGGGCCAGTTCAGCCACGCAGCGTGGGTAGTGGTCCAGCACCCGATGCAGCGCCTGTTCGGTGTCCAGTGGGGCGGGGTTCAGCGTCACGGGGCGCAGTTTCAGGGTCAGGCGTTGCGCCAGTCCGCCGGGCAGGCTGGCTGCGGCCTGGGTCAGCAAGGCCCAGCCCAGTGTGTCCAGCCAGGCCGCCAGTTCGGGCCAGGCCGGCTCGGCCAGGGCTTGGGCGGCGACCGGCCGTTGCGGCTCCAGCAACCAGGCCCATTCGCCACGGCCCAGTTGGCCGGCCAAGGCCTCGCGCTCGCTGCGCAAGATCACCCGGCGCAATCGCCGGCCTTGATCAAGCAGGCCGAGTTGGCGTGCCAGCTGGCCCAGCAGCGCGCGCGGCAGCAGCGCCAGCCGATGCAAGGGCTGGCGCAGGTCGAGCAGGGGCAGGTCGCGTTCCGCGTCCAGCTGCCATTCTTGGCTCAGGGCCTGCTCGGCAGCCGGCGACAGGGGCGGCGCCCAAGCGGCCGGCAGGCTGGCAGTGAGTCGATCAGGGTCGGCCTCACGGCTGGGGTGCTGCAAGAAATTCAGCACCGTGCTCGCCAGCGCGGGTGGCAGTTGGAACAGCTGGATCGGGGTCATCCGGGGCCCTCTGCCGAGCTCGCCGAGGCCGCCGCGCTGCGCCCCGGGGTACCGGTTTCACGGGCCTGCTGGCGCGGGCGCCACCAGAAGGTCCAGCCCAGCCAGCCGCAGGCGCCCAGGGCCGCCAACAGCAACAGGCTCAGCACCGACAGGATCAGGCGCAGGCCCATGGCGTCGTCGGCCTGAACCTGCAAGCCCCAAACCGTCTCCCAGGCGCGCGCAGCGCTGGCGGTGCCCGCCTTGCCGGGCACCAGCACCACCGACACGCGCTCGCTGCTCAGGCCGGGGATGCTGTTGACCACCATGCGCCGCACCTGGGGCTGCAATTGTTCGACCGGCGCGTTCTGTTGGTATTTGATGAACACGGCTGCGCTCGCCGGCAGCTCGGCCCGATCGACCGACCCCCGTTCGGGCAGCACCAGGTGCACGCGCGCAAACAGCACACCATCGATGTGCGACAGCGTGCCCGACAGGTCTTGCGACAGGGCATAGAGGTAGCGTGCGCGCTCTTCGAGCGGCGAGGAGATCAGCCCATCCTTCTGGAACACCTGGCCCATGCCCGCAAAATGCTCGCGCGGCAAGCCGGCGGCGCGCAGCAGGTCCACGGCCTGAGCCGCCTTGGCCTGGTCCACGCGCACCCCCACCATGCCCTCCTTGCCGGGCACCTTGCTGGCCGCGATGCCGTTGTTCACCAGTGCGGCGATCACCTCGTTGGCATCGGCCTCTGGAATGGTCGACAGCAGCTCCACCTGAGACGAGCAGGCCAGCAGACCCCAGGCCAGCAGCAGCGCGCTCAGAACACGGAAAAGGCGGTGGCGGCTCATTGGGTCTTCAGGATCTGGTCCAGGTTTTGCGAGGTCTTGGAGATGCCCTTGCTGAGCATTTCAAAATGCACGCTGGCCTGCAGCAGCTTGGCCTGTACACCCAGCATCTGGGCCGTGCTCAGCACGGGCTGGGCCGTCAGGTCGGCGGCCTGGGCCCAGGCTTGGCTGATCTGCTGGGAGCTGTCTTTCAAGCCCGCCAGAATCGCGTCGCCAGCCGTGCTTGCAGGGCGTTGCGCCACCGGGGCGCTGGCCGCCGCCGACAGGGCGCTGGCGCTGGCCGCGGCAGGCGAGGAGGTGTCGCCACCTGCGAGGGCGTTGCGAAAGCGTTCAACGTCGGCACCCGCCACGGGCACCACCGCAGCGCCCGCGGGGGTCGCGGTGGCCGGCGAGCTCAAGGGCAGGGCGGTCTGAAGCACATCGATCATGAGCGTTCTCCGGGGTCAGAGGCAGAAGCCAGCGGCGGCAGGCCCAGCATGCGTCGGGCCACCGTGTGGGTGCGGGTGTCGGGTGGGCCGGCCAGCGAGTCGTGCAGAGCCTGCTGGCTTTGGGCGTTGTGGCCTGCCCAGTGCAGGGCCAGGCCGTGCCAACAGGCCAGTTCGGCTTGTTCGGCGGCCAGTTCGGCCGTGGCTTCGGGGCCGCTCGGTGTGACCTGGGCCAGCACCTGGCGGCCTTGCGCGAGCAGGGCTGCGGCGGCGTCAGGCCGGGCCTGGTCCAACTGGCAGCCCGCCAGGCCGATCCAGGGGTAGGCGCGCTGCGGCCGCAAATGCACCAGGCTGTCAAAAATGGTCTGCGCCTCGGCCGCCAGGCCGGCGCCCGAGGCCATCACGCCCAGTTGGGCGAGGTGGCTCAGGTCGGCGGAAGACAGCCAGGCTTCAGCCATGGGACAGCAACTCCAGCAAGGCCTGGGCGCGCTGAACACTGCGTGCGAGAGCGGCGTCGCCAGCCCCGCCCAGGCACATTGCGCGCAGCAGGAAACGGGCCGGGGCGTTGCTGCCCAGCCCGATCAGGGCCTCGGCCCAGGGCAGCAGCAGGCGCAGCTCACTGCGGTCACGGTGCCAGGCCAGGGCGTAAAGACCCGCTGCCAGCTCGAAGTTGCCCTGCAGGGCCGACACGCGCCCCAGCCCCGACAAAAAACGCAGCTCGCTGGGGGCCCGGGTCAGCAGCAGCGTGAACAAGGCTTGCGCCTGCGGAAGTTGGCCGGCCTGCAGGGCCTGGCAGGCCGAGGCATAGACCGACTCCAGCTCGGCTGGATCAGGTGCGGGCACAGGCTGCAGGCCACGCATCTCGTCGAGGCATTCGTCCAGCCAGGACGGGCTGGTGCCCGGGGCAGAAAGGTCAGGCGAAGTTGCGTGCAATTTGCTGCTCCGTGCTGTTGAGGGTCTGAACCAGCTCCTGGGTGGCGCTGATCGTGGCCTTGACCAGATCGCGGGCGTTTTGTTCGGTGGCCTCGGCCTGTTGTTGGAAGGCGCTGTGTCTGCTGGCCTCGGCGGCCTCGGCCCGGGCCTCGGCCTGGTCCATGTCGGCGCTGTACTTGAAGCCCGCCGCCGCCAGGCCTGCCAGCGCATTGACGCCGCCGGTGCTGGCCTGCACCAGGGTGTTCTTCATGTTGATCAACATGTCTTCATGGCTGCGCTTGGCGTTGAGCCGGGTGTCCGCCGCGGCTTGGGTGGCCTCCGAGGCATCAAACGGCGCCTGGCCGATTTTTGTGGCGGCATCCCTGGCCTCTTGCAGGGTGTTCTCGGTGGCCGTGACCTTGGCCTTGGCGACGTCCGCGACGTCCAGGGCACTCTTGGCTTCCAATTTGGCGGCTTTCACCTCCTCAAGGCTCACCGTTTTGTCATTGGCCATGTACCTTTTTGCCAGGTCGGCGGCCTTGGCCGCCTTGTCCTGGGCGGTCTTGGCCATTTCTTCGGCGTTCTGCATCAGCGCGGGCAGGTCCTGATCCGCCTGCTGGGCAATTTTGTTGGCCTTGGCGAGGTCGTTGGCATCGCGCAGATGGGTCCTCTCGGTCTGCACAATGCCCTTGAGCTGTTTCAGGCCCATGCCCAGTTGAACGCCACCCATGGCTGCCGAGACCGCGTTGGTGACGATGCCGGCCACCAGTTCTTTGGTGGCGGCCGTTTTCATCTTCTCGACTTCGTTCAGCTGGTGCTGGTATTCGAGCTCTTTCTCGGCCCACTTGGTTTCGTTGAATGCGGTCTTCAAGGCCTGGCTGGCCTGCAGCATGATCTTGAGCACGGCGGTGGGATTGAAGCTGTCGCTGGCCATTTCATCGCTGAGGCGGCTCAGGGTCTTGGCCTGGGCTGCGGCGGCCTGGGCAGGCGGCATGTCCCCGGCGGGGTCCGGGGCGGTGGCTGCCTGGCCTTGCGGCACATGGCGGGTGTCCAGTCCGCTGGCATCGAGCGGCGCGGGGGCATCGACATTCACCGCTGGGTGCGGGGCTTCGCTGCCTGCAAGCGCGGGCAGGGCCGGGGCAGGGCTTGAGCTGACTTTGAGGTTCATGATGAGGGCCTTTGGTGCTCGCGTTTCAAGCCATGAGGGGCGGGGTGTTGGCGCTCAGGGCGTCGAGCGCGTCCTTCATCAGTTGCGCAATGAACTCATCGGCGGCCTTCCAGGCCCGCTCGGTGTTGGCCGTGTCCTGGGTGGTGAGGTCTTTCTCCACCTGTTGTGCCAGGGCCTGGACCATGGGTTCAAGGTCTTTGAGTTTGGCCATGATGTCAGGCAGGCTGTTGAGTCCCTCGCCTTCGAGGAAGGCCGTGACCGCTGTGTTGGCCACGTCAACCACCTGCTTGGCCAGATCGCCCACGCCGCCGTAGCTGGCCAGCGGGTTGCCACCGAGCAGAAAGCCCGCAATGTTCTGCGCAAAGAGGGTGCCATGCACGGCCGCAGCGGCGACCACGGCCGCCGCATCGGGCTCCACGCCCACCACCTCGGCAATGTCCTGGATGGCGCGCGTCAACACTTGGGGGTCGATGGGATCGGCGCCTTTGCTGTTCAAGGCGAGAGCCACTTCCAGCGAGACGTCGACCAGGCTGCGGGTGACCTTGGCCACCTGCTCGGCGGTGGCCTCGGGCACCCCGACAAATTGCAAGAAGCCGGTGGTGACATGGGCTGCGATGTCGCCCGGGCTGATGCCCGCCGTCTGCAGAACGCCGGCGCCGGCTGCCGCCAGGCTGGGGGCCAGCTTGAGCAGGTCCGCCGGCAAGGAGGTCCCGCATGTGGCGATGCCCGTGGCCACTGTCTTGACGATCATGGCGCCCAGTTCGAACACGGCCGTTGGGTTCTTGGCGGCCCATTCGATCATGGCTCCGCCCAGTTGCATCACCACGTCATCGGCCGCATTGGCCTGCATGGTGGCCCCCACGGTCTCGGCCAGGGCAGGCAAGCCTTTGTCCAAGGCCTTCTTGATGACGTCGAGTTTGGCCTCCTGGCTGCTGTTGCTCAACAGGGTCAGGGCGGCTTCCACTCCCAGGGACATCAAGTCAAGCGTGGGTGGCGGCAAGGCGGGTACGCCGGTGGCCTGCAAGGCCATGCTGACGACCTCGGGCACCATCTCGACCACCTTGGGCTGGCCGTCGGCGTTCTGAATGGCGAGCAGCTGGTCGGCTGCGCCGCTGACCCAGGCGCCCCCTGCGGCGAAGGGGTTGGAGGGATTGATGCTTGTCATCGGTGGGTCCAATCCGTTTCGGCACTCAGGCCATCTGGGTGGTCATGAGTTGGGCTTGGGCGGCGCCGCGATCGGCCACCATGTCACTGCAGCGCTTCAGGCCATCGGCCTGGCGCTCAAGAATGCTCTTGAGCTCGTCGCTCATCAGTTCGAACATGGCCTGCATCTTGGCCAGCAGGGCCACCATGGTCTTGACCTCGGCCTTGGCTTTGGCGGCTTCATTGGCGTTGATGGCCGTGTCAACGCCGACGAGACCTCGTCCGATCGAGGCACCGGCATCGACGGTCTCGGTCCCGATCGTGGCCTTGCGCACGGTCGATTGCATGTTGACGAGCTTGCTGGCAGAGCTGGCCACCTTGGCGATGAGCGACACGGCCTTGATCACCAGGGCACCGGTGCAGATGCCGATGGCGATGTCCGTCACCAGGTCGACGCCCATCTTGATGTAGCTCTGCACCTCTTCGCTGGCCCCCACGGCCTTGGCGATGCAGGCCGCCAGTTGACCCAAGGTGGGGCTCCAGCCCAGGGGCGGCAGGCCCATTTCCTTGCGCACGTCCTCCACCATGTCCACCACGGCGCCCGCCATCATGTAGGTGCCCATGGCGATCAGCGCCACCCCGACCAGGGCGCCCACGCCGGTGGCGCAGGCCACCACGCCCACCACCACCGACACGGCGGCCACCACGGCCGTGGCGATGTTGCTGAGCCAGCCAAAGGCCTTGCCCCAGAAGCCGGGTTCGGCCTCCTCGGCCTTGCGCTGCGCGTCCTTGATTTTTTCCAGCTTGTCGGCATTGACGGCGGCCAGCCGTTCCTTCTGATTCTGGATGCCGGTCATGGTGACCTCGCCCAACTTGGTCTGGGTCTTGTCGAAGGTGGCGGCAGCCCAGGAGATGAGGTCATCGGAACTCAGGTTCTCGGGCAGGGCCTCGGTGTTGAGTGGGGGCAAGGGGATGGGCTGGGAAGCCGCTGCAGCTTGGCCCACCGCGGGCTGGCCCAGTGCCTGGAGGGCCTCGGCCACGCGCTGCCGGTCCAGATCGACCGATTGGGTTTCGGTGGCTGCCTGGGCCGCCTGGGCGGCTGCGTCGGCCTCTTGTGAACCCCGCAGATTCAGCAGCCCCGGGGGGCTCAGCGGGCCTCCGATGGGGGTGTTCATGGTTGGGCCTCGGCAGCCGGGGTGGCGGGCCGGGCTTTTTGCATCAGGGCCAGCAGGGCGCTGGCGCGCTCACGCAGTTCGGTCTGGGCGGGGGTCTTGCACAGGCGCACCACAAAGCCCAGGGCCTCGCAGGCGTTTTGCAATTGCCCCAGGGCGGCCAGACATTCGGCCGTGTGGAACAGGGGCACCGGATCGGCGGCGTCCATCACCGAGGCCGCCATGTAGTAGCCCAAGGCGTCGGCATGCTTGCCCTGCATCTGCAGGGCCGAGCCCAGCGCCTGGCTGAAGCGCCGGTCATAGGGATTGTTCATCACCAGAAAGGCGAACACCTGGCCCGCAGGCTCGTACTGCCCGCGGCCATACAAGGTGTGGCCGATGCAGTAGGCGGCTTCGTAGTCCTGGGTGGTGAGCCCACGCAGGTCGCCGATGGTGCCGCCCGCGGCCAGGTGGGCCTGGATCCGGGCCAGCAGTTCGGGCGAGGGCGACGCGTCGGCGCCCGCTGGGGCAGAGGCTGTGGTTTGGCTCATGGGCGGCTCCGTCGCTCAGGTGTTGCGGATGATGGCCGAATGGGTGTCGTCGAACTTCTTGATCAAGGTGCTCAACAGTTGCTGGGTGTTGGTCATCTTGGTGGTCCACGATTGCAGGGCGATCTGGTCGAGTTGGGCGTCGTTGCCCAGCGCGTCGACCTTGGCCGAGACCTGTTGCTTCAGCGTTTCCAGCGCCCCGTAGCTGACCTCGCCCTTGGCCATGGCATAGGCATCGTCACGGCTCAGGCCCGCGTCGTAGGCGGTGCGAGCCGCTGCAATGTTGTCGCGGTAGATCTGCTTGGCGTCGTCCGGGATCTTCGCGGCCTCAATGGCCTTGAGGCGTTCGTCCAGACCGGCGTGGACATCGTCTTTCTTGTCGAAGCTGTCCAGTTTCTGGTTGACGGTGTCGCGGTTCTTCACGCTGGCGTCGGTGCCGCTCACCGCCGATTGGCCGTCGAAAGCCCCATCCACCTGCTTGCGGTAGGT
This sequence comes from Curvibacter sp. EU05-FHT14A10, assembly GCF_058791075.1. NCBI lineage: Bacteria > Pseudomonadati > Pseudomonadota > Betaproteobacteria > Burkholderiales > Comamonadaceae > Curvibacter > Curvibacter sp. EU05-FHT14A10. The sequence continues at coordinate 312,937 of NZ_JBYTDE010000006.1, forward strand.
GCTGCCGGAGTCATCGCGCTCGCTGGCCGATTTGGCGTCGTTGTTGAAGCCCTTCATCTGCTTGGTGATCTCGGCCTGCAGTTCGCCCATCGCCTTGAGCTTGTTGTTGCGCATCTGCATGTCTTCGACCTTCATGCGCACCTGGTTCTCACAGTGCTCGACCCGCTTTTGGACGACGGCAATGATCAGGGACTCGATGTCCATCGAACTGGTGTCGATGTCCTGGACCTGGCCCACGGGGGCCGCGTTGTTGGAGGTGATGCCGCTGGTGGCCATGTGAATTTCTCCTGAAGGGGGCAATGGGCCGGTGGTTCTCAGACCCGCAGGCCGCGTACCCGGACGCGGGGCGCGGGGCGAAGCAGGCCGCGCCGGGTGGCCTCGGCGTCGATCTCGCGCTGAACCTCGAGTTGGTCATCGGCGATGGCCTGGGCGGCTTGGTCCTGGCTCTCGGGGCTGTCGTGCTGGGCCAGAAAGGCCCGCAGGCGCTCCGGATCGATGTCCATCTCCTTGCAGAGCCCGTCCAGCGTGTGCCGCTGGGCTTCGGCGATCAGACGCTCCGAGCTGTCGATGAGGTCTTGGATCTTGGGGTCGATGGGCTCGCTCATGGTGGCAATCCTGAAGAGTTGGCAGGGTGTGGGTCGAACTTTGCCGCAAGCCGGCCGCTTTGCGCCGTCTTGGCCTGTGATTGACAGAAACTGACAGATTCAGCGCCCCAGGTCTGGCTTAAGGTCAGCACCATCGGGTCGCGCCTTCAGCGCCGGGCCGGGTCGGCAGCGCACGTGGCGCTGGATTTGATCAAGATGAAACCATCTCCATGTCCTACGACAACATGTTGGCCGAGGCCCTGTGCCTGTTGGGTGAATTCAGCGGGGGACCGTTGCCTGCTTTTGACGACGAAGGCCTGTGCGTTCTGGCGCACGACGATGGCTTTGGTGTCACCCTGTTGCGCACACAGGGCTCGGACATCCTGCTGCTGTCGGCGCAACTGATCGAGGTGCCCCAGGACGGGCGTGAGGCCTTGTTTGCCTGGTTGCTGCGCCTCAATTTTCTGGGCTTGGACACGGGTGGCGCGGCGCTGTCGCTCGATGAGGAAGAGCGACACGTGTACCTGTGCCATGGCGCGCCGCTGAGTCGGCTGGACGCCCCGGGCCTGGTGACGCTGATCGGCAACTTCATCGATGCCGCGGCCAGCGTGCGCCAGCGCCTGTTGGGCGAGGCGCCAGCGGTGGCCGCCGACGCGGCCCTGGTGCCCGGTGTGGGCTGGATTCACGGCTGAGTTCGGAGGGACACCATGCCAGGCATCGACCAACAGATTCGTGCCCGTGTCCAGGGCAACCTGGGCCAGTTGCCCAACCCGCAAGCCCAGGACACTGTGCTCAATGGCGGGCGTTTGCGTGTGCAGTACCAAAGCAACGCCACCCGGTGGTGCGGCCTGGCCAAGGTGGCTGCCGTGGCGTTCTTCCCGGTGGGTATTGTGGCCGCCCTGAAAGGCAGCTACACCCGGCGACTGGCCATCTGCAATGGCGTCGGACAGCCACACATTGACAGCGGTGTGTCGCGCACGGATTGGAAAATGCTGCTCCGGGTGCACCGTGATCGCCCCACCGACCTGGCCCCGACCAAAGAGGCGCACCTGCGCAGCGTGGCCATCAAGCTGATTGGCATCAGCGGGCAGGACTCGGGTTTGAAGTCGCTGTGGCAAAGCCCCGAAACCAGGACGGTCGATCTGCTGGAGCTGGCCGTGGCCTGTGTGGCAGACCAGACGGGCGAGTACCGGAAAACCGTTTTCTCAGCCTTGCGGGACGATGTCAAAGCCTCTTTTCAGCCGGCCCGCAGCGAACAGTTCGAGGCCATGCGCACCGATTTCCAGAACCAGCCTCAGGCGGTGCGTGAGCAATGGGTGGTGGGCGTGCCACAGCGCGCACCGGCCGAGGGGTTGAAATTGGGCGAGCTGTTGGACACCAAGAAAACCGAGCACTTGCAAAAGCAGTTCAACATCCGCCCTGAGCACTTTGACCAGGTTCGCCCCTTGATTGGCCGGCTGATGCAGATGCCGGCAGGGACACCCGACGAGCAGGCGTCCTGGTTGGGTCAAACCCTGGCTGCCCACCCGGAAGGGGCGCGGGTGTTGCTTCGCCTGCCTGAGCTGTTGGCATTGGGCGCCTTCGACGGCTTCGGCCCCCTGAAAGAACTGGTTGAGAAAGACCAGCCTTTGATGGTGGCCTTGAAGGATTTGCTGGGTTTGAAGTTGGATTTGCCGGGGGCTGGTGCGGGCGGCAAGGTGAAGTATCTTTTGGCTGCTGGTGTGTCGAATATCAAGGTGAACAACGAGCTCAAAGCCTTGGGGCACCGGCCTTTGGACCCCGCCAAGGTACAGGCCTTTGCGCAAAGGGTGGGTGGCTTTGCCACCGATTACGACTTCAGCACCTTCGCCGGGTACCTTGACGGCATGACCGATGAGCTGCCGCCTGAGATGGGGCAGTTTCTCAAAGAGGTGATGCAAAACTATTTCGCTTTGCAGACGCCGGCCGACAAAAAGCTGATGCTGGCCTCGCTGTATGAGCACGGCAACAGCACCGAGCCCATGGATCAGCTGGTGGCCTTGCTCAAAGGCGCGGGCCCCTTCATGCAGAAGATGATGCAGTCCATGGGGGCCGATGCCAAAGACCCGTCGGTCAAGGCCGCGATGAACCAGCTCAAGGAAAACCTCAACCCGCTGGACACCGAAGAGCGCCGGGTGCTGCTGCACCAGGCCCTGGGCTCGCTGGTCAAAGATGGCAGCCAGGTCGGCGCCATCAAAGTGCTGAGCTCGGCCTCGGTGGCAGAAACCGTGGCCGTGACGCTCACTTCGCCCCCAGGGCCCGATGGGGCTGCCGGGGTGTCGCGAGAGCTGATCGTCAAATTGCGCCGTCCTGGCGTGGTGGAGCGGGCCGGTCGTGAGCGCGAAATTTTTGACACCATCGCCGGGCAGCGTGCCGCACGTGCTGGCGCGCAGGGCAATGACGCGATTGCGCGCTCGATGAGCTCGATTGCCGATCAGATCGAAAGTGAGCTTGACCTGCGGCTGGAGGCGAAAGAGATTGAGCAAGCCCGCGCCTATGAGCAACGCTCGGGTTTGCGCCGGGGCGGCCTTCGGGTGATGCACCTGGCCGAAGGCGTGCCCAGCAGGGCCGATTTTTTGATCTTGGAAAAAATCCCCGGGCAAAGTGTCAAAGCGGTCATCAAGACCTTGGAAGAAGTCGCCACCGCCCCTGCGCAGCCCCTTGAGGTGCTCGCCAAGGCGCGTGACCGCGCCCAGGACCTGTGTGAACGCTTGTTGCAGCTCAACAACGTCTGGAACCGCGAGCTTTTTCACCACTCGGGCTTCTACCATGGCGATTTGCATGCAGGCAACCTGATGTTTGCTGACGGTGCCGAGGGTCGCCCGTCTGAGCTCGGCATGATTGACTTTGGTAATGCGGCCACCTTGAGCAAGAACCAGCAGATCAACCTGATGCGCCTGAATGCCGCCAGTGATGCAGGGCATCCCCAACTTGCCATCGATGCGCTTCGGGCGTTGCTGCCTCCCCATGCCCAACTGCGCTTGGATCAGGTGCGTCCGATTTTGGTGCTCGAGGCTAAATCGCTGATGGTGAAAGAAGAATTCGGAACCTTGCGTTTGGACGTGACCAGCGAGCTGATCAGCGCAGCCACCCGCTTGGGGATCGAGATCCCTGGGCTGGTCACTCAGGTGGGTCGATCACGTGGCATGTTGCAGGCCACTTGGACCCAGGCACAAATAGCCTTGGCAGCGCTGACGGACAAGCTTGGCCCCCCGGGGACCCAGCCTGTCTATGGGGTCGATGCCTTTGGCACGTCGACCGTGAAGGCCATCATGGGCAGCAGGATCGAGCTGGCCAGGCAGGTGGGGCTTGATTTCAGTGTGAGGGTCACCCGTCACGTCGATCGCCAAGCCATGTTCGATGAATTTCAGGATCACGACGCTTTTGTTGCAGCGAAGAAAGCGTACGAAGACGCCAGCGAAGCCCGCAGTGCGCTTGAGTCTGAATTGCAGGGAAATCTGACAGCCCATCGGATGGCGATCTTCGCGTTGATCCACTCTGCCTTTGCCGGTTCGGACCCGCTTGACGATGCCCAGTGGGATCAGTGGGTCGGTCAACTCGCCGATCCGGGCTTGCGGACACCAGAGGACCTGGCGCAGTTCAAAGCGTTTTGCATGCAAGCAGACGCTCCCACCCAACTGAGTGAATGCGAGCGTTTCAGGCCCTGGTTACAGGCTCTGAACCCTGATTTCCTGGCGAGGCTGGATGATTGGCAATCGACCGAAGTGGCATTGGCCAAATTGCCCTCAGAGGACCCGGCAGGCAAGGTACCGCATTTGCTTGGCCGAGTCTTGGACGCCGAGCGCAGCAAGTTGCTTCAAGCTTTGAACGCCGGGGCCCCGCGGGTGGCAGAGGATCGCCGTGAGGCCGTGCAGCAGGTGGTCCAAGGAGACCAGGCGTCGCGTGATCCATCCTTCGTCATGGTGTGGCAAGAAGACTTGGCCAATCGCCTGAGCCACCATGTGGCCAGCAATCAGCCCCTGCCAGTGGCCTGAGTGGGTCTCACACGCGCACCATGAAAGCCGGCGCCAACCCGCCTGCCAGCAAAGGTGCTTCGGCCCCTGTCTCCTCGTCATCGCCCGGGCTGCCTTCGGCGGCGCTTTGCAGCAGGGCTTGCAGCGACTGGGCGCGGTCCAGGCCGTCTTGCAGCAGGGCCTCGAGTTCGGCCAGTGTCAGGCCCGGCAGGGCTGCGCTGCGGCTCAGGCTGAAGTGTTGCTCGGCGTCCATCACGATCTGCCAGTCGTGCTCAAAGCGCGCCAGCTCGTTGACCTGCAGCACCAGGCTCAGCAGCGGCACCGTGAGCGGGGCGGTCAGTGGGGCCATCTCCACTTCGGCCAGCAGGCGCTCGGGGTGCAGCGGGTGGGGCAGCAGCAGCACGGTCAGACCCTCGCAGCTGAATTCCAGGCCCAGGGGCGCGGCGTCGGCCACCATGCCATGGCTGGCGGCCAGTTCTTGCATGAGGGATTCAAACGGGGTGCTCATGGAGGGCCTCCGGCAGGGTTCAAGGGGTTCTTGGGGGGACCCCGGCAGTTTAAGCGCCACAGGTTTGCCTGCGGCAAGGTCTTCAGAGGAGCTTTCACATGGCAACGTCCATCACATCGCTGCAAGGGCAGGCCGTTCATGGCCTGGCCGGGGTCCGGCAACTCGACAGCGACAGCGCGCTCAGAGTGCTGAACCAGATTCAGACCCAGATCAATGGCAAAAGTGGCGTGCTCAAACTGATGCATACCCAAAGCCAGCGCCCCGGGCAGGCCATGGTGTTCGAGCGCAAAAGTTGGTACCAGGCCATTGCGCGCCGCGACAGCAAGATGGCCGACACGGCCCAGGCTTTGCAAAACCTGTACCAGCAGGCCGGCCTGTCGCCCGCAGCCCAGAATCAGTTGAAGCTGTACCTGCAAAAGCATGGCAACCGGGTGGGGGGGCGCGGGCTGGCCACCTTGATGCAGGATCACCTGGTGCAGGGCACCAGCGAGCGCCTCGTCAAGCAGGTGCTGCCCAAAGAGGGCAACAACAACCTGCTGTTGGGGGATCAGCTATTTGGTACGAGGGACGAGCGGCGCGCACCGTCCACGGGCCCGGGCTTGGCTCGCATCAGCCAACTTCAGCGCCAATGGGGCCTCAACTTAGACCCCCGCTATGTGATCCCGGCCGGGGGGCGCCACACCACTGAGCTGGTGGGCATCAGCCGCTCAGCCAACGCGCAGGGGGGCGCTGCTCTGGACACCAGCCAACCGATCGTGATTTTTTTTGGAGGCTCGCATGGCCATGTGCATGACTACGGCTACCCGGCCGCCGAGGCGGCTGGCCCTGGGGTGGCCGGTGGTTTGAATTTTCTCGCAGTCGATTACCGGGGCTTTGGCGCCAGCGGGCATGGCAATCCCACGCCCAAGTCGATCACTGACGATGCGATGCGGGTCTATGAGCATGTGAAGGGCCTGGGCTTTCGGCCTGATCAAATCATTTTGCGCGGCTACTCCCTGGGGGCGGCGGCGGCCGGTCGGGTTCATGCCCACGCTCAACTCATGGGCGAACAGTTGATGGGCGTGGTTTATGACCGGCCCATGGCCTCGGCGCCCGATCGGGCGGCGGTCGATTTCGGGTGGCTGGGCAAACAAGGGGCCAAGGGCGCCGTGGGGCAATTTGGGGCGGAGCGTTACCTCGATGTCGTGCGTGACAAGGGCCCCAGCGAAAAGTGCCCGGTCTATGTGGTGGCCGACAACGAGCCTGAACTCGGCCCCCGGGCGATGCAAATGGCGGCCGAGCGCCAACTGCCTCTCATGCGACTTGCAGAGGCTCAGTTCCCGGGCTTTCGAGATCCCGATCAGCCCGTGCTGGGGGGGCATGAAGACCACGCCAGCGCCAACCAGGCTGTCGGGGCCTGGTTGGAGCGACTGGTTCAGGGCGGGGTCTGAGCACTGCCCAGCGCTTCAAGTGCTGCCGGGTTGGGTTTGCTTCAGGGTGTGCGGCCGGTCCGCCCCTGGAATTGACAGAAACTGACAGATTGCCAGCGCCCAAGCGGCATTAAGGTCGGGCATCGCCTTTCTCTCCCTTCCCGGCCATGAACATCTCTGCTGCTGCCACGCTCACCCCTTTTCAACGCTGGATCACCGAGGCCATGGCCGCCGCAGGCCAGCCCGTGCCGCCCGAGGTCGACCCGCTGGGCCTGGAGTTTGAAGCCGAGGGTCGCATGGCGCGGGTGATCCCCCACGCCGACGAGTCCCTGGCCGTGATCGAGGTGCAGGCCTGTGCGCTGCACGAGCTCGGCGAAGAGGCGCTGGCCGCCCTGGCCCTGGACCTGATGCGTCTCAACCACGAGGCGCGCTTTGAGCATGGCTGGGTGGCGGTGATCGACGATGAAGACTGGCTCAGCGTCAGCACCACGGTGGCCGTGGCTGCCACCCTGGGCGAGGCGCTGGGCGAGTGCCTGTGGGATGGTCTGGCACGTGCCACCCAGTTGCAAGCCGTGGCGCAAAGCCTGCAAAGCCCCGAGGTGGCGGCGGTGCAGGCGCCGTTGCCTGCCGAGGCCCTGGGTCAGTTCATTCGCGGTTGAAAGGAGCACACCATGCCCGTTGGAATCACGGCCCGGGGCGGCGCAGACTTCATGCGCCATGTGCAGGGCCTGACACAGGATCAAGCTCTCAAGGCGCTGAACGATATCAAGGCCCATCTGTCCAAACCAGGCAAAGCCGATGGCGTGTTGTCTCTGGCCTATCGCAGCAATGCAGGCAAAGAGTTGGAACTCAGGCGCAAGAGCGGGTTTCGGCTGTGGGGGCGGGGTTTGGGCAACAAGCGTCTCAACGACACCCGAGAGGCCTTGTCCACCTTGCTCAAAAGGGCTGGCTTGGACAGCGCTGAAGCCCGACTCACCGCGTACCTCGACAAGAAAGGGAGCCATGCCAACCGAGTCCAGGCCTGTGAACTGTTGGCATTGCTGGGCCCGCCCTCGAATGAGGCGCTCGCTGAGCCTGAGTCGGAGGCCACCCAAAGCCCAAGCTATCAACTCTACGACCAAGCCCAGGAGCCTCCGCAGCCTGACTTGATCAAGAGGCCTGCAGACGATTTCCAGCCTTTCGGTACCGCGGTGGATGACTCACTGATGGCCCCGGAGGACGGGGATTGGCGATTGGATGTGCACGAGCGCCCGCTTGTCCTGAACCAGTCGCCCGCAGAACCTGTCCACTCAGGGGGGCTTTTTGAGCAACTTGCCCAGGGACAAGACCATGACATTGAGCCCGATTTCATGGCGCAGGCCCTTCAGAACGCCCATGAGTTGCAGGCCGAGCCTTTGCTTGAAGAGCCGACTCAGCCGCCATCCCCAAGCCCTGTTGTGTTGCAGGCCAGCAGCCTCAATGAATTGGCAGCTGTGGCTCAAATTGAACTCGGTCGGGTTCTGGGCTCAGGTGGGTTTGGTGTCGCGCGAGAAATCAAAATCGCCGGGCAAGCGGGGGGTTTTGTACTCAAGACTTTCAAAACCGGTTCAGGGGCTGGTGCAACCCTGCCTCTCTCTTCGGTCCGAACCAAGGTCACCAACGAGGCGATCGTCACGTTTTTGAACAGCAACAAAGAGCCTGGCTATGCTGCCGAAGTGAGTGTGGTCCAGCCCAACTATTTTTGGGTGAAAACGGCCCATCACCAATATCAAATGTTGGCACCGGGTCAACTGCGTCAGTTGATCAAATCAGCGGGGGCGGGCGACGTGGCGTGTGCGGGCTTGATCATGCCCAAGGCCGAAGGGCAAGAGTTGAACTCGCTGCTCAAAAGCAAATCACTGGCTGCGGCAGAGCGGCAGTTGGTTATCAAAAATTTGCTGGGCTCAGTCAAAAGCCTCAATCGGCGCGGCTTTGTACATCGGGACTTGAAACCTGAAAACCTGTTTTTCGATCCGATGACAAAAAAGATCTCGCTGATTGATACCGGCATGTTGCACAAAACCAGTAAAAAAAGCCCTGCTTCAAGGTTTGTCAATGGAATGGCGGGTACCAATGCTTATTTGCCAGAGAAAGCATTGAAGAGAGAAAAATACGGCACAGAATCAGATCTGCACGCCACGGCTGTCATTGCCATGCAAATGGAAATGTCGCCAGAGGTATTCACGTCTTTCAAGCAGGCCTTCAAGGACGTGGTAGAAAAATCGCCTCAAGCATGGGGTGCTGATGCCAGCATTATTCCAGCGGGCTATGCTGTTAGATTAAAAAATCAAGCGTCTTTTGAAATGGATAATGCCTTGAAAAGGGCGAATGTTTTTCATCGCCTATTCTCAAGTGGGAACCTCAAGGTCAGTAAAGAGGCATATCAAAAAAAGATGAATGAATATGAAAAGAAGTACGAGCACATGAAGCAGTTGGTAGCCGTTATTGACAAGCCGAGCCCGATGGTGAGTTGGGCGCTTGATGCGATGGATGCGGCCAATCAGCCTGCTGATCGCTGGGCCGATCGAAACTGGGCACAAGGCCAATACCAACAATGGCTGGACGATCCCCGCCTCAGCGCCGTCGCCTGAGGTCGCACCCATTCGGTTCAGCACGCCATGCGGGGGCATTGACAAGAATGTCTGCCGACCTGGACCCCACGACCCGCCCCCCCAATTGACAGGTTTGGACAGGTAGCGGGTGCTTGTTTGAGCTTATCGTGAACAGGCCATGCACCACCCCTCAGCCCTCAGCTCGCACCACCGCCCGACCGGCCTGGGCCATGCCCCGGTTCAGCAGCGCGCGGCCACTGCTGCCGCAGGGGGGGCGCAGACCTTGGCGCTGGCGGTGCTGGAGCCGATGTCGCTGTTGTCCGATTCGGCCGACGAGCTGAGCCAGAGCCTGTCGTCGCGGGTGCAGGAGCGCTCGATCAAGGAGCGCCGCGTGGGGGCCGGCCCCAACGCCGACCTGGCCTTGACGCGGGCGCGGCTGCAAGAGCTGCAGCGCCTGATGCAGGGCGCAGGCCAGTCAGGCGGCGGCAAGCCCGGGCCCGAACACGAGGCCGAGTTGCAGGACCTGGCCCGCCGCGTGTTGCGTGACCCGGGCCAGGCGCGCCAGCAGGCGCAGGCCCGAGGCGACGAGCCGTCGGGCCAGTACCTGAGCTTGCTGGAGGTGGCCTCGCTGATCCGTGATGGCGTGGCTGGTGCCGACCCGGGCGGCCGGGCATTGGCCCAGGTGGAAGAGGCGGCAGCCCAGTTGCTGGCCGAGCATGGCGATTTGATCCGGGCCGACATGAACTCGGCCGATGCGCTGGCCGCGCTGGCCACGCCCGAGGAGGTGCAGGGCTTCCGCAGTGCCTACCGCGACGCGGTGCTGGCCAAGCCCGATCTGGCCTCGACGCTGCGCCATGTGCTGGACACGGCCTCGGGCGGCGGGGCCGACGATTACATGCGGGTGCTGGACACCCTGCGCAATGCGCTGGGTGCCGACCTGGCCGCTGAGCGCCCCTCGGCCGAGCGGGCGCGGCTGCAGAACCTGGTGACCGACCTGTTCCAGCTCAAGGTGATTGCCACCGTGGTCGAGCAGGGCGGCCGACTGAGCCAGACCCTGGCAAAGCGCCATGCGGTGCCGCCGTTCAAGGGCACGCTGATGGCGTCTGAGCTGGTGGCGCTGACCGGTGAGCGCTGGGTGGATGCCAGCCGCTTCACCCGGGTGGCCGAGCGCTGTGGTGTGGCACGCCCGACCGCGTGTGTGGTCGATTTTCTGACCGGCCTGCGCACCGGGCTGCGCGACCTGCCGCCGCAGGTGTTTGCCTCGTCCGAGGCTCGGCAGTCGCTGCTGGACGCGGCTCAGCAGGCCATCGATGCGGCCATCGACCGCGAGGAAACCGAATGAGTGCAGAACAAGCCGTGGCGGAGTTCGGCCAGCTGCAGGGCCTGGAGGGCCTGAGCCTGCACCCCGCAGGTCATGTGCGCCTGGGCCTGCCTACGGGCGACAGCCTGAGCCTGGACCTGAGCCGCACCCACCTGGTGATCAGCCTGGTGGCGCATTGCCCCCATGTGCCGGCCCCGGCCCTGTTGCAGGCCCTGCAGGCCTGTGACCTACGCCACAGCACGGGGCGTTGGCCCATCCGGGTGGGGCTGCATGGCCAGGGACAGGACGCCTGCCTGGTGCTGGCCTTGCGCCTGCCCGACCAACACGGCCTGGGTGGCCCGGATCTGCAGCAGGCCGTCGAACAACTGATGCAGTGGCACGCGCAGTGGCGCCACGCCGCCCAGATCGGCTGACGCACCCGGCGCGCCCCAGCACTGCGCACGTACCCCGCCCGAACCGAACCCCACACCATGGCCACTTCAACTTCCAACACCGCCACGACCGACACCCTGACCCGCCTGGGCAGCCTGTATGGCTTTTTTCAAGGCCGCGACGTCAAGCCCGGGCGTGCCGAGCACCTCGATCTGAAGGCAATTTTTGGTGAATCGTCGGCGGCCCGGGCCTCGGACCTGGAGTTGCAGGGCCTCAAACACACGGTGGCCATTGGTACGGGCACCGACGCGCTGCTCAATGAGTGGGCCTGTGCGGCGCCCATGCCCTCGGCCCGGGTGTTGACCGCGCTGGGTTTTGGTGAATGCCTGGGCGAGTTGTTGGGCACGCTGCGCCAGGCCAGCAAGGGCGCGAGCGACCCGACCATGGCCCTGGACCTGCGGCGTGCCACGCAAGAGCTGTCGGAACACCTGGCCAACCATGACCTTGCCTACGGCATGGCCCACCAACTGATGCAGGGCTGAGGCATGGCACTGCCTGAGGATCAACGCGATGTGCTGGGCATGGTGGGGCGCTTGTTCCTGCTGCATGGCGACCCGGCCCGCGCCTGCACCCTGCTGAAGGCCCTGGCCCATCTGGACCCCGGCGAGGCAGGACACCTGCGTGCCCTGGCCCTGGCCCACACTCGGGCCCGCCAGCCCGATCAGGCGCTGGCCGTGCTGGAGCGCCTGATTCTGGCCGGCCGGGTGGATGCCGGCTTGCACGCCCTGCGGGCCCAGGTGCTGAGCACGCTGGGCCGGCAAGATGAAGCCGACGCCGCCATGCAGGCCTTTTTGGCCCTGCGGCGCCACGCAGCCACACCCGTGAAGGCCTTGCCATGAACCGGATGCTGCAAAAACTGGCCTTGCTGGCAGCGCGGCGCAGCGACATCGTGTTGGCGGTGGTGCTGGTGGCCATCATCTTCATGATGATCCTGCCGCTGCCCACGCTGGTGGTGGACGCGCTGATCGGCGTCAACATGACCCTGTCGGCGGTGCTGCTGATGGTGGCCATGTACCTGCCCTCACCGCTGGCGTTTTCGACCTTTCCGTCGGTGCTGCTGGTGACCACGCTGTTTCGCCTGGGCATCTCGATCGCCACCACCCGGCTGATCCTGCTGCAAGGCGATGCGGGCCACATCATCGACACCTTCGGCAACTTTGTGGTGGGCGGCAATCTGGTGGTGGGGCTGGTGGTGTTCCTGATCCTGACCATCGTGCAGTTTGTGGTGATCACCAAGGGGGCTGAGCGCGTGGCCGAGGTGGCGGCGCGCTTTTCACTCGATGCCATGCCGGGCAAGCAGATGGCCATCGACGGCGACATGCGCGCCGGCACCATCGACATGGCAGAGGCCAAGCGCCGCCGCGGCGTGGTCGAGAAAGAAAGCCAGCTGTACGGTGCGATGGACGGGGCGATGAAGTTCGTCAAGGGTGACGCGATTGCAGGCCTGATCATCGTGTCGGTGAACCTGCTGGGCGGGCTGCTGATCGGCGTGCTGCAGCGCGGCATGCCGGCTGGCAAGGCCATGCAAACCTATTCGATCCTGTCGATCGGCGATGGCCTGATCTCGCAGATCCCGGCGCTGTTCATCTCGATCTGCGCCGGCATCATCGTGACGCGGGTGCAATCCGATGGCGGCGAGGGCAATGTGGGGCGCGACATGGGGGCGCAGATCCTGGCCGAGCCGCGGGCGCTGATGATTGGCGGCTGCATTGCGCTGGGCATGGGCCTGATCCCGGGCATGCCGCTCGAGATCTTTGTGCTGCTGGCCCTGCCGCTGCTGGGCATCGGCTATGCCACCCGCAAAGGGGCCAAGCCGCTCGACGAGGACGGCGACATCAATGACAGCCCGGCCCTGCAGGCCTCGGGCAGCGCACCGCGCCCGGCGCGCAAGGACGGTACCGACGAGTTCGTGCCCACGGTGCCGCTGATTCTGGATGTGTTCACCGGACTCAACCAGGCCATTGACCCACAGCGGCTCAACGATGAGCTGGTCAAGATCCGGCGGGCCCTGTACTTCGACATGGGGGTGCCGTTCCCGGGCATTCACCTGCGCTACAACGACCGGCTGCCGGCCGAGGCCTACCAGATTGTGCTGTCCGAGGTGCCGGTGGCCCAGGGACGCTTGCGCCCGGGCTGGCTGCTGGTGATGGAGCCCGAACAGACCCTCAAATCGCTGGGCCTGGGCTACGAGAGCGACAAACCGTTCTTGCCGGGCATCGAGACTTTCTGGGTGCGTGCCCACCTGGGCGAGCTGCTCAGCCAGGCCGGCCTGCGGGTCAAGACCAGCAGCGAGATCGTCACCTATCACCTGGCCACGGTGTTGCGCCAGCATTCGTCGGAGTTCATCGGTGTGCAGGAGACCCGTTTCCTGCTGACGGCCATGGAGCAACGCTACCCCGACCTGGTCAAGGAGGCCCAGCGCGTGATGCCGGCCCAGAAGATCGGCGAGGTGCTGCAGCGTCTGGTGTCCGAAGACATCTCGATCCGCAACCTGCGCACCGTGCTGGAGGCTCTGGTGGAATGGGGCCAGAAAGAGAAGGACTCGGTGCTGTTGACCGAGTACGTGCGCGGCGCTCTGAAGCGACACATCAGCTACAAGTATTCCGGCGGCCTCAACACCTTGCCGGCTTACCTGCTGGCGCCCAAGGCCGAAGAGGCCGTTCGGGCTGCGGTGCGCCAGACCTCGGCCGGCAGCTACCTGGCGATGGACCCGGCGGTGAGCAAGCGCCTGGTGGACGCCATCAAGCGCAGTGTGGGCACCTTGCCCTCCACCGGCCAAAAGCCGGTGCTGCTGGCCTCGATGGACATCCGCCGCTATGTGCGGCGCCTGATCGAAAGTTCGCTGGCTGATCTGCAGGTGCTGTCCTACCAGGAGCTGACGCCAGAGATCAACATCCAGCCGCTGGCGAGGATCGATCTGTGAGCGCCGACGGCTTTGAGTTTCGGGTGCTGAGCGGGGTGCATGAGGGCGCAGTGGCCTTTTTGCCGCGGCACGACGCCCAGGCCCACTGGCGCGTGGCGCCCGACGACGAAGCCGATCTGATGTTGAGCGACCTGCCGCTGCCGCAGGCCACGCTGTCGCTGCTGGACGACGGCTGGCACTGGGAAGATGCCCTGGGCTCGCTTCACCTGGCCTGGGGCCAGGCGATGCGCCTGGGCGGGTTGTGCCTGCAAGCGGCCCTGGCCTCGGACCCGGTGCCCACCGCCGAGCAATGCCAGGCCTTGCCCGACCGTCTGGCCCAGGCTGTGCCGGGGCCCGAAGCGGATGCCGAGGCTTCAGCGGAGGCGCCTGTGGACAGGGTTGACGCACCAGACCGCGCTGCGGCAGGTGCCTTGAGCGCTGAGGCTGGCGGCCCGGTCGCAGACCCGCGCCACAAGGCGTCGCTGCCCACCGCCCGGCCGCGCCGTCGCTGGCACCGCGCCTTGCCCTTGGCGGGCTTGCTGGCCCTGGCCCTGGGCCTGTTGGGGGGGGCGCAGCTTTGGTTGCAGCAGGCGGGCGTGCACGAGGCCCAGCGCCCAGATGGGATCGAGGACAGCCCCCTGGACCCGGTTCAAGCCCTGCAGGCCGTGCAGCGCCAATTGGGCCAGGCCGGCTTGGGCGCTGCGGTGCGCGCCACCGCCGTGGCGGGTGGTCGGATCCGCCTGCTGGGCGTGGTTGGCAGTGACGACGCGATGGACACTTTGCTGGCGCGGCTCGCACCCTGGCTGAGCCTGCTGAAGGTGGATCTGCTGACCCAGGCTGAGTTTGCCCGCAATGTGGCCGCCCTGGCCCCGCGTTGGCCGGCGCTGCGCCTGACCGCCGAACCCGGCGGCCGGGTGCGGGTGAGCGGGCCCGTCGGTCCGGATCTGGACCGCGCCGTGCTGGGCGAGCTGATTGCCCAGGCCTTGCCCGAGGCCAGTGCGGTGAGCCTGGACGACCTGGCCATGGCCCAGGGCCCGGGCGCCGGTGCCAGCCCGAGGGGCGTGGCGCGCTCGGCCACTGAGCGACTGCCTCAGGTGGCTGCTGTGGTCAGCGGCGAACGGGCCTATGTGCTGTTGGCCGATGGGCGCCGGCTGTTGCCCGGTGGCCTGGTGCGGCAGGGGCTGGTGCTGGCCCGCATCGACGACAACGCCGTGATTTTTCAGACCAGCGCGGGGCAGACGCTGACCCTGCCCCGAGGTGCCCCATGAACGCCCCATCCCTCTCAGGCCCTGCAGCGCCCGATTTCGACCCGGCTGCGGCCACCCCGCTGGACCTGCACGAGGCCCTGTCCGGGCCGCAAGCCGGGCTGCTGCGCCAGCAACTGGACCAGCACCTGGCCCAGGTCGAGTCTGGTTTGCTGGCGCGCAGCCGCCAGGCCCTGCGCCCCGAGGTGCAGCGCGACATGGCCGCCGCCCTGGCGGCCCTGGGTGCGGCGCGCCAGGTGCTGCAACGCCTGAACCTGAGCGGGCCCAGCGCCCTCGACAGCCCTTTGACGAATCGTCGTTTTTTTCAACCGGAGCCCCACCATGACCATCAGCAACAGCGCCCTGTCGTTTGACAGCCTCAGCACCAACATGCTCTCTGCCATGCAGGCCGTGGAGTCCAACCTGCAGCAGACCCTGGCCGCGGCGGCGTCCAACCCCGACACCATCACCATGCTCAAGGTGCAGCAGCAGGTGCAGCAGTGGTCGCTGATGTCATCCATCCAGAGCACGGTGGTCAAGGAAGTGGCCGATGCCATGAAGGCGGCCATCCAGAAGGCCGGCTGAGGACAGCGCATGAAGGCCCCCCTGGACGGCTTTGAGCTGTTGATCAACGACCTGGCCCCGCCGGCCGAGCCGGCCGCGGCGGTTAGCCCGCGCCTGAGCTTTGGCAGCGAGGCACATGCCGGCCGTGTGAGCCGCCACCGGAGTCGGTCCGGCGCCTTGTTGATCGAAATCGAGGTGCTGCCCACGTATGAAACCCCGTTGCCGGGCGATGCCCCGGTGTGGGCGCTGCTGCACGGCCTGAACCATGAGGCCGCGTTGGGCGAGGGCTGGCTGATCAGCCTGGATGACGACGAGGTGCTGCAACTGAACCGCGTGCTGTCCTGGCAGGGCCTGGCCGCGGCCGACTTGCGCGCCACCCTGGCTGACGGCCTGCAGCGCGCGGCCAGCCTGCGCACGCTTTGGCAGTCGTTGGCGCCCTTGGCGACCACTGCTGATGCGGGGGTCGAGCCGATCGGCATGGCCCATGTGCTGCGCGGCTGAACCCACGGCCCCCATTTCAAAAACGTTCCCCGCCCATGACCATCGACCCTGATTTTCAAGCCCTGTTGAGCGCCCTGGTGGCAGCGATGGCGGGCGATACCGCCCCTTCAAGCGCGCCCGCCGACCCCGGCCTGTACGGGCTGGAGTTTGAAAGCGGCGAGCACGCCCTGCGTCTGGGCCAGCACCCCGGTCAGTCGGCCATGGTGCTGCTGGAGGTGGACGTGCTGCCCGCTGAGGCCTTGCAGCCCAGCGACGAGCGTCCGCTGTGGCGCTGGCTGCACCAGTTCAACCATGAGGCCCTGCGCGCCGAGGGCTGGGTGGCCAGCGTGGACGACGAGGGCGTGCTGGTACTGCAGTGGCAAGGCCCGTGGGCCGGCCTGGGCGTGGCCGATCTGCAGGCCCTGATGAGCGAGGGCCTGCAACAGGCCGAAGACTTGGCCCGCCAGTGCCGCGAGCCCCAGGCTGAACCCGATGCCGTAGGGGCGCTGCCCCTGGGCAGCAATGCCCTGATGGGCTGAGGAATTGACGATGCCGATCACTACTTTTCAGGGCCTGAGGGGCAACAGCGCTGCGAACATCGCCAGCACCATTGGCAGCAATGAAGCAATCATTGGCAATGCCAAAGACAAGCTGGCTGAGTTGGGCAGGGCGTTGTTGAGAGATGACAACAGTGGCAGTGTCAGGGACGGGGTTTTGCGCCTGCGCAGCCACAAGGGGCGGCAAGACGCGTCGCTGGATTTGGTGGGCGCCAAGCGCTGGGGTGGCTTGTTCGGCAAGGCTCATTCAACGGCGCGTCTGGCGACCGGCAAGGCCATGCAGACCTTGTTGGCCAAAGCGGGCGCGAGTTCGGCGGTGCTGGCTGAGTTCAAGAATGAATGTGACAAGGCCGGCAAGAAAGGCGTGTCGGCCGAGGTGATGCTGCGTTTTATTGGGCGGGCGCAGCAGCAGGTTCAATCGGAGCACAGCCTGGAGGGCCTGTATCAAAAAATTGGACTGACGTTGAAAAATGTGAACGCCAATCCGATCGGCGTCGGCGCCCATGGCGCTGTGGGCAAAGCCAGCTATGCGGGCGAGAACATGGTGCTCAAGGAGTTCGAGGCCCCCAAGAATTTGAAGCTGGCAGGGCCAGACGGTAAATTTGACCGCGCGCAATTGAACGGCGCGGCCACCTACCTCAAGGGGGTGCCCGGTTTTGTAGCGCCCCGCCTGTACATCGTGGCAGAGCAATTGAACGATGCCCAAGGGGATGACACTCGCTACCACGCCGTGCCCGCAGACAAGCGCTTTCGCGAGTGGGCTCTGGAGCAGCCATCCGAGGCGACTGAGCGCTTGCAGATTGTCGCGACGGTCATGCCCGAGGCCTGTGGGCCCAGCATGGACAACATCATGAACGACACCGCGCATCGGGTGCCCAGCAGTCAATGGCAAAAGGCATTGCACAACGGCTTGCACACCTTGTCGCAATTGCATGCCCATGCGGCAGTGCATGGCGACATCAAGCCCAATAACTTCTGCATGGATGTCAAGACAGGGCAACTGGATTTGATTGATTCCGATGGTCTGAACAAATTCAGCAAACGGGCGGATGCACGGGCAGGGGAGGACGTGAATCAGGTCACTCAGGCGTACAACCTGCCTAGAGGCTCCAAGGCTGATTTGAGAAAGAAGCGCGGCTTGGAGCATGACCTGTTTGGCCTGGGCATGAGTGTGCTGGTGGCCTCACTGGAGAACCGGGGTGAAGCTCAGGTTGTCAAAGATCTTCTCAACGATGTCAGAGACAAAAGCAGCGGTGTAGCGATCTACCAGGCCACCGTGAATCGCAATTACAGCACCGCCCTGGTGCGCCAGGATCTGAGCAGCGAGATGGATGGGCGGCTTGCTGGGATACGCCTCACAGCCGCCGAGCAAGAGGCGCTGGACCTGGTGAAGTGCACGCTGGCCCAACCCGGCATGACCTACACCCGCTTCGATGCCAACGCGCCAGACAAGCACCCGTTCCACGACTGGTATGCCCGCGGCACGCCCTGAGCTTTGACCCACGCTGAAGGCCCACGCCCATGAAAATCCTCTCCCTGCTGTTCCCGTTTCTGACCAACTGGCCGCGCCTCACGGCCGAAACGCTGAAATTCGATCTGATGGCCGCCCTGACAGGCGCCATTCTCATCGTGCCCAAAGGCGTGGCCTATGCCACGATTGCCGGCTTGCCGCCCGAGTACGGCCTGTACACCGCCATGGTGCCGGTGGTGGTGGCGGCGCTGTGGGGCTCAAGCTGGCAGATGGTGTCGGGGCCGACCACGGCGCTGTCGATCGTGGTGTTTTCCACCATCAGCCCAATGGCCGAGGCGGGCACGCCCGATTACGTGCGCCTGGTGCTGACGCTGACCCTGCTGGTGGGGATGATCCAGGTGGGGCTGGGCCTGCTTCGGATGGGCGGCTTGGTCAATTTTGTGTCGCATTCGGTGATCGTGGGCTTCACGGGAGGGGCAGCGCTGCTGATCGTGGCGAATCAGGTGGCCAGCTTTTTTGGCGTGCCGATTGCGCGGGGCTCTTCGTTCTTCGGTACCTTTCAGCAACTGGGGGCGCAGTTCGACCAGATCCAGCCCTGGGTGGTGGCGGTCAGCGTGTCCACGGTTCTGGGCGGTCTGGCCTTCAAGCGCTGGGTGCCCAAGGTACCCTACCTGATCGGGGCCATCGGCGTGGGCGCGGCGGTGGCGGCGGTGCTCAATGCGCTGCTGGGCCAGCAGGTCACGCACATCAAGATGATCTCGGCCATGAGCCTGGGGCTGCCGCCGCTGACGGCGCCTGATTTCGATCTGGCGGAATGGCGTCAGCTGCTGCCGGCGGCGGCCGCGGTGTCGATTCTGGCCTTGACCGAGGCGGCCTCGATTGCGCGCTCGCTGTCCAGCCGCACCGGGCAACGGGTGGATGGCAACCAGGAGTTCATCGGCCAGGGCCTGGGCAATCTGGCAGGCGCGTTCTGTTCAAGCTATGTGTCCAGCGGCTCGTTCAACGCTTCGGGGGTGAATGTCGAGTCAGGGGCACGCAGCCCGCTGGCGGCAGTGGCGATGGCCTTCATTTTGTTCGCGCTGGTGTTCTTCCTGGGGCCGATGGCACGCTACCTGCCTTATGCGGCCATGGCGGGGCTGCTGGTGTTGGTGGCCAGCACGCTGGTCGATGTGGCCGAGATTCGCAAGACCTGGCGCATCAGCCCGCGCGAAGGGCTGATCCTGATCGCCACCTTTGCGTCGGCCCTGGTGTTTCACCTCGAGACCGCCATCTACATCGGTGTGGCCCTGTCGGTGCTGTTGTACCTGTACCGCACCTCGCAGCCGCCGCTGCAGGTGGTCACGCCTGATCCGGGCACACCGCAGCTGAGCTTCAGGCCGGTGCAAGGTCAGCTCGAATGCCCGCAGCTGGAAATCATCCGTGTCGATGGCTCGCTGTTCTTCGGCTCGATCACCCATGTGCAGCAGGGCATCCATGCGCTCGATGAGTTGGGCGTGCGGCAGAACAACCTGATGCTGATCGCCTCGGGCATCAATGTGATCGACTTGTCGGGTGCCGAGATGCTGGCGGCCGAGGCCAGGCGTTTGCGTGAACGCGGCGGCCACCTGTACCTGTACGACCTCAAGCCCGAGCCATTGAAGATGCTGGAGCAAAGTGGCTGCCTGGACCTGATCGGCCGCGACCAGGTGTTTGCTGCTGGCGAGGATGTGGACCGGCGTCTGGTCAAAGCCTTGCAGCCCGAGTTGTGCAGGCAGTGCAAGACACGGGTCTTCAAGGGCTGTGCCAGCATGCCGGCGGGTTGAGGCCAGGGGCCGGTGCCTGGCGATGACCGTCCCGGCGCCGTGGTACCCCGCCCGCATGAGGTCTTGCACCCCTGGGCAGGAACCCCGGCCTGGTTGTCCTCACTGGCCCAGCGGAACAAGGCCTGGAAGAGGGCCGCGCAGGTCGGGCGGCCACTGATCGTGGCCCGTTCCGGCCCCGCGCCTGTTCAGCGCAAGAGCGCTTACTTCACCTGGCTGCTGTAGTTCAACGGCTCCCAGACAAAGCCCTTGCCCGCTGCGCGCAGGCGGCCTACGCCGGGGAAGGGGAAGTGCGCCACGGCCACCAGGCTGCCGTCCTTGGCCAGGGCCTTGAACACGTTGGCCCGGGCCGTGCGGGCATGGGCCTCGTCGCTGTCGAAGCCGATGGTGATCTCGGGTGACTCAAGCTGCACCGCGGCCACATGGATCAGGTCGCCCAGCAGGACCATCCGCTGCCCATCGCTTTCCAGCACATACACGTTGTGGCCCGGGGTGTGGCCATGGGTGGCCTGGCTGCGCAGGCCCGGCACGATCTCGCCATCGGCCTGGAAGGTCTTGAGCTTGCCGGCCTCGGCATAGGGGTTCAGCGAGGCCATGGCGCCCTGGAAGAAGCCTTTTTGTGCATCGGGTGCAGCGGCCAGGCTGGCGGGCGACAGCCAGAAATCCTTGTCGGCCTGGTCGGCGTGCACGGTGGCGTTGGGGAACACCACCTTGCCCTCAGACACCAGTCCGCCCACGTGGTCGGGGTGCATGTGGGTGATGACGATGTCATCCACCTGCTCGGGCTGGTAGCCCGCGGCCTTGATCTGGGCTGACAGGCGCCCCAGGGTGGGGCCGAACAGGGCGCCAGCGCCCGCGTCCACCAACACCAGGCGGCTGCCGGTGTTGATCAGGAAGGCGTTGACCGAGGTCTCGAGCGGGGCCTTCAGGTAGTGCTTGCCCAGGCCCTGGGCCACCCGGCCCTTGGGGGCGTGCAACAGTTGATCGACCGGCAGGTCCACGGTGCCGTCGCTGAGGGCCGTCACCTCGAACGAGCCCACCATCAGGCGGTACCAGCCCGGGGCCTGGGTTTTCTGCATCGGGGCCGCGGCCTGGGCCACGCTGGCGGTGCCAGCCAAGCCGCCCAGAGCAAGCGCCAGGGCCAGCCCGAGACGTGCTGCGGGCTTGGAGATGGGGTTTGAATGCCATGTTTTCATGAAGTGTCCTTGGGTGCAGGTTGCAGGGATGGAATGGAAACAGCGGCTATTGTTGTTTTTTGCGAAAAACAGAACAATACGAAGATGTGCAAAGTATCTTTGCGATGTTTGCAAAGTCAATGCGGGCCTGCCCGCAGGCTCTGGCAGCGTTCATCTCCCTGACCCGGTTCGGTTCCCAAGCCCCATGATCGATTCTCTCAAGACCTTTCTCGCCGTGGCCAGCAGCGCCAATTTCTCCGAGGTGGCACGCCAGCAGGATGTGGCGGTGTCCTCCGTCACCCGCAAGGTGGATGCGCTGGAGGCCGAGTTGGGCACGCCACTGTTCCACCGCAGCTCGCGTCGCATCCACCTGACCGATGCGGGCGAGCAGTTCGTGCCACGGGCCCGCACCATCCTCAGCGAGATCGCCGCGGCCCGCGATGCCTTGCACCAACTCGACGACCTGCCCCGTGGCCCGCTGACCGTGGCGGCGCCCACCGTGTTCGGGCGCCGCCATGTGGTGCCGGCCGTGGCGGGCTTCATGCACCAGTACCCCGGTGTGGAGGTGGATCTGCACCTCAGCGACCAGGTGATCGACCTGGCCGAGCAGGGGGTGGATGTGGCCATCCGCATCGGCGTGCTGCCCGACAGCGACCTGCAGGCCACCTTGCTGGCGCCGGTGCGCCTGGTCACCTGTGCCAGCCCGGCCTACCTGGCGCGGGCCGGGCGGCCGGCCTCGCCGATCGAGCTGCTGCAGCACGAATGCATCAGCGTGGCCACGCCGCCGGCGCCTTCCTTCATCTGGCGCTATGCGGGCGTCAACCGCAATCAGCCCCTGGCCGTGCGGGGGCGGTTTCGCACCGACGACAAGGACGGCATGTTGCAAGCGGCGCTGGGTGGTCTGGGCGTGCTGCACATCGCCACCTGGGTGGTGAGCGACCACCTGCGCGACGGCAGCCTGGTGGCCTTGTTCCCGGAGGAGTTGGGTGCGCCACCGGCTGCGGGTTTGCCAGGTATCCACGCCGTGCGTGCACCGGGCAGGGGCCGCTCTCAGCGGGCCCGGCTGTTCATGGCCCACCTGCGTGCGTCCATTGGCGAGCCGGCCTGGTGGGACCGAGAACCAGCGCAGGCAAGCCATGCGTTGGACCGGAGCCTGACCGTCCCGGTCTGAGCGCTTCAATCGCCCATCGTGGCCGAAGGAAACAGCGGCAGGCTGCGCAGCCGCTGGCGGGTCAGGGCGTACAAGGCATTGGCCAGGGCCGGGGCCAGGGTGGGCACGCCCAGCTCGCCCACGCCGCCCATGGGCTTGCTGCGGTCGGTGCTGGCCGGGCGTGGAATGACCTGCACATCCACCCGAGGCATCTGCTGAGGCCGGATCACCGGATTGGTGTTGAAGTTGCGGCGCTGCGCGGCCCCGTTCACAAAGGTCTGCTGGCCATACAGGGTGGCGTTCAGGCCGTGCACCACGCCGCCGGTGATCTGGGCCTCGATGTTGCCGGGGTTGACGGGCAGATAACAGTCAATCACCACGCTCACGCGCCGAATGCTGAACGAGGTGCTGCTGCTGCCACTGACCTCGACCACCATGGCCACGATGCTGTTGAAAGCGGTGCCGATGGCGATGCCCCGGGCGGTTCCGGCGGCCGTGGGCGCACTCCAGGTGCCCAATGTGGCGGCGGCATCGAGTACGGCCAGCCAGCGTGCATCCGTGATGCGGTTGCGCCGGAACTGGTACGGGTCAAGTTTGCAGGCCCAGGCCAGCTCATCGATCATCGATTCGACCGCAAAGGTGTTGATCGAGGCCCCCACCGAGCGCCAGTAACCCACCGGGATGGGGGCGGTGTGGCTGACCCATTCCACCCGCCTCGCGCCCATCACATAGGGCAGGGCGTTGGAGCCCTCATAGCCCTGGCTGTCGCCGGTGGCAGGCAGGGTGCGACCGCGTTGCCCACTGATCGATGGGGACACATTGCGGTAGGCCCAACCCATGATCTGCCCCGTGGCATCGACCCGGGCGCGGGCCCGCACCAGGCCCATGGGGCGATACTGGTCGTGGCTGAAGTCCTCTTCGCGTGGCCACACCAGCATCACCGGTCGCTGCACGGCCATGGCCACCTGCACCGCCTGGCCGATGAAGTCGATCTCGGCCTTGCGGCCCAGGCCACCGCCCAGCAAGGTGGTGTGGAAGCTGATCTTGTCGGCGCTCAGACCGGTCAGCTGCACCACCAGAGCCAGCGCCGAGTTGGCCACCTGGGTGGGGGCATAAACGGTGCAGCTCACGCCGGCCACGTAATCCACGGTGCAGTTGAGCACCTCCATGCAGCCGTGCGGTACATAGGGCAATTGGTAGCTCACATCCAGCAATTGACTGCCCGGGGTGGCCTGGGTGAGCGCCGCATCGCTGTCGCCGCTGTTCTCGACCGTGTACAGCGTGCCGGGGGGATTGCTGCCGCCGGCCACATAGGCTGGCGCTGAGAGGGCCAGGGCCTTCGCATCGGCAAAGAACTGAGCCGTGTTCAGGGCCGCGGCATTGCCTGGCAGGTTCCACTTGAGGTTGAGGCTGCGCGCCGACTGCATGGCGTCCCAGGTGGTGGGCCCCACCACGGCCACAGCATTCACATTACCGGTCACATCCAGGCCGCGACCGGTGCCCGGGCTCACCCGCACGGGCACCAAGGCCAGCGCACCGGCTGGCTGCGCAGGCACCGACAGCAGCGTGCCACCGAAAGCAGGGCAGTGCCGGATGACCGCGTAAACCATCTTGGGCAGGCGCACGTCCAGGCCGTATTGGGCGCTTCCGTCCACTTTGCTTGGAATGTCCTGGCGTGGCACGCTTTGACCGATCACCTTGAGCTGGTTGTCAGGCACCAGCGGGGCGCTGACGGGCGGGATCAGCAGCGCTGCGGCGGCGGCCACGTCCCCGTAGCTGAGCTGTTTGCCGCTGGTGTGCGTGATGACACCGTTGCTCACCGAGTAGTTGGTGCGAGTGGCATCACCGACCAGATTCATGGCCGCCTGTACCAGGGTCTCCCGGGCGATGGCGGCCGCGTCGCGCAGCTTCCAGTAGTTGTTGCGGGTGGAGCTGGAGCCCGCGGTCACGATGGCTGATCCGATGGGTGCGGGCGACACGTTGTAGACAGGCCCGCCTTGGCGCAGCTGGATGCGGTTGTAATCCACCATCAAGTCTTCGGCCATCACCTGGCCCAGGGTACTGAAGGTGCCCTGGCCCATTTCGGTCACGCCGATCGTCAGCGAGAGGCTGTTGTCGCTGCCGATGTTGAGCCAGCTGTTGACGGGCTGCGTGCTCACGCTGGCGCTCTGGGCCTCGGTGCTGCGGCTGCCGAAATGCAGCGCCACGCCGATCGACAGGCCGGTGCTGCCAATGAACTGGCGACGATTCATTTTGTTGACTGCGATGTCCATGGTGCGTCTCCGTTCAAAACGTCAAAGGGTGCTGACCGCGGTCTTGATGCGCGGGTAGGTGCCGCACACGCAGATGTTCTGAACCTCATTGAGGATGGAGGTGCCGTGGTGGCCCGCCTTCATGGCGCAGGCCACCGACATCAACATGCCCGACTGGCAGTAGCCACACTGGGGTACCTGATTGGCAATCCAGGCCTTTTGGGCGGGGTGGCTGCGGTCGGCCGACAGGCCTTCGATGGTGGTGATCTGTTTGCCCACGGCCGAACTCACGTCCATGTCACAGGATTTTTCGGGCTGGCCATTGACCATCACCGTGCAGGCGCCGCACACCTCAATGCCGCAACCGTACTTGGTGCCCGTCAGGTTCAACACATCGCGCAGCACCCACAGCAGGGGCATGTCGGATCGCGCCACCGTGGCGCTGTAGGACTTTCCGTTCACATTCAGGTTGTAGGTCGGCATGCGGGGACTCCTCAAAAGCGTTTGGATTGAAAGTCTTCCTGCGTTGCGCCTTGCAAGGTGAATCCGACAAGAGGCGCATCAGGTGGATCGGATGCTAGGGAGGGGTGGGCCGCAGTGGCTGGTTAAAAGTATCAGGGTGTAAGCGGTTCTGAGGCGTGTTGCAGCGGCCTGGGGCGGCTTCACGATTTGTGCATCAACGGTTTACAAATGGGATACACGCCACGGTGCTGGCCTTGTCGCGGCCATGGTGCCATGGACTTCTTGACTCACATCAAGTTACATGGCATCACAATTAAGTCATGAATGTGATTAAGTGATACCAATGGGTTCTGATGGCTGTGCGGGTGACAGCCACCGTTGCTGCGGTATTCACGTGTGAAAGAACGGGGCCCAAACCGCCGCTGAATCCAAGGCCTGGCGCTCCGGCGCGGACGGCGACGTGGTCGCGGAACGCTCAGCCCGTCTGACCTGGCGGGTTCTGGTAGTAGAGCTTGTTGGCGCGGGTCAGGTGGGCGCGCATGGCTTCGGCGGCGGCCTCGGGCTGGTGTAGCGCAATGGCGTCCACGATGCGGTCGTGCTCGGCCAGCGTCAGGTCTTCCACCCCGGGGGCGCGCACCATGGCCTGGTAGTACTCGCCAGCCCAACGGAACAGGGCTTCGACGATGGCCGGAAAGATCGGGTTGCCGCTCACCGTGGCCAATTCACGGTGGAAATGCATGTCCAGTTCGATGAATTGCTCCAGGTCGTTCAGCGAGGCGCGGTGGCGTGCCACCGCGAGGCGCAAACGGGCGATGTCTTCCTCGGTGGCGCGTTCGGCGGCCAGGCGGGCCATGCCGATCTCCAGAAACAGCCGGGCATCCTTCAAATGCTCCAGCGAGTCGGGCTGGCTGCGCAGCAGGTGCATGGCACCGCCAGCAATCTGAGCGATCAGCCGGTCGGCGGTAGGCACCACCACACGGGCGCGTTCGCCATGCGCGATCTCCACGATGCCCGATCGTTCGAGGGTCTGCAGTGCCTCGCGCACGGCAGGGCGGCCCACGCCGTATTCCTCCATCAGTTCGCGCTCGGAGGGTAACTGCCCGCCCGGTGGGATGGCGCCTGAGCGAATGCGCGTCATCAGGCGATCAAGAACCTCCTGGAACAGTTTGCGGCGCTGGATCGGTTCGGTCATGACGGGCGGGCTCGGTGGCAGGGGCTGGGCGAAATCGGCGATTTTCGATTATGGCCCGTCAGTGACTCACTCCGAGGCCTGGTCACGGCCCTCGCCAAGCCAGGTAGGCGTCCTCCGTGAAAACCCCAGTGCGGGGATTTTTCAATCAATGGTCTACTCATCACACCAGTTCATCAGACCAGCTGGAAGATGCCCTGTCCATGACGTGGGGCGGCTCAAAACAACGAGGAGACTTCGTGAACAGTTCTGTCAAAACCGTGGAGCAAAGCGCGATCCGCAAGGTGTCGTGGCGGCTCGTGCCCTTTGTGGCGCTGATGTTTTTCATCAATTTCCTGGATCGCACCGCGATTTCATTTGCCGGCCCCAACGGCATGAGCAAGGACCTGGCGCTGTCGGCGGCTCAGTTCGGCATGGCCGCCGGCATCTTTTTTGTGGGCTACATCGTGCTGGAGATCCCCAGCAACCTGGCGCTGCACAAGTACGGCGCGCGTCGCTGGCTGTCGCGCATCATGGTGAGCTGGGGTGTGGTGGCCTTGTTGTTCACCTGGGTGAGCAACGTCGAGGGCCTTTACGCACTTCGCTTTCTGCTGGGGGTGGCGGAGGCCGGGTTTTTTCCGGGCGCCATCCTGTTCCTGAGCCAGTGGGTGCCGGCGCGCTACCGCAGTCACATCCTGGGCCTGTTCTACCTGGCACAACCTCTGACCACCGTGATCGGTGCGCCGCTGGCGGCCCTGTTGATCGAGGCCAACGGGCTGTTCGGTTTGGCGGGTTGGCGCATCATGTTCTTCGGCGTGGCCGTGCCGGCCATCGTGGTCGGCTTCATCGCCTGGTTCTACCTGGCCGACAAGCCCACCGATGCCCGCTGGCTCAGTGCCGAAGAGCAGCGCTGGTTGACTGACGAGTTGGCTCAGGAGGCCCGCCAGAAGGCCAAGACCCCCGGCGCCCAGGCGGGTCTGGCGCTGCGCGATGGCCGTGTGTGGCTGTTCAGCCTGGTGTACTTCGGCTTCATCTACGGCCTGTATGCGCTGGCCTTCTTCCTGCCCACGGTGATCGGCGGCTTCGAGGCCCAGTTCGGCAGCAAGTTCAATGTGTTCCAGAAGGGCCTGATCACGGCCATCCCTTACCTGCCGGCGGCCGTGGCCTTGTACCTGGCCACCCAGCATGCCACCCGCCACGGGGTGTCGCGCTGGCATGTCGGGCTGCCCGCCTTCATTGGGGCGGCCAGCATTCCCTGCGCCTTGTACATGCAGTCGCCAGTGACCACGGTGGCGGTGATCACCGTCACGGCCTGCGCGATCTTTGCCGCGCTGCCCAATTTCTGGGCGCTGCCGGCGCGCTTCCTCAGCGGTGCCGGGGCCGCCACGGGCCTGGCGCTGATCAACACCGTGGGCAACCTGGCCGGCTTTGCCGCCCCCTTCATCACCGGCGCGCTGAAAGACAGCAGCGGCGGCTACCAACTGCCCATGTTGGTGGTCGGCGCCCTGATGGCCGTGGCCGGTGTGCTGGTGCTCAAGGTGGCACACCCCGCCATGCCGCGTGCTGCGGCGCTGGCCTGAACCCTCTGCGCTCAGCGCAGCTTTTTCTGCAAGGGCCCAAGCCTGGGCCCATCGACTTCAAGGAGAACTCCAAATGAATCCCAAAATTGCCTTGTTTGGCGCTGGCGGCAAGATGGGCGTGCGCCTGTCCAAGAATCTGCTCAACTCACGCTTTCGCGTGGCCCACGTCGAACCCGGCGCGGCGGGTCAGCAACGGCTGCGCGACGAGCTGGGCCTGTCGGTGGTCAGCACCGAGGAGGCGCTGAAGGATGTGGACGTGGTCATCCTGGCCGTGCCCGACACCCTGATCGGCAAGATCTCGCACCAGATCGAACCCCAGCTCAAGCCCGGCACCATGGTGATGGTGCTGGATGCCGCCGCCCCCTTTGCCGGCCACCTGCCCCAGCGGGCCGACCTCACCTACTTTGTGGCCCATCCCTGCCACCCACCGATCTACAACAACGAGACCAGCGAAGCCGCGCGCAAGGACTACTTTGGCGGCGGCTTTGCCAAGCAATCGATCACCAGTGCCCTGATGCAGGGCCCCGAGTCGGCCTTTGACCTGGGTGAGGAACTGGCCAAGACCATCTATGCACCCATCCTCAACTCCTACCGCCTGACGGTGGACCAGATGGCCCTGCTGGAGCCGGGCCTGTCAGAAACCGTCTGTGCCACCTTGCTCGACGTGATGCGCGAGGCCATGGACGAAACCGTGCGCCGAGGGGTGCCGGCCGAGTGCGCGCGCGATTTTCTGCTGGGCCACATGAACATCCTGGCCGCGGTGATCTTCAAGGAGATCCCGGGCGCCTTCTCGGATGCCTGCAACAAGGCCATCACCTTCGGCAAGCCACGGTTGATGCGCGACGACTGGATCAAGGTCTTCGAGCGCGAAGAGATCGCCGAAAGCATCCACCGCATCACCTGAGCAAGGCACCCCATGGAACGCATACACGCCACCTATTGGCTGGAGACCGGCGACGACCCGGCCCGGGCGGCCGAGGTGATTGCCGGCGAACAGTCCAGCGGCACCTTTGTGGCCCTGCCCACCGAGACGCCTGAGCTGAAGGCCCGGGCCGGCGCCCGGGTCGAACGCCTGCAGATCCTCGACAGCAGCCTGGTGCCCAGCCTGCCCACGCCCGCCCCCGCGGCCAACGGGCGCTACACGCGGGCGCTGCTGGAGCTGTCGTGGCCGCTGGCCAATCTGGGGCCCTGCCTGCCCACCCTGATGGCCACCGTGGCCGGCAATCTGTACGAGCTGCGCTGCGTCACCGGCCTGCGCCTGATCGATCTGCAACTGCCCCCGGCCTTTGCCCAGGCCTACCCCGGCCCGGCCTTTGGCGTGGCTGGCACGCGCCGCCTCAGCGGCGTGTCCAGCGGGCCTTTGATCGGCACCATCATCAAGCCCAGCGTGGGCCTGAGCGTGCAGGAGACGGCCGAGCAGGTGCAACTGCTGGTGGATGGCGGCATCGACTTCATCAAGGACGACGAGTTGCAGGCCGACGGCCCGGCCTGCCCCTTCGACGAGCGCGTGAAGGCCGTCATGCGCGTGGTGCGCTCGGCGGCGGACCGGCTGGGCCGCATGCCCATGGTGGCTTTCAACCTGACCGGCAATCTGGACCAGATGAAGCGCCGCCACGACCTGGTGCTGGCCGAGGGCGGCACCTGCGTGATGGCCTGCCTGAACTCGATCGGCCTGGTCGGCATGACCGAGCTGCGCCGCCATGCCCAACTGCCGATCCACGCCCACCGTGCCGGCTGGGGTTACCTGAGCCGCTCGCCGCAACTGGGCTTTGACTACGCGCCCTGGCAGAAGCTGTGGCGCCTGGCCGGGGCTGACCACCTGCACGTGAACGGGCTGCGCAACAAGTTCAGCGAAGCCGACGACAGCGTGATGGCGGCCGCCCGCGCCGTGCTGGCCCCGGTGATGGACAGCGCCCCCATGACCGGCATGCCAGTCTTCAGCTCGGGCCAGACCGGGCTGCAGGCGCACGACACCTACGCCGGCCTGGGCAGTGCCGACCTGATCCACACCGCCGGCGGTGGCATCTTTGGCCACCCGGGTGGCGTGGCTGCAGGGGTACAGTCGTTTCGCGATGCTTGGCAGGCGGCGCAAGAGGGCATTGAGCTGGAGCGGGCGGCCCTGGATTCACCGGCCCTGGCCCAGGCCCTGGGGTTCTGGCGATGAATGCGATGAATGCCATAGAAAGCCCCTTGCAGGCGGCTTTGCCCGAGGGCTTGCTGCTGACCTACTACGGCGATGATTTCACGGGCTCCACCGACGCCATGGAGGCGATGACCGCTGCTGGCGTGCCCACCGTGCTGTTCCTGGAGCCACCTGCGCCAGAGGCCTTGCAGCGTTTTCCGGGCGTGCGCTGCGTGGGCCTGGCGGGCTCGTCGCGCGGTCGCAGCCCTGAGTGGATGGCCCGCCACCTGCCCCAGGCCTTTGCCAGCCTGAAGGCGTTGGGGGCGCCCATCCTGCATTACAAGGTGTGCTCTACCTTTGACTCGTCGCCCGCCATTGGATCCATCGGCTGCGCCATCGAGATCGGGCTGCGGCACATGGGGGGCGACTGGAGCCCCACGGTGGTGGGCGCGCCCCGGCTACGCCGCTACCAGGTGTTCGGGCACCTGTTCGCGGCCGTGGAGGGCGTGGGCTATCGCCTGGACCGCCATCCCACCATGTCGCGCCACCCGGTCACCCCCATGGGCGAATCGGATCTGCGCCGTCACCTGGCAGCGCAGACCCCGCGTCGCACGGGCTTGGTCGACATGGTGCAACTGAAGGCCGGCGATGCCCTGGCCCAACTCAGGGTCTGTCGTCAGGCCGACGCTGCGGCCCCCATCGTGTTCATCGATGTGCTGGACGATGAGACGCTGCTCGAAGCCGGCCGCCTGATCTGGACTCAGCGCGGCGGTGGGCTGTTCAGCGCTTCGTCTTCGGGTCTCAGCTACGCGCTCACGGCCTATTGGCGCAGCCAGGGCTGGGTGCCCGCCAGTGCTGACCTGCCCGAGGCCGCGCCTGTGCCGGTGATCGCCGCGGTGAGCGGCAGTTGCTCGCCCGTCTCGGCAGGCCAGATCCGCTGGGCCAGGGCCCATGGCTTTGCCACCGAGCGGCTGGACATCGCAGCCTGCCTGCTGCCCGAGCGGCGCGAGGCCGAACTGCAGCGCGTGCTGGCGCAGGCCGGCGCTGCCCTCTCGGTCGGGCGCAGTGCCCTGGTCTTCAGCGCCGAAGGCCCGGACGACCCCGAGGTGCTGGCCTTTGACCAGCACGCCGCCCGGGCCGGCCTGAGCCGGGCCGAGGCGGCGCGTGCGGTGGGCGCGGGCCTGGCCGAGGTCATGAAACGACTGTTGGACCAGCATCCCCTGCAGCGCGTGGTGGTGGCCGGTGGCGACAGCTCGGGCGAGGTGGCCAGCGTGCTGGGCATCGAGGCCCTCACGGTGCTGGCCCGCATCACGCCCGGCGCGCCCCTGTGTCGGGCCTGGTCCGCGAACCCGCGGCGCGATGGCTTGGAGCTGATCCTCAAGGGCGGCCAGATGGGCGGTGAGGCCTTTTATGGCCAGGCCTTGCACGGGGTGTGACGCGCGGCCGGAGGGGTTTCATGCGGCGGCCAGGGCCCTTGCCCACGGGCGCGCCACGGCCGCTGGGCACGGTATATTGCCCCGACCTCAACAACCCGGCCCGGCCCCGAACATGATCACCTGCCATCTGCGCTACGTCATCGATCCCACCCAGCTTCAAACCTTCGAGCACTACGGCAAACTCTGGATCAGTCTGGTGAACCGCCTGGGTGGCATCCACCATGGCTACCTGCTGCCCTCCGAAGGCGCCAACAACATTGCGCTGGCCTCGTTCTCGTTCCCCTCGCTCGCGGCCTACGAGGTCTATCGCACCCGCTCGCAAACCGACCCCGAATGCCAGGCCGCCTTCAAGTTGGCCGAGGACACCCGCTGCATCCTCAGCTACGAGCGCAGCTTTTTTCGGCCGGTGTTTGAGTAGGCCTGAAAGACTGCATTGGCGGGCCCGTCAATGGGCACCGCCTGGCCGCACTGCGTGGCACCATGCCCGCCGCCGCTGGCGTCCATGGTGACGCCCCATGTTTCGCCGCAACATCTTCTGCAAGCAGGACTCGCCCCTGTGGGACGGATGCGGCCCTTTGATTTCTGATCTCTCATCCCCGTCAAGCCGTTTTCACGGGTGTGACTGCTCGCCTGCCACCAGGCCGTTGCAGTGCGCCCCGTCGACTAGCCGCATTTTCTGGACATTGACAGCCAACCTCGGCTAGTCCGAAGAGCCCCAGTCCACGACGATCAATGCACGAAAAGCGCAATCGTGCTTGCTGATGGGTGAACCCGCCATCCTGCGGGAGCCCAGGCTGATCTTGGGGTAGAGATGATGACCGAGCTGAATTCGAAGGTGGTGATTGTCACCGGAGGCGCAACACTCATTGGTGCCGCCGTGGTGGAGGCCCTGCGTGCCGCCGGCGCACGTGTGGCCGTGTTTGACATCGATGCGGAGCGGGGCGCGCAGGTGGCCGCGCAGTCGCCGCAGACCACGCGGTTCTGGCCCGTGGACATCAGCCAGGACGCCCAGCTTGAGCAAGGGGTGCGCGACGTCGTGGCGCATTTCGGGCGTCTGGATGGCCTGGTCAATCTGGCCGCGACCTACCTTGACGAGGGTGCGCAATCGGGCCGCGCCGATTGGCTCAAGGCCCTGGACATCAACCTGGTCAGTGCGGTGATGGCTGCACGGGCGGTGCGACCCCATCTGGCGGCGGCGGGCGGCGGGGCCATCGTCAATTTCACCAGCATCTCTTCCAAGGTGGCCCAGACCGGCCGCTGGCTGTACCCGGTCTCCAAGGCCGCGCTGGTGCAGGTCACGCGCAGCATGGCGATGGACTTTGCGGCAGACGGAATCCGCGTCAACTCCGTCTCGCCGGGGTGGACCTGGTCTCGCGTGATGGACGAGATGACCGGCGGTGACCGCGCCAAGACCGACCAGGTGGCGGCGGATTACCACCTGCTCGGCCGGGCCGGTGACCCCCAGGAGGTGGCCCAGGTCGTGGCCTTTCTGCTGTCCTCGCGGGCCAGCTTTGTCACCGGGGCGGACTACGCGGTCGACGGCGGCTACTCCGCCATGGGGCCGGAGCAGGCCGTGCCCGCCATTCCGCGCCTGGCCGCCTGAGCCGCCTCGCGTTCCACTTTCATTCAACAGGAGATTTCCATGCAACGCATCGCTATCGTCGGTGGGGGCCAGGCCGGCCTGCCGCTCGCATTCGGACTGCTCGACCAAGGTTATGAGGTCACGGTGGTGACCAACCGAACCCCGGAGGACATCCGCCAGGGCAAGGTGATGTCCAGCCAGTGCATGTTCGACAACGCTTTGCAGATCGAGCGTGATCTGGGCATCAACACCTGGGAGGCCGAGTGCCCGCCTGTCGACGGCATTGGCTTCGCGGTGCCGCATCCGGCCGAGCCGGGCGCCAAGGCCATCGACTGGCGCTCGCGCCTGGACCGCCCGGCGCAGGCGGTGGACCAGCGCCTGAAGATGCCGGCCTGGCTGGAGCAGGTCGAGGCGCGAGGTGGCCGGCTGCTGATCCAGGACGCGGGCATCGCCGAATTGGAGGCGCTGGCTGACAGCCATGACCTGGTCATCCTGGCGGCCGGCAAGGGCGAGGTCGTCAAGCTGTTCGAGCGGGATGCTGCCCGATCGACGTTCGACAAGCCCCAACGCTCTCTGGCACTGACCTATGTGCACGGCATGAAGCCCACGGCCGGTCATTCGCAGGTGTCGTTCAACCTGATCCCGGGCATCGGCGAGTATTTCGTGTTCCCGGCCCTGACCTTGAGTGGGCCCTGCGACATCATGGTGTTCGAAGGGGTGCCCGGTGGCGCACTGGACTTTTGGCGTGAGGTCAAGACGCCACAGGAGCATCTGGCGGCCAGCAAGCGATTTCTGACGCAGTACCTGCCCTGGGAGGCCGAACGCGCGGCCCAGGTCGAACTCACCGACGACAAAGGCATTCTGGCGGGCGCGTTTGCGCCGACGGTGCGCAAGCCCGTGCTCACCTTGCCGTCGGGCCGTCTGGTGTTCGGGCTGGGCGACGCGGTGGCCACCAACGACCCGATCACGGGCCAGGGCTCCAACAATGCCACCAAGGCCGCCCAGGTCTATCTCGACGCCATCGTGGCCCACGGCAGCCAGCCCTACACCCGCGAGTGGATGGAAGCCACCTTCGAGCAGTTCTGGGACTACGCCCGCTGGGTGGTGCAGTGGACCAACTCACTGCTGACACCGCCGCCGCCGCACATCCTGGGTCTGCTGGGCGCGGCCGGTCAGTCGCCTTCGCTGGCCAGCACGATCGCCAACGGGTTCAACCACCCGCCTCGCTATTTCCCCTGGTGGGCTGATGCCCAGGCCTGCGAGGCGCTGATCAACGAGCACCTCGCCCAACCCGTGGCCGCCTGAAGGAGACCTCGATGAACTCCGCCATCACCATCGAGGCCCCGGGGGGGCAGGGCCTGGTCGCCGCCGCCACGGATTGGGGCCGAGTCGACTTCGAGGCCAAGGAACTGCGTCAGGTCCTGGGCAGTTACCCCACCGGGGTGGCCATTGTGGTCACACGCAGCCCTGAAGGGCGCGACGTCGGCCTGACCATCAATTCGTTTGCCTCGCTGTCGCTCGATCCGCCCCTGGTGCTGTGGAGCCTGGTGCGGCATTCGCCCAACCTGGAGGTGTTCCGCGACTGCCGGCACTTCACGATCAATGTCCTGGGCAGAGACCAGGAGGCTCTGGCCCGGCGGTTTGCCAACCCGACCATCGTGGACAAGTTTGAGGGCGTGGCCGTGCGCGAGGCGCCCGAAGGGGTGTCTGCCCTCCAGGGCTCGGTGGCCACGCTGGTCTGCCGGAGTGATCAGCAGCAGATGGCGGGGGATCACCTTCTGCTGGTGGGCCGGGTGCTGCGCACCGATGGCGCGCCGGCCGACCCGCTGGTGTTCCATGCGGGGCGCTTTGCCGCCCTGCATGCCTCGGTGGCGGCCTGAGTCGGTCCCGCTGCGCCGTGCCCCTTCATCTGAACCACGAATCGAAAAGAGGAATCCCCATGAGCACTTCTTCCCTGTCGGCCCTGTCCAGCCAACTGGCCAGCGGCCAGGTGCGTGTCATCGACCTGACCCAGACCTTGTCTGAGTCGTTCCCGGCCTTGCAATTGCCGCCCCAGTTCGGCCAGGTCCAGGGCTTTCGCAAGGAGCGCATTTCGCAATACGACGAGGCCGGACCGGGCTGGTACTGGAACAATTTTTCCTGCGGCGAGCACACCGGCACCCATTTCGATGCACCCGTCCACTGGATCACAGGCCGGGACCACCCGGGCAACACGGTCGACACGATTGACCCCACGCGTTTCATTGCGCCCGCCGCTGTGGTGGATGCGAGTGCGCAGGTGGCGCGAGACCCTGATTGGCTGCTGACGGTGGCGTTTCTGCAAGACTGGGAGCAGGTGCACGGGCGCATTCCCGCCGGGGCCTGGTTGCTGCTGCGGACCGACTGGTCGCTCAAGGCCTCCGACCCGGTAGCCTTCCTCAGCCTGCGCGATGACGGTGCGCACACCCCCGGGCCCACCCAGGAGGCCGTGGAATGGCTCATCCATGAGCGTCAGGTGCATGGCTTCGGGGTCGAGACCATCAACACCGATGCGGGGCAGGCCTACGCCTGGCCGCTGGCCTATCCGTGTCATACCCTGATGCATGGCGCTAACCGCTATGGTCTGCAGTGCCTGAAGAACCTGGACCAGCTGCCGCCCCAGGGGGCGCTCATCATTTCCGCCCCCCTGAAGATCGAGGGCGGCTCCGGCAGCCCGCTGCGGGTGCTGGCCCTGGTGGCCTGAGCGGGAAGCGCCCCATGTCCCGAGACGACAACCCCCAAGTCATCATTGTCGGCAGCGGCATCAACTCCCTGGTCTGTGCGGCCTTGCTCGCCACGCGGGGCAAGTCGGTGCTGGTGCTGGAACGCAATGACCGCTTCGGCGGCTGTATCCGCACCGAGGAGCTGTTCCCTGGCTATCAGCACGAGGTGCTCTCTTCGTGGTATCCCCTCTTTGTGGGCAGTCCGGCCTATGCGGAACTGCGTCCCTTTCTGGAAAAGGAAGGGCTGCAGTTTCTGCAGAACGAATACGCCACCGGCCTGGTCCGGCCGGATGGGCAGGGCATCGCGCTCAAGCAAGGTCTGGACGATGCCCAGGCCCGCATTGCCGCCTTCTCCCCTGCGGACGCGGAGGCCCTGCGGTCCATGGCCCAGCGGATCTTCGGTGCCGATGCGGCGCTGACCTTCGGCCTGCTGGGGCAGAACCCCTACGGCCTCGGCATCCTCCGGCTGCTGTTCAGCGAATGGCGCCAGCGGGGGCTGGATGGCTTGCTGGATTTTGGCCGTGGGGCCCTGGAGCCGTTTCGTCGCTGGGCCGAGCGCAGCCTTGAAAGCGATGAGATGCGCGCCATGATGGCGCCGTGGGTGCTGCACAGCGGCCTGGGGCCCGACGATGCCACCTCGGCCCTCATCGGCAAGCTGACCTTCGCGGCGGTGGTGGCCGGGGGCATGCCGGTGGTACGAGGCGGCGGCAGCCAGCTCGTCCACGCCCTGCAACGGGTGATTGAACGCCATGGCGGGCGTCTGCTGGCCAATGCCCACGTTGAGCAGGTTCTGACCCATGGCGCAGGGCGACAAGCCCGTGCCACCGGCGTGATCGCTGGAGGCCGCACCTTCCTGGCCCGCGAGACCGTGGTGTGCAACGTCACCCCTCAGCAGCTTTACACGGGGCTGCTGCCCGGCGTACCGGCCGTGGTGCATGAACGGGCTGCTGCCTACCGTTACGGGCGAGGGGGCATGCAGATCCATTTCGCCCTGAACGCGCCGCCCGACTGGTGCAACCCCGAGTTGAAGCAGGTGCCCCTCGTGCACCTCACCGAGAGCCTGGAGCAGGTCTGCACGAGCGTGACCGAGGCCAACAACGGCTGGCTTCCGGCCCGGCCCACGCTGGCCGTGGGGCAGCCGGTGGCGGTCGATCCCTCGCGTGCCCCCCCAGGGGGCTGGATTCTCTGGGTCCAGATGCAGGAGTTGCCGCGTCAACTTCGGGGCGACGCCGCCGGATTGATCGCCATCCCCGCCGACGGTCAGTGGAACCCCACGGTGCGCGAGGCCATGGCCGACCGGGTGCAGGCCCGTCTGGAGACCGTCATGCCGGGGCTGGGGCAGCGCTTGATCGGCCGGCGGGCCTACTCACCGGCCGACCTGGAGAGCCTCAACCAGAACCTGGTCGGCGGTGACATCTACAGCGGTAGCTGCTCGCCCGATCAGTTCTTCTGGCTGCGTCCGTTCGCTGGGGCCGAAGGGGCCCGCGGTCATCGCACGCCGGTGCGCAATGTGTTCCACATTGGAGCCAGCACCCACCCAGGACCTGGCCTGGGCGCGGGCTCCGGTTGGCTGGTCGCACAGGCCCTGGCGCGCCGCTGAGCACGAGACATCGCGGCGGCGAGCCCCTTCCGGACACCCCGCCGAGCCGGTGTCCGGCCATTTCTCAGCCCACACCTCATGAAAAGGAGAGTCCCATGAAACGCCCCCACTTCCGCAAGCGCCTCGTCGTGGCCCTGGCCCTGGCCTCGGCCACCCTCGGTGCCCAGGCCACCGAGGGCAATGGCCTGGGTGTCTACCCCGATGGCCTCGAAAACTACCTGGTCGGGGCCTTGCCGCCTCCCGGCGTGCACTTCCTGACCTATGCGGGAACCGCCCGGTACGACACCCTGCGCGGTGCCAGCGGCCAGTCGCTGGTGCCCGATCTCAGCATCCGGGTGAATGTGCTGGCGCCGCGGGCGGTCTGGGTCACCCAGCAACAGGTGCTCGGCGGGCAACTGGCCTTCCATGCGATTGCGCCGCTGCTCGATGTGGATTTCAGGGCCGGGGCCCTGCGGGCCAGCAGCCGTGGCCTGGGCGACATCACGGTCGGCACCGCTGTCGGCTACCACGCATCGCCTTCGCTGCACTATCTGTTCGGGGTCGACGTCAGCGCACCTACCGGTCAGTACAACGCCAATGATCCGTCCAGCCTGGGCAAGAACTACTGGATGGTGCAGCCCCTGCTGGCCGTGACCCAGGTCCAGCCTGCCGGCCTGAACGCCGACCTCAAGCTCATGCTCGATCTCAATGGCCGCAACGACGACACCCGCACCCGGTCAGGGCGCGCCCTCCATGCCGACTACAGCGCAGGCTGGGGGCTGGGCAATGGCTGGGTGCTGGGCGTCGGCGGCCATGTCTTCCAGCAGATCAGCGAAGACAGCGGACCGGCCAGTGGCACCGGCAAGGCCCGCGCGATCGGCTTCGGGCCCTCGGTGCGCTACGCCAATGACAAGGGCTGGCTGTTCACCCTCAAGTGGCAGACGGAGAGCCACGTGCGCAACCGCCCCGAAGGCTCTCAACTCTATGTGAAGGCCACGCTGCCGTTCTGATCGGCACCGGTCTGTCTTGCGAGTTTCTTGGGGGCCTGACCGCCCCCTTTTTTTCATGTGTCAGCGCCAGCAAGGCTCAGAACGATTTCTTCAGCCGACGATCGAGCGACCAGAGACCGCCACCGAAGGCCGCAAAGAACAGACAGCCGAAGGCCCAGATGCTGGACAGCTGGACCGCCTTGTCTTGCAGGAGTTGGGTGAACGTCACGCCTGCATCCATGAGCCGCTTCGTGCCGTTGGCCGTCAGGAACTCCGGGTGCGCCTTGATCGCCTCCAGGCCTGCGCTGCTCAGCAGCGCTTCGGCGTTGTAGGGAAAGTGAAGGTGGAACCACACGGTCACGAACAGCATGACCGCGTTGGCCAGGGCGAAGGGCCTGGTGAAGAACCCCAGGATCAGCGCGATGCCGCCAACGACCTGCATGCTGGCCAGCAGAGGCGAGAACAGCCAGCCGGGGTGAAAGCCGATCATCTCGACGAACTGCACCTGACCCATGGGATTGAGAATCTTCGGCCAGCCTTCATGCAACAGCCAGCCACCCAGGGCCAGTCGAAGCAGCAGCCACCCCAGCGGCTGGGCCAACTTCTCGTAAGGGCCGGCCAGGACGGGGATGAACAGGCTTTCTTTGGGAACACTGAAATCGAGTGGATGGCGCATGAGCTGCCTCAAAAAATGGGTTGGCGATTGCTTGTGAGCCGGAGCCGCCTTCGCGCGGCTCGCGGGCACGGTGACAGCGGGGCTCAGTCTTTCAGCGGCGAGATGCCCTGGACGGGCCCGATCAGGCGTTCGAACAGGCTCTTCACGCGCTCTACGCGGGCGCGGTCCCGCATGAAGGCCAGAAAGTCCTCGGGGCTGGTGTTGTAGTGGTCGATGGTCTGGAAGCCCGGCAGCGGCGCCACGTCCTGGCGGATGGGGAACTGCCGCGGGTTGGAGGCCACCGGCAACGACAACTGCCAGCTCATGTAGAGCTTGGCGGCATTCGGGTGCTTGGCATCCTTGAAGATGGCACCGGTCTGCGCCCAGGTGAGGAAGGGGTCGTTCTTGGGCAGCACAAAACGCAGCGTCGACGATTCCACCGGCACAAAGCTGCCTGACGTCCCGGTCGAGACAGCGTACTTGCCGGCCTCCACCGCGTCACGCGGGGTCTGCGTGCCGCGCACCCATTGCACGCCGTTGGCCTTGAGCCGGTCGATGAACCCGATGCCGTACTTCTGGATGATCTTGTCGAACATGTACAGCACGGCGTCGTCATCGTTGGGGTAGGCGATGATGATGCGGTCCTTGAACTCGGGCTTGAGAAAGTCCGAGTAATCGCGCGGAGCGTTCTCTGCCGTCACGTAATTCTTGTTGTAGCTGTTGGCGAAGGTCAGCATGAACAAGCCGGTAAAACGGCCATCCGGGTCCTTGTAGGCCGCAGGCACCTGGTCCCAGCCAATGGGCTTGTACGGCAGCAGCAGCCCGCGCGCGGCCCAGTGGTCGAAGTCGTGCAGGGTCTGCAGGTGGGCCACGTCCACTTCCAGGTTCTTGCGCAGCAACTGCTCTTCGATGCGCGCGTCGTGGTACTTGCTCAGGTCCACCACCACGTTGAGCTTCATGCCGGGGAAGCGGCGTTCAAAGTTGGACTTGATGCCGAAGCCCTGGGTCACCTCGTCGCCGCCCGCATACACGGTCAGTTGACCGCCTTCCTTGAGTGCGGCCTGGTAGAGCTCATCGAGAGATCGCCCGGCACCGTCGCGTTCGATGGCGGCGGCTGCGGTGACTTGCGGCTGCGGCGTTTGGGCCATGGCTGGTGCGCAAAGGCCGGCGGCCGCGAGTGAGAGGGCCATGCAGGCCAGGCGCAAGGGGTGACGAAGCTTCATGCTTTTGCTTTCCAGGTGACAGACAACATCAAGGGAACCGGGGGAGCGCCAGGTCACGGAAGGCTAGAGGCCTGGCGAGACGCGGTGCTCAGTTCGATGCGTTGATCCTAGGCAGCCAGAAAGCGCAGATAAACGACGTTGGCAGGGATGGTCTGTCTGACAAACAAGAACAATCCCAAAGCGTCAGGCTTGCGGTGCTGGGGGCGCGATAGGCCCGAGGGCAAGGGTGCGGGCGCCTTTGGGCGCCAGCGCGATCGGATCAGTGCCGCCGCAGGCTGTGGCTCGGGCTTTCGCCAAAGCGGGCCTTGTACTCGACGCTGAAGCGACCCATGTGGGCAAAGCCCCAGCGCAGGGCCACGCCCGCCACGTTGCTGGTGTGGCCGGCCAGCAGCTCCTCACGGGCCCGATCGAGCCGGATGTCCTTCAGGTATTGCATGGGGCTGGTGCCCGTGAAGTCTTTGAAGCCGGCGTACAGGCTTCGCAGGCTCACCCCGGCGATCCGGGCCAGTTGATCGGCCGCGATGGTCTCATGGGCGTGGGCACGCAGGTATTCCTGAACCCTGCGGACATGGCGCGGAAGGACGGTCGTGACCCGGGCGGGGGCTGCATCGCTGTAGTTGTGGCGGTGGGTGGTCAGCAAGGTTCCCGTCACCAGTTGCTCCATCTGGTGCACGATGAGTTTGTGCTGTTCGAATCCGGCCTCCAGTGTCACGCACTCGCACAGGTAGCTGATCAGTGCGCGCCAGGCCGTGCTTTCGCGCCAACGGAAATCGGCCTGAAACACCAGAGGCTCTTCCAGGTCGTGCCCCAACTGGGCTGCAAGCGTGCGTTCGGCCAGGGGACGGGCTATCCGGATCAGCACCTGGTCGCAATCGGCGCCCCAGTGCATGCGGGTGTCTTCCTGAGGGCTGAGCACCGAGGCCACCTCGGGAGTCGAGTCGACATGCTGAGGCCCGCAATCGATCTGGGCGCAGCCGGTCAAGGGCATCTGGATCAGGAAGAAATCCTCGAGTCGGCCCGGTTCGATCCGCACGCTGGCGCCGTAGCGCAGGCGACTGATCGTCACGTCGCCCAGGCCGGCGTGGTACATGCGCGCATCCAGACGCTGGCTGTTGCCCAGTACCCCCAGCTCATGCGGCTTCATGACGTGACCCACCATGGCTCGCGTCTCATCGAGATCGACAGAGGCAAAGAGTTGCCGCTTAGGGGTGTCGAGCAGGATCGGGTTCGATGACGAATGAAGGGGGTGGTGTGTGTGCAACATCGCGGTGCTCCTCGCACTGGGCTCAACTCTGATTCGGCTTGCCATGCATTCCGAACGCTTGGCATCTGAAAGAACAGATGCAAATTTGATGCCCGTCAAAACATGAAATTGGATGAATTGAACATCCGATTCCGGTGCATTCCAACCCGGGTATTCACCAATTCGAGTCCGTTTTGAACCCCCCTTTCGACCCATGCTGGGGCGATACGCCATCACGGCCTCAATGCACCAGATCTGTGCCTGTCCGAATGCCGCGCTTGCTGTCAAAAAACTGCAAAGCCCTCTGAAATAAAGAGAAATGAGCAGTCTAAAAGCAGCACTTACCGAATCGATAAAAGAGTTGAGAGCGTTCTTCAAAAGGGGGTGGCAGGTGCCTGATTGGGCGGGCCTCGGGCTTGCTGATGGCCAGGCGTATCCGTTTTGAGGCAGTGCCTATCCAAAGATCGCATGAAGCTCGATTACATGATTATTCATGGATTGACGAGCGCTTTTGAGACCGCGAAAGTACGTTCATACGGCATGAGCCGGAGATCAACAAGCGGGAATCACCATGGCAGAGCGATCATTTGTCGAAGAAGTAAAAAAGCTGCGCATGGGCGCTGGCGAGGTGTTCAGTGGCGAAGGCATCCTGGCTGTGACCAAGGCCTTGCTGGAGTCTGGCGTGGCCTATGTCGGCGGCTACCAGGGCTCGCCGATCTCGCACCTGATGGATGTGTTGTCTGATGCCCAGGACATCCTGGCCGAGCATCACATCCGGTTCGAGAACAGCGCCAGCGAAGCCACGGCGGCCGCCATGCTGGCCGCGTCCGTCAACTACCCCTTGCGTGGAGCGATCACCTTCAAGGCCACGGTGGGTACCAATGTGGCCTCGGACGCGTTGGCCAACCTGGCCTCGGGCGGCGTCACGGGGGGCGCCCTGATCATCGTGGGTGAGGACTACGGCGAGGGCTCTTCCATCATGCAGGAGCGCAGCCATGCCTTTGCCATGAAGTCGCAGATGTGGCTGCTGGATCCGCGTCCCAACCTGCCGTGCATCGTGCAGGCGGTCAAGGACGGCTTTGATCTGTCCGAGGCCAGCAATACACCGGTGATGCTGCAGATGCGCATCCGCTCCTGTCACCTGCACGGACGCTTTGTGGCTGCTGACAACCGTCCGCCGGCGTTCACGGTGAAGGATGCGCTTGAGAACCCGGTGCGCGATCTGGACCGCATCGTCTTGCCGCCGGCCAGCTTTCTGCACGAGCGCGAGAAGATCCAGAAGCGTTGGCCTGCCGCGCTGAAGTTCATACAGGAACGAAAGCTGAACGAATTTTTCGCTGAGGAAGCCCGTGATGTCGGGATCGCGCTGCAAGGGGGCAACTACAACACCGTCATCCGGGTACTGCAGAAGCTGGGCCTGGCCGATGCCTATGGCGACACCCAGGTGCCTTTGTATGTGATGAACGTCACCTATCCCTTGGTGGACGAAGAGTTCGAGCGATTCTGCCAAGGCAAGCGCGCGCTGTTGGTGGTGGAAGAGGGACAGCCCAACTTTGTCGAGCAGAACGTGGCCGCCATCCTGCGCCAACGCGGTCTGGCCACCGCCCTGCACGGCAAGGATGTGCTGCCCCTGGCGGGCGACTACAACAGTGCGACCGTGTTGGTGGGTGTGCGCGCCTTCCTGACGCAATACGGGGTGATCGAGCCCGAACCCGTCAAGGCAGTTCAACGTCGGGTGATCCCTCTGGTGGCGGAGACTCAGGCCCCAACGCCAGCCACCACGTCCG
Organism: Curvibacter sp. EU05-FHT14A10; assembly: GCF_058791075.1. Lineage (NCBI taxonomy): Bacteria > Pseudomonadati > Pseudomonadota > Betaproteobacteria > Burkholderiales > Comamonadaceae > Curvibacter > Curvibacter sp. EU05-FHT14A10. Next base: position 355,914 of record NZ_JBYTDE010000006.1, read on the forward strand.
CCGTCGCATCGGTTGACCGCACTGATCTGGCGCCGCTTGAGGACGTCGTTCATTCACGCCCGCCCGGCTTGTGCACGGGGTGCCCGGAGCGACCGATCTTCACCGCAGTCAAGTTGATCGAACGTGAGCTGGGGCCGCATCATTTCAGCGCTGACATCGGCTGCCACCTGTTCTCGATTCTCCCGCCCTTCAATCTGGGTAACACCACCATGGGTTATGGCCTGGGTGCCGCCGGGGCCGCAGCCCTCAACGTGGTGCCGGGCAGTGCCCCGGCCGGCAAGCGGGCCATTGCGGTCATGGGCGACGGTGGTTTTTGGCACAACGGGCTGAGCAGCGGGATTGTCAATTCGGTCTTCAACCGCAGTGACAACCTCACGCTGATCATCGACAACAACTACAGCTCGGCCACGGGGGGCCAGGACATTCCGTCATCCAGGGCTGTCAACGCGTCACGCAGCACCGGGCATGAGATTGAACAGGCCGTCCGAGGGGTCGGGGTCGACTGGGTGCGGACGGTCCGGCGCACCTATGACCTCAAAGCCATGATGGGTGCGCTGCGCGAGGCCCTCACCACCCAGACGCCGGGGCCCAAGGTGCTGATCGCGCAAAGCGAATGCATGCTCAACAAGCAGCGGCGCGAGAAAAAGCAGGTGCGCAAGGCGCTGGCGGACGGCCAACGCGTGGTGCGCGAGCGCTACGGTGTCGATCCGGACACCTGCACGGGCGATCACTCCTGCATTCGACTGTCGGGGTGCCCGTCGCTGTCGGTGCGCACCAACCCCGATCCGCTCCGATCCGACCCCGTCGCCATGGTGATCGACAGCTGCGTGGGTTGCGGCAACTGCGGTGAGGTGGCCCATGCCGCCGTGTTGTGCCCCTCTTTCTACCGGGCCCAGATCGTCAGCAACCCGACGCGCTGGGATCGGTTGCGCCAGCGTGTGCGCGGCCAGGTCATCAGCGGCTTGCAGCGCCTGGAGGCAAGGCGCCGTGAACGCCTTGCCTTCTGACCCGCGTCGGCAGGCGTCAGCTCCCCCCTTCCCGATGTCCCGATTCCCCGTTGACCAAGCTGCTGGAGCGCATGCCATGGCTGTTCTGAATTCGCCCCAAGGCCTTGCGCAGGGGGCTGCCTTCGCGCCCCGTGCCTTGAGGGGTGGGGTCGGCTTGTTTTTTCTGTTGTGTATTGGAGTCCTTTGATGTCTCTTGAACCGATCAAGATCGCCATTCTTGCCATGGGAGGCGAGGGCGGTGGTGTGCTGGCCGACTGGATCGTCGACCTGGGCGAAGCCAACGGCTACTTCGCCCAGACCACCTCGGTGGCCGGCGTGGCCCAGCGCACGGGCGCGACCATCTACTACGTTGAATTGTTCCCGGGTGCCGACGTCCCGGCGGCCCGTCTGCCGGTGCTGGCCCAGGCGCCCATGCCCGGCGACGTGGACATCGTGATGGCCTCGGAGCTCATGGAGGCGGGGCGTGCCGTGCAGCGGGGCTTTGTGACGCCCGAGCGCAGCACGTTGATCACCTCGACCCACCGGGTCTACTCCATGGCCGAAAAGATGGCCATGGGTGATGGCCGCGTTGACGGGGAGGCGCTGTTGGCGCGGTCTCGCCAGGCTGCGCGTTCTTTCGTTGCCTTCGACATGGCTGCCGTGGCGGAGCGCACGGGCAGTGTGATCAGTGCCGTGTTGCTCGGTGCCCTGTGTGGTTCCGAAGCGTTGCCTTTCAATCGACAGCAGTTCGAAAAGACCATCGAGCGCGGCGGTGTCGGCGTCAAGCCCAGTCTGAAGGCGTTTGCGGCAGGCTGGGAGCAGGCGAGGGCAGGGGCGCCGGAGCCACTGGCGGCGGACAAGCCCCAGCTCAGGTCAGCCGCCGGCGTGCAGGTCCGACAGCCCGAGTTGAAGCCGCTGGTGGCGCGTGTCCAGCGCTATCCGGGCACCGTGGCCGATACCGCGCTGGAGGGCCTGCGGCGCCTCATCGACTACCAGGACGTGGCCTACGGGGCGCTCTATCTGGATCGCATGGAGGCGCTGGCCCAGGTCCCCGGGGTCGATGAATTGCTGCTGGCTGAGACGGCAAAGCACCTGGCTTTGTGGATGTCTTATGAGGATGTGATCCGTGTCGCCGATCTCAAGACGCGCGGCAGCCGCTTTGAGCGGGTCAGTGACGAGGTGCATGCCAAGGCCGATCAGGTCTTGGAAATCCAGGAGTTCATGCACCCGCGCCTGGAGGAAATCTGTGAAACGCTGCCGGCCGCACTGGGTCGCTGGCTGGCCCGACCCCATGCCTTGAACCGACTGGTGGCGCGCTTCACGCGGGAGGGCCGCATCGTTCGAACCAGCTCGCTGGGCGGCTTTCTGAGCCTGTACCTGCTGGCGCGCTGGCGCCGGGGCCGGCGCACGACACTGCGCTTTCAGCTGGAGAACCAGCGCATCGAGGCCTGGCTGCAGCGCCTGCGTGCGCTGGTCGCCATCGACCCCGCGCTGGCGCTGGAGGCAGCCCGCTGCCAGCGTCTGGTCAAGGGGTACAGCGACACCCACGCGCGGGGCCTGCGCAACTACGAAACCCTCATGGCCGTGGTCGACCGTCATGGCCCGTCGCTGGCGCCATCGATCCTGCGTGAACTGCGCGAGGCGGCCTTGGCCGACGAGCACGGCCGCCAGCTGCGCGAGCGACTGACGCGCCATTCCCTCACCCCGCAAGGAGCCATTGCATGAACCCCCGTCATTTCAGTCGCTCGCATCGCATCCGCTTTTCGGAGTGCGACCCGGCCGGCATCGTGTTCTACCCCCAGTACTTCGTGATGTTCAACGATCTGCTCGAAGCCTGGGTGGATCAACTGCTGCCCGAGGTCGGCTTTGCCGGCTACATCGGCACCCTGCGCCAGGGCCTGCCAACCGTTCGGCTGGAGGCCGATTTCCGAGCGATCAGTCGGATGGGCGACGCCGTCACCCTCAGCCTTGATCTGGAGCGTCTTGGCGAAAAGTCGCTCACCCTGGCTTTGGCGTGCACCGGCACAGAGGGCGATTTGCGCATGCAGGTGCGTCAGGTGCTGGTCACGACCTCGCTGGTCACGCACCAGGCCATCCCAGTCCCGGACATGTTGCGCCGGGCACTGACCTCCGAAAAAACCAACTGAGCAAGGAAGACACCATGAAAATCGTCTGTATTGGCGGCGGGCCGGCCGGCCTCTATTTCGGCCTGCTGATGAAGCTGCAGGATCCCTCCCACGAGGTGGTCGTGGTCGAACGCAATCGACCCTACGACACCTTTGGCTGGGGCGTTGTGTTTTCCGACGCCACCTTGCAGAACCTTCGACGTGCCGACCCCGTGTCTGCGGAACAGATCGCGGTCGAGTTCAGCCATTGGGATGACGTGGACGTCCACTTCAAGGAGCGCTGCATCCGCAGCGGTGGCCATGGCTTCATCGGCATTGGCCGCAAGAAGCTGCTGAACATCCTGCAGGCCCGCTGTGAGGCCGTGGGCGTGCAACTGGTCTTCGAGACCCAGGTGCAGGACGATCAGGAACTGGCTCGTCAATACGGTGCCGATCTGGTGATTGCCTCCGACGGGATCAACAGCGCGGTTCGCACACGTTACGCCGACACGTTCAAACCCGATATCGACGAGCGCAACTGTCGTTTCGTCTGGCTCGGAACGCGCAAGGTGTTCGACGCCTTTACCTTCATTTTCGTGCCCACCGAGCATGGCTGGTTCCAGGCCCACGCCTATCGCTTCGAAGACGGGCTGTCCACCTTCATTGTGGAAACCACCCAAGCCACCTGGCAGGCTGCGGGCATCGACCAGATGTCGCAAGAAGATGGCATCGCCTACTGCGAGAAGCTGTTTGCCCCCTGGCTGGATGGCGAACCCTTGATGGCCAATGCATCGCATCTTCGCGGCTCGGCCATCTGGATCCGCTTCCCCCGGGTGATCTGCAAGCATTGGGTGAAGTGGACCGAGCCCGAGGGCCTGGGGGGCCGACCCGTGCCTGTGATCTTGATGGGCGACGCTGCTCACACCGCCCATTTCTCGATCGGATCAGGCACCAAGCTGGCGCTGGAGGACGCCATCGAGCTGGCCGACACCTTGCGTCATGGGGGGGAACTGCGCGAACGCTTGAGCCACTATGAAGCGGTGCGCGGTGTCGAGGTGTTGAAGATCCAGAACGCGGCCCGCAATTCGACGGAGTGGTTCGAAAACGTGGCCCGCTACGCGGACATGGCGCCCGAGCAGTTCACCTATTCACTGCTGACCCGCTCGCAGCGCATCTCGCACGAGAACCTGCGCCTGCGGGACCCGCAATGGCTCGACGCCTATGAGCGTTGGCTGGCCGAGCGCGCTGGCGTGCCTGCGCCCCAGGCCGTGGCACCGCGGCCGCCCTTGCTCACCCCGTTTTCCTTGCGGGGGCTCACGTTGCCGAACCGGGTGGTGGTGTCGCCGACCCTGCTGTATTCGGCCCAGGAAGGCGTGCCCGGCCCCTTCCACCTGGTGCACCTGGGCAGCCGTGCACTGGGCGGAGCCGGCCTGGTCCTGGCCGAAGCCACGGCTGTGCTGCCCGAGGGGCGCATGACCCCGGGCGACACCGGGCTGTGGAACGACGAGCAGACCGTGGCCTGGAAGCAGATCACTGACTTTGTGCATGCCCAAAGCACGGCGCGGATTGGCCTCCAGCTCAATCATGCGGGCCGTCGGGGTTCGACACAGCTGGGCTGGGAGCAGGCGGACCACCCCTTGCTTGAGGGCAATTGGCCCCTGGTCTCAGCCAGTGCCGTGCCGTATCTGGAGGGCGTTTCGCAAGTGCCGCAAGCGCTCTCCGAGGCCGAGCTTCAGGCGATCTGCCAGGCCTTCGTGGCGGCCACGCGGCGTGCTGCCGAGTCGGGCTTCGACTGGTTGGAGCTGCAGGCGGGCCATGGCTTTCTCCTGTCGTCCTTCATTTCGCCCCTGACCAATCGGCGCACCGATGCCTATGGCGGCTCGCTGGAGGGCCGGCTCAAGTTTCCGCTGGCGGTGTTGGCGGCGGTGCGTGAGGTCTGGCCCCAGCACCTGCCCCTGTCCGTGCGGATCTCGGCCACCGATTGGGTGCAGGGCGGCACCACGGTGGACGAGGCGGTCGAAATCTCCCGCCGATTCAGGGAGGCCGGGGCCGACCTGGTGGACGTGTCCTCAGGCGAGGTGTCGGCCGATCAGAAGCCGGTCTACGGCCGCATGTTCCAGACCCCGTTTGCGGACCGCGTTCGCAACGAGGCCCGGGTGCCCACCATGGCCGTGGGCGCGATCACCGAGGCCGACCAGATCAACAGCATCGTGGCTTCGGGACGCGCTGATCTGTGTGCCCTGTCGCGTCCTCATCTGGCCGATGCCGCCTGGTTGCAGCGCGAATGCGCTCGCCAGGGCTGGTCCGATGTGGACTGGCCGCGGGCCTACCAGTGGGGCCGTGATCAGCTTGAACGCGCTTCGGCCCCTCGCAACCGTGTTTGAACCAGCAGGAGACCCCCATGGCCAATGCCAGCTATGACCAATTCCGCGAGAGCACCGCGGGCCGCGCGGATGTGGAGGACACACCCGAACTCGTGCGCTATTACCAGGACCTTGAGCGTCTTCAAACCGGCGCCCTCTGGACCGTGGCCAACAAGATCGAGCCCTGGCAGCCTCAGTCGGCTTCGGTGCCGGTGCTCTGGCGCTACCGGGATCTGCGCGAGCATGTGCTGCGCTCGGTTGATCTGGTCACCCCCGAGAAGGCCGGTCGGCGCGTGATCTACCTCAACAACCCGGGGCGCACAGAGGTGTCGGCCGCGGTCGGCTGGCTGTATTCCGGCCTGCAGGTCATGCATGCGGGCGAGGCAGCTTCGGCCCACGCCCACTCTTCGTCGGCGCTGCGCTTCATCATGGAAGGGCGAGGCGCCTACACCATCGTCGACGGTCACAAGATGACCCTGGGCGCGAACGACTTTGTGCTCACCCCCAACGGTACCTGGCACGAACATGGCGTCGAGGAGGGCGGGCTGACCTGCATCTGGCAGGACGGTCTGGACATCCCCCTGGTCAATGCCCTGGAGGCCGGCTTCTATGCCGTGCACCCGGACCTGCGCCAGGCGGTCGGCCATCCGGTCGACGACTCGGTGGGTATCTGGGGAGCCCCTGCGCTGCGCCCTCACAACACAGGCTGGAACAAGCCCTATTCACCGCTGTTCAAGTACCAGTGGGAGCCCACCTACGATGCCTTGTGCCGCTACGCCAAAGCGGCGGCCGGCAGTCCGTTCGATGGCCACCTGATGCACTACACCAACCCGGTCTCGGGCGGGCACGTGATGGCCACGATCGGGGCCAGCATGCAGCGCCTCGAACCCGGCTTTGTGGGCCAGGCGCACCGCCACACCGGCAGCTTTCTCTACCAGGTGGCCAAGGGCCAGGGCCATTCGATCATCAACGGCCAGCGCTTCGACTGGCAAGAGCGCGACATCTTCTGCGTTCCGTCCTGGGCCTGGCACGAACACGTCAACGCCAGCGTCAGCGAAGACGCCTGCCTGTTCTGCTTCAGCGACCTGCCCGTGATGGAAAAGCTCGGGCTGTATCGCGAAGAAGCCTATGGCGAGCGTGATGGCCGCCAGCCCATCGTCCACTCGACCTGATCGCGATCAGGTCGCCCACCCCATTCGACAACCTCTTTCCGGAGAACCCCTGCCATGAAACTTGTTACCTACCGTGCTGATGTCCTGGCCGCCGCCCGTCTGGGCGCCCTTGTGGATGACCTGGTCATCGATCTGCAGAGGCTGGGCAGCCATGCCGGTCACGCGCTGCCCTCGGACATGCTGGCTTTCATCGATCTCGGCCCCTGCGCCGTGCGCACCACCACCGCTTTGCTGCAAGACTTCAAGGGTCGCTGGCCGCTGGGGGTGGCCCAGCCGCTGGCGAATGTGAAGCTGCTGGCGCCCATCCCCCGTCCGCGCAAGAACATCTTCGGCATCGGCCTGAACTACGTCGAGCACGTGGCCGAGTCCAGCCGCACCCTGGACACGGCCAAGGAGCTGCCCAAGCAGCCCGTGATCTTCTCCAAGCCGCCGACCACCGTGATCGGGCCCGGCGATGCGATCGAGCACAACGCCGCCATCACCCGCCAGCTCGACTGGGAGGTGGAATTGGCCGTGGTCATCGGGACGCGTGCCAAGGGGGTCCGCCAGGAGGAGGCCTTGCGCCACGTGTTCGGCTACAGCCTGATGATCGACATGAGCGCCCGGGACAACCGGCGTGCGGGCCAATGGATCTATTCCAAGGGGCAGGACACCTATGCGCCTTTCGGGCCCGTCATCGTGACCGCCGATGAAATCCCGGACCCGCAGGTGCTGGACCTCAGCCTGCAGGTCAATGGCGTGACCAAGCAGAGCTCGAACACCCGGCACATGTTGTTCGCCGTGGACACCCTGATCGCCGACATCAGCGCCGGCATCACGCTGGAGCCCGGCGACATCATTGCCACCGGCACGCCCGAAGGGGTGGGCGCCGGCCGCAGCCCCCAGGAGTGGGTGTGGCCTGGTGACGTGATCGAGGCCCAGGTCGAGAAGATCGGTGCACTCCGCCATCCCGTGGTGGCCGTCGGCAACGATCCCCGTGCCGGCCGCGACTGAACCCCCGACAACGCAAGGAGCTTCCATGCTTGAACTACCCCGATTCAAGGCGGCGACGGTACAGGCCTCGCCCGTCTTCCTGGACACCGAGGCCACCGTGGACAAGGTCTGTGGCCTGATCGCCGAGGCCGCAGGCCACGGTGCGCGCCTGGTGGCGTTTCCCGAGGTCTTTGTGGCCGGCTATCCCTACTGGAGCTGGATTGCCAACCCCATCGATGGCAGCCCCTGGTTTGAGAAGCTGGCCCGCTCGGCCATCGAGATTCCGGGGCCTGAGATCCGCAAGATCGCCAACGCCGCCGCCCGCCATCGCATCCATGTGGTGATCGGCGTGAATGAGCGCGCCAGCCACAGCGTGGGCACGATCTACAACACGCTGGTCACCCTGGGTGAAGATGGCCGCATCCTTGGGCGCCATCGCAAGCTGGTGCCCACCTGGGCCGAGAAGCTGACCTGGGCCCCGGGGGATGCCTCGGCGCTGCGGGTGCACGGCACCGCCATCGGGCCGCTGGGCTCTTTGGCCTGTGGCGAGAACACCAACACGCTGGCCCGCTTCGCTCTGCTGGCCCAGGGGGAGCTGGTGCATGTCGCCAGCTACATCTCGCTGCCGGTGGCCCCGCGTGATTACGACATGGCCGAAGCCATCAAGGTGCGGGCCGCGGCCCACTGTTTTGAAGGCAAGCTGTTCACGGTGGTCTCATGCTCCACCGTGTCCGAGGAGATCATCCAGGCCATGGAGCCCCTCAACCCCAAGGCCCGCGAGCTGCTCGCCCGCCGCAACAGCGCCTTCTCGGGCTTCCTGGGCCCGGATGGACGGGTGATCGGCGAACCTCTGATCGATGTGGAAGGCATTGCCTATGCCGACATCGATCTGGGCCGCTGCATCCAGCCGCGCCAGATGCACGACATCACCGGCCACTACAACCGATTCGATGTGTTTGACCTGCGGGTGAACCGCCGCCCCCTGCAGGCGGCCCGCTTTGACGATGGGGTGGTGCCGCCTGCCCCCGTCGAAGACAACCTTTCCAACGACGCCCCCACGGAAGCCTGTCCATGAGTACCCCCCGCCAATTCCGCATCGGGCAGATCGTGCCCAGCTCGAACACCACCATGGAGACCGAGATCCCGGCCATCCTGCGCGCGCGGGAGGCCCTGTGCCCGGAACGGTTCACCTTCCACTCCAGCCGCATGCGCATGAAGCATGTCACCCAGGAGGAACTGGCCGCCATGGACGGCGACAGCGACCGCTGTGCCCTGGAGCTCTCCGATGCCCGGGTGGATGTGCTCGGCTATGCCTGCCTGGTGGCCATCATGAGCATGGGGCTGGGCTATCACCGGGTGTCCGAGGCGCGGCTGCACCAGTGCACGGTGGACAACGGCGGCCCGGCCCCTGTGGTCACCAGCGCCGGGGCCCTGGTGGACGGGCTGAAAGCCCTCGGCGCCCGCAAGGTGTCCATCCTCACCCCATACATGAAGCCGCTGACCCGGCTGGTGGTCGACTACATCGAGCACGAAGGCATCGAGGTGGTCGACAGCCTGTCGTTGGAGATCTCCGACAACCTGGAGGTCGGGCGGCAAGACCCGCGTGCGCCGATCGAGATCACCCGCCAACTCAACACCCGTGGCGTCGATGCGGTGGTGGCCTCGGCCTGCGTTCAGATGCCCTCCCTGGCCTCGATCCAGCCCATCGAGGACCGCATCGGCGTGCCGGTGCTGTCGTCTTCGGTGGCGACAAGCTACCTGATGCTCAAGCGCCTGGGTTTGAGCACCGAGGTGCCTGGCCATGGATCGCTGCTCAGCGGTCGTTACTGAGCTGTCCGATGCGGGGCGGGATGCCGTGAAGGGGGGAGGCTTGGCCCTAGAATCAGACGTTTGTTCTCCTCACGGTGTGGCGGTCATTCCGATCGCCACCGTGTTTGATCAGCCGTCCATGCCCGAGTCGGAAGCCTTTGTCGATCACTATCTGCCTGCCCTCTTGGGCCAGGCCTGGCACATGGTCTCGTCCGAGTTCCATGCCGTGGTGCAAGCCCAGGGGCTTTCGGTGTTGGAGTGGCGTGTGCTTTCGACCCTGGTCGGCAGCGGGCCGATCGGTATCGGACGCTTGGCCCAGAAAACCCTGAGCAAGCAACCGACGGTGACCCGGCTGCTGGACCGCATGGAAGCCCAAGGGCATGTCGAGCGGATACCCGATCCCTCGGACGGCCGCGTCACGCTGGTGCGGGTCACGGCCAGTGGCCGGCAACTGGTGTCCGGTTTGCTGACCCAGGCTGAAATCCACGAGAAGATGGTGCTGGCCTCGTTGGGGCCGCGCAAGTCGGAGGCCCTCAAGGCGGCCTTGCGCGAGCTGATCGACCGCTACGGCCCCGCCGAATAGGCCAGCATCGCTCAGTGGCGGGCGTGCCTGGCCTGGCCAAAACCAGCGTCGTGCTGTCCGCGTGGCGCAGGAATCCCGCCACCGCCGGCCACGGCGGGCGGCCTGGGTGCCAGACTTCGGGGCTTGTGCTTTTCAAGTGGTGCCCTCCAAGCCCTGTTCCCCTCATGACCCCCACCCAAGACCGTCCCCGACACAGCTACCGACCCGGCGAAGGCCATGGCCTGGCCCACGATCCGCTGCCCGCCATCCTGGGCCCCCGGCCCATTGCCTGGTTGTCGACGCGCAGCCTGCAGGGGCGCATCAACCTGGCGCCCTACAGCTTCTTCAACGTCTTCAATTACCGGCCACCCATCGTGGCCTTTTCGAGCGTCGGCTACAAAGACACGGTCCGGAATGTGGTCGACACCGGTGAGTTCGTCTGCAATCTGGCGACCCGCGATCTGGCCGTTCAATTGAACGCCAGCAGCACCGAGCAGGCGCTCGATCAGGACGAGTTCCAGTTGACCGGCCTCACGCCGTCGCCGGGCAGCACGGTCCAGGCCCCATGGGTGGCTGAAAGTCCGGTGGCGCTGGAGTGCCGGGTGCTGGAGGTGCGCCAATTGACGGATCTGCAAGGCACCGTCTTGAATACCTGGATGGTGACGGGCGAAGTGGTTCATGTGCACATCGATTCAAGCCTTTTGAGCGATGGCCACTACGACACCACAGCGGCCCGCCCCATTCTCCGGGGAGGCGGCCCCGCGGACTATTTTGAAATCACGCCAGCGGCCCGCTTCCAGATGTCGCGGCCCCGTTGAGGCGCCTGTTCCGGTCGGGCGCGCGGGCGAATTCAGCGCCCACCGGGCTCGATGCCAGCAACCACCCATTGCTTTGCGGCGGTCTGCCATTGCGGGAGGGCGCTCGTATCGATGTAGCGCTCCCAGGCATCGATGCCGCTGGTGCGCGCCAGGCGGCGGAACTGCATTGTCGTGACGGCATCTTTCAGCGCCACCGATGAGCGGGTCATGCCCTGTTGTTTGAACAGTTTCTGACCTTCAATCAACTTGGCCTGCGCGTCCTGACGCAACGGCAGCAACTCACGCATGTCCACGACCACACCCCAGCCTGGGGGCAAAGGGTTCGACAACTCACGTTGGGCCGCGGCGACCCACTGACCCATTTCAGTCACCTCGATGCTCCCCTTGAAGGTCAGCACGAAGCCAAAACTCTGCCTGGCGATGTTCCACATGTTGTGTCCTTTGACGATTCGTCAGACTTGATCTGACGCAAGAATTGTTCGTCAAAGGCGGGCCCCGGAACGGCCCTGATCTGAAGTTCTGCCATGGATGGATAGCCAACGCGCTCGGAGGCTCCGGCAGGCGGGCCCACCGGGTGGATCCGGTGGATCCAGCTTCTGCATTCAGTCCTGAGTGTCCTGACGCTCCCTCAACCACTGCGCCAGATCGGCCATCAATTGCCAACCCGTGGGCGACAGCCGCGTGAAGTGCAGGCAGGCATGGATGGCGCCTGGGTAGTGCTGGTGGTGCACCGGCACGCCGGCCCGGCGCAGGTGGCTGGCCAGGGCCACGCCCTCGTCGCACAGAGGGTCGTGGCCCAGGGTGGCCAGCCAGGTGGCGGGCAGGCCTTCGAAGCCGGTGGAGCCGAGCAGGTCCACTTCGGGGTGGCCGCGGCGCGCCGGGTCGCTGCCGAGGTAGGCCTGGTTGAACCAGTCCATGGCCGGGCGGGTGAGGAATTTGCCTTGCCCGTGTTCGTGCTGCGAGGCGCTCTGTGTGTCGGGGTGAGCGGCCACGGGGTAGATCAGGCACAGGGCCTGGATGCCCTGGCCTCGCAGGCGGCGAGCCGCCACCAGGGCCAGCTGGGCCCCTGCGCTGTCGCCGGCCAGGGCCAGCGAGCCGGGCTGGCCGCCCAGCGAGTCGGCATGGACCAGCAGCCAGCGCACGGTTGCCTCCACATCATCGGGTGCGGCCGGGAAGGGGTGCTCCGGCGCCAATCGGTAGTCCACCGCCACCACCAGGGTGTTGGCCATCTGGCACAGGGTCCGGCACACCGCGTCGTGGGTATCCAGATCGCCCATCAGAAAGCCGCCACCATGCACGTACAGCAGCGTGGGCCAGGGGCCTTGGCTGGGAGGGGAGTACACCCTCAGCGTCAGCATGCTGGCGGGGCCGGCGATGAACTGGTCGCGCACCAAGGCCACGGCCGGTGGGGCCTGGCTCAGTTCGGCACTGATCTGCCGATACATCTGGCGTGCCTGGGCTGGCGACAAGCTTTCGATGGGCGGGGCGCCTGAGGTGGCGGCCTGCTGCAAAAAGGCGGCGAAGCCGGGCTCCAGGGGGGCTTGGGCAAGGGGTTCATGGGCGGCAAGGTTCATGGGATGTCTCCTGTGGGGTCAGTCGGTCAAGGCGAGCGAGGGGGCCGTCGTGTCGTGTCGGTTTGGCAACGGTGGGGCGGGGCGTAACAGAAAATGGCTCAGTGCTGGCAGCAGGGTCAGGGCGCCGACCATGTTCCAAAGGAACATGAAGGCCAGCAGCAGCCCCATGTCGGCCTGGAACTTGATGGGCGAAAGCACCCAGGTGCCCACGGCCAAGGCCAGGGTGATGCCGGTCAGCATCACGACCCGGCCGGTGAACTGCAGGGCGTGGCGGTAGGCCATGGCCAGGCTGTCGCCCTGGCGTTGCCGTGCCAGGATGATGCTGAGCACATACAGCGCGTAGTCCACGCCAATGCCAACGCCCAGCGCGATCACCGGCAGGGTGGCCACCTTCACGCCGATGCCCAGCCCTACCATCAGGGCTTCGCACAGCACCGAGGTCAGGACCAGCGGCAGCACCGCCACCACCACCGCGCGCCACGAGCGGAAGGTGATCCAGCACAGGGCGATCACCGCGGCATACACCCACATCAGCATCTGCCGGTTGGCCTGCTCCACCACGATGTTGGTAGCGGCTGCAATGCCGGCACTGCCCGCGGCCAGCTCGAAGCGGATGGCCTCGTTGTTGTGGGCCGCTGCATAGGTTTCGACCGCCTTCACCACCCGCCCCAGGGTGTCGGCCTTGTGGTCCTTGAGGTACACGTACAGGGCCAGAAAGGAGCAGCTCTGATTGAACAGCTCGCGCGGTGCGCGCGTCTGCACGCCGCCCAGGGCGCCGTCGTTGGCCAGCAGGTCCAGCCATTTGAAGTTGCCCTCGTTGTAGCCCACCATGGCCATGCGTGACAGGCCCGCCATCGACTGGGTGGCTTCAACGCCCGGCAACTGTTCGAGCTGCCAGGCCAGCGCGTCCATCGGTGCCAGGGCCGCGTAAGTGGTGCACCGGTCGGGCGGGGTGATGGCCATCACGGTCAGGATGTCGGTGCTGGCGCCGTAGTGGCCGATCAGGTAGGCGTTGTCCCGGTTGTAGCGCGACTCGGGTCGCAGCTCCGAGGCGCCGGGGTCCAGGTCGCCGATCTTCAGCTCACGGCTCACCAGGGTCCCAGCGCCTGCCAGCATGGCCGCCACCATCAGCGTGCCCAAGGCCCATCGGGGTTCGGTGAAGCGGGCCAGCAGGGCCCACAGACCTTGGCCTGGGCCGCTATCCTGTCGCAGGCTACGGGCCGCGGCCGCTGGCGCCACGCCGGTGTAGGACAGCAGCACCGGCAGCAGGACCAGGTTGGTGAAAATCAGCACCGCCACGCCCAGGCTGGCGATCACGGCCAGGTCCTGGATCACCTCGATGCGGATGAGCATCAGCACGGCAAAGCCCACGGCATCGCACAACAGGGCGGTCATGCCAGCCATGAACAGGCGCCGGAATGTGTAGCGTGCCGCCACCTCGCGGTGGGTGCCGCGCCCGATGTCCTGCATGATGCCGTTCATTTTCTGTGCCCCGTGGCTCATGCCGATGGCAAAGACCAAAAAAGGCACCAGCACCGAGTAGGGGTCGAGCGCATAGCCCAGCAAGGTCAGCAGTCCAAATTGCCACACCACCGCCACCACGGAGCAGGCCACCACCAGTGCGGTGCTGCGCAGGCAGCGCGTGTAGGCCAACAAAATGCCGCTGCAGATCAGCAAGGCCAGCACGAAGAAGGCCAGCACCTGGTACAGGCCCTCGATCAGATCGCCCACCACCTTCGCGAAACCGGTGATGCGCACCTGCAGGTGCTCGTTGTTGTGCCGCTCGCGCAGGGCCTCCAGCTCGCGCGAAAGGGCGCCGTAGTCCAGCGGCGCGCCGGTCTCGGGGTGGCGCTCCAGCAGGGGGATCAGCACACTGCTGGAGCGGAAGTCCGTCGCTACCAGTTGCCCGATCTCACCCGAGCGCTCCACATTGGCGCGCAGTTCGGCCAGGCTGGCGGGACTGCCGTCATAGCTGTCCGGGATCACCGGCCCGCCGTCCAGGCCCTCCTCGGTCACCGCCACCCAGCGCGTGTTGGAGGTCCACAGCGACTTCATGAAAGGGCGGTCCACGCCGGGGATCAGGAACACCTCGTCGTTGATCTTCTGCAGGGCGTCCAGGTAGTCTTTGTCAAAGATCGTGCCCTGGCGTGCTTCCAGTACCAGTCGCAAGGTGTTGCCCTGACCGGCCAGGTCGGCCCGATGCGCCAGGTAGTTGGCGATATAGGGGTGCGAGGTCGGGATGGTCTTTTCGAAGCTGGCGTTCAGGGGCAGGCGCAGTGCCTGCCAGCCCAGCAGCAGGGTCAGCAGCAGGCACAGCCCCAGCACCCAGGGCCGGTGGTTGAAGACACTGCGCTCCAGCCAGGAGCCGGACCGGGTGTCGAAATCTTCCAGCCTTGCGGCCACGGGATGGGGATCTGAAGAGGTGTCGGTGTGCATGGGTCAGGGCACCGCCGTGGCGGTGCAGGGAGATCGGTGAATGGAGAGGGGGCCCAGCTCAGCTGTAGCGTGGCACGCCCAGGCGGCGCATGCCACGCAGGCTGGAGGCGACCAGCGAGCCGTCGGCCGCCAAGGCCAGGCCCGTCAACGGCAGGGGCTCGCTGGGTGCGGCCTTCAGGGCGGCTTCGGTGCCCAGGCCCAGCCGCAACTCGCCGGCCTGGCTGCCCACCATGAAGCGGCCAGCGTCCAGCGCCACGCCGGCCCCCAGGGTGGTGCTCAGCCCGCTGTCCAGACGTTGCCAAAACCGGCCCCCGTCCGCCGATTGGTAGGCCGAGCCGCGCAGGCCATAGGCCACCAGGCGCTGGTCGGTGTTGCGCAGCAGGCCGAAGAAGCTGCCCTTGTAAGGCGCCGGCACGGCCTCGAAGGCCTGGTGGCCGAGGGCCTCGCCACGCAGCACCAGGCCTTGCTCGCCCACGGCGACCAAGGTGCTGCCAAGCGCCTGCAGCCCGTACAGGTGCAGCTTGCCGGGGTTGGGCAGGCGCAGGCCCTGGCTGACCCAGTGGCGTCCGCCGTCGTCGGTGCTGAAAAACATGTTGTATGCGCCCACGGCAAACCCGTGCTGCGGGTCCAGAAATGCCAGGTCGAAGAAGGGCTTGTCGGCCCCTTCGGCCACGGCCTGGCGCGCATCGTTCACCGCCCCCTCCAGGCCCGAGGCCTGTGCGACGCCCAACTGGGCCTGGGCCGCGGCCTGGCCATCGAACTGGCGCTGCCAGTGTTCGCCGCCGTCCGCGGTGTGCAGGATCACGCCGGCGTGGCCGGCCGCCCACCCCAGGTGGGCACTGGCAAAACACACGCAGGTGAGGGTGCATTGCACCGGCACTTGGGCCTGCCGCCATTGCTGGCCATGGTCGTCGGACAGCAGCACGATGCCGCGTTCGCCCACTGCAATCAGGCGGCTTCCCACCCGGGTCACGGCCAGCATGGCCGCGCCCTGGGCCTTGGGGCTGATCACGGCCGGCTGGTCCAGTACAGCCGGCAGGGTGGGGCCTGGTGTGGCCGGGGCAGCCCGGCTGCCCAGGCCACCCAATCCAGTCAAGCCCGCCAGGCCCAGCAGTGCGCTGCGCCGACGCCACAGAAGGGGGTGGTTCTGCATGCCCTGCCGTGTCATCGTGCCCCCTCGTTGGACAGGGCCTCGGGGCTGAAGAACGAACGCGGGATGGTGGGCTTCACCTCGTACTGGCGCGGCAGCTCGTTGGACGACATGTTCAGGTAGTAGGCCCCGGTCTGCAGGTCATAGCCGCCCCACATCACCACGTTGGTCACGGCCGGGATGTCGGGCGCGGTCAGCATCAGCGAGTAATTGGTGTGCCACAGCTGGCCCTTGGCATCCCAGCCGTCGAACAGCACGATCTGCCAGCTGTCCTCGTCCAGGTAGTAGCGGCGCTTGGGGATCACATGGCGCTTGCCGCTGGCCAGCGTGGCCTCCACCTCCCACACGCGGTGTAGCTCCCAGCGCACCTGGGCCGGGTTCAGCGTGTGCGGGGTGACCAGGTCCTCGACCTTGGCGCTGGCGGCGCGGTTGTTGTTGTAGGGGATGTACAGCTCTTTCTTGCCCACCAGCTTGAGCTCGTGCTTGTCGATGGGGCCGAACAGGGTGAAGGCCTCATCGAACAGGCCGATGCCCGAGGTGACCGAGTCGGGCGTGTCGTAGGCCACCGATGGGGCCTTGCGCACCCGCCGCTGCCCCACCAGGTACTGCCACAGCCCGCGCGGGGCGGCATCGGACACGCCGTCCAGCGCCAGGATGGCCTCGCCCGCCTTGGAGCCCGGGGCGTCCACCACCAGCTTGCCGTACTGGTAGTAGCCATCGAACTTCTCCAGGCTGCCGGCCGGGTCGTAGTAGGCCTGGCGGATTGTCTGCACCCCGCCCGAGGCCATGCTGCGCTGGCCGTCGCCCGTCACCACCCAGACGCGCATGGGCATGCTGAAGTTGCCGCCACGCCAGGCCAGGCGCTGGTTCCAGGTGGCTTCGTAGCCGTCCTTGGGAATGGGGAAGGGGATGCCCCCGTAGGCCCCCTCGACGCCGTAGCCGCCTTCGATGGTCTTGGCCCGGGTGGCGTTGCGCAAGGTGTTGTCGTAAACCCATTGCGGTGCCGCCGCCGTGCGGTGGCTGGGGTAGACCTCGATGCTGAAGTCGGGGTATTTCTTCATCAGGGCCTGCACGCCATCGCTCAGGCGTTCCGCATGGGCCGCCATGTTCTTGGCGTTGATGGTGAGCAGGGGCTTTTCTGCGGCAAAGGGGTCGGGCCGCGGCGCGCCATTCTTGTAGCCCGCCGGGGCCTGGGTCAGGCCGCCGGTCCAGGCCGGAATGCTGTTGTCCTTGTTGCCGGCCTTCTCGGCGCCCAGCGGCGTGAGCCGGCCTTTGAGTTGGGCGGCCTCGTCGGCGCCGACAGCGGCCTGGGCGGCAGGGTTGGCCAACAGCAGGCTGACCAGCAGGGTGGAAGTGATGGCGCCAATGGGGCCTTGTTGAATGCTCATGGGGTGTCTCCGTCGGGTGTTCAGAACGTGCGCGAGGCGCTGAAGGCGAGGTAGCTGCGATCGCGCAGCGTCTGGCCAAATGACAGCATCCGGGTGCCCAGTGGGTCGGGCACGGTCAGGGTGTTGGCCGAGCCGAAATACGTCATCAGGTTCAGCGACAGGTTCCAGCCGTCCTGGAACTTGGCCTTGACCCCGAGGCTCAGGTCGCCGACTTGGCTGCCGCCGCCGGCAAAATTGATCACCGCCGAGGAGCGACCGGCAAAGTTGTAGCCCAGCCCCACCGGGAACGACAGGTCCAGGCCCGGTCGCACCTGGTAGTACTGGGGTTCGAAGATCATGCGCAGGGCGGCCGCGTCGCGCGTGGTGTTCGGGTCCAGGCCGCCGAAGCCGCGGGCGCTGGGGTTGTTGAGCACGCTGAGTGTGCGGTTCCAGGCCACTTCACCCAGCAGGGCACCGCCGTCCCACCAGGCCGATTTGCCGAGCACGTAGATGCCCGACAGGTTCAGGTGGGCGGTGTTGCCTGTGGCATGGCAGGGGTTGGCCGCGTCGCCGCTGCACTGGCTGCTGGGCATGAAAGGCGCGCCGCCCAGCACGGCGGGGTCGCTGGCCAGCGGGGCGTTGTGCCGCCATGAAGCCTCCAGCGCCCAGTTGAGCTGGCCGATGGACGAGGTGACGCTGGCGCCCAGGGTCTCGATGCCCTTGGCGTAGGTGTTGTGCACATTGCCATTGATCAGGTCGAACACCGGCACTGCCGGGGTCTTGTCGTGGTAGCGCGCGGCATAGAAGCCGTATTCAAAGGCGCTGCCCTCAGGCGACCAGCGCAGCTGGGCCCCGAACTGGCCACTGTTGCCCGGCGTCTGGTTCTTGCTGTTGTCGGTGTTGAGCACCGGAGGCAGCGGCGCCCCGAAGTACACCGGCCCGCCCCCGATGTAGTTCTGGTTGGAGAAGTAGCTGCCCACACCCGGGATCAGGCTGGGCCGCCATTTCCACTGGTAGTAGGCGCCCAGGGTCAGCTGGTCGCTCAGGCTCACGGTGCCCGACACCTGCTCGACCGGCAGCAGCACCTCCTTGAACTGCCAGTTGGGCACCGACAGGATCTTGCCGATGTCGATCGGGCCCTGGGCGCCGGCGATGCCGTTCTGGCCGAAGAACAGCGTCTCGCCATACTGAACCGAGTGCTTGCCCACGCGCAGCGTGGCCGGGCGCTCGCCCAGCGAGCCCTTGAGGTAGACGAAGGCATCCAGCAGTTGGTTGTTCTTGCCCACGCTGCTGCTCACGGCGGGGTTCACGCCGGCCGCGGTGTTGGTGCCGGTGTTGCCCAGGAAGCGCGAGTCGTTCCAGGCCGCGTCGCTGATGCGCAGGCCCCAGTTGCCACGGCTGTAGTCGAACTCGGTCAGCAGGTCGAAGCGGCTGCTCACGATGCCCTTTTTGAAGTTCAGGTCGCCAGCGTTCTCGTTGACCACGCCGCCGTCACCGCGGGCGGCGGGCGAGGTGAGCAGGGCCGAGGGGTTCTGCAGCCGATAGGCCGTGCTGTACTTGGGTGTGAAATCGAGCCGGATGCGGGTGTCGGGGTCGTCTGACTTGAGCTCGATGGCCTGCGCAGACAGGGCGCAACACAGGGCACTGGCCAGGGCCAGGGCGCGCGGCCTCGGCAGGTAGGCTTGTCGGGTCATGGTTTGTCTCCTCATGGGTTGGAATCAAGGGCGTGCCGTTCGAGCGGCACGTCACCCGGGCTGGGGGCGTGCGGTCAGAGGTAGGTCGATGCCAGGCCCCCATCCACCGGCAGATTCACCCCGCTGACCCAGCGGGCCGCGTCGCTGCACAGCCAGGTGATGACGCTGGCCACCTCGTCGGCATAGGCAGGGCGGGCCATGCGGTGCGCATCGCGCTGCACCCGCTCCTCACCCAGCATGGCCACGAAGTCGCCCAGGATGGGCGTGAACACCGGGCCCGGTGCCACGCAGTTCATGCGCACGCCGTGCTGCAGAAACCAGGGCTGCGACTGCACCGCGTTCCACACGATCAGGGCTTCCTTGAAGTACTGGTAGCAGGTCTCGGCGGGCACCGGGTGCTCGGCCAGCCATTGCGCGCCGGCTTCAAAGCCGGCCGTGGCGGCCAGCGCCTTGTGGGCCGCCAGGCGCTGCGGCCATTCGGCCCCCAGGATGGACGCCACATTGACGATGGCCCCGCCGGCGGGCAGGCGCTCCAGCAACTGTGTGCTCAGGTGGCGCAGGCCCAGGTAGTTGACCCGGGCCACTGCATCGGGCGGGGCCGTGCCCGGCACGCCGGCGATGTTGCACAGGGCATCGATGCGCTGGGGCAGCCGGGCCACGGCCTCGTCGATGGTGGCCGGGCTGCTCAGATCGGCCTTCACAAAGCCGTCCAGCGTCAGGCTGGGTTCGTGGCGGTCCACACCGATCACGCGGGCACCTTGAAATCGGGCCAGGCGGGCCACTTCGGCGCCGATGCCGGAGGCGGCGCCGGTCACGACAATGGTTTTTCCTTGCAGGTTCATGGTTTTCCTTGGAGAGAAGAAAGGGGTTGGCAGCACGGGCCCCGCAGCAGGGCCCGCTGGACTCAGAAGGGGTAGGTGGGCGCGTGGTCTTGAACCGTCAGCCATTGCCACTGGGTGTATTCCTCCCAGTCGGCGGGGCCGCACACGCTGCTGCCATTGCCCGCGATGCCGGGGCCGCCGAAGGGGTTGACGCAGTCGTCGTTCACGGTCTGGTCATTGATGTGCACCATGCCGGACTTGAGCTGCCGGCCCACGGCCAGAGCGCGCCCCACCGAGCGTGAGATCACTGCCGAGGCCAGGCTGCCCTGGTGCTGGTTGGCCAGGGCCACGGCCTCTTCGTCGCTGCGGTAGCTGACGATGTTGGCCACCGGGCCGAAGGTCTCCTCGTCAAATACGGGCTGGCCTGGGCGCACGCCGCTGAGCACGGTGGGCTGGTAGAACAGGCCTTCGAAAGTGCCCCCGGCCTCCAGTTGGGCGCCGGCGGCCACGCTGGCCTGCACCAGGGCGTGCACGCGGTCGCGCTGGCGCACATCGATCAGCGGGCCCAGGGCCACCTGGCCGCTGGCGCCATCGCCCACGGGCAGGTGGCGTGCCTTGAGCACCAGGCGCCGGGTGAATTCGGGGGCCATGCTTTCATGCACCAGGATGCGGTTGGCCGCCATGCAGATCTGTCCCTGGTGGAAGTACGCACCCCAGGCCGCATTGCTGGCCGCCACGTCCAGATCGGCATCGTCGAGGATCAGCAGCGAGTTGCTGCCGCCCAGCTCCAGCGTCACCTTCTTCAGGTGGCGGCCGGCCAGCTCGCCGATGCGCCGGCCCACGGCGGGTGAGCCGGTGAAGGCGATCATGGGCACCCGCGGGTCGATGACCAGGGCTTCGCCCACATCGGCATCGCCGGGCAGCACCTGCAGCAGGTCCGGCGGCAGGCCGGCCTCTTCGAACACCCGGGCGATCATCAGGCCGCCCGACACCGGGGTGCGGGTGTCGGGCTTCACGAGCACCGCATTGCCGGTGGCCAGCGCCGGGGCCACGGCGCGCAGCGTCAGGATCACCGGAAAGTTGAAGGGCGAGATCACGCCCACCACGCCCCGCGGCACCCGGCGCGCCAGGCTCATGCGGCCGGGCGTGCTGGGCAGCACCTGGCCTTGCGACTGCAGCGGCATGCCGGCGGCCAGGTGGCACAGCAGGGCGGCCTCGCGGATCTCGTGCTGGCCCTTGGGCAGGATGGACCCGGTCTCGCGGGCCACCTGCAGCGCCAGTTCGTCGTGGCGCTGGCTGAACAGGTTGCCGGCGCGGCGCAGGATCTCGGCCTTCTCACGCGGGGGCACCTGGGCCCATCGGGCCTGGGCCTGTTCGGCCAGTTGGGCTGCGGCGGCCACATCGGCAGCCGTGGCCATGTCCACGGTCCACAGGGTGTCGCCGGTGGCGGGCTCCTTCACCTGGCGGGTGCCACCGCCCAATGCTTGCGGTGTGGCGGGGCTGATGTGGATCGGTTCTGCGGATCGGATGACGGCGCTCATGGGCGGATGTCCTCTGGAAGCTGTTGGAAAGGGTGGGATGAAACTCGCCACCGCGGCGGTGGTGTGCCTGTTCATCGCAAACGCCAGACCAGCCCAGTCTTCCAAGCCCGATTGCTGCACCGCACATGGGTGCTTTTTCGCTCGCAGACTCCGGACATTCCCTAGTACCGATTGCTGCTGTGCAGCAGTTGAAATGTCTCGACTTTTTTTGTCTAAATGGTTACAAAAAGAAATCAAATTTTGATCAAAAGATCAAACCGCCGAGCACCGGCAGGAGACAAGACATGAAGACTGGCGAGCGCATTTCCCTGGCCGACCTGGCCCGCAATTCCGGTGCTGGCCTGGGCCGTTTCGATCCCGGAGCGGTGCAGCAGGCCCTGGGCGGCTTTGCCACGGCGCGCATCAGCAGCGACGCCTCCCCCACCATCAACGACATCAGCGAATGCCTGTTCTTTTCGCCTGGCGACGGGCGCATCTGGCTGCAGGACCAGCGCATGGTGCTGTTGCACACCGAGGCCCTGGGCTCGCTGCGCCGCGAGATGGTGGACAGCCTGGGGTTGGAGCGCGTGCGTGGCCTGTTCACGCGGGCTGGCTACGTCAGCGGGGCGCGCGATGCCAGCCTGGTGCGGCGCCAGTGGCCTGATGCCGAGCCGCCCGCCGCCGCGGTGGCGGGCACCCGGCTGCATGCCCTGGAGGGCATGGTCAAGGTCGAGGTGGTCGATGCCGCCTTCGACCCTGAGCGCGGCACCTATGAGGGCGAATTCCTGTGGCACCACTCCAGCGAGGACGATGAGCACATCGCAGCCTACGGCATTGGCGGCTCACCGGCCTGCTGGATGCAGGTGGGCTATGCCACCGGCTATGTGAGCACCTTGTTCGGGCGCCTGATCGTGTTTCGCGAAGTCGAATGTCGCTCGATGGGCGCCGTGCATTGCCGGGTAATCGGCAAGAGTGCCGATCTGTGGGACGACGTGGAAGAGGACATGCGCTACCTCAATGCACGCGATTTCGTCGACACTGCGGCCTATGACCGCGCACCGCCCCAGGCGGCGCGCCCGGCCTCACCCGAGCCGCACCCCAGCGACGCCATGGTGGGGGCTTCGTCGGCCTTCAACGCCGCCTGTCATCACCTGAGCCGAGTGGCACGCACCACGGCCACGGTGCTGTTCACTGGCGAATCAGGCGTGGGCAAGGAGAAGTTCGCCCAGATGCTGCACCGCATCAGCCCTCGCAAGAACGAGCCTTTTGTGGCCGTCAACTGTGCGGCGATTCCCGAGACCCTGATCGAGACCGAGCTGTTCGGCGTGGAGCGCGGCGCCTACACCGGGGCCAGCCAGTCGCGGCCCGGGCGCTTCGAGCGCGCCAGCGGCGGCACGCTGTTCCTCGACGAGATCGGCACCCTGAGCTTCGTGGCCCAGGGCAAGCTGCTGCGCGCCCTGCAGGAGGGCGAGGTCGAGCGCGTGGGCGGCAGCCGGGCCGTGAAGGTGGATGTGCGGGTGGTGGCCGCCACCAATGAGGACCTGCGCGAGGCGGTGCGGGCCGGACGCTTTCGCGAAGACCTTTTCTTTCGCCTCCATGTGTTCCCGATCCACCTGCCGCCGCTGCGCGACCGGCGTGACGACATCCCGCTGCTGATGAACCACTTTCTGCAGCACTACCGCCATAAGCACCAAGGGCAGGCCAAGGGCTTCACCCAGGCCGCCGTGCGGGCCCTGCTGGGCTACGACTTTCCGGGCAACATCCGCGAGCTGCAGAACCTGGTCGAGCGCGCGGTGATCCTGGCCGAAGACACCGACCTGATCGACACCCACCACCTGTTCATGGGGGGCGAGGTGCAGAAACAGGGCTTTCTGACGCTGGATGTGCGCGGGGCTCCGGGGCGTCTGATGGCGCAGGCACCGGTGCCGCTGACGCCGTCGGCACACGATACGGAGCCGGTCGTGGCGGGATCGGTCGCATCGCTGGCCGGTGGTGGCCGGGCCATCCACCTGGCGCTGGATCAGGCTGAGCGAGAGCTGCTGAAAGACGCGTTGGCGCGCTGCGCCGGCAACTATTCGGCGGCGGCCCGCCTGCTCAAGATCAGCCGGGCCAAGCTGGCCTACCGGGCGCGAAAGCACCAGCTCTGAGTCAGGCCCTGCAGTGGCCGGGCCGTGGCCTCAGAGGTCCAGCACCAGGCGCTCTGACAGCGCGCGCGAGCAACACGGCAGGAACTGCTGGTTCGCGGCCTTTTCCTCGGCGCTCAGGTAGGCATCGCGGTGCTCGGGCTGACCGGCCAGCACGGGGGTCAGGCAGGTGCCGCACACGCCTTGCAGGCAGGCCGTCATCAATGGCACACCGGCCGCAGTGAGGGCGTCGGCGGCGCTGCAATCAGGGGCCACCCACACGGTCTTGCCGCTGCGCGCCAGTTCAATCTCGAAGCCGCGGTCGCCCGCCTGGGTCTGCACACTGGCACCAAAGTATTCGTAATGCAACTGCGCTTCGGGCCAGCCGGCGCTGCGAGCGGCGGCCAGGGTGGCTTCGATGAAGCCCTGCGGGCCGCACACGTACACATGGGTGCCGGGCTCGGGGTGGGCCAGCAGTGCGTTCAGGTCCAGCCTTTGCTCCGGCGGGCCGTCGTCAAAGTGGTGCTGCACCCGCGCGGCCAGATCGGGTTCTGCCAGGCGTTCCAGGTAGGCCGCCTGGGCGCGTGAGCGGGCGGCGTAGTGCAGGCTGAAGCGGGCGCCGGTCGCCTGCTGATCAGGGTGCGCCAGGTGCTGGGCCATGCTCAGCAGCGGCGTGATGCCGATGCCCCCGGCCAGCAGCAGGTGGTGGCTTGCCGATGGGGCCAACTCAAAGTGGTTGCGCGGGCCACGCACCTGCAGGGTTTGCCCAGGCTGCACGGCCTCATGCACGGTCCGTGAGCCGCCGCGCGACGCCGGGTCGAGCAACACGCCCAGGCGGTAGACCCGGTTCTCAGCCGGCGCATTGACCAGCGAGTACTGGCGCACCAGCCCCTCGCCCAACTGCAGCTCCAGGTGGGCCCCCGGGCTGAAGGGGGGCAAGGTCTGGCCTGGCAGTGCTTCCAGCTCCAGCGTGCAGATGCGTTCGGTGGCGGCCTGTTTGCGCACCACGCGCAGGGTCAGCAGGGCTTCGTTCATGCGCTGGTACCGGCCTGCTCTGCGGCCATGATGCGGTCCAGGATTTTGCGTGCCTGCACGCCGCCGGCGTCGATGTTGAGCATCAACAGCTTGCGGTTGGGCCATTGCAGCAGGTTTTGCTGCTGGCGCTCCAGCATTTCCTGGTCTTCGGCAAAGATCCCTCCCTGGCCCTGGCGGATCTGCGCGGTGAGTGCGGCATCCTGCGGCTTGAAGTGCCGCGCCATGCCCCAGAAATACCAGATCGAGGTCTCGGTCTCGGGGGTGATGAAGTCGACCACGATGCTGGAGGCCTTGACTGCCTCGGGGGCGTCGTAGCCACCGTGGCCGGCCAGGGCCACGCCCACCTCGATCAGCACGTGGCTGGGCGGCGTGAAGTGGCAGATCTGCCAGCGGTCCACCGGCTGGTCATCAGGCAGGCCGTTCATGCGCAGTGCCATCTGCCAGAAGGGCGGGGGCTGGATGCCTTCCATGAAGCGGCTGGTGATCACCTCGTCGCCTTCGACCCGGGTGCGGCAAGGGGTTTCGTCGATCTCTTTCTGGCCGATGCTGGTGCTGTGCACATAGGTTTCGTGCGTCAGGTCCATCAGGTTGTCGATCATCAGGCGATAGTCGCAACCGATGTGGTACAGGCCACCGCCATAGGCCCATTCGGGGCTGACGGCCCACTCCAGGTGCGGGATCAGGGCCGGGTCGGCCTTGGCCGCATCACCGGGCCAGACCCAGATGAAGCCGTAGCGCTCCACCACCGGGAAGGGGCGCACGCCCGGGAAGGCGTGCACACGCTGGCCGGGCATGGCCACCGTCTTGCCATCGCAGCCCATCTCCAGTCCGTGGTAGCCGCACACCAGCTTGCCCTCGCACACCTTGCCCAGCGACAACGGGGCGCCCCGGTGCGGGCAGAAATCTTCCAGCGCCACCGCCTGCTGTTCGGGCCCGCGGTAAAACACCATGCGGTGCCCACAGATCATTCGGCCCAGGGGTTTGTCGCTGATTTCGTCGGGCGTGCAGGCCACATACCAGGTATCTTGAGGGAACATTGCTTGTCTCTTTCGCAGGTGGGTTGGATTTATTGGATCCAATTCTAGAAAATAATGTCTGAAAACACAAAAGAAATCTTAAAAATGGATCCAATAAGGCCGGCGTCCGCCGATTCGCTCAGTGTCGTGGCCAGTCTGCGCCAGCTCATCATGGATGGGCACTTTCCGCCGGGTGCGCGCCTGGCCGAAGAGGCGGTGGCCGAGGCGCTGGGCGTTTCACGCACCCCCATCCGGCTGGCCTTTCGCACGCTGGAGCAAGAGGGCCTGCTCGAAAAGACCGGCAAGCGCGGCCTGGTGGTGCGCGATTTTTCCGAGGCCGACGTGCTGTGCGCGCTGGAGGTGCGGGGCGTGCTCGAAGGCTTGGCCGCACGGCGCCTGGTCGAGCGCGGGCTCGATGCGACGCTGCGCGAGCGCTTGCAGGCCTGCCTGGACGAGGGCGAGCGGGTGCTGGCACCGGGTGCTCTGCAACTGGAGAGCGTGGCCGCCTGGAGCGCGCTCAACGACAGCTTCCACAACGCCATCGTGGGGGCGGCCGGCAGCCAGGTGATCGGCGACGCCATCACGCGCAACAACCACTTGCCTTTTGCCTCGGCCGGCTCGATCCAGATCGACAAGCTGGCGCTCGACCGCGAATACCAGAAACTGCGAGTGGCCCAGTTGCAGCATCAACTGGTGTTCGATGCCCTGTTGCGCGGTGAGTCGGCGAGGGTGGAGATGCTGATGCGTGAGCACGCCTACATCGGGCTGCGTTATGGGCCCCTGCTGGGGCCGGCGGGGGTGGGCGGTTTGCGGCCCTGAGCCAATCGGGGTCATCGTTTTGAGCACCTGAGTTCAGGTGCCGAACCCTCGACGGGGCGAGGGCACCGGCCCACGGGATTTCACGGAGCTGGCTCCACAATTCATCCAGATTCGATCGATACATTGCTGATACAAATCCTCCACGGAGTCAGCCATGCATCCTCATCCCGTCGAATCGTCCTTGCGCGAACTGGCCCGGTCGGCCACCTTGATCGGACTCGCTGCGCTGCTCAGTGCCTGCGGCGGTGGCGGTGATCCGGGCAACGGGGTCTTGGCCGTCAGCAGCACCGTCGACCTGGCCGCCCTGGATGCCCCGGTGACGGTCACGGCCCGTGCCACCGTGCCCTTGTCGCCCTTGTCGCCCTTGGCCCAGCTGGGGCAGCAGATCTTCAACGACAGCAATCTGTCGGTGCCCCGGGGCACCTCCTGCGCTTCGTGCCACACCCCGGGCAAGGGCTTCGCCGACAACCACGGCGGCAATTTTGGCGTGGCGGTGGGCAGCCTGCCGGGCTCGATCGGTCTGCGCAACTCGCTCTCCAATGCCTACAGTGCCCGCACGCCCGCCTTCGGCTTTGTGCCCGCCGCCAACGGGCAGGGGGTGATCGCCCGTGGCGGCCTGTTCTGGGACGGGCGCGCCGACACCCTGGCCCAGCAGGCCTTGGGGCCGTTTCTTGAACCCTCCGAGATGAACAACCCCGACGCCGGCGCCGTGGTGCGGGCCGTGGCCCAGGCGGCCTATGCACCGGCTTTCATGGCGCAGTTCGGCAACTCGGTGTTCAGCACGCCAGCCCAGGCCTTTGCCGCCATCGGGCAGGCCCTGCAGGCCTTCGAGCAATCGCAGCTGCTGCAGCCCTTCACCTCCAAGTACGACGCCGTCGTGCGGCAACAAGCCACCTTCACGCCGGCCGAACAGCGGGGCCTGAATCTGTTCGTGGATCGCCAGCGCGGCAACTGCGCGGGTTGCCATCGGGCCAACCCCGCGACCGGCAATCCGCTGGATTCCCCCTTCACCGATTTCAGCTACATGGCCACCGGCGTGCCGCGCAACCCGGCCATCCCGGCCAATGCCAACCCGGCGTTCTTCGATCTGGGTCTGTGCGGCCCCAAGCGCGCCGCCCCCACGCCGCCGGTCGGCGTGGACGTGGCCAGCCTCTGTGGCAAGTTCCGCATGCCCTCGCTGCGCAATGTGGCCTTGCGCCAGCGCTACATGCACAACGGCTTTTTCAGCGACCTGCATGATGTGGTGGCCTTCTATTCGACCCGCGTCAGCAACCCGCAGCACTGGTATGGCCCCAGCGGTGTGCCGAATGACCTGCCGGCCACCTACCAGGCCAACCTCGAAACCCAGCGGCCACCGTTCAACCGCCGTGCGGCCCAGGGGCCCGTGCTGACCCAGGCCGAGATCAATGACCTGGTGGTGTTTCTGGGCACCCTGAGCGACGGCTACACTGCGCCATGACCTGCCCCGCCTGTCGCTTTCCGTGGCGCTCTCGTCGGTACTCGCCATGCGTCTAGGCCTGGCCCAGCAATTGGCGCTGCTGCTGCTGGCGGCCGTGCTCGCCTCGACATTGGGCCTGGGCACGGTGATGGCCATCAGCCTGCGCAACGGCTTCAACGACTACCTGCGCGCCCGCGAGGAGCAGGAGCTGGACCGCTTCATCGGTGTCGTCGAGCGCCACGCAGAGAAAGACCCCAGCCTGCAATGGCTGGACCATGCCCCCGAGGCCATGCGCCAGCTGGTGGATGAGCACGAACTGCTGTTGCAGGGCGATCGCCCCCGCCCGCCGCTGCCGGAGCCCGCAGTGCCCCGGCCGGCAGCCGATCCGTCGTCCGGTGCTCCTCCGGTCACGGCACCCTCCTGGTCGCAACCGCAACCGCAACCGCAACCGCAACCGCAACCGCAGCCACAGCCACAGCCACAGCCACAGCCACAGCCACAGCCACAGCCACAGCCACAGGGCGGCCCTCCCCCCTGGCCCGAGCCGCCCGCGCCCGGCTGGCGGCCACCGCCTCCGCACCCTGGGCAAGGCCCGGGTTCAGGGTGGGGGCGGCCGCCTCCCCCAGCTCACCCACCTCACCCGCCGCGCCCGCGGGCGCCCGAGCCCGGCTGGGGCCCCGGGCCCGTCTCTTCGTTGCCGGCCGGCTTGGCCGGCTGGGTGGATCTGCTGGTCCAGCCTGGCACCGCCCAGGCGGCCACCGAGGCTTGGTCGCCGCCGCATCCCTTGCCGCATCCGCCGGGCAGCATGGCGGGGCGGGTGCAGATTTTCGACAAGAACCACCGGCGCCTGGCGGGAGCCGCCCCACCGCCGGGGGACGAGGTGCTGACGCACGCCATCCAATGGCAAGGCCAGGTGATCGGCTACGCCAGCCTCAATCTGCGCCCGGCCGAGGGCTCGGCCGACTCGGTCTTTCTGCGCCAACAATACGGGCGCCTGGCCTGGGCCCTGGCGGTCACGGTGTTGCTGGCCTTGGCGGCGGCGGTGCTGATTGCGCGGGGCTGGAGCGCGCCATTGCGCGCGGTGCAAGCTGCCGCCCGGCGCATGGCCCGTGGTGACTTCACGGCCCAGCTCAAGCCCCGAGGCGCCACCGAGATCGCTGCGTTGATGGCCGACATGAACGTGATGGGCCAGACCCTGGCCAGCCAGGAAAGCGCCCGCCGAACCTGGATCGCCCAGGTCTCACACGAGCTGCGCACACCTTTGTCGGTCCTGCAAGGCGAACTCGAATCCATCGAGGACGGGGCCCGACAGGCCACGCCCGAAGTGTTGGCCAGCCTGCGCGAAGAGGTGCTCAAGCTGGGCCGCCTGGTCAACGATCTGCACACCCTGGCCCTGTCGGACATGGGCGAGCTGCATTGTGTGTGGCGTGACGGCAACGCGGCTGAGTTGGTGCAACGCTGCGCGCGCCGTTTCGAGGGGCAGGCAGCGCGCCAGGGCCTGCGTCTGGAACTGCTGGTGCTGGACGAGCCCATTGCCGTGCGCTGGGACTTGGGCCGCATCGAGCAGATGCTGGCCAACCTGATCGACAACAGTCTGAGCTACACCGATGCACCCGGCCTGGTGCGTCTGCGCTGTGAGGCCAGCGCCTTGGGCGTGCGTTTCATCGTCGAAGACAGTGCCCCGGGCGTGGCGCCCGAACAGTTGCACCGCCTGTTTGAGCCGCTGTTTCGCACCGAGGGCGCCCGCCTGCGCCAGCGCCCAGGCTCGGCCGGTAGCGGCCTGGGCCTGGCCATTGCCCAGGCCATCGTCAAGGCCCACCAGGGCCGCATCGCGGCCAGCCTCAGCCCGCTGGGCGGCCTGCGCATGGACATCGAACTGCCCCGTCAACCCGCCTGAGTTCCTAACCCCGTCATGTCAACCCCTGCCGCCCCCCCAGTCTCTGCCCCGAAACGCACCGTGCTGGTGGTGGAGGACGACTTCAAGATCGCCGACATGCTCAGCAATTACCTGGGGGCCCAGGGCTTCCGGGGGGTCTGGTTGTCGGAGGGGCGGCAGGTCTGCCCCTGTGTTCGCGAGCTGCAGCCCTCGGCCGTGCTGCTGGACCTCACGCTGCCCGACCAGGACGGCCTGTCGGTCTGCCGCGAGCTACGTGCTTTCTCCGACGTGCCGGTGATGATGATCACGGCCCGTGTCGACGAGATCGATCGCCTGGAAGGCCTGGAGACCGGCGCTGACGACTATGTCTGCAAGCCCTTCAGCCCGCGCGAGGTGGTGGCCCGGTTGAATGCCTTGCTGCGCCGCGCCGAAGGTCGACTGGCCCAGGCGGCCTGGCCGCCCGAACAGGGCTTTGTGGTGGACGAGTCGGCCCTGCAGGTGCGTTGGCAGCGCCAGCCCCTGGGCCTGACTGCGGTTGAGTTTCGCCTGCTGCGCTTGTTGCTGTCGCGCCCCGGCCAGGTGCTGGAGCGCAGCCGCCTGCTTGATGAGGTGCACGAGGGCGACCTGCGCGACGTGAGCGACCGGGTGATCGACAGCCACATCAAGAACCTGCGCAAGAAGATCGAGCGCCTGCGCCCCGAGGGCTCGGGCATTGTGTCGGTGTACGGGGTGGGGTATCGGATGGAGTTGCCGGGGTGAGGCTTGATCCAAGGTTGACCGAGTGAGGTCAAATGGGACCACCTGTTAACTCCGATTGCCCTGTACGCTGATCTGGCCTTTGGCATGCAGTCGCACGGAGCCCCGAGGGGAAGGACGCGACGCTCGTTGACCTGTTCAGCCGGGCCAACTCAGTTCGAATTTTGATCCTCCGCGCTCAGTCGGCGTGTAACGCACATCGCCGCCGTGCGCGTGCGCAATCGCAGAAACAACAGCCAATCCCAACCCGCTCCCTTTGGCGGTAGATAGGGTGTGGACAGTCTGCTCGCGCCTGAACTTGGTGAAGATATGGGGCACAAAATCTGGGTTGATACCCGGGCCTTCGTCCTCAACGCTCAGGTAAATTGAGTCGCAGGAGGCTCTCGTTCGGATGGTGACGTTGCCAGCAACAGCATACCTGCGCGCGTTATCGGTCAATGCGAGCAGCGCTTGTCGGATGCGCATCGAATCACATCGGGCCTGATTCACAGCCAGGTCCAGGACAACGCGCTGGCCAGCCAGGCGGAATTCAGTCTCGCAGAACGAAACCACGGCCCGAATCTCGTCGTCCAGTTGCGCCATCCGGAATTGCAGATCCAGGTGCCCGCTTTCTGCCAGACTTACGACGCGCAGATCCTCGATCAGCCGAGCCAACCCATCCACTTGCGTCAGCAGGGTTTGGAAAATGACCGGTTCAGGCTCGAAGACCCCTTCGGCCAGCCCCTGAAGGCGCCCGCGAAGAATCGTGACCGGCGTGCGCAACTCATGGGCGATGGCCGCATTCCAGAATGTCTGCTCCTCAGTCACGTGTTGAAGCTTCTGCGCGAGGACATTGAAGTCGTCTGCCAGCAATGCCGCTTCGCCAAGTGAGCGGTCTCCTGCATCGGCGCGGGCCTTCAAGTCACCTTGTGCCACCCGTCGAATGCTCTCTGCGACGGAGTTCAAGGGCACGAGGATGCGTCTTGATAGCTTGATGGCCATGAAGATGGCCAGTACCAGCCCCATCAGGATGGTTCCAAACATCCACAGCCATTCTGGCACTGTCGGCACCAAGCTGTCCGGATCGAAGTTCTCGGGCCAATAAGTCTTCCAGAGAAAGTAGAACGCATAGGACGTCAGCAAAGTCAGCAGAGTCACGCTGAGAGCGATGGCCACCATTGAGCGGACGATCTGGCGGCTCAGGCCTTCCAGTCTCATTCAGCCTCCAAAAGCTTGTAGCCCACACCCCGGATGCTCATGGGTATGCCCTCGACCCCCAGCTCCTCGAGTTTCTTGCGTAGCTTGCTCACGTGGCTGTCTACGGTCCGCTCCAGGGTGTCACCTTCAGACAAGCAGTTGGCGAGCAACTCGCTGCGACTGAAAACACGTCTGGGGGCCTTGGCCAGTTGAGCCAGCAGCTTGAACTCGGTCAGCGTCAAGGTGAGACGACGGCGTTGAGCATCCGTCTTCACAAAGGCCTCGTGGTGGTCCAGGTCAATTTCCAGGGGATCGGCGCGCAGAACACCCTTTTCGACACCGCCTCGGGGCCTGGCGCGCCGGAGTACGGCCTGCACACGTGCAACGACCTCCGCTGCATTAAATGGCTTGACTACGTAGTCATCCGCACCGATTCGCAGTCCCATGAGCTTGTCGACGTCCTGGTCCATGGCCGTCAGCATGATGACCGGGGTATCACCACGCTGTCGGATTTGGGCGAGTACCTGCCAGCCATCGATCTGTGGCATCTGGACATCCAAAAGAACCAGGTCGGGCTTGAAAGACAGGTGCATCTCCAACGCCTGACGGCCATTCGATGCGTGCATCGTTCGCATCCCACCGCGCGCCAGGTAGGCGGCCAGGATGGCCGCGATCTCGGGTTCGTCTTCGGCAATGAGGACAAGGGCCTGAACAATTGATGCGTCTGAGGCCAGGTGAATGGAAGTCGACATGCCGCGATTATTGCGCCTGAGTCCTCCATCGAATCTCCACACAAGCTCGTGCGAATCTCGACACGGCGCTCTAAGAATCTTGGTCTTTGACGCTGGCAGAGGTCTGTTGGCGTTTGAAGGACCCAGATATGAAGAATGATTCCGTACAGCGCCACTGCGGCACTGCGGCCCTGGCCCTGGCGCTCACCATGTCCAGTTTGCTGGCAGGTTGTGGAGATCCCGCGTCTGAGGTCGCAGCGACGCCACCGGTCGTCGCAGTGATGACCGTCAAAGCAACCCGGCTGGACCTGACAGAGGATTTACCGGCACGGGTATCAGCCGTTCGTGTGGCTGAGATCCGGCCACAAGTCGGTGGCATTGTTCAGCGACGCTTGTTTGAGCAAGGCACAGAAGTGCGCTCGGGTCAGGGACTGTTCCAGATCAATCCAGCTCCGTTCAAGGCAGACCTTGATACGGCTGCGGCAAACCTGTTGCGTGCAGAAGCTGCGCTCACGCGTGCCCGCACCCAGGTCGAGCGCCTGCAGTCGTTGGTCGAGAACGACGCCGTGAGTGGTCAGACCTACGACGATGCAGTCTCCCAAAGAGATCAGGCCGTTGCAGACGTTTCTCAGGCCCGTGCAAGCCTGACGCGCAAGCAGATCGACCTGAAGTTCGCACTGGTAGAGGCGCCCATTTCCGGACGCATCGATCAAGCCCTGGTGAGCGAAGGTGCGCTGGTCGGCAGCAACGATGCCAGCCCCATGGCGCGCATTCAACAGATTGATCAGGTGTACGTCGATGTACGTCGTCCAGCCACCTCTCTCGAAGCCCTGCGAAAAGCAGTCTCTGTACAGCACGGCAGCATCCATCACGGGCTGCCCATCACTGTGTTGGATCATCAGGGCGAACCGTATGACGTGAAGGGGCACATCTTGTTCTCGGGCATCAACGTCGATGCCGGGACCGGCGACGTTCTTTTGCGTGTCCTGGTGGACAACCCAAGGCGCCAACTGTTGCCGGGCATGTTCGTTCGAGCCCGGGTACCGTACTCCTCCCACGCTGAAGCGCTGACGGTTCCGCAGCAGGCTGTGGTGCGCGTAGCCGGTAAGCCGCAGATCTGGACGGTTGATGCCCAGGGGATGGCCAAGAGTTGCATGGTGGAACTGGGTGAACTGATAGACAGACACTATCGCGTGCGCGCTGGCCTCACTGCCGGAGACAAGGTGGTGGTTGAAGGCATGGAGCGCCTGAGTGACGGTGCCACGGTGACAGCTCAGGACTGGAAGTCAGACGTGTCGGGCGCCCTGCCAGCAGGGACGTCTGCAACCGCGACGTCCGCTCGATAAAGGGTTCACCATGTCCCAGTTCTTTATCAAGCGCCCGGTTTTTGCCTGGGTGATCGCCCTGTTCATCGTTCTGTTCGGTGTGATCGCGATTCCGATGTTGCCGATCGCCCGTTATCCGTCGGTGGCTCCGCCTACGGTCAACATCACGGCTGTCTACCCAGGTGCATCCCCGCAGACCATGAACGATGGGGTGATCAGCCTCATCGAACGTGAGTTGTCCAGCGTCAAGAACTTGCTCTACTTCGAATCGTCAGCAGACACCTCTGGAATGGCTTCGATTGTGGCCACATTCAAGCCCGGCACAGAGCCAGCACTGGCTCAGGTGGATGTGCAGAACAAGATCAAGGCGATTGAGCCACGACTGCCACAGGCCGTGCGTCAAAATGGCTTGACCATTGAGTCGGCCGCCTCAGGGTTCCTGATGATCATCAGCCTGACCTCGGAAGAGGGTCGTTTCGATGAGACTTCGCTGAGCGACTACATGGCTCGGAACATCGTCGAAGAGCTTCGTCGCATCGAGGGGGTGGGCAAAGTCCAGTTGTTTGGTTCCGAGCAGGCCATGCGCATCTGGGTCGATCCCGCCAAGCTGATCTCATACGGCTTGACGATGAACGACTTGTCGTCGGCCATCGGTCAGCAGAATGCACAGATCGCCCCAGGTGCGGTCGGTGCATCGCCCGCCCAGGCTGGGCAGCGCGTCACGGTTCCATTGACAGTCCAAGGCCAGTTGAGCACTCCGGAGCAGTTCGCCGACATCGTGCTTCGCGCCAACACCAATGGCGCCAAGGTCACGATCGGTGACGTGGCAAGGGTCGAGTTGGGGGCTCAGTCCTATGGTTTCATCAACCGTGAGAACGGAAAAACGGCCACGGCAGCCGCGGTGCAACTGTCACCTGGAGCCAATGCGGTGCGCACAGCGCAGGGCGTGCGGGACCGGCTGCAGGAGCTGAGCCAAACCATGCCAACTGGCATGGGCTATTCGGTTCCGTTTGATACGGCGCCGTTCGTGAAAATTTCCATCGAAAAGGTGCTCCACACATTGCTCGAAGCCATGGTGCTGGTGTTCCTGGTGATGCTCCTTTTTTTGCAGAACATCCGATACACCTTGATCCCTGCCATCGTGGCACCGATTGCTTTGCTCGGCACTTTTGCTGTGATGTTGGTTGCCGGTTTCTCGATCAATGTGCTCACGATGTTCGGTATGGTGCTGGCCATTGGCATCATCGTCGATGATGCGATCGTGGTTGTGGAGAACGTCGAACGGATCATGGCCAAGGACGGATTGGGACCACTTGAGGCCACCACGAAGGCGATGTCAGAGATCAAGAGTGCCCTGATCGGCATCACTCTGGTATTGACCGCCGTCTTCATCCCCATGGCGTTTGCCAGCGGGTCGGTGGGCGTGATCTACAAACAGTTCACCTTGTCGATGGCCGTGGCTATTCTGTTCTCGGCGTTCCTGGCGCTGACCTTGACGCCGGCGTTGTGCGCGACGCTGCTCAAGCCTATCGAATCGGGACACATGGAAAAGCGGGGCTTTCTGGGCTGGTTCAACCGTCGATTTGACCGTATGAATGCTCGCTACGAATCCCACGTCCGCCGGTGGGTCACCCATGCCGGTCGTGTCATGTTTGTGTTCATTGCACTTTCCGCTGGCTTGCTGGTCGCGTTCCGACACCTGCCCTCTGCATTTCTGCCGGAAGAAGATCAAGGGTACTTCATGTCGGTGATGCAGTTGCCAGCCGACTCCACCATGGAGCGCACGCTTGATGTTGTGCAGAGGTTTGAAAGGTACACGGCTGGGCGCGCTGCTATCCAGTCCAACATGTCCGTGGTCGGGTTCGGCTTCTCTGGCTCGGGCTCCAACGCTGCCATGGCTTTCACCATGCTCAGTGACTGGGAGAAGCGCGACGGTGCCACGGCCAAAGGCGAGGTCGGATCGGCCCAGGCGGCCATGGCTGGCATCACAGAGGGCACTTTCATGAGCTTGATGCCACCCGCGATAGACGAGTTGGGCAACAACTCCGGATTTGCCCTGCGCCTGCAGGACCGGGCGAACCAGGGGTATGCGGAGCTGAAGGCTGCAGAGGCGAAGCTGTTGGAGCTGGCTTCCCAAAGCCAAGTCGTCACCGGTGTCTACCCAGACGGTCTGCCGCCGGGCACCAGCATCCGCTTGGACATCGACAGGCAGAAGGCCGAGTCGTTGGGCATTCCTTTCTCTTTGATCAGCGACACCTTGTCCGCTGCCATGGGCTCGTCCTATGTGAATGACTTCCCAAATGCAGGTCGGATGCAGCAGGTGATCATCCAAGCTGATGCACCTGCTCGGATGCAGATCGACGACGTGCTCAGGCTCTACGTGCGCAACAGCAGTGGCGGCATGGTCGCGCTCAAGGAGTTCGTCAACCCGGTTTGGACTGACACTCCCCTGCAATTGGTGCGGTACCTGGGTTTTCCTGCCACCCGTATATCCGGCAATGCGGCGCCAGGCGCTTCCAGCGGGGATGCGATGGCCGAAATGGAGCGGCTGGCCCGGCAACTGCCGCCCGGCTTCGCTCTGGCATGGACCGGCCAATCCTTGCAGGAGCGACAGTCCGCTGCCCAGGCACCGATGTTGATGGCCCTGTCCATGCTGGTTGTGTTTCTCGTGCTGGCTGCGCTCTATGAGAGTTGGGCCATTCCACTGTCGGTGATGCTGGTCGTTCCGTTGGGGCTGCTCGGTGCATTGGGCGCGGTCATGCTGCGTGGCCTGCCTAACGATGTGTTCTTCAAGGTCGGCATGATCACGGTGATCGGACTGTCCGCCAAGAATGCGATCCTGATCGTGGAGTTCGCCAAGCAATTGCATGATCAAGGCAAGGGACTGGTGGCGTCGGCCGTGGAGGCTGCAGCCCTTCGCTTGCGTCCGATCCTCATGACCTCGCTTGCCTTTGGGTTGGGGGTGGTTCCCTTGATGCTCGCTTCGGGCGCGAGTGCAGAGACTCAGCACGCGATTGGTACGGGGGTATTTGGTGGCATGCTCACCGCGACCGTGCTGGCCATCTTCTTTGTGCCCTGTTTCTTTGTGTTCGTGATGGACTTGAAAGAGCGCCTCCAGCACGGGAGAACAGCCGTCAGATCCAACACCTCAACTGCACCCGTTCAGGAGGGCTGAGACCATGCGATTCCTTATTCTCCCGTTGGTCCTGTCCCTGTCCGCCTGCTCACTGACGCCGGCACTGGTCAAGCCGTCGGCTCCCGTCCCAGTGGCCTACCCTCAGCGTGAGGGGGCTGCAACCACAACGCATGGAGCCGACCTGGGTTGGCGCAGCATGTTTGTCGACCTTCGTCTGCAGCAACTCATCGCGCTTGCCCTCGACAACAATCGCGACCTTCGCCTGGCTGCGCTCAACGTCGAGGCCGTGCAAGCCCAATTGGGGATACAGCGTGCCGCTCGCTTGCCGGGCGTCGAGGTGGGCGCGACGGTGGCTCGTCAGCGAACCACTGCCAGTGGTGGATCCACAACCGGTGTTCCTGCAGCAGTCCAGAGCCAGCACGGCTTGAGCCTGGGCATGAGCGCCTTCGAGGTCGATTTATTTGGACGCGTGCAGTCTCTGTCGGACGCGGCATTCGCACGTTACCTTGCAAGTGATCATGGACGGAGAGCCACCCAAATCGCTCTTGTTGGAGCGGTGGCGGATGCCTATTTTGCTGAGCGCTTGGCGCAGGAGCAACTCGCGTTGTCCGAGCGCACGTCGTCAGACTGGCATCAATCACTGGACCTGGTTCGACGCCTCAAAGAAGGCCGACAAAGCAGTGCATTGGATATCGCTCAGGCGCAAGGCCAGGTTGCAACGGCAGCCGCCGATGTCGAGGAGCGCAGGAGAGGCCTGGCGCGCGCCAGCAACGCCCTTCGACTGTTGACCGGCACAGACGTGCCCGGCAAGCTGCCGACCGGACTCCCGCTTCAAAGCCAGCAGGTGGTCGTCCAGTTGCCTGAAGGTCTCCCTTCGGACCTGTTGTATCGGCGCCCCGATATTCAGCAAGCCGAGCAAGCCCTCGTCGCGGCGAATGCGGACATCGGGGCTGCCCGGGCTGCCTTCTTTCCGCGGCTTTCATTGACCACCTCGCTCGGGTATACCAGCCCCTCAATAGGCGCGTTGTTCGATGGGGGGCAGCGCGCATGGACCTTTTCGCCCCAGATAACAGTCCCGTTGTTTTCGGGGGGGCGGTTGCGTTCTGAGTTGCGACTTGCTGAAGTGCGGAAGTCAAGTGCCGTGGCAGAGTATGAACGAGTGATCCAAACTGCTTTCCGAGAAGTGGCCGATGGACTTGCTGGGCGAGAAACTTACTCAGCTCAATTGGAGTCTCAAAGTCGCGCGGTTTCCAATGCTGAGCGTCGGGTCTTTTTGGCCAGTCTGCGCTACCGTGCTGGGGTCGATGGCCGGCTTGAATTGCTAGACGCTCAGCGTCAGCTTTATTCAGTTCGTCAGATCCAACTGGATCTGCAGCGTCATGAATTCAGCAATGCGGTGGCGCTTTACAAGGCTTTAGGCGGAGGTTTGATGGATGCCGAAGTAGACAATGGTCCCTGAGGCGGTATCGGCCGGACGCCACTTTGGCGGTATGAGGTTTTGACACGGAGAGGAGCACCCTACCTTGCCCAGTAGCGTCTGCTCATGGCCACAGCAGCCATTCAATGTGTGAGGATCGAGTCGCGAAAGGTTGGCAAGACAGTTTTGCTGGAACGGACTCGGCGCGACAGCACCAGTCACTTCCGGTTGTCGTTGTTGTGCTCTTGGTGAGAGGCTGCATTTCCGGTCGTTCGGGTGTCACCTTTGTCTTCGCCAACTGGGGCGGTCAAGGTGTGGCAGCCTCACGTTCGTTGAGGCATTCAGCCCGCCCGTCAATCCTCGGACTCGGCCAGCGTCACGGCCTGGCGGCGGGTGCTGCCGGCGCGCCACAGGGTCAGGGTGCAGGTCTGGCCCGGTTGCAGGCGCTCCAGGGCGGTCAACAGGTCGTCCATGGTCTCGACCGTGTCACCCTCGACCGCGGTGATCACATCGCCGGCCACGATGCCGGCGTCGCCGCGGCTGAAGGCGCGCAGGCCGGCCTTGGCGGCCGGGCCGTTGCGTTGCAGTCGCACGATGGCCACGCCCTTGGGCAGGCCCAGCGCCCGGTTCAGGTCGGGGCCTGCGCCGCTCAGACCCAGGGTCGGGCGCACCAGGCGGCCATCGCGGATCAGGCTGGGCACGATGCGGTTGACCTCATCCACCGGAATCGCAAAGCCGATGCCGGCACTGGCCCCCGAGGGGCTGTAGATCGAGGTGTTCACCCCGATCAGGCGCCCGGCCGAATCCAGCAGCGGCCCGCCCGAATTGCCGGGATTGATCGCCGCATCGGTCTGGATGGCGCCCTTGATGGTGCGCCGGGTCACCGATTCGATCTCCCGGTTGAGCGCGCTCACGATGCCCAGGGTCAGGGTCTGGTCCAGGCCGAAGGGGTTGCCGATGGCGTACACCTGTTGGCCCACCTGCAGCTCGCGGCTGCTGCCCAGGGGCAGCGGCCGCAGCTTGGCAGCGGGTGCGTTGATGCGCAGCACGGCCAGATCGCGGTCGGCAAAGGCCCCCACCAGCTCGGCCCGGTAGCTGCTCTGGTCGGCCAGCGTGACGCGGGCGGCTGCCGCCCCCTGGATCACATGGAAATTGGTGACGATGTGGCCTTGGGTGTCCCAAACAAAGCCGGTGCCCGTGCCCTGGGGGACCTGTTGCACATTCATCGAGAACACGTCGCGCTCCAGGCCCAGCGCGGTGATGTTCACCACCGAAGGCGAACTGCCCTTGAACACATTGATGTGGTTGAGCTCTTCGGCCCCCAAGGGCCCGCGCGGGCTCACCGCCCGGGGGGCGGCGGGCGTGCGGGCCTCCAGTGGGGGCGTGGCCACGAGTAGCAGACTGGTGCAGACCAGGGGCAGAACAAAGTGCAGGGCGGCGAAGGGGCGTGGCTGCGATCTCATGCCGTGACAGAGTGGATTTCTGAAGCCGGGCTTCTTAACCATCCGCGACGTGTGTGAGGGGTATTTTCCGCAGGATAGGTATCGCATGCTGGGTTGCTTGCTTCGGTCTTAGGCTACTGGGATGATTCTCACGCGCTGCGCTGTCGGTGGTAATTCTCGGGTGTGGTTCCGCGCACCCTCAGAAAGACGCGTCTCAGGTTCTGTTCGGTGCCGAAGCCGCAGTGCCGTGCCACCTGCTTGAAGGTGATGCGATCATCCGCCATGACCCTCAGCGCCGCTTCTAGGCGCATGGCCTCCACGGCCTTGGCGGGCGTGCAGCCAGTCTGTTCGGTGTAGCGGCGTGCAAAGGTGCGTGGAGTCATGCCCACCCGTTCGGCGAGCACCTCCACACGCAGGTCTTCGCTCAGGTGGTCCATGATCCACGCATGAAGCTGACTGAAATGCGGGTCTGACGCCGCCTGACTGGAGAGCGCAGCCGAAACCTGTGCCTGCTCACCAGTCCGTTTCACAAACATCAGCAGTGAACTGGCCACAGCCATGGCGGTGGCGTGCCCCTGGTCCTCCTCCAGCAAGGCCAGCCCGAGGTCCAGCCCGGCCGTGAAGCCGCCGGATGTCCAAAGCTCGCCGTCGCGCAGATAAACCCTGTCGGGCTCCACCTGCAGATCCGGATAGCGGCTCTTCAGTGCATCTGTGGCCTGCCAATGCGTGGTGACCCGCCGCTGCCCGATGAGGCCGGCCTCGGCAAGCAGGAAGGTTCCGGTGCAAATGCCGCACAGGCGTCTGGCCCGTCGACCTTCCCTGGCCAGCCAGTCGATCACATCAAGGGGCAAGGGGGGGCGATCGGGTGGCCCGCCACCCGGCACCATCAAGGTCTCGATTGTGGCTGGGTCGATCGCAGAGAGCGGTGTGGTCGCGAGGGTGATGCCCGAGAAACTGGTGATGGGTCGGCCATGGACCGACGCGATCACCACCTGGTAGGCACCTTGGTTCGGTCGTGGGTGGAATCGGGTGGCCACCGAGAACACATCGGCGGCACCGCAGATGTCTGAGGCGGTGACTTCGTCGAAGGCGAGGATGACAACGGTGCTTGGGCGAGCCGCCGGCGAGAGCAGTGACATGGGCAGCGATGCGACGGAAGTGGGGAATGGCGGATGCAGGGGCAGCCTCGGCGGTGGCGGAATTTGACTGTCTTTTGTCTGGCGCGTCAATGGCGCGGCTTCTATCCTGCAACTGCCTTCAATGACACACGACAGGAGAATTCCCATGGAACACATCTTCATCGAACTCTGGAAGTTCAATGACCGCTGGACAGGTGCTGACCTCGACACACGCACCCGCTACGTCCAGGAACTCATGCCTTCGGTACAGGCCATCATGGATGCAGGCGTCGAGATCATCGCCTGGGGCTACAACGACCTCGACATCGATCACCGTGCGCCCTATGACGCCTTCGGCGTTTACCGCATGCCCAACCGTGCCCTGTTCGATGAGTTCCAGCAAGCGGTGTCCGCCTCCGGCTGGTATGACTACTTCGATCACGTCAATGCAGGAGGCCCGCCGATCCCACCCGGCGCCATGCTGGGACAGCACATTCAATTGGTGAGGCCGACCACGATCACGGCGTGAACAACCTCTGACGGAGACGATACATGAAAATTCTCGCGACCCTGTTCCCTGGCTTCACCGCCATTGACTTGATCGGTCCGACCAACACCTGGATGTTCATCCCGGGCGTGCAGATTCAGATCGCGGCAGTCACGCCGGGCCCTGTGCCCACCGACATCGGCCTCACCATCAATGCCACCCACGACTTCGATACCTGCTTTCAGGCGCCGGACGTGCTACTGGTCCCGGGTGGTGCCCGCGGCGTGTTCGATGCCCTGCAGGATGATGCGTTGGTCGACACCATCTCCCGCCTGGGCACCAAAGCAGGCTGGGTGACCAGTGTCTGCAACGGTTCATTGCTGCTGGGAGCCGCAGGCTTGCTCAAGGGCTACAAGGCCGGCTGCTACTGGTACTCACGCGAATATCTGCGACAGTTCGGTGCGCAGCCCATCAACGAGCGCATTGTGATCGACCGCAACCGGGCCACCGGTGGAGGTATGACTGCCGGCATCGATTTCGCGCTGGCCATGATGGGCCATTGGGGGGGCGACTTCTCGGGGCAACTGGCCCAGTTGTGCATGGAGTATGCGCCTCAGCCCCCATACAGCGCCGGGCTGCCCGAGCTTGCACCGCCTGACGTGCTGGCGGCGGCCCGAGACATTCTGGCCAAGGAGATGCCCAACGAAGTGGCTGACGCGACCGCCAGACGACGTGGCTTCATCTGATTCCGCCTGATCGGCATGCCGGGCCCAACGCCCGGTACGGGCTGAATCGTGCGCGCGAACGACACCATCAAGTCTGGACGAGCTCCAAGCGCAATTGCCGCTTCAGCAGCTTGCCACTGGGGTTCTTGGGCAGGGCCTCGACAAACACCACGCGCTTGGGGCATTTGAAGCCGGCCAGGTGGGCGCTGCAATGGGCCATCACCTCAGCCTCATTCAGGGCCAGGCCGGCCTTCACCACCACCACGGCGGTCACCGCCTCGACCCAGCGGGCGTCGGGCAGGCCTACCACTGCCACCTCGCTGACCTGGGGCAGGCGGTAGATGGTTTCTTCGACCTCGCGGCTGGCCACGTTTTCGCCACCGGTCTTGATCATGTCCTTTTTGCGATCGACCACCGTGATGTAGCCCTCGGCGTCCACCGTGGCCAGGTCGCCGCTGTGGAACCAGCCCCCCTCGAAAGCGGCCCGGGTGCGTTCTTCGTCATGGAAGTAGCCCAGCATCAGATGCGGCGAGCGGTGCACGATCTCGCCCACCTCGCCGGCGGCCACATCGCGCATCTGGTCATCGACCACCCGGGTCTCCACATTGGTGACGGCGCGCCCGCACGAGCCCGGTTTGCGCAGCTGGTCATCAGGGCCCAGCATGGTGGCCAGGGGCGCGATCTCGGTCTGGCCATACAGGTTCCACAGTTGCACGCGCGGCAGGCGCTGGGCCAGTTCCTTGAGCACCTCCACTGGCATGATCGAGGCGCCGTAATAGCCCTTGGCCAGGCTGGCCAGCCGCTGTTCGCTGAAGGCGGGCGAGCGCAGCAGGGCAATCCATACCGTGGGCGGGGCAAAGAAGCTGGTGATGCGGTGGGTTTCGATCAGGTCCAGCAAGCGATCGGCGACTGGCCGCCCGGTGATGATGTTGGTGGCGCCCACGTAAATGGCGGGCCCGAAGAACACGTCTAGCTGGGCGCAGTGGTACAGCGGCAGGGCATGCAGCATCAGGTCGTCGCGGGCAATGGCCGCGTCCATCACGCAGCTCACGTACTGCCACAACACCGCATCGTGGGTCAGCATGGCGCCCTTGGGGCTGGACTCGGTGCCGCTGGTGTAGACGATCTGGGCCAGATCGGTGCTGTCGGGGCCAGTGGCCTGCAGCGTTGCGTCACAGCGCGCCAGGTGGTCGAAATCGAGCATGTCGGGTTCGGGCTCAGTGGGCTCCTCGGTGGGCAGCCAGATGAACTGCCGCACCTGGGTCTGCAAGGTGGCGGCCTGGCGTGCCACCGGGGCAAACTCGGAGTCGGTGGCCAGGGTGCGCGCACCTGCGTGGCGCAGGATGAACGCCACCTCGTCGGCCTTGAGCATGAAGTTGATCGGCACCAGCACGGCCCCCAGGCGGGCCAGGGCAAAGCGCATGGCCGCAAAGGCGTGTGAGTTGCGCGCCAGCAGGGCCACGTTGTCGCCAGGGGCAATGCCCT
The DNA here is from genome assembly GCF_058791075.1 of Curvibacter sp. EU05-FHT14A10. Classification (NCBI taxonomy): domain Bacteria; kingdom Pseudomonadati; phylum Pseudomonadota; class Betaproteobacteria; order Burkholderiales; family Comamonadaceae; genus Curvibacter; species Curvibacter sp. EU05-FHT14A10. The sequence continues at coordinate 399,368 of NZ_JBYTDE010000006.1, forward strand.
GTTGGGCCAGGCCGGCCGCCAGGCGGGTGACCAGGGCGTCGAATTCGCTGTAACTCCAGCGGGTGGCACCGCACACGATGGCGGTCTTGTTCGGCAGGCGCTGCGCAGTACGGCGCAGGATGTCGCCCAAGGTCTGGCGACGGCTGAGAGAAGGGTTCATGGCGGCGGCAGGGTTGGTGAAGGCAGCCCCCATCTGAACCGCCGCCGCCGGCACTGGCAATCGGTGAAAGCCTGGGGAGCCTGTTGTCAGCCCGGCCTCATACCGCCGGCAGCATCTTTCCGGGATTGAGCAGGCCCTGCGGGTCCAATGCCCGCTTCACCTGCCACATCAGGGCCAGTTCCACCTCGGATTTGTACAGGCGCAGGTCGTCGCGCTTGGCCACACCGATGCCGTGTTCGGCCGAAATCGAGCCCTGCAGGCGGTGCACGAGCTGGTCCACGGCGGTCGAGACTTCGGCGTAGTGGGCGTCCAGGTAGTCGCGCGCCGGGGTGTTGGCGGGGCGCAGCGGGTTGAAGTGCACGTTGCCGTCGCCCATGTGGCCGTAGATCACCATGCGGCTGCCTGGGGCCAGGGTCTGCACCTGCTGGCTGGCCTGTTCAATGAAGGCCGGGATGTCCGACAGCGGGACCGACACATCGCATTTGATGCTGCCGCCGGTGCGGGTCTGGGCGTCCGAGATTTCTTCGCGCAGGCGCCAGAAGGCCTGCACATCCGACAGGCTGGCGGCCAGCGCGGCGTCTTGCACCCAGCCTTGTTCCATGCCGGTTTCGAGCACGCCCGTCAGTTGGGCGTCCAGGGCGGCCTGCTCGCCGGTGGAGCTGAACTCCATCAGCACCATCCAGGCCGGCTGGCCCGCCAGTGGCGGGCGGGCACCGCCCAGGTAGTCGCAGACCAGGGCCATGGCGTCGGCCGAGACCAGTTCGAAGGCGGTCACATGAGGGCCGGCCAGTTGCTTGGCCAGGCCCAGCAACTGCACCGCGGCCGCCGGGTCGCTGACCGCCACGAAGGCCGCGGACACGGCCCGCGGCTGCGGGTAGAGCTTGAGCACGGCGGCGGTGATGATGCCCAGCGTGCCTTCCGAGCCGATGAACAACTGCTTGAGGTCGTAGCCGGTGTTGTCCTTGCGCAAGCCGCGCAGGCTGGAGTAGATGCGCCCATCGGGCAGCACGGCCTCGATGCCCAGCACCAGATCGCGCATGTTGCCGTAGCGCAGCACTGCGGTGCCACCGGCATTGGTGGCCAGGTTGCCGCCGATCTGGCACGAACCCTCCGAGCCGATGCGCAGCGGGAACAGGCGCTTGGCCTCGTCGGCCGCGGCACGGGCGCCGCTCAAGGTCACGCCGGCCTGCAGGGTCAAGGTGTCGTTGACGGTGTCCACTCCCAGCACCTGGTTCATGCGGCGCAGGTTGAGCACGATGGCGCCCGAGTCGCGCTCGGGCACGGCACCGCCCATCAAAGAGGTGTTGCCGCCCTGGGGCACCACACGGATGCCGTGGGCGTGGCAGCAGGCCATGACTTGGCTGACCTCTTCGGTGCTGGCAGGCAGTACCACGGCCAGCGCGTCGCCCCGGTAGAGCTTGCGGTAGTCGGTGGTGAAGGATTCGGTGTCGACCGTGGCGGTGAGGCAGTGGGCGGCACCGACGATCTGGCCCAGGGCCTGGAGGGTTTCAGCGGAGGTAGGCATGGCAGATGACGTTGTGAGGCGTGTGGCGGGGCTCAGTAGGCCGCACCGGTGGCCGGCGCTGCCACGGGGGCGGTGTTCAGAAAGCTGGCGGCCAGGCGACGGGCTGCCTGAGCGTACAGCAGCACGTCGACCCCGGTGGCGACGAAGGTGCAGCCCAGTTCCAGGTAGCGGCGGGCCAGGACCGGGTCGGATGTCAGGGTGCCGGCGGCCTTGCCGCTGGCGATGATGGTGCGCATGGCGCCTTCGATGGCGGCCTGCACCTCGGGGTGGCCCGGGTTGCCGCGGTGGCCCATCGACGCGGCCAGATCGGCCGGGCCGATGAAGACACCATCCACGCCGTCGACCTCGCAGATGGCCTGCAGATGGCTGAGCGCGGTCACGGTTTCGGCCTGCACCAACAGGCACACCTCGCTGTCGGCCACCTGGAGGTAGTCGCCGCGGGCGCTCCAGCGGGAGGCCCGGCCCACGGCGCTGCCCACGCCGCGGATGCCCTGGGGCGGGTAGCGGGTGGCACTGACCACCTGGGCGGCCTGCTCAGCGGTGTCCACCATGGGCACCAGCAGGTTCTGCACACCGATGTCCAGCAGTTGCTTGATCAGCGCCGTGTCGGCCTGGACGGCGCGCACCACGGGCTGAGCCCGGTAAGGGGCCACGGCCTGCAGCGCGGCCAGGGTGCTGCGCAGGTCATTGGGGGCGTGCTCGCCGTCGATCAGCAACCAGTCGAAGCCGGCGGTGGCGCTGACCTCGGCCAGGTAGGGGTCGGCCATGGACAGCCACAGACCCACCTGGGCCTGGCGTTGTTGCAGGGCGTATTTGAAGGGGTTGCCGCTGGGCAGGCTGGTGGGTGTCATGGCTTGAGGATGGATTTGCGCTGGCGGCAACTTGCTGCCGCCAGGGGTTGAAAATGGGGATGGCCGCGGGGCGGGTTGGCAGAATCAGCCCAGCCCGCCCTGGCACAGGTACTTGATGTGCTGGTAGTCGTCCAGGCCATGCACCGAGCCCTCGCGACCGTAGCCCGAGGCCTTGACGCCGCCAAAGGGCGCGGCCTCTGCCGCCAGGGCACCTTCGTTGATGCCCACGATGCCGCACTCCAGCGCCTCGCTGACGCGCCAGATGCGCGCCGGGTCCTGGGTGTAGAAGTAGGCGGCCAGGCCATAAGGCGTGCCATTGGCGGCGGCGATCACCTCGGCCTCGGTCTGGAAGCGGGTGACCGGCACCACGGGGCCGAAGGTTTCCTCGCAGGCGCATTCCATGTCCGGTTGCGCCTCGGTCAGCACGGTGGGTGCGTAGTAGGCGGCACCGGGGGCGTCATCGCGCTTCAGGCGCTCGCCGCCGGTGCGCACCACCGCGCCTTTGGCCACGGCGTCTTGCACGTGGCGCTCGATCTTGGCCACGGCGCGCTCATTGATCATGGGGCCGATCTGCGAGGCCGGGTCGCTGGCCGGCCCCACCTGCAGTGCAGCCACACGGGCCACCAGCCTGTCCACGAAGCCCTCGTGCACGGCCTCGTGCACATACACGCGGTTGGGGCAGACGCAGGTCTGGCCGCCGTTGCGGAACTTGGCCACCATCAGGCCTTCGACCGCGGCGTCCAGGTCGGCGTCCTCGAACACGATGAAGGGGGCGTTACCGCCCAACTCCAGCGAGAGCTTCTTGAGCGTGGCGGCCGATTCACGCGCCAGGTGGCGGCCCACGGGGGTGCTGCCGGTGAAGCTGATCTTGCGCACGCGCTCGTCGGCCAGCCACACGTCGACCACCTCGGGGGTGCGGTCTCGTGAGGCGGTGACCAGGTTCAACACGCCGGCGGGTACGCCCGCCTCTTGCGCCAGCTTGGCCAGGGCCAGGGCGGTGAGCGGGGTGTCTTCGGCAGGCTTGGCTACCACGGTGCAGCCGGCGGCCAGGGCCGGGGCGATCTTGCGCGCGATCATGGCGGCTGGAAAGTTCCACGGTGTGATCACCGCCACCACGCCCACGGGCTCGCGCACCGCCAGCAGGCGCTTGTTGCGCGCCGGGGTGGGGATCACCTCGCCATTGGCGCGGGTGGCCTGCTCGGCAAACCACTCCACATAGCTGGCGGCGTACAGCACCTCGCCACGGCCTTCGGCCAGGGGCTTGCCCTGCTCGCGGCTGATCAGCCGGCCCAGGTCGTCCTGGTGGGCCACGATCAGGTCGTTCCAGCACTTCAGGATGGCGGCGCGCTCGCGTGCAGGAAGGGCCTTCCAGGCCGGAAAGGCCGCCTGGGCCGCGTTCAGGGCGGCATGGGCATCCATGGCGCCGCCGTCGGGCACGGTGGCGATCTGGCTCAGGTCGGCGGGGTCGTAGACGGGCAGCGTGGCGCCGTCTGCCTGCAGGCTGGCGCACCAAAGGCCTGCAATCAGATGGCGGGTTTCGATCAGGTCGGCCCGGTTCAGGGCCAGCGGGTGGGACACGGTCATGGGGTCTCGTCTTGAAAAAGGGTCAGCTGCGAAGGAGGACTGTCAGCTCACGATGCCCAGGTGCCAGGGCACGAACTCGTGGTCGCCGAGGCCCAGCAGTTCGCTCTTGGTGCGTTCGCCCGAGGCGTGGCGCAGGATGGCTTCGAAGATGCGCTGGCCCATGCCGGGCAGGTCCACCTCGCCGTCGAGGATGGCGCCGCAGTTGATGTCCATGTCCTCGCTCAGGCGCTGGTACATGGGGGTGTTGCTGGCCAGCTTGATGGTGGGCGCCGGCTTGCTGCCGAACATTGACCCACGCCCGGTGGTGAAGCAGATCAGGTTGGCGCCGCTGGCAATCTGGCCGGTGGCCGAAACCGGGTCGTAGCCCGGCGAGTCCATGAAGACAAAGCCCTTGCGGTCGATGGGCTCGGCGTAGGCGTACACGCCCTGCAGCGGGGTGGTGCCGCACTTCATGGCCGAGCCCAGCGATTTTTCAAAGATGTTGGCCAAGCCGCCGGCCTGGTTGCCCGGGCCCACCACGCCATTGAACTGGCCGTTGTGGCCGCGGGTGTACTCGGCCCACCAGGTGAGTTGGTCCAGCAGCTTCTGGCCTACCTCGGGGGAGACGGCACGGCGCGTCAGCATGTATTCCACGCCGTGGATCTCGGGTGTCTCGGACAGAATGGCCGTACCACCGTGGCGCACCAGGATGTCCATGGCCGCGCCCAGGGCTGGGTTGGCTGTGATGCCCGAGAAACCGTCGGAGCCGCCACACTGCAGGCCGATGCTGATGTGGCTGGCCGGCACGGTCTGGCGTTGGCAGGCATTGGCCAGGGGCAGCATCTCTTCGATGGCGCGGATGCCGGCCTCGATGGTGACGCGGGTGCCGCCCACGTCCTGCATCACCATGCTGCGCATCAGGCGTCCGCTTTTCAGGCCTTGGGAGTCCATCAGGTCGGCCACCTGGTTGCGCTCGCAGCCCAGGCCCACGACCAGGACGCCGGCCAGGTTGGGGTGGCGGGCGTAGCCAGCCAGGGTGCGGCGCAGCAGGTCGAAGTGCGGGCTGGGCGAGGACATGCCGCAGCCTGTGGTCTGGGTGAAGGCGACGACGCCGTCCACGTTGGGATAGGCGCTCAGGCGCTCAGGCGTGAAATGGGCCGCGATGTGGCTGATGGCGGTGGCCGAGCAGTTCACCGAGGCCAGAATGCCCACGAAATTGCGGGTGCCCACTCGGCCGTCTTCGCGCACATAGCCCTGGAAGGTGGCTCGCTCGGATTCGTGCACATAGTCGATCGGGCGCACATCCAGGCCGAAGCCCGGGTCGCGGTCGAATTCGACCAGGCGCAGGTTGTGCGTGTGCACGTAGTCGCCGGGCTCGATGTCGCGCGCGGCGACACCGATGACGGCGTTGTATTTGCGCACCGCCTCACCTTCTGCAATGCGGCAGGCCGCGATCTTGTGGCCGGCGGGCACTTGGGCCCGGGCCTTGGCGCCCAGCTCGGGCAGGGCCTGGCCGATGGCCACCGGCAGCTTCGCGATCAACACGTTGTCGGCCGTGTGCAGGCGGATCAGGTGGGGGGAGGTGCTCATGACCAATCAGCCTTTTTCCAGAAGTTCTTTGAGTTTGAGTCGCTCGATCAGGGCGGTGTCGCGCTTGTAGACCTCAGCCACATAGCGCTTGTAGTCGGGGCCGTCCAGGTACATCAGGGGGGCGTCGATGCGGGCTGCGACGGCCTTGAATTCTTCGCTGGCAATGGCCTGGCGGAAGGCATCGCGCAGCTTTTTCTCGACGGCAACCGGCAGGCCGGCCGGGGCGCCGATGCCGTTAGGGGCATCGATCACCACCTTGAAACCCAGCTCTTGCAGGGTGGGTGTGCTGTTGAAGCGAGGCGTGCGCTGTTCGCCCCAGGTGGCCAGGAGTCGCAGCTTGCCGCCTTCGACGTGGGGCGCCCATGAACTGGAGTCGGCCAGCATGTCAACCTGACCGCCCAGGGTGTCGTTGAGGGCCGCGGCGCCCCCCTTGTAGGCCACGGCGTTGAGCTCGATGCCGGCGGCCAGAGCGAACTCCTCCATGCCCACATGGGTGGCGCCGCCGATGCCGGCGTGCGCATAAGTCAGCTGGCCCGGGTGGGTCTTGGCGTAGGCGACCATCTCTTGCAGGGTCTTGAAGCGCGACTCTGTCGGCACGGCAATCCCGAAGGTCTGGCCCGAGCTGCGGGCCAGGTAGCTGAAGTCCTTCAGCGGGTTGGCCTGCAGCATGCCCAGCTGCGAAAAGCGCGTGACCGAGATCGGGATCTGGCCGATGGTGTAGCCGTCGGGCTTGGCGCCGGCCAGCGCTTTCACGCCGATCATGCCGGCCGCGCCGGCCTTGTTGTCCACGGTCACTGGCTGCTTGAGGATGCGCGCCGCCACCTGGCAGATGGCCCGCATGGACACATCGGCCGTGCCCCCGGCCGGCCAGGGGCAGATGAAGTTGATGGGGCGGCTGGGGTAGTCGTCTGCGGCGGCGGCCAGGGCCGGCAAGATGGTGGCGGCGGCGCCCACCAGGGGGCCGAGCGCGGCGCCAGCCAGCCACTCGCGGCGATTGAGGCGAGGCAATTTCATGATGACAGTGTCTCCGTCTGTGGTTGTTGGGCCGCATGGTGCGCTTTTGATTCATAACCGTCCAATTGAAAAATGGAAACTTAATATGAGTAATACCTCATGTAATATGCGCGCCCATGTCCCACATTGACCGCGCTCTGCGCTCCAACATCAAGCTGCGCCACCTGCAATTGCTGCTGGCGCTCAATGAGTTCCGCCACCTGGGCCGCACGGCCGAATTTCTGTCGGTCACACAGCCGGCGGTGTCCAAGATGCTGGGCGAGGTCGAAGACATGTTGGGCCTGCAGCTGTTTGATCGCTCCCGCAGGGGCACCGAACCCACGGCGGCCGGCCTGTCGATGCTGCGCTTTGCCCGTTCGGTGTTGGCCGACTACGAACGCACCCGCGACGAGATCAGCACCATCGAGCGCGGGGTGGCTGGGCGCGCCCGGGTCGGTGCCATGGTGGTGGGCCTGCCCACGCTGCTGGCACCTGCCATCGAGCGCCTGAAGGCCGAATCGTCAGCGGCCACCGTGCTGATCGAGGAGGGCGACCTGACCCACCTGTTGCCCAAACTGCGCCTGGGTGAACTGGATCTGTTCGTGGGGCGGCTGGAGCCCGGCTATGCCGCCCCCGACCTGCTGACCGAGGCGCTGTATGACGAACGCATGCGCGTGGTGCTGCGCACCGCTCACCCTTTGCTGGCGGGCACGGCTGAGCCAGGCTGGCCTGAGCTGGCCAATGGCCGCTGGGTGGCTCCGCCGCCCTGGGCGTCGATGCGGGTGAAGCTGGAGCAGCAGTTCTTCCGCCTGGGCCTGAAGCCACCGCTCGATGTGGTCGAGACCGCGTCCTTCCTGGGCCAGTTGACCCTGCTGCGCGACCAGAACGCTGCTGCCCTGATGGCTGACTCGGTGGCCCGGCACTTTGCGGCCCTGGGCCTGCTCACGCCCTTGGCGCTGCAGGTGGAGGCCGAGGTGCCTCCCGTGGGCCTGATCACCCTGCGCGGGCGGCCGCTGACGCCGATCACCCAGCGCCTGGTGAGCCTGCTGCGGGCAGTGGCGACAGAGCGGGCCTGAGTACGGCAACCGGTTTTCAGGCGGCGCGGGGTGACTTTGCCCGCGTCGCCAGCCAGCACAGCACTGCCCCGCCGCACACCATGCCGGTGCCCAGCCAGAAGGCGGGCGTCAGGGGCACCTGCAGCAGCACTGCGGCCAGGGCGGCCGAGAAAACGGGCGTGAAGTACGAGGCGCCCGCCAGCACCGTGACGTTGCCGTGCAGGATGCCCACGTTCCAGGCCCCGTAACCCAGGCCCATGGCGGCGGCGGCAAAGCCCAGGTGGATGCCGGTGCCCAGGCTCCAGTGCATGGGCTCGCCCCCCGCCAAGGTGTATTTGCACCACAGCGTGAGCGCCGTGAGCGTCACGAACAGCGTGATGGCGTTCTTCCCCTGGGCCATCCGGGCGGTGACCGTGCAGTAGGCCGCCCACAGCAGGGCCCCCAGAAAGGCCAGCCCGTAGCTCATGGGGTTGCTCTGGACGTTGGCCAGCATGCCGGCCAGGTCCAGCCCGCGTTCGCCTGCCAGCACCTGGCAGATGCCGGCCAGGGCAACCAGCACGCCCGGCACGATCAAGGCGTTGGCACGCTGGCCGTTGAAGGCGATGGCGCAAAGCAAGGTGAAGGTGGGCCACAGGTAGTTGACCATGCCGACTTCGATGGCCTGCTGGGCGGTGTTGGCGTAGCCAATGGACAGTGACAGACACCATTCGTAGGCTACGAACAGCAGGCTGCCCCAAACGAGGTAGGCCCGTGGAATGCCGCGCAGGGGGGTGAAACCCGCCGTCAGGGCCAGCAGCAGCGCCCCCAGGGTATAGATCATGGCGGCGCCCCCGGTGGCCCCCAGGCCCATGCTGACGCTGCGGATCAGGCCCACGACGGAGGACCAGAGAACAATCGCGATGAGGCCGATCAGGGTGGCGTTGCGGGCACTGAATTGGGGTGAGGGCATCGGGCGGATTATCCGAGTCCAGGCCGCCGCAGGCAGGCCGAAGCGTTTGCTGATGGTTGCAGTTGTGGTGCTTGAAAAAAACTGATGCAAGGCCGCTGAGCCGGCTGGCCATGCCGGCGGTGGCTAACATCACGCCCACTTTACGGATCCGTCGGCACGAACCGGCGGAGTGACAAGACGGGGTGGCCACCTCACCAGGGCGGCACACCAACGCGATACCCGAGACAAGAAAGACTTCAACATGGCGATCCACGCCTTGGCGCACGTGCCACTTTTTGCCGTGCTGCCACGCTCGCACCAGGCGCCTTCAGCGGCCCGGGCCCAACCCCCCCTTCTGATCACACCAGGTTTGCCGCGCTCTGTGCTGGCGCACCGTCTCGCGCCGCGCCTCTGAGTGTTCCGTTCGCCCGCTCCCGAGCGTCTGTTTCCCGGTCGACGGCCCGCGCCGGGTTGGGACAGCTGGTGGGCAGCTTCTTTTTAAATTTGCCTTTTCCTTTTTCAACCACGACTCACGAGGACGTCTTCATGAAAAAAATCCTGTTCAGCATGACAGCAGTGGCCCTGGCCATGACCGCGATGGCCGCCCAGGCGCAAGAGCGCATCCGCATCGGCTTCATGAGCCCGATCACCGGGCCCCAGGCCGCCAATGGCATTGACAACCGCGATGGTGCGCAACTGGCCATCAAAGAGCTCAACGCCAGGGGCCTGAAAGTGGGCGGCAAGCCCGTGGTGTTCGAGCTGGACATCAATGACGACGTCGCCGACCCCAAGCAAGGCGTGCAAGTGGCGCAGACCCTGGCCGACAAAAAGGTGAAGTTTGTTCTGGGGCCCTACAACTCGGGCGTGACCGTGCCTGCTTCGCGGGTGCTCAATGAGTCGGATGTGGTGGTGCTGACCGTGGCCTCCAACCCCAAGGTGACCGAACTGGGCTACAACAACCTGTTCCGCATCGGGGCCAGCGACAACCAACTGGGCGCCAAGATGGCCACCTATGCCGCGCAAGACCTCAAGGTCAAGACCGTGGCCGTGATCGACGACCGCACTGCCTACGGCCAGGGCGTGGCCAAGGAGTTCAGTGAACAGGCCAAGCGCCTGGGCCTCAAGGTGGTGACCAATGAGTTCACCACCGACAAGGCCACCGACTTCAGCGCCATCCTGACCAATGTGCGGGCCTCCAAGGCCGACGCCGTGTTCTATGGCGGCTACTCGCCGCAGGGTGGCCCGATGCTGCGCCAGATGCGCTCGCTGGGCTTGACCGTGCCCCTGCTGGGCGGTGACGGCATCTGCTCGTCTGAAACGGCCACTCTGGCCCAGGTGAGCGGCGACTTGAACACCTTCTGCACCCAGGGCGGTTCGATGCTCGACAAGAGCGACAAGGGCCAGAAGTTTGTCGAGCGTTACCGCGCCGAGTACAAGCGCGACCCGCTGACCTACGCGGCGGCCTTCTACGACGGCATGTACCTGCTGGCCGGCGCCATCGAGGCCACCCAGTCATTCGACACCAAGAAGATCGTGCAAGCCATCGCGGCCGGCAAATACGCGGGCGTGACCGGCGAATTTGCCTACGACCCCAAGCACGACCTGAAATCGTCGGCCGTGACGGTCTACACCTTCAAGGGCAAGGACGTGGTGCCCTTGAAGAGCCTGTAATCAACACAGGCCAAGCGGCCTTGCATCCGCACTTCAGCGCGCCGGCTCAGGTGCAGGCGTGGCCAGGGGCTGGCCTTTTTCTACGACATACACGCCGATCAGCTTGATGGGGGCGGTTCCGTGGTTGATGGCGTTGTGCACCACCCCGGCCGGGATCACAAAGGCTTCGCCTGCCGCTACCTTGCGCGGAGGCTGGCCGGCCTGCAGCAAGGTGGCCTCGCCATCTTGCACGTAACTGATCTCGTCACCCGGGTGCGTGTGCCAGCCCGCCGCACTGCCCGGGCTGACCTCTACCCGCGCCACCACGGCCTCGCGGTTGGTGACGGAGACATCGGCCTTGGTGACCAGGGTGCGACTCAGGCCCGAAGCCTGGGCCAGGCACAGTGGTGCCGCCACCACGCAGCCGATCCCGAACAGGGTGCGTTGAAGAAATCCGGACATGAAACCTCCTGTGTTGTGCAGCCGGCAGTATGAAAGCAAGGCGGCATGAAGCACTGCGGGTTTGTGCCAGGGCGGTGATTGAGGTCGCCGGGCTGGCTACGGCATACTGGCCCACCGGTCCCCGCTGGGGGCGTTGATCATGTCCAAAGGAGCTGAGCCCACCATGCCGACCCAGACCATTCAATTGCACAGGGTTTTGCGCGCCACGCCTGAGCGTGTGTATCGTGCCTTCATTGATCCGGCGGCCTGGGCCAAATGGCTGCCGCCCCATGGCTTCACCGGCGCGGTCGAGCTGCTGGAGCCCCGGGTCGGGGGGCATTACCGGATGTCATTCACCAATTTCAGCACCGGCCACAGCCACGCGTTCGGTGGCGAATATCTGGAACTGGTGCCCGACGAGAAGCTGCGCTACACCGCCCTCTTCGACGATCCCCATCTGCCAGGCACCATGCAGACCACGGTGATGCTCAAGCCCGTGTCCTGCGGGGTGGAGCTGCAGGTGAAGCAAGAGGGCATTCCCGCCGTCATTCCGGCCGAGGCCTGCTACCTTGGCTGGCAGGAGTCCCTGCAGTTGCTGGCCTGGCTGGTGGAGCCTGAGATCCCGGGGTGAGTGCAACCTCGCGCGCCGCAAAGCGGCTACCGTGTTGATCAAGCGGTCTGGCGCACCGATCCGGGAGGGGATTCAGCCTGAGCGTGCCCCATCCCGTCAATCCTGACCGGCGAAGGTGGCAGCCCCCTCAGGCTTGCACCACGCGGCTGGCCAGCGCCAGAAACGCGCTCTGCTCGGCCTCACTCAGTGGATTCAGTATGTCGTTCTGCAACTCTTGCACGATGGGCAACAAGGCGGCGTGGATGCGGGCCCCCTCGGGGCTGAGCGACAGCTCGCGGGCGCGACGGTCGCGTTCGCTGACGATTCGTTTGACCCAACCCTTCTGCTCCAGGCGATCAATCACCCCACCGATGGTGGCCCGGTCGTAGGCAATCAATTCGGCCACCGTGGCCTGATCGGTTGCAGGGTGGGCCTGGATGGCATCGAGTGCGGCAAATTGCACCGCGGTCAGGTCAAAGCCTGCGGCCTGCGTGCGTTGGGTGAACACCTGGGTGGACTGCTGGTGCAGCCGACGTATCAGGTGCCCCGCCATGTCGAGTGAGTTCATGCCTGCGTTCCGGGATGGGGTCTGGAGAAGAACTGTAACGGGTGTTTTGGTAAGTGTACTTATTTAATTGACAACAAATAGTAAGCATAGTTATTATTTGCGGGCACGCCGGCAGCCCCAGACCGGCACCACCCCATCCCAAGGAGACAAGACATGCAGTTCTATAAAGACGGATTCCGAGGCGGCAACCCCGACGTCAAGCAGGCCGCGCCCAATCGCCGCAACCGCGGCATCAACGAACCGCTGCCCGAGAAGGTGGATGTGCTGATCGCCGGCACCGGGCCCGCCGGCCTGTGCCTGGCAGCCCAGCTGGCGCAGTTTCCCGAGATCGAAACCCTGATCATCGAGCGCATGCCCACCAACATCATCAAGGGCAAGGCCGACGGCATCAACACGCGCACCATGGAGATGTTTCAGGCCTTCGGCTTCGCAGACAAGGTCAAGCGCGAGACCTATTGGGTCAATCAGACGGCCTTCTGGATGCCCGATCCCATCAACCCTCAGCACATCAAGCGTGTGGGCCGGGTGCAGGACGTGGCCGATGACAGCTCCGAGATGCCGCACATCCTGATCAACCAGGCCCGCCTGCACGAGCTGTTCCTGGAGGTGATGAAAAATTCGCCCTCGCGACTGGAGCCGGATTACAGCTGGGAGATCGTCGGCTTGACGGTGGACCCCGACACCGAAGACCACCCCGTGACCGTGACGCTCAAGGACGCCAGCGGCGTGAACTGGGGCGCCACCCGCACCGTGCGGGCCAACTATGTGGTGGGCTGCGATGGTGCCCACTCAGCGGTGCGCAAGGCCATCGGTGGCGTGCTGCACGGCGATGCGGCCCACCAGGCCTGGGGCGTGATGGACATCCTGGCCAACACCGATTTCCCTGATGTGCGCCAGAAATGCCTGATCTCGTCGGCCCAGGAGGGCAATGTGCTGATCCTGCCGCGCGAAGGCGGCTATGTGTTCCGCATGTATGTCGAACTCGACAAGCTGCGCCCCGACGAGAAGGCAGCCAGCCGCAAGTTCACGCAGGACGACATGATTGCCGCGGCCAACCGCATCATCCGCCCGTACTCGATCGACGTGAAGGAGGTGGTTTGGTGGTCCATCTACGACATCGGCCACAGCATCACCGACAAGTTTGACGATGTGCCCGAGGGCAGCCACCGCAATCCGCGCGTGTTCACCGCGGGTGATGCCTGCCACACCCACTCGCCCAAGGCCGGTCAGGGCATGAACGTCTCGATGCAAGACACTTTCAATCTCGGCTGGAAGTTGGTGCATGTGCTGCAGGGTCGGGCCGATCCCAGCCTGCTGCGCAGCTACTCCAAAGAGCGCCTGACCGAGGCGCGCCGGCTGGTGGAGACCGATCACGAGTGGGCCCGCATCATGTCTGCCCCCACCACCCAGGCCGAACGTGACGGTACCGAAGAGCCGCGCATCATCCGCCAATTCAAGGCCAACCTCGAGTTCACCGGCGGCACCGCCGTCAAGTACGATGCCTCGGCCCTGGTCGGCCCTGCCACCCACCAGGCCCTGGCTCGCGGTGAGGAGATCGGCCGCCGCTTCCATTCGGCCCCCGTGGTGCGGCTGGCCGATGCCAAGCAGATGCAACTGGGCCATGCGGCCGAGGCCGATGCCCGCTGGCGCCTGTACGCTTTTGCCGGCCAGGCCGACAGCTCGGCTCCCGGCTCGGCCATCCACCGCCTGGCCGACTGGCTGGAGACCGACCCCGCCTCGCCCGTGCGCCGCCACACCCGCCCAGGCGATGACATTGATGCCGTGATCGATTTGCGGGCCATCTTCCAGCAGACGTTCGACCAACTGGCCTATGAGCACCTGCCCTCGCTGCTCAAGCCCAAGACCGGCCGGCTGGGCCTGCAGGACCACGAGAAGGCGTTTTGTGTTGATCACAAGGGCGCGGGCGATATCTTTGACCTGCGCGGCATTGATCGTGAGCGCGGATGCCTGATCGTGGTCCGTCCCGATCAGTACATCGCCCATGTGTTGCCCCTTGATGGGTATGCCGATTTGTCGGCCTTCTTTGCCGGCATCCTGCGTTGAAGAGGCGCCGGCTATAGACCGTCGAACGCCCACTTGGCCGCCTCAGTCTGGGCAGATCAGGCCTTGAGTCTCTCCGCTGAACTGGCGTTGGCCAGGTTTTCGACCCACAAGTCGGCACTGCTGCGCAACATGGTGCCGGTGTTCAAGAGGCCGCATCAGTTTGATGGGGGCTCTTATCAGGCCATTGACCGCTTGCTTGGCCCCTTGGTTGTAGGCCCTGGGTGCCCTCTCGCAACAGCACCCAACACCTAGTACCCAGCACCCAGCACCCAAGTCCTGGCGCCTGGCGCCGGATCGCTCCCCCGGTGGCTGGATTGACTTGTGGCACAACGCTGTCAACGTCGAGGTCGATTTGCCCCGGGTGGCGGTGCGGCGTCCGCTGGACACGCCGCTCGGCGTGGGCGACACCGTGCGTGCCAACTCCGTGGCGGTCAACCACGAACGGTCCCCCTCAAGACCCTGGCGACCCGCTCTGGGCCCCGCATGGCATGGGTTGCACCGATGCTTCCACCCGCGTCACACCCGATGCCCTGGCGCCCCGAAGTACCGTCAGGGGTTCACCTCGCACCTGAACGCACCGTCGCCCCCTTGGCCATGTGTCTCGCCGCCGCACTGGCCTCGCGCGTCAAACCTTCTGTGAGGGCGGGGCTGGCGCTGTCACTCGGCTACCTCGCTTCATTTTTCAGCACTTGGACCGTGAACGGCGTCGACTACAACCAACCTCGCTCCTGAATGGGTCTGGCGACCATGGAGCATCTGCTCCGTATCCCGCTGGAACACGGCTGTGTTCGCGTCGTTACTTCATTTCTTGCCTCTTGGATTTGCGTTGAATCAGCTTTGGGGGAAAGTGCGTCCTTGTTGAGAAAAATGCCTTTGTATTTATTGCCAATTTATCTCTATGAAATAAACTAGCAATAAATAAGGGGCAACGACACGACTTTTTAGGCGGGTGTTTGCAAAAGTGGTGTCAACCCTTGTTGTGGGCGGTGCACTCGCATGGGGTGGCAATCCAGCGTGCATCGATGAGCTTCATTGCGGCGACAGGGCGCTTGGCTGGCCGTTTTCAGCCACTGGTGTTGGGGCCGTCAACTTTGGAAGGATGTGTTACATGAGCGAAGGAACGTGGTTGGTAGGCACGGCTGGCCAAGCTGTCGTGCGCAGCAATGACCAGGGCCTGACCTGGCATCGGCTGGGTCTTGGGCAGCCCTTGGAGTTCGATGCGGTGGTGCGCTCAGTCTGCCTCGATCCGTCGGAGCCTCAGCGTGTCTATGCCGGCACGGACATCGGGCTGTGTGTCAGTCAAGATCTGGGAAACACCTGGGAGCAGGTGCAGAGCCCCTTCACCGGGCAGATGGTCTGGAAGGTACTGGTGGATCCGGGGAATTCGGCACGCATTTTCGTGGGAACCGGGGCGCCATCGCGTGCTGTCCTGTGGCGCACGCTGAATGGGGGCCTGAGTTGGGAACGTGCCGCGGTTGACATCCCTGAGTTCTGCGCCGGGGTCAACCGACCACGCCTGTTGGCATTCGCATTCGACCCTGTCGACCCAGATCAACTGTGGTTTGGCTTGGAGGAGGGGGGCTTGTTTCATAGCCGCGATGGTGGAATGGCGTGGGAGCGGGTGGACGCCCGCCTGCTTTGGCCCTTCCGCTCGGACATTCACAACATCCAGGTGCTGTCCAACCATGGGAACAAGGTGGTCGTGGTGGCCTGCGTGAACGCGGTCTACCGCAGCTTCGATGAAGGCCTGAGCTGGACAGGTTTTCTGCCCAACGATACCCATGGGCTTTATTACGCCCGCGCACTGAGTGCCCCGCTGGGAACCGAGAGCACCCTGTACCTGAGCTTGTCGGACGGTACGCCGGGGACCACCAGCCGGATTCTGCGCTCTTTCGACGCCGGCGAAAGCTGGGAGGTGCTGCCGCTTCCACAGCAACCCAACTCCTGCTTTTGGACGATTGCAATGGACCCGTCGGATCCGCGCAGGATCGTGGCAGGCACCAAGTACGGCCATCTGTTCACCTCGGTGGATGGCGGCAACAGCTGGCAAAAGCAGTGGCGGGAGTTCAGTGAGATCACCGAGGTGGCCTGGTCACCCGTGGTTGCCCAGATCAATGTCGCGCATCGCTCGGTCGTCGCCCATGAAGAGGCTGCCGCATGACCCATCCCAAAGTGTTGCGAACTCACCTGGCCTTGCTGGTGAAAGATCCCGAGCTGTCTGCGCGCTGGTATGTGGACATCATCGGCATGACTGTAAGTGCCCGTGCCGACAACTGGATCATGATGTCCTTCGGGCCCAAGCACCATGACATCGCCTTGATACGAGCCGAGCCGGGGGCGCAACGAGGTGGCCTGGGCCTGCAGCACTACGGGCTGGAGATCGCGGGTGATCTGGACACCTTGCGGCGCCTGTACGGGATGCTGCTGGATAGGGGCGTGGAGATTGTGAAGGTGACCGACCACGAGATTGGAACCGGTTTGTACTTCAACGACCCAGACGGCAACCGGATCGAGTTTTTTCTCGAAACCGACCACGACGACGAGCGAGCCAAGCAGCGCTTTGCCGATGCGCATGCACCGAGCAGGAACATCACGCTCGATCGCCTCTGATCCCAGGCGTTGCTTCGGTTCGGCCTCGAAAACCTTCGGGCGCAACGAACGAGTTCGCCATTCTCCATTGACATCGCCTTCTTCACCGACATTGGCCCGGCCAGAGCGCCGGTGCCCTGTCCCAACAGGATTGAACATGAACAAGCAACAAACCCAGGTCGTCATCGTCGGTGGTGGCCCGAACGGCATTGCAGCAGCCCACTACATGGGCCTCCACGGCATTGAATGCGTGGTCCTTGAGGTGGCCCGTGAGATCCTGCCTTATCCGCGGGCCGTCGGCATGGATGATGAAGCGCTTCGGGTTCTGCAAGGTGCCGGCGTGGCTGAGCCTGCGGTGCAGGACATGATCTCCGATGTGCCACTGCGTTACTTCAATGCGCGTGGGGTCTGCTTTGCAGAAGTGAAGCCAACGACTGCAGAGTATGGCTGGCCCATGCGCAACATCTTCATGCAGCAACTGCTGGAGGCTACTCTGCGCGAAGAGCTACAGAAGCGCCCCACAGTTGAGTTGCGTCTGGGCCATGAGATGTTGGAATTGACCCAGGATGAATCTGGCGTCACCCTGAAGGTCAAGAACCCGGAGGGCGAGGTTTACGAGCTCAAGGCTCAGTATGTGATCGGTGCAGACGGGGGCCGGTCGGGGGTACGCAAGCAACTGGGCATCGAACTGGTGGGCTTGACGCATCCACGCAAATGGGTCGTTGTCGATGCCGCCAATGACACGCTCGATGCGCCCTACACGGCGCTGCATGCCGACCCAAGCCGTCCCTTCGTGTGCATCTACCTTCCCTATCGCCAACGTCGTTGGGAGTTCATGCTGATGGAGCATGAAGACGAAGAGAAGATGTGCGAAGAGCCCAATATCCGAACCCTGATCCGTTCTCACATTGGCGATGCTGTGGACCAGCTCGACATCATCCGCATCCGGGCTTACACCCACAACTCGCGTGTGGCCGAGCGCTTTGTGCAGGGGCGGGTGGCGCTGATCGGTGATGCGGCCCACATCACGCCACCTTGGGCGGGGCAGGGTCTGAACTCTGGTCTGCGCGATGTGGTCAATGTCTGCTGGAAGGTGGCAGCCATCGTCAAGGGCCATGCCGGCGCTTCGATCCTGGCCAGCTACGATGTGGAGCGGCGTGGGCATGCCACTGATCTGATCGCGCTGGCTGACAACATGGGCGCGATTCTGGGCATGACAAGTCCTCTGCTGGCGGGGGTGCGTGACTGGGTCTTCCAGGCGGTCGACACGGTCGAGAACCTGCGCTCCCACTTGCTGGAGTTCAAGTTCAAGCCCAAGGCCACCATCGTGAAAGGTCTGATCCACCGAGAGTGGCCAGACATTCGCGACGACGACGTCGTCGGGCAGTTGTTCATCCAGCCCTTTGTCGAAGATGGCCGTGGCACGCGATTGCGTTTTGACGATGTGCTGGGCGACTTTTACGCCATCATCGGCTATCGAACGAACCCCAAGGCGGGTTTGTCGGACGACGATATTCGCCATTGGGAAGGCATGGGCGCACGTTTCATCCAGGTCAACCGGTCTCGCAGTGGCAGTGGCCGTCATCAACCCCTGGTGACACCCGGTGTGATCAGCGTCGAAGACGCCGACAACAAGCTGGAGGCTTGGTTCGACAAGGCGCGTGCGCATGTCGCCGTCGTGCGTCCTGACCGATTCGTGGCGGCCATCAGCACCACCGGACGGGTGCCCGAAGTGTTGGACAAGCTGGCCCGGCAGTTGCGGGGACATTGAGCCAGGATCAATCCCTTTCCTGGGGCCTCCCCTGTCGCCTGAACCCCAACAGGGCCGTGCGAAAGGGGAGGCCCTTTTTACAGCCTCAAGAACGACACGAGCCATGCTCCACACATCCCACTGTGTCCCTGTGCGCCGCCAAGCAAGCCTTGTGCGAAGCCGCCCTTGAATACTCCGCCATCATTTCGCCGGCCGCCCTGCACAACGGCCCGGAGCGGGTGGGCAAGGACATCGGCAGCGCCCAGGTGGCCGGGGCGGGCGCCGCCGCCATCGCCTGTCTGGACGCGATGCTCCGCCTGGGCGTCAAGGGGCAGATGATGACCACTGAAGCAGAGCCAAAGGCCCGGCCTCTACACGCGGGGCTGCTACGGTCGCAGAAGGCGGTCCAATAGGCGGATCAGTGTTGGTGACGTGCGGGCTGGCGCTGGTCTGCACGGTGGGTTTGCGATGGCAACTCACCAAACAGGCCGTGGTAGTCGGCGGCAAAGTGGCTCAAGTGACTGAAGCCCCATTTGCTGGCTGCATCTCCAATCGACACTTCCGAGGCGTTGCTGGTCATCAGCTCGCGCCTGGCACCGTTGAGGCGAATGGACCTGATGTAGTGCGTCGGGGTGGTTTCTGTGACGTTCTTGAAGCTGTTCTGAATCGTGCGGCGGCTGATCTTCAGTCGATGGCAAAGGTCGATCACATTCGGTGGGTTGAAGGTGTCGGACACCGTGAGGTGATGGCACTTCTCAACAATGAAACTGTGAACAGACGTGGGTTGTCGTTCCAGCGTCTTGAGGTGGGGATCGGCCAGCAACTCCATCAGCTCATGGAGCATGGCACTTTCAAGATTGGGCTCGAACCCCGTTTGCAGGGTCGCACGACGATCGGCAATCGCTTCAGAGAACATGACCAGCAATCGACGCCGGCATTCACTGAAACGGGACGTCGGGATTCGGATCACGGGTTGCTTGAGCAGCTTCTCGATGTTTTCGGCATCCGGCGAGTCATCAAGTGCATGGTCGAAGAGGTCGCTGTCGAAGGTGAGTGACAGCATGTCCATGCCCATGGGCATGTGGAACATGAATTCCTCGCCACCGCGCAGCACGAACAAGCTGGTTTCATCCGCCTCCCGCCCTTGCATTCTGATGGCACCAGGGATCGCAATGGGAACAGCGAAACAAACCTTTCCGCGGGGCGCTTCACCGTGCTGAACCACGCGTTGATTGATCTGTTCGCGAAATACATGCAGGCGCTGGCTCTTGATCTGCGCCAGAGAGCTTTGCAGATTGCCCGCACTGATCTGGCTGTAGGTCTGACGCCAATCATTCACTGCTGAGGCGTGCATCTGCACATCATTGAAGCAATTCATGCTGAGGTTCATGGCGTTTCTGTGTTGTTTGAATGAGGGGCGGGCTGACGTGTGGGCGACGCTGCAAGAACCGTGCAAGTCCGGAACGATGTCCGTGTGACTGCTCAGAGCGCGGATTTTGCGACCGGTTCAGAGGGACCGTTGATCGGGGAAACCCTTGGGATTCAGCGGCGTTGTGCGGCGGCTCTCGTGCCGGGTTGGCGTGCGCTGATTCCTTTGCGTGCAGCTGGTGCATGCCGTCATCGACGTGCTTGAAATTGGTGCGCGGATGACGTGAAGCGGTGGCGTCGGCAGATGCCAATTTGGGCTAACGATGAACAAGGGGGCTGGCGAGAATTTGCTCGTCCACTACCTCAACGGGTGGCAACGCCCCTTTGAAATCTGCACACCTTCGTGTGTGCGCGTCTTGTTCGGAGAACCGATGACTTACGAAAACGCCCGCTTCTGGCACCCCATGATGCACCCTGGAGCAATGAAGGAGCGCAAGCCGCTTCGCATCGTCCGTGGCGACGGTTGCTACGTCTTTGACGATGCTGGAAAGCAGTACGTTGATGGCGTTGGCGGCCTTTGGAATGTGAACGTCGGGCACAACCGAAGTGAGGTCAAGAAGGCCATCGTTGATCAGCTCGATCAGCTCGAGTACTTCCAGTTGTTTGACGGCGTTTCCAATCCGCCGGCCGAAGAGTTGTCGGCCAAGTTGATCGCCGCGCTGGCCCCGGAAGACATGAAGCGTGTGGTGTTCAGCTCCAACGGATCGGATGCGACCGAAACCGCCTTGAAGCTGGCCCGCCAGTATTGGAAGGTGCTGGGCCAGAAGGACCGAACCAAGTTCATCTCACTCAAGGAGGGCTATCACGGCAGTCACTTCCTGAGTGCGTCCGTCAACGGCAATACAGTGTTTCGTCGCAATTACGAGCCACTGATGCCGGGCTGCTCGCAGGTGCAAAACCCCTGGGTCTATCGCAATCCATTTACCCAGGATCCCGAGCAACTCGTCGACATCTGCATCTCCTTGCTAGAGCGTGAAATCGAGTTCCAGGGTCCGGATACCGTGGCAGCCTTCATTGCAGAACCCGTGCAGGGCGCCGGTGGCGTGATCGTTCCGCCGGCCAGCTTCTGGCCGCGCGTTCGCGAGGTGTGTGACAAATATGGCGTGCTGTTGATTGCCGACGAGGTCGTCACTGGCTTTGGTCGCACAGGCAGTCTGTTCGGCGCACGGGCTTGGGGTGTCAAGCCTGACTTCATGTGCTTCGCCAAAGGCCTGTCCTCTGGTTATGTGCCCCTTGGCGCTACGGTGTTCAACAGCCGAGTTGCAAATGCCTTCGAGTCCAATCAGGACTTTTCCGGCGTCGTGATGCACGGCTATACCTATGCCGGGCATCCGGTGGGTTGCGCCGCGGCGATCGCCAGCCTGGACATCGTCGAAAAAGAAGATCTGCCGGCCAATGCCGGTCGGCAGGGGGCGTATCTGCTTGAGGCCCTGAAGCCCTTTGTGGACCGCTTTGAAGCCGTGGGCGAAGTGCGTGGCAAGGGGTTGATGCTCGCCATCGATCTGGTCAATGACAAGAAGACCCGCGAGTCCATCAGCCCGATGTCAGGGTACGCCTACAGCGTGGCAGAGGTGGCGCGTCGGCACGGCGCGATCGTGCGGCCGGTGGGCACCAAGATCATTCTCTCGCCCCCATTGGTCATGCAGCGCCCCGAGATCGACTCGATCGTCTCGGCCTTGGAAGCCGGCTTCAGCGAAGTGCCTTTTGTGCGCTGAGTGGCCGGTTCATCGATCCCAACCATGCAGGCATTGCCATGAATCAACATTGGAAACACTTCATCGAAGGCGCGCATGCCGAAAGCTCGGATGGCGCCCGAATGGACCTGATCAGCCCGGTCAGTGAACAGGTCTACGCGACCGCGGCGCGTGGTACCGCTGAAGACGTGCAGCGGGCTGTTGCCGCGGCCCGATCCCAGCTGGATGGCGGGCCTTGGAGCCAGCTCAATGGCTCCCAACGCAGCTTGCTGCTCAGCAAGTTGGCCGATCTGGTGTTGCGCGACACGGATCTCCTGGCCGATATGGATGCGATGGCCATCGGTCGTTCGCCCATGGAGCCGCGCATGATGGACGTTCCCAATGTGGTGGCGAATCTGCGCGCCGCGGCAGGCTGGGCGAATCAGCTCGAAGGGCGAACCATTCCTACCGCGGGTTACATGGGCACCAGGACCTTGTCCTACACCGTGCGGGAGCCCATCGGGGTGGTTGGGGCCATCGTGCCCTGGAATTCGCCCCTGATGATCACGACCTGGAAGCTGGCGGCCCTGCTGGCTGCTGGATGCACCGTCGTGATCAAGCCCTCGGAAGAAACACCGCAATCGGCATTGCACCTGGCCTTGCTGTGCCAAGAGGCGGGCTTTCCAGATGGCGTCGTGAACGTGGTCACGGGTGACGGTGAAGTCGTCGGACGTGCCCTGTGTGAGCACTCTGGCGTGGACAAGATCAGCTTCACTGGCAGTCCGGAAGCCGGACGCGCCATCCAGCGCATCGCAGGGCCCATGTTCAAACGGGTTGCTCTGGAACTGGGGGGCAAGAGCCCGCAAATCGTCTTCGAAGACGCAGTCTTTGATGACGCGTTGCGCGGCTGTGCTCTGGGCTTGTTCGTCAATCAGGGGCAGGTCTGCGCAGCGGGTTCTCGGATTCTGGTGCATCGCAGCATCGCCGATCGATTCGCCGCCGCGCTGGCACAGGCGGCGGAAGCGATCACCGTCGGCGACCCGAGCCTGCCAGGTGTCCAGATGGGGCCTGTGGCAAAGAAGGCGCAATACGACCGGGTCAACAAATACATCGAGGTCGGTATTCATGAGGGAGCCAGGTTGTTGGCGGGTGGTGTCGCGACCTCCCAGAAGGGGTGGTTTGTGAAGCCCACGATCTTTGCTGACGCCGACAACCAGATGACGATTGCTCGCGAAGAGATCTTCGGGCCGGTGGGCACGATCATCGCTTTCGACACGGACGAAGAGGCCATTGCCTTGGCCAACGACTCTGATTACGGGCTTGCCGCCACCGTCTGGACCCGTGACCTGGCCCGCGCACACAAGGTGGCCGGGGCCGTGAAGGTGGGCGCCGTCGGTGTGAATTGCTGGAGTCCCCTGGATGCCAATCTGCCCTGGGGGGGATTGAAGACCAGTGGCATCGGTCGTGAGGGTGGCCTGTCAGGTGCGATTGCCTACACCGAAGAGAAGGTCATCACGGTGCTTCTGCCCTGAAACTGACGCGTCACCCTCAATTCAAGGAGAGACCCATGAAGTGGAAAAACACGGTTGATGCCTATGGTTCAGCCTCCATGCTCTTTCATTGGCTCACTGCCGCCGGGTTCCTGTCCGCCTATGTCGTTGTCTATTACGTCATCTGGATCGTGGACCCTGAGACGAGCATCAAGCCCCCCCTTCTGGGTCTGACGGCGGACGCCCATCGAGTGGTTCCTGTGCTCAACATCCATTGGGTGTTGGGCATCACGATCGGTGTGCTGACACTGCCACGCCTGCTTTGGCGCCTGGTGGGAACACGCCCTGACCCGGTGCCGGGGACCCGCCTTGAGCATCTGGCCTCCGAGATGACCCATCGAGCCCTTTACGGTCTGCTTCTGTTGATGCCGATCTCGGGCTACATGACCACCTACGACCCGACGGATTTCGGCCTGTTTGTCTTGCCGGCCTGCCGCGACACCGCCTGGGCCGAGATGCTCCGCTCGGGCATGGGGTGGACGGTACTCGAACTGGAGGAGGGCATGTGGGCCGTCCACAGCTTTCTGGGCAAATGGGTCGCGTGGGTGCTCGTCGCTTTGCATGTCATTGCCGCGCTCATGCACCACTTCATTCGCCGCGACGCCGTGTTGCGTCGCATGCTGCCTCGTCGATAAGCCGTCCTGCCTCAACCGATCACCTCTGACCTACTGACTTCATGGACCTCTCTCTTCATCCCGTGCTCGATCTGATCAGCGAACGCACTTCCATCGACAGGTTTGATCCGACCTTTGAAATCGATGACTCGGTGCTGCAAACGCTGACCTTTTATGCGACAGAAGCGCCCAGTGCCTACAACCTGCAGAACTGGCGGTTCATCGCGGTCAAATCGCCGGCACGCAAACAAGCGTTGGCGCAGGCGGCGTATGGCCAGCGCAAGGTCGCCGATGCTGCGGTGACTTTCATTGTGTGCGGCCGGCTGGACGCTCACCTTGAACTTGGACTGACACTGCTGCCCCTTCATGACGAGGGCCGCATCAGCGAGAAAGAGCTGGCAGCCTGGGTCGGCGATGCGCAGGCTGCCTTCCAGGACAAGCCCGCCAAACAACGGGATGAAGCCATCCGGTCGGGTTCCTTGGCGTCCATGAACCTGATGCTGGCCGCCCAGGCCATGGGCCTTGTCACGGCTCCCATCGGGGGCTTTGATGTCGACGCGCTGCGGCAAGAGTTTGACCTGGCGTCTGAGGACCTGCCTGTGATGCTGATCGCTGTGGGTAAGCCGGCTGCCGGCAATTGGCCACGCAAGCGGCGGCGTCCCGTCGCCGAGATGCTTCAGGTGCTGTAAGTCGCTGGCTCGCACGTACGCCATCGCTCTTCCGTCTTTTTCAACTCACTCCTTCAACTGTTACTCGATTGGAGAATCCATGTCTGTCTCATGTCTGCACCGCGGCCCGATTGCGCACACTCTGAAAATGACCGCCATCGTGGTGGGCCTGGTGGTAGGTAGCCCTCTGGCGCTGGCGGCCGATCTCGCCCAACTCGACAAGCTGACACCATCAGGTGCGGAAAAAAGTGGCAACAAAGACGGCAGCATTCCTGCATGGGAGGGCGCAGAGCCTCCATTGCCAGGCTGGGAATGGGGGAAGCTGCGCCAGGCGCATTGGAAATACAAGGATGAGAAGCCCCTTTTCACCATTGATGCCAACAACGTTGACAAGTACGCCGATAAGCTGTCTGCTGGACAGGTGGCCATGGTCAAGCAAACCAAGGGCTACAAAATGGATGTGTTCCCCAGCCACCGAACCTGCGGCGTCCCTGACTTTGTGGCCAGCAATACGCGCAAGAATGTTGGCACTGCAACGTTGAATTCAGACGGCTGGAGTCTCAAAGACGCCACGGTTCCTGGGTATCCGTTTCCCATTCCCGCAACAGGTGTTGAAGCGATGTGGAACGCCAAGATGCGTTATCGGGGCGTGGGCATCGACTACAAAGCCACGATCACGGCGGTGTCGCCCCGCCGCGGCAGCAACGAGTGGATCCGTGCAGACTCCGAGCAGACACTGTTCATCCCCTGGGGCGTGAAGGGCTCCAACGCACTTTCGTCATACCCGCCCGTCGAGTTTTATGTCTATTTTGGCTATGTCGCACCAGCGGCATTGGCTGGACAGTCTCTGGCCATCACGCAGTACATCAACCAGCCTGAAAACGAAACCTTCTACTACTTCCCTGGCCAACGGCGGGTTCGTCGCATGCCGACCTACTCCCATGATTCGCCCCAGATCGGTATGGAGAACCAGTACACGCTGGATGAGCCCAACGTCTTCAACGGTGCATTGGATCGTTTTGACTGGAAGCTGGTGGGCAAGAAGGAAATCTACGTGCCCTACAACGCCTTCGGTGCGTACGACTTCAAAGCCAAGTTCGAAGACGTGGCGGGCAATGACTTCATCGCGCAGACCCATCGCCGGTATGAACTGCATCGGGTCTGGGTCATCGAAGCCACAGTCAAGGCTGGCATGCGCCACTCGGCCCCCAAACGGACGATCTACCTGGATGAGGACAGCTGGGCACCCGTGCTGATGGATGACTTTGACGGTCGCAACCAACTCGCCAAGATGCGTGAAGGCTTTCTGATCCCGGTCTATGAAACGGGCACCTGTGATGCCATGGCCATGGTGCAAAACAACTTGGCTGAAGGTCGATATGTCTTTGACACCCATACCGTAGGCACCGGCAAAGACATTCGCTGGCTCACTGAACCTGGCAAGCATCCTCGCCTGAAGGCCAATTTCTACACGGCGGACAACCTGCGCTCGATCAGCGAGCGTTGATTCATGGTCTTCCATCCAGACACCGCCAGCAAGGGCTGGGGGTCGGTGTCTGCCCATTCCAAGATTGACTTACAAGAGGGTTCCCCATGATCGGACTTCGCTTCTCCGTTCTGTCAACGGCTGCCTGCCTGGCGTGTGGCCATGCTGCAGCCTTCACCTTCGAGACCGAAGACGGCCTGCGCGGCAG
Organism: Curvibacter sp. EU05-FHT14A10; assembly: GCF_058791075.1. Lineage (NCBI taxonomy): Bacteria > Pseudomonadati > Pseudomonadota > Betaproteobacteria > Burkholderiales > Comamonadaceae > Curvibacter > Curvibacter sp. EU05-FHT14A10. The sequence goes on from NZ_JBYTDE010000006.1 coordinate 425,332, forward strand.
CTTCGACTCGACCGTGTCGGGGGGCACGGGCATCCGTGCCAAAGACCCCAGCCCCGGCCTGATTGCGGCGGGCAACACCGGCTCGCCGGGCGGCGGCCTGAGCGCCGTGTCGGGCCTGGGTGACCAGGGCGACCTCAACTACAAGAAGGGTCAGCCCTTCACCACCTACCTCAAGGGCTCGCACGAGCTGGTGCTCAAGCCCAGTGAAGACCTGACCTTCATGGGCCGCATCACCTGGCTCAAGGACGTGAGCGCCACCCAGACTTCGGGCTACCGCAGCGCCAACGCCCCGGCCGACCTGCCCAGCGACAACCTCAGCTACGAGGCGCGCAAGGCCTTGCGGGTGCAGACTCGGGTGCTGGACCTGTGGGTGAGCAAATCGTTTGACCTGGGCGAGCAGCGGGCCCGGCTGCGCGTGGGCAACCAGGTGATCAGCTGGGGCGAGAGCCTGTTCATTCCCGGCGGCATCAACGCCACCAACGCGCTCGACATCAACCGCCTCTCGCAACCCGGCACCCAGCTCAAGGAGGCCGTGCTGCCCGCGCCCATGGTCAGCCTGGCCACCGGCATCGGGCCCGAGCTGAACTTCGAAGGCTATGTGCAAGCCGCCTGGAACCCCAATTTCATGCCCCCCACAGGCGGTTATTGGTCCACGGCCGATGGCTTGGGAGCGGGCCATCAGGCCTATGGGCTTTCGACAGTTAATGCGAAGAATGGTGGCCAGTGGGGCCTGTCGCTGCGCTACCAACCGACCAACACGCGCCTGAACCTGGGCCTGTACGCCCTGAACTACCACGACAAGGCGCCGCAGTTCTCGTCCAACATCAATGGCAGCGGCCTGGTGGGCTGGACCTATGCGCAAAACCGCCGCCTGTATGGCGTCAGCGCCAACTTCCCGCTGGGCGACTGGGCCATCGGCACCGAGCTGTCGTACCGTCCGCGTGATGCGGTGGCGCTCAATTCGTCGGTGGACGGTTGCGCCGGCAACGGCGGCAACTGCTGGGTGGATGAGAAGCGCTACCAGTGGCACCTGACCGGCATCTACAGCCAGACCCAGTCCAACTCCAAGCCCATTCTTGATTTCCTGGGCGCGGACACCGGCACCTTCATGGGCGAGCTGGTGCTGATCCGCTACCCGGGCCTGAAGTCGAGCTACAA
>NZ_JBYTDE010000007.1:0-372761 GCF_058791075.1 Curvibacter sp. EU05-FHT14A10
GAGTTTAGCGAGACCCCGCCCAAGTTGAGCAGCGCAGCGGACCCTGCGCAGCAGGGCGTGCACGTCGGGTCGCCTTTCTTTGCTTACTTTCTTTGGCGAGACAAAGAAAGTGAGGCGCCCGCCGGGGCGCAATCCCGGCCTCCGCCCTGCAACGAACAGCAGACCCATCAGAGCGCAGCGGCGCCGCTGACCCCTTCGACGACCCCTCACCCGGCAGAGCCAGAGAAACACCCATGCTGACCGTCAAGAACATCAACCAGTACTACGGCGGCTCCCACATCCTGCGTGACGTGAGCCTGCAAACCACCCTCGGCAAAGTCACCGTGCTGCTGGGCCGCAACGGCGTCGGCAAGACCACCCTGCTGAAAAGCCTGATGGGCCTGGTGCCCATCAAGACCGGCAGCATCGAGTTCGACGGCCGGGCCATCGAAAAGGCCACGCCCTATGAGCGAGCCCGGGCCGGCATCGGCTTTGTGCCCCAGGGGCGCGAGATCTTTGCCCGCCTCACGGTCGAAGAGAACCTGCGCATGGGGCTGGCCTACAAGCCGGGCAGCACCCCGGTGCCAGCCGAGCTGTATGAGCTGTTTCCGGTGCTCAAGCAGATGCTGCACCGGCGTGGCGGTGACCTGTCGGGCGGGCAGCAGCAGCAGCTCGCCATCGCCCGGGCCCTGGCCGCCGGGCCGCGCCTGCTGATCCTGGATGAGCCCACCGAAGGCATCCAGCCCAGCATCATCAAGGACATCGGCCGCGTCATCCGCATGCTGGCCGACCGGGGCGACATGGCCATCCTGCTGTGCGAGCAGTATTACGATTTTGCCGAGGAGCTGGCCGACGACTACCTGGTCATGGAGCGCGGCGAGGTGATCGCCCGGGGCCCGGGCAGCGAGATGGCTGACAAGGGCATCCGGCAGCTGGTGGCGATCTGATCAGGTCGGGCTCTGTGGCAGGGCCTTCAGCAACCGAGTTGCTCGGCCAGGTGCAGCAGGCTGGTGCCGTGCAGTTCATTGCCGGGCTGGGGTGAGCTGTCCTTGGGGTGAGCCGCGCCATGCTCCAGCGGGCGCTCGATGTAGGCCGTGCGCAGGCCGCACTGGCGCGCCGCGGCCAGATCGTCGTGGTGGGTGGCCACCAGCATCACCTGATGGGGCGCCACATCGAACACCTGGGCGACGCCCAGGTAGGTGGCCGGGTCGGGTTTGTAGGCCCGGAACACCTCGGCACTCAGAATGCAGTCCCAGGGCAGGCCGGCGCGTTTGGCCATGTTGGTCAGCAGGCCCAGATTGCCGTTGGACAAGGTGCACAGGGTGTAGCGCTGCTTCAGTCGGTGCAGGCCGGCCACGCTGTCGGGCCAGGGGTTCAGGCGGTGCCAGGCGCGGTTCAGGTGCTGGCGCGCGGCTTCGTCCCAGTGGCCCAGGCCGAAGCGGGGCAGCAACTCGTCCAGGATCATCCGGTGCAGCTCGTCGATGCGCGTCCAGCCCAGCTCGCCGCTCATGACCCTTGCCATGGCGGGTTTGTAGCCGGCACGCCAGGCGTTGGCGAAGGCGTCGCCATCGATGCCGGGGGCCAGGGCTTCGACCTCGGCGCGAAGGCTGCCGTGCCAGTCGACCACGGTGCCGAAGATGTCAAAGGCCAGCACCTGAAGCCCGGCGGTGACGGGGTTGGCTGGGCGCTCAGTGGCAGGGTTGGGGGTCATGCGGGGCCTCCGGGTTGGTTGCACACTTTAAGCCCGTCGCGGCTCGGCCACCCCTACATGGCCCAGATGCGCGGCGGGGTGCTGCCCAGTTGCCACAGCTGGGTGCGCCAGCGGGCCCAGACCGCGCGCAGCAACTGCATCACCGGTTCGACCTGCGGGCCCAGCACGCGCACCACCACCACCTGCTCGTTGGGGCAGGTGGCGCCGCTCCAGTCGGCCAGGGTGTGGCCGGCACTGGCTTCGCGGGCCAGGGCCAGGGCCTGTTCGCTGCGCTCGCGGCCCAGGGCACGGCCGGCCACCAGGAACAGCGAGCCTACGCAGCGCTGGCCGGCCAGGCCCAGCGGGCTTTGCAGCAGCCGCGTGTCGGTGGCCGCAATGCGGCCCCGCTCCAGCCACACGCCGGGCAGTTCGATGTGCTGGGCAAAGCTGCCCTGCGCGAAGGGTTGATCGGCATGGGGCAGGCCCAGGGCGGTGATGTCCCAGCCCATCAGCTCGGCCCCGGGGGCCAGGTGCATGCGCAGTTCGTTGCGGGCTTCGCAGGCGTTGTAGGCCAGGGCTTCCAGCGGCAACCACTCCAGGCGCGCGCCCTCGGCCAGGTGCAGGCTGCTGCGCTGCAGGGCAGGCTCACCCAGGGATCGGTAGAAACGGGTGGCACCCGGTGTCGTCACCAGACCGTGCGCGCCGGGCTCTACCTGAACGCGGATGTCCAGCGTGTCGCCCCCCACCAGGCCGCCGGGCGGGTGCACCAGCACGTTGTGGCAGATCGGGCCTTCGGGGTAGAGGCTTTTGAGGATGCGCAGCGGCCCATCATGCTGGTGGTGGGCCACGGTGCGGCGGGCAGGGGCTTCGGCGTCGGCCCCGGATCCGGCGGGGCTGGCTTGCAGGCGGTATTGGAGATCGAGTCGGGCGTGCCAGGACATGCGTTGGAGTGTAGGGGAGCCGAAGAGGCCTCAGAGGGTCAGGGCCGACATGGCGCACGATTGCGCAGGATTGCGGCGGTTTCCTCAGGGCCACTGGTGAAGGGTGCCAGGGGGCTTCAATCCGACAGCGGAAACGCCGGTCTGGCCACCCCGGGTGGCAGGCCTATGGCGCTGAGCCTGAACACGTTGTGCTGCGGGTCGGCCAGCACCGCCTGCCATTGCCCGTAGTACGTGGCGTAGGGGGGCTTGATCAGACGCCCGCCCAGGTTGGTCACGCACTCGGCGCCGTGGCTGACCGCCTCGGCGGTGTCGAGCATGAAGGTGCAGTAGGCGCTCACTGGCGGCACGCTGCCCGGGGCCGGGGCCCGCTCGGGCAGGCCCAGCAGTTCGTAGGCCGGGTGGGCGTTGAAGCCCAACTGGAAGTCGGCCGTCTCCAGCGCCCGGTAGATGGGCGAGCGGCTGGCCACAGCCTCAGGCAGGCTCAGCAGGGCCTGGTAGAAATCCAGCAGGGCCTGCGGGTCGGGGGTGAACAGGTTGAACCAGAGTTTCATGGGGTGGCCGGGGTGGTGTCCGGGGTGGTGTCCGCGGTGGGCAAGGCCGCGGGCGCGTAGGTCTTGAGGTACATCTGGCGCAGGTGCTCGCCCGCCGTGCAGGGGTTGTAGCGCGGCGTTTCGCCCGGGGCCACGGTGCCCGGCACGGGCTCGATCGGGGCCAGGTAGTCGGGCTCGTAGAAGAAGGGGATCGAGTAGCGCGCCTGGCCGCCCGAGTGGCGGTTGCGCACGCGGTGCGGGTTGGAGTGGTAGAGGCCGTTGGTCCAGCGCGGAATCATGTCGCCCAGGTTGACCACCAGGGTGCCGGGCAGGGGCGTGGCGTCGATCCACTGGCCCGACGGGGTGCACACCTCCAGGCCGCCATGGCTGTCCTGGGCCAGCAGGGTCAGCGCGCCCCAGTCGGTGTGGGCGCCGGCCCCGAAGGTGCGCTCGTCAGCACTGTCGGGGTGGGGCGGATAGCGCACCATGCGCAGGGTCACCATGGGGCTGCCGTTGCTGGGGTCGAAGTAGGTTTCGGCCAGACCCAGTGACAGCGCCATCAGTTGCATCAGCCGCCTGGCCAGGGCCAGCATGGCCTGCTGGTAGGCCTCGCAGCGGGCCGGGGCCTCGGGCAGCTGCGGCGGCCACTGGTTGTGGCCATAGGTCTGGTAGCCCGCGCGCACATAGGGGTGGTCGTCGGGGTAGGCCAGACCGCAGTAGAAGCTTTCCTTGAGGTCGGGGTGGGCCTGGGCGTCCAGGGTCTGGGCGCCCAGGGCCTCGTAGCCCCGAGAGGACGGCGAGTGGCGGATCGACAGGGCGTCGCGCACGCCGGCCGGCAGGGTCAGCAGTTGTTCGGCCAAGGCGAATTGCTGCGCGATCAAGGCTTCGGGCACGCCGTGGTGGCGCACGTAGAAGAAGCCTGAGTCGCGGGCGGCGGCGCCGAACTGGCGTGCCACTTCAGCGCTGCGCGCCGCGCCCGGCAGCAGGGCGTCGGTCAGGTCCAGGATGGGCAGTTGCGGCATGGGGTGGACTCGTTTGGCAGGTGAGCAGGCGGGTTCAGGCCTTCAGCTTGCGATCGGCCGCGGTGGGCAGGAAGCGGTCGGTCCAGAACTCGGCCAGCGTGGGCGAGCCCTTGAGGCCGAAGGCGGTCACGGTCTCGTCGAGGGTGGCCTGCAGCCGGGCCGGGGTGGCGGCCCCCCAGCCATTGGCGCGGGTGTCGGCGGTCTTCATGGTGCCGTCCACGATCAACTTGAGGCGTTCGTATTCCAGTTCTTCGTTGGCCAGGGGCTCGCGGGTCTTGATGGCGGCGGCTCCGGCGCGCGGGTCGGCCATCACTTCGATCCAGCCTCGGGTCGTGGCCTTCACGAAGGCTTTCATGGCGTCGGGGCGCTCCTGCAGGCTTTTGGGGTTGGCCACCAGGCCGTTGCCATAAGACTTCATGCCCAGGTCGGAAAACCGGAACACCGTGAGTTGCTCAGGGCCCATGCCGCGCGCCTTGAGGTTGAGCAGGCCGGTGAAGAAGAAGTAGGCCGCGCCGTCGAAGTCGCCCTTCACAAAGCGGGTGTCGCCGATGTCGGGCGAAACGTTTTCCCACTTCACGCCCGACGGGTCGAAGCCCTGGGCCTTGGCAAAGGCCGGGAACAGCTTGCGCGAGGCGTTGAAAGGCTGGCCCAGCAAGGTTTTGCCGGCGAGGTCGGCCGGCTTCTTGATGGGGCCGTCCTTGCGCACGATGATCGAGTTGGGGTTCAGGTCGTACTGGATGGCCACGGCCAGCAACTGCGCCGTGGGGTTGGCCAGGTTGAATTCGATCATCGTCGACAGGTCGGCCGACGCCACGTCGTAGGCGCCGCTGCCCACCAGGCTGATGGCTGCGGCCGAACCGTTGCCGGTGTCGATGCTCACGTCCAGCCCGGCGTCCTTGTAGTAGCCGCGTTGCTGGGCCAGCAGAAAGCCGGCACCCGAGGCTTCGATCTTCCAGCCCAGGTTGAACTTGAATTTCTGCAGCGAGCCCTGGGCGCGCACCCAGGGGGTGGCGAGAGCGGTGGTGGCGAGTGTGGCGGCGGCGCTGGCGCGCAGCAGGGAACGGCGTTGCATGGAAAGAGCACTCCTCGGTTGGCGTGTGGGGCACGTTGGGCTGGAGGCGCGGGCCGGCGCTGTCTCGGGATGCCACCCGTGCGGCCAGCCCCTGAAGACAACGCTGCTCCGGGAAGAACCCGGCGGCCAGCGCCTGACTTCAAGAGCAATTTCCGAGCGGCTGGGCCGCTGAACGCTTCTACTCTTGCCGGACACCGGCTGCAGTTTTCATGCCACCCCCAGAGGGCTGCCACAGTGCGGTGCTGGCTGGGGGCGGTGCGGCCGAGCTGGACCTGGCAGCACCGGGCTGAGGCGTTTTGCGCCACGATGGTGCGTTTGATGCGGGCCAGGCCTGGCCTGAAACCTGCTTGAACCTTGGCAAGAGTAGAAGCGTTCAGCTGCCCGAGCCGGTCCATGTGCCAGGCCTGGGGCAGACCGGGAATTGCTCTTGAGGCCCGGCGGGGCCAGCCTGACAGCAGGCCGGTGCCCGCATGTGCCTCAGGGGCCAGCCCGGCCGGTTGGATCGAACTGGATTGACGCCAGGCGATTGATCAGGGGCAGTCTCTGGGGTACGGGCTGTGTTGCCACCCCCTGATCCCGCTTGAAGGAGCCCTGAATGAGCACTGCCACCCTCTTGTCCCCCGCCGCCCCCTTGCCACCCACCGCCTCGGCCCAGTCTGAACTGGCCAAGGAATCGCGCATGGGCGCCATGGGGTCTGAAACCGGCCAGCGTGAGATCCGCCGCATCTCGCTGGCCGACTATGAAACCCGCAAGGCCCAGATTGCCGACGAGCTGTGGTCGGCTGCCGTGGATGTGGGCTTCTTCCAGATCATCGACCACGGCATCGACCTGGCGGCGGTGCGCGAGGCCTTTGCCACCTCGGAGCGCTTCTTTGCCCTGCCCGATGCGGTCAAGGCCCAGTGGCCGCACCAGAAGGCCAACAACGTGGGCTGGGAAACCAAGGCCCAGGTGAGGCCCAGCACAGGGACCCCGGACCAGAAGGAGTCCTACCAGATCACGCGCCCCCACATGGCAGGCCTGTGGCCCACCGAGTCGGAGTTGCCGGGCTTCCAGTCCACCATGCTGGCCTTCGAGGCCGACTGCTGGGCCTTGGGCATGAAGGTGCTGTCGTGCTTTGCGGACAAGCTGGGCTTTGCCAGCGATTTCTTCACCGGCGCACACGACCCTGCCAGCCCCGAGTACCAGAGCACGCTGCGACTGCTGCACTACTACGCCATCCCGCCTGAAGCCCAGGCCCATCTGGACCTGTGGCGTGCCGGCGCGCACACCGATTTCGATTGCCTGACGCTGCTGTTCCAGCGCCCGGGCCAGGGCGGGCTGCAGGTGTGCCCGGGCAAAGAGATGGATTCCCAGGCCTGGACTTCGGTGGAGCCCGATGAGGCGGCCATCACCTGCAACATCGGCGACATGCTGATGCGCTGGAGCGATGATCTGCTGCCCTCCAACTTCCATCGTGTGAAGAACCCACAACCCGGCGAATCCATGGGCCCCCGCTACAGCGTGGCCTTTTTCTGCCAGGCCAACCGTGACGCGGTGATCGAAGGCCCCCACAAGAAGTACCCGGCCATCACCGCGGGCGACTACCTGCGCCAGCGTGTGGCGGCGAACTTCAAGCCGTATTGAACCGGGCCGGGCTGGGGCCGGGCGCGATCAGCGCGTGGCCCAGAAGCCCTGGTGCGGAGCCAGCAGCTCCTCGCGCAGGGTGGCGAACGGTCCCAGCACCTGCACGGCACGTTGACCGCACGAGAACACCTCGCGGCAGGGCAGGTCCAAGGTCGGGTTCTCCGGGTGATCGCCGGTCAGGCTCAGCAGGTCGGTCTCTGAGGCCCCATAGACCACACGCCCGATGCCGGCCCAATAGATCGTCCCGGCGCACATGGCGCAGGGTTCGAAGGTGGTGACCAGGCTGCACTGCGCCAGCTTGTCTGCCGACCAGCGCGACGCGGCTTCCCGGGCCAGTGTGGATTCCGCATGGTTGACCGTGTCGATGTTGCCTTGTTCAGCCAGCACCGTCACACCATCCGGGGCCAGCAGCACGGCCCCGAAAGGGTGGCGGCCCAGGGTCATGGCCTGCAGGGCCACCCGGTTGGCATGGTGCAGGGCTTGCAGGCATTGCTCATGGCTCAGGGGTGACATGGGTGACATGGGCATCCCCCTGGCTTACTCGCCGTGCGAGCCCCGGTGGGCCCAGCCGGTGGTGCGCTTCTCAATCAGGCTGAACAGCTCGTACATGGCCATGGCCATGGCGCCGACCACCAGCAGGCCGGCAAAGGCCAGGCCCATCTGCATGGCCGAGCCAGCGCTGATCAGCAGGTAGCCGATGCCTTCATTGGCCGCGGTCATCTCGGACACGGTGGTGCCCACAAAGGCCAGGGTGATGGCCACCTTGAGCGAGCCATAGAAGTAGGGCATGGAGCGCGGCAGCCCGACCTTCATCAGCACATCCCAGCGGCGCGCACCCAGCACGCGCAGCACGTCCTCCAGCTCGGGCTCCAGCGTGGCCAGGCCGGTGGCGATGTTGACCATGATGGGGAAGAAGCTGATCAGGAAGGCGGTCAGGATGGCCGGCCCCACGCCGATGCCGAACCACACCACCAGGATGGGCACGAAGGCCGCCTTGGGCAGGGCATTGAAGGCGGTCATCAGCGGGTAGACCGCGGCATAGGCCAGGCGTGAGCTGCCGATCACAAAGCCCAGCAGCACGCCCACCACGATGGCCAGGCCGAAGCCCGCCATCGTCACCCAGAAAGTGCGCCAGGCGTGGCCCGCGATGATCCACTTGAACTCCATGAACTGGCTGCCGATGCGCGCCGGGCTGGGAAAGATGAACTCGGACACATTGAAGGCCGAGCACAGCACCTGCCAGGTCACCAGCACCGCCACCAGCAGCAGCCAGGGCGACCAGCGTTCGATCATTTTCTTGTTGTTGGCCATGAATTGCCTGCCTTACTGGTGGATGGCCGCGCCGGTCTTGCGCAGGGCGCCGATGTGCCCGCGCAGCTCGTGCACGATGTCGGTGAATTCTTTGGTGTAGGTCAGCTCCAGCTCGCGCGGACGCGGCAGCTCGATCTCGCGCTTGACCACGAAACGGCCCGGGCTCTTGCTCATCACGTACACGGTGTCGGCCAGAAAGACCGATTCGCGCAGGTCGTGGGTGACCAGGATCACGTTGAATTTCTGCTCGGTCCAGAGATCGCGCAGGATGCACCACAACTCTTCGCGGGTGAAGGCGTCCAGGGCCCCGAAGGGCTCGTCGAGCAACAGCATCTTGGGCTCATGGATCAGGGCGCGGCAGATGCTGGCGCGCTGTTGCATGCCGCCCGAGAGCTGCCAGGGAAACTTGTCCTCGTAGCCGGCCAGGCCCACCTTCTGCAGCAGGGCGCGGGCGCGGGCCTCGTACTCCTTGCGCTTTCGCTTGAAGCTGGAGCGGTAGGGCTCGACGATCTCCAGCGGCAGCAGCACGTTGTCGACCGTGGTGCGCCAGGGCAGCAGTGAAGGTGCCTGGAAGGCCATGCCCGAAATCTTCAGCGGCCCGGTCACGGCTTGACCGTCGATCAGGATGCGGCCCATCGAGGGCATCTTGAGCCCGGTGGTGAGCTTCATGAAGGTTGATTTGCCACAGCCCGAGGGCCCGACGATGGCGATGAACTCGCCCTGACGGACCTGCAGGTCGATGCCTTCAACGGCGAAATGGTTCTGGGCCAGCAACTCGTCGTTGTAGGCCAGCCAGACATCCCGGAAATCGACGAAGTAGGGGGCTTCGCTGGCGCCGCTCAGGGCGGCTTGGGCCGCAGCGGAATCGGGGGGGGCGAGGGGGGCGGACATGCGAAACTCTCCGGACGCGGGTTGGCAGCAGTGCACAAGCTCGAAAGGCGCGGCATGGCCGCCCGTCACCGCGGGTCGGCCGGGCGCCTTCCTTTTATTTGCGCGGCAGGATGTTGAGCTCGGCGGCCGACGGCAAGTAGGCGCCGGTCCAGGCGGTGTCGGGGTTGGCCCGGGTCTTGGTGGCATAGGCATCGGAGACCTGCGAGGCCATCAGCGACAGGCGAGCCGCGTTGACCTGGCCAAAGCCCTCGGCGCGGGCATCGGGGCTGTTGATCACGGTGTCGATGGCCAGCTTCAGGCGGCGGGCTTCCAGCTCGGTGTTGATGATGCCGTCGCGTTGCTTCACGTACTCGATCGCGGCCTCAGGCTTGGCAATGACCTCCTTGGCGCCCTTGGTGAAAGCCAGCAGGAAGGCCTTCACGGCGGCGGGGTTCTCCTTGAGCAACTTGGGCGAGGCGATGATGGCGTTGCCGTACAGCTTCACCCCAAGTTCCGAGTAAGGCATCACCACGACGTCGCTGGCCTTGGCGCCGCGCGCCTCCAGGTTGAGCAGCGAAGTGAAGGTGAACCCGGTGATGGCGTCGATGTCGCCACGCACCAGCATGGTCTCGCGCAGTGGGGGGTCCATCGCGGTCCATTGCACCGCGCCCACCTGGTTGGCCTTGGCAAAGATCGGGAAGGCCCGGCGGCCGGCGTCGAACACCGGTGCACCGAGCTTCTTGCCGTTCAGGTCGGCCGGTTTGGTGATGCCGCTCTTCTTGAGCGCCATGACCGAGGCCGGCGTGTTGTTGTAGACCATCATGATGGCCACCGGCTTGTTGGGGGCGTCGGGGTTGTTGGCCTGGAATTCCATCAGGGCGGCCAGATCGGCAAAGCCCATGTCATAGCTGCCCGAGGCCACGCGCTGCACGGCGCCGCCCGAGCCGTTGCCGGCGTCCACGGTCACATCGAGCTTGGCGTCCTTGAAGTAGCCCTTGGCGGCCGGCAGTAGGAACAGAGCGGCCGGGCCTTCAAAGCGCCAGTCGAGCTGGAACTTGATCGGGGTGTTCTGGGCTTGGGCGCTGCCCAGGGCCAAGGCCAGGCTCAGGGCCAGACCCGCTTGGAAGAAGGCACGTTTTTTCATCAACACAGGCTCCATTGGTTGGAAGGCATCAAAGCAAAAACGATGCCCAACCCTTGGGCTCTTCTGGCGGCGCATGAAAAAACCCCCGGGGACGGCGGGCGCCGTGCCGGGGGCTGTGGCCAGGTTCAGCGCGCTCAGGCCGGGCGTGTCACGCCAGCGTTGGCGGCGGCCAGGGCCGTCATGTTGACCACACGCCGCATGGTGGACGAGGGGGTCATGATGTGGGCCGAGGCGGCCGCACCCAGCAAGATGGGGCCAATGGTCACACCGTGTCCGCCCGTGGTCTTGAGCACGTTGAACAGGATGTTGGCCGCGTCCAGGTTGGGGCAGATCAGCACGTTGGCCTCGCCGCTCAGGCTGCTGTCCATCAGCGAGTGGTTGCGCACATCTTCGGACAGGGCCGCGTCGCCATGCATCTCGCCATCGCACTCCACATCAGGGGCCAGGCGCGCGAAGATCTCGCGCGCTTCGCGCATCTTCAAGGCCGAGGCCCGCTTGGACGAGCCGAAGTTCGAATGCGACAGGAAGGCCACCTTGGGCGGCAGTCCGAAGCGCTTCACTTCTTCCACCGCCGCCAGGGCGATCTCGGCCAGTTGCTGGGCGTCGGGGTTCTCGTTGATGTAGGTGTCAGCGATGAACAGGGTGTGCTTGTCGAGCATCAGCGCGTTGAGCGCGGCAAAGCCCGAGGCGCCTTCGCGCAGGCCCAGGATGTCGCGCACGTGCTCCAGGTGGCTGTCGTAGCGGCCCACCAGGCCGCACAACATGGCGTCGGCGTCGCCAAGCTTGACCATCAGCGCTGCGATCAGGGTGTTGGAGCGGCGCACCGCGGCCTTGGCGGCCTCGGGCGTGACGCCCTGGCGGCCCATCAGGCGGTGGTAGGTCTCCCAGTACTGGCGGAAGCGCGGGTCGTCTTCGGGGTCGCAGATCTCCACATCCTTGCCAGGGTGCAGGCGCAGGCCGGCCTTGGCGATGCGCGCGGCAATCACGGCCGGGCGGCCGATCAGGATGGGGCGGGCCAGCCCGTCATCAACTGCCAGCTGGGCGGCGCGCAGCACGCGTTCGTCTTCGCCTTCGGCATAGGCCACACGCTTGTTGGCGGCCTTGGCTGCGGCAAACACCGGGCGCATGAACATGCCGGTGGCATACACGAAGCGCGACAGGCTTTCGCGGTAGGCCTCGATGTCTTCGATGGGGCGGGTGGCCACACCGGACTCCTGGGCGGCCTTGGCCACGGCCGGTGCGATGCGCAGGATCAGGCGGGCATCGAAGGGGGTGGGAATCAGGTAGTCGGGGCCGAAGCTCAGCTCCTGGCCCGCGTAGGCGGCCGCCACCTCGTCGCTCATCTCGGCCTTGGCCAGGTCGGCGATCTCGCGCACGCAGGCGCGCTTCATCTCGGCCGTGATCTTGGTGGCCCCGCAGTCCAGGGCGCCCCGGAAGATGTACGGGAAGCACAGCACGTTGTTGACCTGGTTGGGGTAGTCCGAGCGGCCGGTGGCAATGATGCAATCGGGGCGCACGGCCTTGGCCAGTTCGGGGCGGATCTCGGGTTCGGGGTTGGCCAGGGCCAGGATGATGGGCTGACGCGCCATGGTCTTGACCATCTCGGCGCTCAGCACGCCAGGGGCCGAGCAGCCGAGGAACACATCAGCGCCGTTGACCACGTCGGCCAGGGTGCGGGCCGAGGTGGTCTGGCAGTAGCGGCGCTTGGACTCATCGAGGCGGCCACTCTTGGCATCGTCGCGCTCGCTCTGGATCAGGCCCTTGGAGTCGCACACATAGACGTTCTCGCGCTTGACGCCCAGGCCGACCATCACGTCCAGGCAGGCGATGGCGGCGGCGCCGGCGCCCGACACGGCCACCTTGACACTGCCGATGTCCTTGCCCACCAGCTCCAGGCCGTTGAGGAGGGCGGCCGACGAAATGATGGCGGTGCCGTGCTGGTCGTCGTGGAAGACGGGGATGTTGAGGCGGTCGGAGAGCTGCTTCTCGATGTAGAAGCACTCGGGGGCCTTGATGTCTTCGAGGTTGATGCCGCCCAGGGTGGGCTCCAGGGCCGCGATGATCTCGACGAGCTTGTCGGGGTCGCGCTCGGCCAGTTCGATGTCGAACACGTCGACACCGGCGAACTTCTTGAACAGGCAGCCCTTGCCTTCCATCACGGGTTTGCCGGCCAGCGGGCCGATGTCGCCCAGGCCGAGCACGGCCGTGCCGTTGGTGATCACGCCCACCAGGTTGCCACGCGAGGTGTATTCAAAGGCCAGCGAGGGATCGGCCTGGATGTCCAGGCAGGGGTAGGCGACGCCGGGCGAGTAGGCCAGCGACAGGTCGCGCTGGTTGGACAGGGGCTTGGTCGCCGTGACCGAGATCTTGCCCCGCACCGGCTTGCGGTGGTATTCAAGGGCGGCTTCGCGCAAGGCTTGCTCGGCGGCAGACAGGGAAGAAGACATGAATTGGGTTCCTACGGATGCGTACGCGGGCCAAGAGCTTACCCCATCCTGACGGCATGCTGACGGTCAGGCGGGGCGGGAGGCTCAATGGCTGTCGGCTTGGCGAGCAGCGGCTCGGATCGCTTCTTCATCGTGGCGTGCCCCGTTGAAGAAAAGGTTCAACACCACGGCGCTGAGGGTGGCCAGCAGAATGCCGGATTCGATCAGCGGGTGGATGGCATGCGGCATCCACTGGCGGAAATTGGGGGCCAGCAGCGGGATCATGCCCACGCCGATGGAGATGGCGACGATCAGTGCATTGTGGCGGTTGTCCTTGAAGTCGACCCCGCCCAGGATGCGGATGCCGGTGGTGGCCACCATGCCGAACATCACCAGACCGGCCCCCCCCAGCACCACGGTGGGCAGGGACTCGACCAGGGCCGCCATCTTGGGCAGCAGGCCCAGCACGATCAGGATGACGCCGCCGGCCACGCACACAAAGCGGCTGCGCACGCCGGTCACCGCCACCAGACCCACGTTTTGCGAAAAGCTGGTGTAGGGGAAGGTGTTGAACAGGCCCCCGATCAGGGTGCCCAGGCCGTCGGTGCGCAGGCCTGCCGTCAGGGCCTGGTTGTCGATCTTGCGCTCGGTCATCTCGCCCAGGGCCAGGAACATGCCGGTCGACTCGATCATCACCACCAGCATGACCACGCTCATGGTCAGGATCAGCAGCGGGTCGAACACTGGGGTGGCGATCTCGAAAGGCAGGACGATGTCGAACCAGTGGGCCTTGCCAACCTTTTCGAAGGTCATCAGACCCAGGGCGACCGAGACCACGCCGCCGATCACGATGCCCAGCAACACCGAGATGTTGGCGGCAAAGCCGCGCGAAAAGCGGTTGATGGCCAGGATGGAGCTCAGCACCAGGGCGGCCACCCCCACGCCCAACAGGTCGGCGTACTTGGGGTTGGGCACCGTGGGCAGGATGGTCAGGCCCTTGGGGATGGCGGGCAGGGCCGAGCCTGGGGCCGCGGCCAGTTTGCCGGCCTCGGCCAACCAGCGCAGGTGTTCGGGGTCCGGGACGCTGGGGGCTGTGGGCCCGACGGGGTTGCCGAAGATCCAGTTGATGCCCACCCGCATCAGGCTGACACCGATCACCAGAATCAGCGTACCGGTGACCACGGGCGGGAAGAAGCGCAGCAGGCGGCTGACCACCGGCGCGATCAGGATGGAGATGACGCCCGCGCCGATGATGGCACCGAAGATCAGCTGGGCGCCGGCCACACCGGGGTTGCTGTTGGCGATGGCCACCATCGGGCCGACCGAGGCGAAGGTCACGCCCATCATCACCGGCAGCCGGATGCCGAACCATCGCGTGGCCCCCAGGGCCTGGATCAGGGTGACCAGGCCGCAGCAGAACAGGTCGGCCGAGATCAGCATGGCCACCTGCTCGGGGTCGAGCTTGAGGGCCCGGCCGATGATCAGGGGCACGGCAATGGCACCTGCATACATGACCAGCACGTGCTGCAGGCCCAGGGCGGCCAATCGGTTGATGGGAAGGCGTTCGTCGACGGGATGGACCGCTGGATTCATGCTGATTTCCTTGAGGACTGGAGAAGGCGGAACGTGGGAGAACTGAGGCCGCCGCGCGAGGGATCTGCACACTTGGTGCACATGGGTGTATGTGAAAAGTGTATACAGACCAACCCGTGCGGAGCTCAGTGAAAACCCGAGCGCCTGCAGCCTGCAAGAAGCAGGCCAGTACCTATGGGCCGCCCTCGATCAGATGATGGGCGGCCTGTCTAAGGGGATCAGCCCGACGTGCGTTGCACCGGGCTCAGCGAATCGCGCAATCTGTCGTGGGTGCGCGGTGTGTCTGGGCGCAAGGCTTCTTCCACATGGCCGATGTGGGCCAACAGGCGGTCACGGGCCAGGGGCAGATCACCGGCTTCAAGCGCTTCGACAATGGCTTCATGCTCCTGGCACGACTGGCTGGCTTCGTGGCGTGATTGGTACAGCGAGGCGGCCAGCGTGGTGCGGGCGGTCAGGTCGCGCAGCACATCGGTGAGGCTGCGGTGCCCCATGCTTTCAGCCAGGCAGACGTGGAAGTCCGCCAGCAGAAAGGCACGGGCGGCTGCGTCGGCGCCCTCGATGGCACTTTGCTCGTCGGCGATGTGTTGGCGCAGGCGCCGGGTCACGGCCTGCAGGGGCCGGCCCTCGTCGCCCGCGCTGGCCAGGATGCCGGCCTCCACGATGCGCCGGGCCGAGAACGCATCGCGGGCGTCCTCTACCGAGGGCTCCACCACATACCAGCCGCGTCGCGATCGCACCTCGACAAAGCCGCGCGCCTGCAACTGCATCAGCGCCTCGCGCACCAGGGTGCGGCTGACGCCGAAAAGATCGGCCAGATCCTGTTCACCCAGGCGTTCGCCGGGGGCCAGTTTCTGGGCCAGGATGGACTCCACCACCTGTTGTGCGATTTCGGTCTGGGAACTGCTCATGGGGGTCTTGGGGCTCCGGGGTCAGTGCAGGCGGGCTTGGCCCGCCGGGTTGGGCCGTGCAAGGGCCGTGCCTTGGGGGGCTGCGTCGCCCAGCTTGAAGGCGCCAACGGCCTGGGCCAGGTGGTGGGCCTGGTCGTTGAGCACCGATGCCGCTGCGGCCGATTCTTCGACCAAGGCTGCATTTTGCTGGGTGGAGCGGTCCATTTCGGCCACGGCCTGGCTGATCTGGCCAATGCCATTGCTTTGCTCGTGCATGGCGCCGTTGATTTCCCCGATCAATTGGCTGACCCGGCGGATGCTGCCCATGATGGCGTCCATGGTCTGGCCCACGGCCTGCACACGCTGGGTGCCGACGCTGACGCGCTCTTCCGAGGTGCTGATCAAGCCCTTGATCTCCTTGGCTGCGGTGGCACTGCGTTGGGCCAGGCTGCGCACCTCGGCCGCCACCACCGCAAAACCACGGCCGTTTTCGCCCGCGCGTGCTGCTTCGACGGCCGCGTTGAGGGCCAGGATGTTGGTCTGGAAGGCAATGCCGTCGATCACGCCGATGATGTCGCTGATGCGTGCGGAGGACTGGTTGATCTCGTCCATGGTGCTCACGGCGCCTGCCACCACTTCTCCTCCTTTGGCAGCGGCCTGGCTGGCTTCGCCGGCCAGTTGGGTGGCGCGCACCGTGGCTTCCGCCGATTGCTGAACACTGGCCGTCAGTTGCACCAGGGCGGCCGAGGTCTGTTCCAGGCTGCTGGCGGCGCCTTCGGTGCGGCTGGACAGGTCATGGTTGCCGTTGCGGATCTCGTCGCTGGCCAGGCGAACCGATTCGGCCCCCTGGCGGATGTCGCGCAGCACGATGGCCATCTTGTCGACGAAGGTGTTGAAAGAACCGGCCACCTGGGCCACCTCGTCCTGCCCCGAGATCGGCAGGCGTTGCGTCAGGTCGCCCCCGCCGGAGCTGATGTCGGCCATGGCGTCGCGCACCTGGGCCAGCCGGCGGAAGGCGCGAGCCGTGAAGACCGAGCTCAGCGCGGCAGCCAGCAGCGCCAGCACCACGGTGGCCAGCAGCACGCCGCGCGACACCTCGCCCAGGGCCTGGGTGGCGTCGGCCTTGTCCAGTGCCACGATCAGGTACCAGTCGGTGCCCTGGATGGCGCGGGCCTGCAGCAGCTTGGGGACACCGCCGAGCTCAAGCTCCTGCGGGGTGGTGGCACTGAGCAACTGGTTCAGCGAGTCGCCAGCCAGCGCTGGAGACAGCGTGGAGGCCGGCTTGAGGGTCAGCTTGGCGTCGGCGTGGGCCAGCAACTGTCCGCTGCGGGTGACCAGGATCGCCAGGCTGTTGGGGGTCGGGTGCACGCCGTTCACGACCTGGCGAACGCCGTCCAGAGGCACGGCCCCGCTGACCACGCCGGCCAGGCTGCCATCGCGCAGCATGGGGGCGGCAAAGGACACGAAGGCCACCCCGGTCGAGGCGTCGGCATAGGGCGGCGTGACCACCAGCTTGCCGGCCTCGGCGGCGGCCTTGTACCAGGGGCGAACGGTGGGGTCGTAGTTGGCGGGGGTGGTGGAGCTGCTGGAGACGTAGCTCTTGTCGGTCCAGCCCACGGTGGTCACCGGAAAGCCACCCGCCTTGTTCATGTGCAGCACGATGCCCTGGGGGTCGCCATGCTGCACGGCATGGGCCGCGGCCTGCACCGCGGTGGCCTTGGCGGCCACCCACAGGTCGAGGGCCATGCCATTGCCCTCGCGGGCCGCGCTCAGCTGCTGGGCTGCGGTCTCGGTGATGCTGGCGCGCAGCAGGACGTAGGTGATGGCGCCGGTGAGGCTCAGCGCCACGACGACCGAGAGGGTCGTGATCAGCAGCAGTTTGGTACGCAGTGAACTCAGCATGGGAAGGTCTTGGGTGTTGGGAGGGGGCCGACTTTACTGGAGCTGTGTGACGGTCCGCAGCCCTCCGGATCCGGCCGGGGCACCCGCCCCTCGCCGGTCGAAGGCAGGCGCAGCGGCCGCGTCAGTCGATCAACGCTTTCGGGGTACGGCCATCGAGCACCGCATGGGCCCGCTCGCGATCAATGTCGCCTTCCCAGGCGGCAATGGCCACGGTGGCCACACAGTTGCCGATCAGATTGCCCAGGGCCCGGGCGATGCCCATGAACCAGTCCACCGACAGCACCAGCACCAGGCCGATGGCGGGGATGGCCGGAATGGCCTGCAGGGTGGCGGCCAGCACCACGATGGCCGAGCCTGGCACACCGTGTGCGCCCTTGGAGGTGACCAGCGAGATGGCCAGGATGGCCAGCAGATCGGCGGTGGAGACCGGGGTGTTGGTGGCCTGGGCAATGAAGACGGCGGCCAGCGTGATGTAGATCGAGAAGGCGTCCAGGTTGAAGGAGTAGCCGGTGGGGATCACCAGGCCCACGGTCGAGTCACGGATGCCCATGGCCTTGAGCTTGGCCATGATCTGGGGCAGCACGCTGTCCGATGAGGTGGTGGCGAAAACCACCATCAGCTCTTCGCGCAGGTAGCGCAGCAGCTTGAACAGGCTGAAGCCCGACACCCGCATGATCAGGCCCAGCACCACCGTCACAAAGAAAATGGTGGCGCCGAAGAACAAAGCCACCAGCATGCCCAGTTGCTTGAGCGAGCCGATGCCGTACTTGCCCACGGTGAAGGCAATCGCGCCCAGCACGCCCAGCGGGGCCAGGCGGATCAGCAGGCCCATGGTCTTGAACAGGGCGTGCGACAGGTCGTCGATCAGCGAGGTGATGCGTTCCCCCTTGGGGCCCAGCAGGGCCAGGGCACAGCCGAACAGGATGGAGATCAGCAGCACCTGCATCACGTCGCCGCTCACAAAGCCGCTGAGGGCGGTGGTCGGGATCAGGCGCAGGGCGAACTCGGTGAAGCCGCCGCCGGTGAGCTTGCCAGCGTTCTCTTTGTAGGCCGCGAGCGCCGAGCCATCAAGGGTGCTGGGGTCGATGTTCATGCCCGCGCCGGGCTGGAACACCCAGGCCAGCACCAGGCCCAGCACCAGAGCGATGGCCGTGACCACCTCGAAATAGATCAGGGCCTTGATGCCCACCCGGCCCACCCGCTTGAGGTCGCCCGTGCCGGCGATGCCGTGCACCACCACGCCGAAGACGATGAAGGGGATGAGCATTTTGATCAGCTTGATGAAGCCGTCGCCCAGGGGTTTGAGTTTGACGGCCTGTTCAGGCCAGACCAGGCCGACGATGACGCCGACCACCAGGGCCAGGACCACCTGGCCGAACAGGGATTTGTAGATGCGTGACATGGCTGCTCCAAGGTTGGAAAGAGATGTGGTTTGCAAGTCTTGTATGCAAGCAATGTAGGCAAAAGTCGTGCCCATGAATACAGGGTTTTCACGTGGAAGCGGGCGGCCTTGAGGCACCGGAATGGTGAGCCTTGGGGCGGTGTGCACTGTTTTGAGGCCATTGGCCCGACGGGCTGGGCCGTGATGGTGCAGGCTGGTCGGCCCAGGTGGCGGACAGCCGGAAAGAGCGCAATGCGTGGCGAGGGACTCAGGTGAGGGCGGTGCCACACCGGCCCATCAGCATCGCTGAATTAAATCAGGTAGAGCGATTCGAGTTGGCGCACTTCGGCGGGCCCCACGCCTAGCACGTCCTGCAGGTAGGGTGTCAGGCCGCCGTGGTGCTGCTGCACGGTGTCCAGGGCTGCGTCGAGAAAGCTGGGCTGCACGCGCCAGATGACGCGCATCACCTCTTCGGGGCCCTGCCCGATCAAACCCGTGGGGCGCTGGTACAACTCATTGGTCAGCAGGTAGTCGTGCAGAACGACGGGCTGCTCCACGCCCAGCGCATGCAGGATCAGGGCGGCGGCAAAGCCGGTGCGGTCCTTGCCGGCGGTGCAGTGGAAGACCAGGGGCTGGTCGTTTTCCAGCAGCAGTCGGAACAGTTCTGCAAAGCGGGGTGAGTTGTGCAGCACGAAGTCGCGGTAGGTCTGCTCCATCAGTTCGGCGGCATGTTCCGGTGTGAGGCGCTCCCCCCGGTCCTGCAAAGCCTTGGCGCGTTGTACCACCGTGGGCTCGATCGACAGCGCGTGCTGCTGCACGCCGGGCAGGTCGTAGGCCTGCGCGGCGCGTTCGCCCTGGCCCCTGAAGTCGACCGTGCGCGTGACCCCCAGCGCCTGCAATCGGGCCTGATCCTCGGGCGTGAGGTGGGCCAGGTGATCCGAGCGGTAGATGCGGCCCGGGCGCATGGCCCGGCCACCCCGGGCGGGGTAGCGTCCCAGGTCACGGAAGTTGCTGGCGCCGCTCAGGCGCTGGGACAGGGGGGCGTAGGTCATGAAGCGGTGTGGGCAGGTCAGTGAATGTCAATCGTCCTGCATGTTATCGCCCCGCACGATCCCTTGGTCAGGTCCTTGTCTCACAGGTGTCCAGACCCGGGCGGGCTGGCTCATCGGCCTGCCAGGCCGGGTGTTGCCGTAAGGCTTGCCAGGCCAGAAGGTCGGGGGGCATGGGCTGATCGGTGGGCGGGTCGGTGTCCAGCAGCCCGCTGGAGAAGTGCAGCCACTCGCCGCTGATGGGGTGGGGGATGTCGAGGGTGGCCGCATGCAGCCACAGGCGTTGCAGGCCCAAACGCTCGGCCCACCAGCGGTTGACGGGCCCCTTGCCGTGGGTGGCGTCGCCGATGATGGGGTGGGCCAGGTGCTTGAGGTGACGGCGGATCTGGTGGCGTCGCCCGGTGCTGGGCCAGGCCTGGACCATCGACAGGCGGCTGGCTGGGTAGCGCGGGTCGGCCGGTGCCTGGCCGGGCTCGGGCGGCAAGGCCAGCGTGGCCAGGCGCTCGAAACGGGTGTGGGCCTCTTGCACGGGGGCATCGGGCGGGGCGTCGTCGGGGCGCAGGGCGTGGTCGACCTCGATCGCCCGGGGGGCCCAGCCCCGCACCACGGCCAGGTAGTGCTTGCGGGTGCGGTGCGCCTCGAAAGACTGCGACAGGGCGCGCGCGGCCTCGCTGTGCAGCGCCATCACCAGCACGCCGCAGGTGCCCTTGTCGAGCCGGTGCACCGGAAACACGTGCTGGCCCAGTTGGTCGCGCAGGGCCTGCATCACAAAGCGGGTTTCGCCTGCGTCCAGCCCGGTGCGGTGCACCAGCCAGCCCGCCGGCTTGTAGACGGCCACCAGGTGCTCATCGCGCCACAGCACGGTGAGCGGGGGTGGGGTGTCCACGGGCACGATCAGCCCGGTCGTGGCGGTGGCGGTGGTGCCGCTCAAGCCAGCAGGTCGCTCAGGGCCCGGGCCATCACCTTGGTGGCGGCGCGCAGGTCGTTCAGGTCAAGGCGCTCGTCGGCGCGCTTGGCATGTGATTCGAGCACGGTGCGCGGGCCGGCGCCGTAGATCACGCCGGGGATGCCGCGCTCCACGTACAGGCGCACGTCGGTGTACAGCGGGGTGCCCACGGCGGGCACGTCTTCGCCCAGCACCGCCTTGGCGTGTTGCTGAATGGCGTCCACCAGGGGTTTGTTGCCGGCCAGCGGGGTCATCGAGCGGGCCAGCAGCAGGCGCTTGATCTCGACGCTGATGCCGGGGCGCTGCGCGGCGGCCTGTTCGATCACCTCGCGGATGCGGGCTTCCACCTCGACCGGGTTCTCTTCGGGGATCATGCGGCGGTCCAGCTTGAACATCACCTTGCCCGGCACCACGTTGGTGTTGGTGCCGCCTTCGATGCGGCCCACATTGAGGTAAGGGTGGTTGATGCCGGCCACCTGCGAGCTCACCTGCAGGTACTCGGTGTTCTGGGCGTACAGCGCGTTCAGGATGTGCACGGCGCCTTGCAGGGCATCGACGCCGGTGTGGGGCACGGCCGCATGGGCCATCTTGCCGTGCACGGTCACTTCCATCTGCAGGCAGCCGTTGTGCGCGGTGACCACCTCGTGCGAGAAGCCGGCGGCCACCATCAAGTCGGGCTGGGTCAGCTGGTTCTTCAGCAGCCAGCCCGGGCCCAGTTCGCCGCCAAATTCTTCGTCGTAGGTGAAGTGCAGCTCCACCGCCCCCTGGGTGGGGCGGGCCACGGCCTCCAGGGCGCGCAAGGCAAAGGTGAAGCTGGCGAAGTCGCTCTTGCTGACCGCGGTAGCGCGGCCGTACATCTTGCCGTCCACGATCTCGGCCCCGTAGGGGTCGTGGGTCCAGCCCTCGCCCGGGGGCACCACGTCG
The DNA here is from genome assembly GCF_058791075.1 of Curvibacter sp. EU05-FHT14A10. NCBI lineage: Bacteria > Pseudomonadati > Pseudomonadota > Betaproteobacteria > Burkholderiales > Comamonadaceae > Curvibacter > Curvibacter sp. EU05-FHT14A10. The sequence continues at coordinate 21,292 of NZ_JBYTDE010000007.1, forward strand.
CCGTGGGCGTTCAGCGCAATGGTGCGGCCGCTGCCCGCCGGGCCGAAGGGGCGGCGCACGATCAGGTTGGTGATGCTTTGCATGCCGTAGGCCTGCACCTCGGCGGCGGGCACAGGGTGCTTCTCGGCCTCATAGCCGAAGGCCTGCAGCAGTTCGGCGGTGCGTTCTGCGTGCGGGGCGTTGTTGCCGGGCGGTGTGTCGGTGGGCACCTGCACCAGCGCTTGCAGAAAGCGCACTTCATCGTCGAAGTGGGCATCGATCCAGGCGTCGAGGGCGGCGTAGCGGGGGGTGTTTTGAACGTCGGTCATGGTGTCGGGCTCAGGCGGGGATGGCTTGCGGTGCGAAGTGGTTCAGGACATGGGCAAAGGCGTCGACGGCCAGTTGCATGTCTTCGTTGGTGCTCGATTCGAGCGGGTTGTGGCTGATGCCCGAGTTGAGTCCGCGCACGAACAGCATGGCCTGGGGCATCACCTCGTGCAGCTTCATGGCGTCGTGGCCGGCGCCGCTGGGCATGCGGAACACCGGCAGGCCCAGGGCGCTGACGGCCGCCTCCCAGTGCTGCTGCAGGGCCGGGGCGCTGGGGGCAGCGGCGGCCCGCATGGTCTCTTCCAGGGTGTGGCGCAGGCCGCGGCGTTCGCAGATGGCGGCCAACTCGGCCAGCACATCGTGCGCCAGGGCGTCGCGCTGGGTATCGTTGGGCGCGCGCAGGTCGAGTGAGAACTTGCAGCGCCCCGGCACCACGTTGATCGACCCGTTGGGCACTTGCAACTGGCCGATGGTGCCTACCGAGTCGCCATCCTGGGCCGCCCGCTTTTCAACGTACAGCGCGAGTTCGGCCACCGCGGTGGCGGCGTCGCGGCGGCGGTCCATGGGGGTGGTGCCCGCGTGGCTGGCCATGCCGATCACCTCACCGAGGTAGCGCACGCTGCCGTTGATGGAGGTGACCACGCCCAGGGGCAGGTCTTTCTCATTCAGGACCGGGCCCTGTTCAATGTGCACCTCGATGAAGCCCAGGTAATCGGCCGGTTGGCGCTTGAGTTTGGCGATGTCATCGATGCACAGGCCGGCGTGCCGCATGGCCTCGCGCATCGTGATGCCGTCGGCGTCCTGCTGGTCCAGCCACTCAGGCTTGAAGTCGCCGATCAGCGCGCCTGAACCCAGGAAGGTGGCCTTGTAGCGCTGGCCTTCCTCTTCAGCGAAGCCGATCACCTCCAGGCCAAAGGGCAGGCGCCGGCCCTGCGCCTTGAGCTGCTGCACGCAGGCCATGGGCACGAAGATGCCCAGCCGCCCGTCGTACTTGCCGCCATTGCGCACGGTGTCGTAATGCGAGCCGGTCATCAGATAGGGGGCGCCGGCCGTGGCGGGGTGGTAACGGCCCACCACGTTGCCCACGGCATCGATCCCGACTTCGTCAAAGCCGGCTTCGCGCATCCAGTGGGCAATGCGCTGGGCGCAGGCGCGGTGGGCGTCGGTGAGGTAGGTGACGGTGAGCTGGCCCAACTCGGCAAAGCCGGGGTCTGAGTGCTGGGCCAGCTTTTCCTGCCAGTCCCACACCAGATTGCCTTGTACCGGCTCGACACCGAACTTGTCGTTGAGGCGGATTTCGGCGATGCGGTGGATGTTGCGCAGGCATTCGGCCAGCTCGAAGTCGGGGTGGTTGTGCAGTCGCCGCTCGAAGGTCTCGATGATCTCGTGCCGGCCCAGGCCCAGGCCGCGGGGGCCCCGCACGGCCAGGATGAAGGGGAAGCCGAAGCGCGCGTTGTAGTCGGCATTGAGCTGCTGGATGCGGGCAAACTCTTCAGGGGTGCAGTCGGTCAGGCCGGCCTTGCCTTGTTCGTGGGTCGATTCGGCGGTCAGGCTCTTGCTGACCATGGCCTTGCCTGCCAGCTCGGGGTGGGCCCGGATCAGGCCCAACTGGGCCTCGCGCCCGGCCTGGCTGACGACCTGGGTCAGCGCGTGCTTGAGTTGAGCCAGCGATTGGAAGGGGCGCTGCGGCAGCACGCGTTCGACGATCCAGGGCGAGTGCTCGTACAGGCCGTCCAGCCATTGCAGGGCCTGTTCGGGGCTGGCGGTGTTGAATTCGGCAAGGGTGAGGGCCATGGTCAGCCTGCTTTCTGTTCGCTAAAGGGATGCACCTGCTGCCAGTGGCGGGCAATGTCGATGCGGCGGCACACCCAGACCTTGTCGTGGCGCTGGATGTGGTCGAGAAATTTTTGCAGCGCCACCATGCGCCCAGGGCGGCCCAGCAGGCGGCAGTGCATGCCGATGCTCAGCATCTTGGGGCGGTTCTCGCCGGCGGGGTCGCCTTCGGCGTACAGGCAGTCAAAGCTGTCGCGCAGGTAGGTGAAGAAGTCGTCGCCCTGCGAAAAGCCCTGTGGCAGCGAAAAACGCATGTCATTGGTGTCCAGGGTGTAGGGCACGACCAGGTGCGGCACCACGGCGCCGTCGCTGCGTTCGACCTTCATCCAGAACGGCAGGTCGTCGCCGTAGTAGTCGCTGTCGTAGTCAAGCCGGCCGTCGTCCACCACCAGGCGGCGCGTGCGCGGGCTGTCGCGGCCGGTGTACCAGCCGGTGGGGCGCTGGCCGGTGAGCTTCTCGATGGCGTCCAGCGCCACACGCATGTGTTCGCGCTCGGTGGCCTCGTCGATGTTCTGGTAGTGGATCCAGCGCCAGCCGTGGCAGGCGATCTCGTGGCCCAGGTCGACAAAGGCCTGGGTCAACTCGGGGTGGCGCTGCAGCGCCATGCCGACACCGAAGATGGTCATGGGCAGGCCGCGCTTCTCGAACTCGCGCAGGATGCGCCACACCCCCGCCCGCGAGCCATACTCGTAGATGCCTTCCATGCTCATGTGGCGGTCGGGGTAGCTGGCCGGGTTGAACATCTCGGACAGGAACTGCTCCGAGCCGGCGTCGCCGTGCAAGGTGGCGTTCTCGCCGCCTTCCTCGTAATTCAGCACGAACTGGACCGCAATGCGGGCCTGGCCCGGCCACTGGGCGTGGGGCACATCGCGGCCGTAGCCGATCAGGTCGCGGGGGTAGGGCTGGGTGGTGTCGTAAGGCTTCATGGGCGGGCTTCGGGAGGGCTGACGGGTGGGGTGAAGTTCAGGACAGGGCCATGGACAGGTCGCTGGTGGGCAGCTTGCGGTCGAAGGTGAGGCTTTCCTCGACATGGGTCAGGTGATCGTTCATGAGTTGCACCGCCAGGGCTTCGTCGCGCGCAGCCAGCGCCTTGACGATCTCGCCGTGCTCCTCGTGGGAGTGTTCGGCCGCACTGGCCGACTGGTACATCAACGTGATCAGGGCGCAGCGCGAAATCAGTTCACCCAGCAATTGGGCCAGTACCTCGTTGCCCATCAGCTCGGCCATGCGCACATGGAAGTCGCCCAGCAGTTCGGTGCGACCGGAGGCGTCGCCCTCTTGCACAGCGGCTCTTTCGCGGGCCACATGCTCGCGCAAGGCCTTGATCTTGCTAGGGGTGACCTCACGCACAAAGGCGCGTGTCATTTCAGCCTCCAGCATGCGCCGTACAGCGAAAACCTGCCGGGCCTCGGTGACTGAGGGCGCTGCGACAAAAGCGCCGCGTGCCGGCTCCAGCCGGATCAGGCGGTTCTGCGACAACTGGAACAGGGCCTGCCGGACCAGCGTGCGAGACACGCCGAAGTGATCCGCCAGCTTCTGTTCCGCCAGCTTGGTGCCCGGCAGCAGCCGGTGTTCGACGATGGCCCGGGTCAGGCTCTCGACGATGACGTGGGTGGTCGATGGGTTGGAGGCGTCCATGACTTCATGATAGCTGCCAATTCAAAAAGTGTATACACTTTTAGTTCACGATTGCTGCCAAGGATTGATGGCATCAACCGTCCGGTCGCCCCGGTGGCCGCCTCTTGTCTTGTCACCCGAAAGGATCACCCATGGGCCTCAGTACCCACGTTCTCGACACCATGCACGGCAGCCCGGCTGCCGGCATGGGGGTTTCGCTGTTCACCACCCAGGGCGACGACGCCACACTGGTGCGCCGCTTTGTGTTGAACGCCGACGGCCGCTCCGACGGCCCGCTGTATGACAACAACAGCCTGCGCCCGGGCACCTACCGCCTGGTGTTCGAGGTGGCCGATTACTTCCGTTCCCGTGGCGTCGACCTGCCCGAACCCCCGTTCCTGAACAAGGTCACGCTCGACTTTGGCATCGCCCATGCCGATCAGCACTACCACGTGCCCTTGTTGGTCAGCCCCTGGAGCCACTCGACCTACCGCGGCTCCTGAAGCGGATCCGGGTTCAACCGCCGCTCTGACCTTCTGTCAGGGTGTCGAGCTGGAACCGGCCGCTCTGGTCCCACAACCAGGTGTCGGTGTAGACCACCTTGCCCAGACGGGCGGGCACCGGGTAGGGGGCGGCCGCGCGCGCCGTGCGCTCGATTTCGGTGACCACCTCGGGGGCATGGCGCGGCGCGCGCATCCAGTGCAGCTGCGTGACCTGCCCCCGGCTGTCGATGCTGACCTGCAGCACCCCCACCGCGTACAACATGGGCGGCAGCTTGCCGGCGTAGATGCGCTCTGCATTGAGTTTGTAGAGGTGCTGGGCAGCGTCCACCCGATAAGCCTTGGGGGTGCTGGCCGCCGAGGCCGGGCTGATCGTGTGGACACTGCCGGTGCCTGAGGGCGTGCTGGCCGGGCCGGGCGTTTCCGCGGCGGGCGTGTTCTCGTTCAGTGGCGGCGTCGGGCCGCTGCCGCAGGCCGCCAGCAAGGCGGCCCAGGCCGTGGCCATCAGCCACAGGGGGCGGCGGATCAGGGCCGTTACGGGGTGGCTGGGCTGGTCGGTTGAGCGTGGGGCGGGTCCGTTCATGCGCGCATTGTGCCTTCGGCACTGCGCCCTGATTGTTGCCAGTCGTATCTGCCGTAAGGCCATTTTTTCTGGATGGAGGGTTTTATGACCGCAGAATCGGGGCCCATGAGCGCTCTGTCCCAACTGCTGCAAGGCCTGACTGATGAACCTGCCTGCCTGGTGCGCGTGGTGCGTACCCAGGGCTCGGTGCCCCGTGAGGTGGGTGCCTGGATGGCGGTGTGGCCCGCGACCGTGCTCGGCACCATTGGCGGTGGTCACCTGGAACTGGTGGCCACATTGGCTGCCCGAGAGGGCCTGCGCGACCCCGCGACCGCCTGGCCGCTGCAGCAGCGCCACGCCTTGGGCCCCAGTCTGGGGCAATGCTGCGGTGGGGTGGTGCACCTGAGCCTGGAGCGGGTTACTGCGGCCGATCGCGAGCGGCTGCGCACCGAACTGGCGCAAGGCGGCCAGCCCTTGGCCCTGTTTGGTGGCGGGCATGTGGGGCACGCATTGGTGCGGGTGCTGGCGCCACTGCCGTTTCGCCTGCGTTGGATCGACAGCCGGGACGGTATCTTTCCGGCCGATCTGCCCGAAAACGCGGAGGCCGAGCACTCCGATCCGGTGCAGGGGGCCGTGGCCGACCTGGTGCCCGGCTCGCAGGTGCTGGTGATGAGTTTCAGCCATGCCGAAGACCTGGACATCGTGGCCGCCTGCCTGCGTCGACAGCGTGAGCATGGTGACCTGCCATTTGTCGGGCTGATTGGCAGCCAGACCAAATGGGCCACCTTTCAGCGACGCCTTCAGGAGCGTGGCTTCACCGCCGATGAGTTGAATCACGTCACCTGTCCTATCGGTGTGCCAGGCATCAGCGGCAAGCAACCGGAGGTCATTGCCGTGGCGGTGGCGGCACAGTTATTGCAAAAGCTTCCGGGCCCTGTGGGGGCCTCGGGAAAGCCCTGACTCGGGGCCAGACGATACGTCGCCATGGTGCTCAAAAACTGTATACACTTTGTCGCCTGGGGGCCGTGAAAGCGGTTCTCTTCCTGCATCCGGTCGCAGCGGAGCTGGGGTTCTTCCAACCCATGGCCGCGGCCCCAACTTCTGTTCACAGCGCCCGCAGTGGTGAGCAGACCATCAAAGTGCCGACCTGTTGGTTCAGGGGCACTGGAGTTGAGAATGGAAAGCTATTTTCTCGACTGGGCCAACCTGCTGCTGCGCTGGGTCCATGTCATCACCGCCATCGCCTGGGTGGGGTCCTCGTTCTATTTCGTCTTTCTGGACAGCAGCCTCACGCCGCCCGAAGACCCTGAATTGAAACGCCAGGGTGTCAGTGGTGAGTTGTGGGCTGTGCACGGCGGCGGCTTTTACCACCCCGTCAAGTTCGCTGTGTCGCCACCCAAGCTGCCCGGGCACCTGCACTGGTTCTACTGGGAAAGCTACAGCACCTGGTTGACCGGCTTTTCGCTGTTCACCGTTTCGTACCTCTGGAGCGCCAGCACCTACCTGATCGACAAGTCGCGCATGGATTGGGCACCCGCCGAGGCCATCGCCGTCGCCCTGGGCTTTCTGGTGGTGTTCTGGCTGTTGTACGACGGCATCTGCCGGGTGTTCGGGCAGCGCAAGAATGGCGACGCGATCGTCGGCGCTTTGGTGCTAGTGCTGGTCTGCGTGGCCTCATGGCTGGCCTGCCACTGGTTTGCCGGCCGCGCCGCCTTCTTGTTGATGGGCGCCATGATCGCCACCTCGATGAGTGCCAACGTCTTCTTCTGGATCATCCCGGGCCAGCGCACCGTGGTGCAGCAGATCAAGGATGGCCTGCCGGTCGACCCGATCCACGGCAAGCGCGGCAAGCAGCGCAGTGTTCACAACACTTATTTCACGCTGCCGGTGCTGTTTGCCATGCTGTCCAACCATTACAGCTTCACCTACACCCACCCGCAGAACTGGCTGGTGTTGATCGGCATGATGTTCGCCGGCGCGGCCATCCGCCAGTTCTTCGTGATGCGCCATGGGTACAAGCTGGGCCGCAACGCCCATCCCTGGCCGTATGCCGCCGCCGGTGTGGTGGTCCTGCTGGCGCTGATCGCCTGGCTGCGGCCGGCGCCGATGGCACCGGCCGCCGCAGCGCCGACAGCCGTGAGTTACGCTGAGGTGCAGAAGGTGTTGTCCGCCCGCTGCTACATGTGCCACGGCGAAGCCGTGCAGATGAAGAACGTGCGCCTGGATTCACCTGAGCAGGTCAAGGCCCATGCCCAGGCGGTCTACCAGCAGGCCGTGGTCACCAAGATCATGCCCATGAACAATGCCACCGGCATCACCGACGAAGAGCGCGCCTTGATCGGCGCCTGGTTCCAGGCCGGTGCTCCCACGGCCCCCTGAACCCTGCACGGCCCCCATGAGCAAAACCCTGCTGCTGCGCAACGCCCGTTGCGTGGCCACTTTTGACGAGCAGCGCCGTGAGTTGAGCGATGCTTCGGTGTTCATCCGCGGCCACCGCATCGAGGCCATCGGCCCCGCCGCCGATCTGCCCGACCAGGCCGACGAGGTGCTGGACCTGCGTGGCTGCCTGGTCACGCCCGGTCTGGTCAACACCCACCACCACATGTATCAGTCGCTCACCCGGGCGATTCCTGCGGTGCAGGACGCCGAGCTGTTTTCGTGGCTGCGCGGCCTGTACCCCATCTGGGCCGGGCTCACGCCCGAGATGGTTCAGGTGTCGACCCAGGTGGCCATGGCCGAGCTGCTGCTCAGCGGCTGCACCACCAGCAGTGACCACCTCTACATCTACCCCAATGGCGTGCGCCTGGACGACAGCATCGAGGCCGCGCAGGCCATCGGCATGCGCTTTGTCGCCACCCGCGGCAGCATGAGCGTGGGCCGCTCGCAGGGCGGCCTGCCACCCGATGAGGTGGTGGAGCGGGAGGATGCCATCCTGCGCGACACCCAGCGCCTGATCGAGCGCTGGCACGATGCCCGCCATGGTGCGATGGTGCAGGTGGCGGTGGCCCCGTGTTCGCCCTTCAGTGTCAGCCGCGACCTCATGCGCGAATCGGCCCTGCTGGCCCGGGCGCACGGCGTGCGCCTGCACACCCACCTGGCCGAGAACGACCACGACATTGCCTACAGCCGCGAAAAGTTTGGCTGCACCCCGGCCGAATACGCCGAGCAACTGGGCTGGGTGGGGCATGACGTGTGGCACGCCCACTGTGTCAAGCTGGATTCGGCCGGCCTGTCGCTGTTTGCCCGCACCCGCACCGGGGTGGCGCATTGCCCCTGCAGCAACATGCGCCTCGCCTCGGGCATCGCCCCGATCCGCCGCATGATCGACGCGGGCGTGCCTGTCGGGCTGGGGGTGGACGGCAGCGCCAGCAACGACGGCGCCCACATGCTCGGTGAGGCGCGCCAGGCCATGCTGCTGGCCCGGGTCGGGCGGGCCCTGGAGCCCTTTGGTTGCGATACCGGCCCGGCCGAGATGAAGGCCCGCGACGCGCTGGCGCTGGCCACCCGGGGCGGGGCCGAGGTGCTGGGCCGTGCCGACATCGGTTCGCTGGCGGTGGGCCAATGCGCCGACCTGGCGGTGTTCGACCTGGGCAGTCTCGACTTTGCAGGCGGCGCCGTGCACGACCCCGTGGGCGCGCTGCTGCTGTGCGCCCCGGCCAAAGCCCGTCACACCGTGGTCAACGGGCGGGTGGTGGTGCGCGACGGACAGCTCACCACACTGGATCTGCCGCCGTTGATCGAACGCCATAACCGGCTGGCCCTGCAACTGGCCGTGGCGGCCTTGGGCCGGCGCTGAGCCTGCCGGCTGCGGACGCTCAGGCCGCCTGTTGCACGCCCAAGGGCAGCAAGGGTGCCGACAGCAACGGTGGCGGCAACTGGGGGCCGCGCACATGCAGGCCGCTTTGGCTCTGCTTGGCATCGTGCTTGGCCAGCGCCGCTTCGTTGGCCACCTGTTCGGCGGATTCGTACTGACCGCGCAGCACCCGCACCGCCCCGATCGACAGCGTGGTGCACGGAAAGAAGCGCTTCACGCCGTGCCGGTCTTCGGCTTCAATGCCGCCGGCCTGCCGTGCGATGTCGTCAAACAAGGCCAATGCCTCGCGCGCAAACTCCTGGATGATGGCCTCGCAGCGCTGCTGCCAGTTGTTGCTCTGGAACAGGATCATGAAGTCATCGCCGCCCACATGGCCTACAAAATCGCGCCGGGCATCGCAGTGGCTCACGCACAGCCGGGCCACCAGGCGGATCATCTCGTCGCCACGCCAGTAGCCATATTGATCGTTGAAGGGCTTGAAATGGTTCAGGTCGGCATAGCAGGCCACGAACTCGCTGCCGCTGGCCAGCAGCCGGTCGATGTGCATGCTGATGGGGATGTTGCCGGGCAGAAAGGTCAGGGGGTTGGCGTGGCGCGCGGCTTCGATCCGGGCCTCGGTCACGGAGCGGACCAACTGGTCGCCCGTTCCCAGGCCCACATAGCGGCCGTTGTCGGTGACGATGAAGCCGTCGTTCAGGTAACGCTGGTCCTGCGAGGTCAGAATGCCCACCAGTTCGTCCACGTCGTAGTCCAGCTCCACCACCCGCGGTGAATGGTTGGCATAGGCCAGGCAAGGCTTGCGCCCATGCACCTCCCGAAAGTACAGGGTGGCGTAGTGGTTCATGAACTGCTGGCGGTTGATGAGGCCCACCGGCCGTTCGCCGTCCACCACGGCCAGCGCGTGCAGTTCGGGCCGGGCCTTGAACACCTCGGCCAGCTCATTGTTGGTGCAGCTCATGGCCACGGCCGGCGCCTGGATCACGGGCAGGTGGCGCAACACCCCGGGGCGCGCGGTCTGCTGCAATTGCGGCAGCACGGATACGCGGCGGTCGTGCATCACGGTCAGCGCGGCGTCGATCACCTGCTGCGCCACCTCGCGGGCGGGGCGGCCCAGCAGGTAACCCTGGCCGTAAGCAATGCCCAGATCGCGCAGCACGCGCAGGTCATCGGTGGTCTCGATGCCTTCGGCGATCAGCACCGAGCCAAACACTTCTGAAATCCCCTTCAAGGCATTGACCACCTGCAGGCATTCGGTGCGCTGGTCCAGGGCCCGGGTGAAGTATTTGTCGATCTTCACGTAGGCCGGCTTCACCTCTGACCACAGGCGCAGGCTCGAGCGTCCGTCGCCAAAATCGTCCAGCGCCAGGGTGATGCCAGCCGCGTGCAGGTGTTGCACCGCGGCATGCAATTGCGCCATGTCTCCGACCCGCTCGTGTTCGGTGATCTCCATCACCAACATGCGGGGGGATACCCCACAGCGCCGTGCAGCCCCGATCAGCGATTCGGTCTCCTCCAGTTGCATGGCCTCGACCAGCGCGTCGGCACTGATGTTGACGAACAAGCGCCCGGGTTCGCCCGCCTGTCCCCATTGCACCAGGGCCGTGTGGACGCAGAACACCTCGAATTCGAACAGCAGGTCCTCCTGCTGGGCCAGGGCCAGCAGCACGTCCGGGCGCTCCCATTCGGTGCCGGCCGGGCCACGGATCAGGGCCTCATGGCCAAAGATCGAGCCGCTGCGCAGGTCGGCAATCGGTTGAAATACACAGTGCAGTGCCTGCTGTTCCATCAGGGTGGCCAGGCGCCCAGGTGCCAGGGTCAGGCCGTGTTCCGGCGTCGCTGCGCGGGCCACTGCCTGGGCTTCGCATGAGGATCGGTTCAAGAGCACTCCTGGGGATGGACGAAGACGGGGGATTCTGAACCGGGCCTGTGACCGGTGCATGACGCGAGGTAAAGCAGTTTTGACCCGACCAGGGGCCAAGCCGCTGCACGAGGCTTGGCACAATCGGGCCATGACCACACCCCAAGCCCCCCAACATCGCGTCGCCCTCGATCTGCAGGGCGCTGTCTGCCCCAGCCCCAGCGCTGATCCGCAGGCTTTTTTGCAGCACCTGTATGCGCAGGCCGTCTGGCGGGCGCAGCCCCTGCAAGGTCTGGCGCGCCACCTGCCCCAGCCGCCCAAGGGGCGCACCCTGGTGCTGGGGGCGGGCAAGGCCGGGGCCTCGATGGCCCAGGCGGTCGAGGCCTTGTGGCCGGCCGATGCGCCGCTGTCGGGCCTGGTGGTCACGCGCTACCACCACATCCCGCCGCGACCGGCCGGCCTGCCCGAGCGCATCGAAGTGGTCGAGGCCTCGCACCCCGTGCCCGACGCGGCCGGCCTGGCCGCGGCCCAACGCATCCTGCAACTGACCGAAGGCCTGACCGAGGACGACCTGGTGCTGTGCCTGATCTCGGGTGGCGGCTCCGCCCTGCTGACCCTGCCCGCCGAAGGGCTGAGCCTGGAGGACAAGCAGCGCATCAACCGCGAATTGCTCCACAGCGGCGCCAGCATTGGCGAGATGAACTGCGTGCGCAAGCACCTGTCGCGCATCAAGGGGGGGCGCCTGGCGGCGGCCTGTTCGCCGGCGCGGGTGCTCACGCTCACCATCAGCGATGTGCCTGGCGATGACCCTTCGGTGATTGCCAGCGGCCCCACCGTGCCGGATGCCAGCCACTGCGCCGAGGCACTGGCCATTCTGGCCCGCTACGGCATTTCGGTGCCCGCGGCGGTGCACCAGCAGTTGCAGGCCGGTGCACTTGAAACCCCCAAGCCCGGCGATGCCGTGTTCGCAGGGCACGAGGTTCAGTTGATTGCCACCCCGCGCCAGTCGCTGGAGGCCGCCGCCGAGGTGGCCCGTGCCGCGGGCATCGCGGCCTATGTGCTGTCCGACGAAATCGAGGGCGAATCGCGCGAGGTGGGCAAGGTGCACGCCGCGCTGGCACGCTCGGTGGCCCAGCATGGCCAGCCTTTTGCACGCCCCTGCGTCATCCTGTCGGGCGGTGAGACCACGGTGACAATCCGCCCGCAGCCCGCTGGCAGCCCGCGCGGGCGCGGCGGCCGTGCGGGTGAGTTCTGCCTGGGCCTGGCCCAGGCCCTGCAGGGCCAGCCACGGGTCTGGGCCTTGGCGGCGGATACCGATGGCATCGACGGTGTTGAAGACAACGCCGGTGCCTGCGTGGGCCCCGACACGCTGGCACGGGCCCAGGCCCAGGGCCTGAAAGTGGAGCAGTTTCTGGACCGCAACGACGCCTATGGTTACTTCGAGGCCCTGGGCGATCTGGTCATCACCGGCCCCACCCACACCAATGTGAACGATTTCCGGGCGCTTCTGATCCTCGATTGAGGCGCTGGCCCGGCAGGGTCATTTCAGCTGCTCCCACCAGCGCGCCTCAAACCGCCCCTGCATGAAGGCCACGAAGGACGACACCTTTTGCGGCAGCAGGCGGGGCGAGGGGAACACGGCGTGGATCTCCTGCTCGGGCAACTGGCAGGTCTTGAGCACCTCCAGCACCCGGCCACTGGCCAGCGATTCGGCGGCCACATAGCGGGGCAGGGCGGCGACGCCCAGGTGGGCGCGTGCAGCGGCCAGCAGGGCCGACAGGTTGTTGGAGCGCATGCGCCCGCTCACCGGCACGTTCACCAACTCGCCCGCTGGCGTGCGCAGACGCCAGAAGTCGTCCCCCTGCACGCTGCTGTAGATCAAGGCGTCATGCCCACGCAGCTCGCTGGGCTTGCGCGGTGTGCCGTGCCGCCGCAGGTAGGTGGGCGAGGCCACCAAGGCCCAGGGGTTCTGCCCCAGGCTGCGTGCACCCAGGCCCGAGTCGGCCAGCTTGCCCAGGCGGATCGCCACGTCGATGCCCTGGGCTACCAGGTCGGTGTAGCGGTCGTCAAAGCTCAGGTCCACCTTCACCTGCGGGTGCCGGGCCATGAATTCCAGCACCAGGGGCACCACCACCCGTCTGCCGAAAGCCACCGAACTGCCCACGCGCAGCAGACCGTTCACCTGGGTCTGGCGCACCTGGACCACCTCTTCGGCCTCGCTCACCTGGCCCAGGATGGCCTTGCAACGTTCGTAGTACAGCGCACCGGGTTCGGTCAGGCTGACCCCGCGGGTGTTGCGGTTGAGCAGGCGCACCTTGAGCTGGGCCTCCAGGGCCGCCACCTGCTTGGTGACGGTGGGCTGGGTGGTGGCGAACTCTTTCGCCACCTTGGTGAAGCTGCCGGATTCCACCACCCGGACAAACAGGTTCATGGCGTCGAAACGGTCCATCGGGTTCTCCTTGCGCTCGTGCGGGGTGCCAGTGTCCGCTGCCGTCGATCCGACAGTCATTCCACCAGCGAATAAATTTTATGGTCTGCCCGGGCGTTCCGACTCAAGCCTGCGCCGCCTAAATTTCGGCCACCCCCAGTGGGTTCACCCAAGGAGATGACATGGCAAGAATGAAGGCAATCGAGGCGGCAGTCTGCATCCTCGAGAAAGAAGGCGTGAGTGTGGCGTTCGGCGTGCCCGGCGCTGCCATCAACCCGCTGTATGCAGCGCTCAAGGCGCACGGCGGCATCGGCCACATCCTGGCGCGCCACGTCGAGGCGGCCTCGCACATGGCCGAGGGCTACACCCGGGCCGTGGCCGGCAACATCGGCGTGTGCATCGGCACCAGCGGCCCGGCCGGCACCGACATGGTCACCGGCCTGTACTCGGCCAGTGCCGATTCCATCCCCATCCTGTGCATCACCGGGCAGGCTCCGCGCGCACGCCTGCACAAGGAGGATTTTCAGGCTGTCGACATCAGTGCCATCGCCCGCCCCGTGACCAAATGGGCCACCACCGTGATGGAGCCGGCCCAGGTACCCGGGGTGTTCCAACAGGCATTTCACCTGATGCGCTCGGGCCGCCCGGGGCCGGTGCTGATCGACCTGCCCATCGATGTGCAGTTGGCCGAGATCGATTTCGACCCCGCCACCTACGCCCCCTTGCCGGCCTGGAAGCCGCAGGCCACCCGGGCCCAGGTGGAGCATGCCCTGCACCTGCTGAGCCAGGCCGAGCGGCCCTTGCTGGTGGCCGGTGGCGGCATCATCAACGCCGATGCCTGCGGCCTGCTGGTCGAGTTGGCCGAGCTGCTGCAACTGCCCGTGATCCCCACCCTGATGGGTTGGGGCAGCATCCCCGACGACCACCCGCTGATGGTGGGCATGTGTGGTCTGCAGACCAGCCACCGCTACGGCAACGCCAACCTGCTGGCCAGCGACTTCGTGCTGGGCATCGGCAACCGCTGGGCGAACCGCCACACCGGCTCGGTCGAGGTCTACACCCGAGGCCGCAAGTTTGTGCACATCGACATCGAGCCGACCCAGATCGGCCGCGTGTTTGCGCCCGACTATGGCATCGTGTCCGACGCGGGCGCCGCGCTGGCCCTGATGGTCGAGGTGGCCCGCGAATGGCGATCCGAAGGCCGCCTGTCGCCGCGCCTGGCCTGGGTGGCCGAGTGCCAGGGGCGCAAGCAGAGCGTCGACTACCTGCGCAAGACCCACTTCGACCAGGTGCCCATGAAGCCGCAGCGCGTCTACCAATGCATGAACAATGCCTTCGGTCGCGACGCCTGCTATGTGTCCACCATCGGCCTGTCGCAGATCGCGGCGGCGCAGTTCCTGCACATCTACCACCCGCGCCACTGGATCAACTGCGGCCAGGCCGGCCCGCTGGGATGGACCCTGCCGGCCGCGCTGGGGGTGCGCGTGGCCGACCCGGCCCGCCGGATCGTGGCCCTGTCGGGCGACTATGACTTCCAGTTCATGCTCGAAGAGCTGGCGGTGGGCGCGCAGTTCAAGTTGCCCTACATCCATGTGCTGGTCAACAACAGCTACCTCGGACTGATCCGCCAGGCGCAGCGCAGCTTCTCGATGGATTACTGCGTGCAACTGGCCTTCGACAACCTCAACACCGACGCTGACGAGCCCGCGCGCAGCTATGGCGTGGACCACGTCAAGGTGGTCGAGGGCCTGGGCTGCAAAGCCATCCGTGTGCACCGGCCCGAAGAGTTCGCGCCAGCGGTGCAACAGGCCGATGCCTGGATGGCCGAGCACCGCACCCCCGTGGTGATCGAGCTGCTGCTGGAGCGCGTGACCAACATCGCCATGGGCACCGAGATCGACCAGATCAACGAGTTCGAAGACCTGGCGGCCAGCGCGGCCGACGCGCCCACCGCCATCGCCATGCTGGATTGATGCCCGTCCGCCCCGCAGCCCCTCCTGCCCTGACCCAAGAGAGAACCAAACACATGCCTCGCTTTGCCGCCAACCTCACCATGCTGTTCACGGAACGGCCTTTCCTGGACCGCTTTGAAGCCGCTGCGCAAGCAGGCTTCGAGGCCGTCGAATTTCTGTTCCCCTACGCCTACGAGGCCGGCGAGATCCGTTCACGTCTGGACCAGCACCGCCTGCAACTGGTGCTGCACAACCTGCCTGCGGGCGACTGGGAGGCCGGCGAGCGTGGCATCGCCTGCGACCCGACCCGGGTGGCCGAATTCCGCGCCGGGGTCGCTCAGGCCCTGGCCTATGCCCAGGCGCTGGGGGTGCGCCAACTCAACTGCCTGGCTGGCAAGGCACCGGCCGGCGTGGCCGAACCGCTGCTGCGCCAGACCCTGGTGAGCAACCTGCGTTTTGCGGCCGGCGCCCTGCGCCAGGCGGGCCTGCGCCTGCTGATCGAGCCCATCAATCCCTTCGACATCCCGGGCTTCTACCTCACCCGCACCGATCAGGCCTTGGCCCTGCTCGACGAGGTGCGGGCCGACAACGCCTTTGTGCAATACGACATCTACCACGCCCAGCGTGTGGAGGGCGAGTTGGCCGCCACGCTGCAGCGGGCCCTGCCACGCATCGGCCACATCCAGTTGGCCGACAACCCGGGTCGGCATGAGCCTGGCACGGGCGAGATCAACTACCCCTGGTTGCTGCGTCACATCGACCACCTGGGCTATGCCGGCTGGATCGGCTGCGAATACAAGCCCGCCGCCGACACCCTGGCCGGCCTGGGCTGGCGCCGCGCCATGGCCTGAACCGAGCGCTTTCATCCCTGACCTGACAACGGAGACCTCTCATGACTCAAAAACCGCTTCAACTCGGCTTCATCGGCCTGGGCATCATGGGCACGCCCATGTGCCTCAACCTGATCCGTGGCGGCCATCAGCTGTTTGTGCACACCCGCGGCAAGGTGCCGGCGGCGCTGGCCGACACCCCGGCCACCCAATGCCTCAGCGCACGCGGCGTGGCCGAGCGGGCCGACATCGTCTTCACCATGCTGCCCGACACCCCCGATGTCGAGCAGGTGCTGTTTGGCGACGACGGGTTGGCCCTGGGCCTGAGCCCAGGCAAGCTGGTGATCGACATGAGCTCGATTGCCCCTCTGCCCACGCAGGACTTTGCCCGGCGCATCGAGCAGCTCGGCTGCCAGTACCTCGACGCCCCGGTGTCCGGCGGCGAAGTGGGCGCGCAAAAGGGCAGCTTGTCGATCATGGTGGGCGGGCCCGAAGCCGCCTTTGCCAGGGCTCAGCCGCTGTTCGAGCTGCTGGGGCAGAACATCACGCTGGTGGGGCCCAATGGTGCCGGGCAGACCACCAAGGTGGCCAATCAGATCGTGGTGGCGCTCAACATCGAGGCCGTGGCCGAGGCCCTGTTGTTTGCTTCACGTGCTGGCGCCGACCCGGCCAAGGTGCGCCAGGCCTTGATGGGCGGCTTTGCCGCCTCGCGCATTCTGGAGGTTCATGGCGAGCGCATGATCCGCCGCAGCTTCGAACCGGGTTTTCGCATTGCCCTGCACCAGAAGGACCTGCGCCTGGCACTGGACAGCGCCCGCGCCCTCGGGCTGGCCCTGCCCGCCACGGCACAGGCTCAACAATTGTTCAGCGCCTGTGTGGCGCAGGGCGGTGCGGCCTGGGACCACTCGGGCATGGTGAAGGCCCTGGAGCGGCTGTCGAACTTCGAGGTGGGCCAGAAAGCGGCCTCGGCCTGATCAGCCCAGCCGCAGCGGCTGCGGGGCACGCGCCAGGGCCGGGGTGGGGGCCGGCCGGTTGGCCGCGGCCGGTGTTGGCGCGGCGATCGGCGTGTCGCGGCTGAGGCGGAAGGTGTGCACGATGTCCGTGAGTCGGTGGGCCTGATCGCGCAGGCTGTCGGCTGCCGCCGCGCTTTCCTCGACCAGTGCCGCGTTTTGCTGGGTCACCTCATCGAGCTTGCCCACGGTCGAGCTGATGTCGGCGATGCGGCCACTCTGCTCATCGGCTGCGGCCGCCACCTCGGACATGATCGAGGACACGTTTTGTACTGAGCTCACCAGCTCGTTGATCGTCTCGCCGGCACGGCGCACCAGGTCTTCGCCCACGGCCACGCGCTCTACGCTGTCGGTGATTAGGCCCTTGATCTCCTTGGACGAACTGGTGGCGTGGCCGGCCAGGCGCCGCACCTCGCTGGCCACCACGGCAAAGCCGCGCCCCTGTTCGCCGGCGCGTGCGGCTTCCACCGCCGCGTTCAGGGCCAGGATGTTGGTCTGGAAGGCGATGCCGTCAATCACGCCCACAATGTCGGCGATCTTGCGGGAGCTCACGCTGATCCCTTCCATGGTCTGCACCACCTCGGACACCATCTGCCCGCCGCTGATCGCGTGGGTCGAGGCGGTGGCCGCCAGGCGGTTCACCTCGCGGGCCGAGGCCGTGCTGTGGCCCACCATCTGGGTCAGGTCGGTCAGTGTGTGGGCCGCCGTCTGCAGGTTGTGCGACGCCTCTTCGGTGCGCTGGCTCAGGTCCAGGTTGCCGGCGGCCACTTCGGCGCTGGCGTCCTTGATCGATTCGGCAGTGCCGCCGATTTCGCCCACCAGCTCACGCAGGCGCTGCTGCATGGCGGCAATGGCCTCCAACAGGCGGCCGGTTTCGTCGTGGATGCGCACCTCCACTTGAGAGGTCAGGTCGCCCGCGGCAATGCGTTCGGCCACCACCACGGCCCGCCCGATCGGCGCCGTCACGCTCTGGGTGATGCGCCAGGCCACCAGCACGCCGACCGTGATCGAGATCAACACCAGCAAGCCGGCGGTGATCTGGGCCCGGGCCATGCTGTCTTCGGCCCCTTGGGCCTCGGCCTGGTTCAGGCGGTTCTGGTACTCGATCAGATCGCTCAAGCGGGCCCGCCACTTGACCTCGCTGGGTTCCACCCGGTTCATCATGGCGATCGAGGCACCCACGTTGTCGCCCTCCAGCGCCGTCTTCACCGACTGCTGAAGCTCGGGCAGCGTCGCTTCGGCGATGGCCTTGATGTCGTCCAGCAGCTTCAACTCGTCGGCTTGGGCCCCATTGGCCTGGGCCAGGGCGGCCAGTTCGGTCTGCTGCTTGAGGTATTGGTCTTGTGTGGCCTTGAGCTTGTCGGCCTGCTCGGTCGAGCGTTTGGTATCGCTTTCAGACAGCATCACCGCTGAGCGGCCCCTCAGGCCCAGCGAGTCCACGTCCTGCAGCATGTTGTTCATCAGGCGGGTTTTTTCGGCGTTGGTGCTGGTGATGCGCTGCAGCCTTCCGTGCAGATCCCTGGCTGACCATTGGTCCACCGCCACCACCAGCAGCAGCAAGGCCAGCACACTGCCGAAACCCAGGCTGAGCCGATGGCTGAGAGACAAAGACTTGAGAGCGCTCATGTGAAAAACCTTGAAAAGAAAACAAGTCCCTGATGCCTGGCTTTCAGCATGTGTGGCGCGCGTCGCCCTGCCGTTTGCAATGCCAATGTTCTGCCACCCGCGCCCGCCCCGGACCCAGGAAAACCCCAGCCCAGCGCCCAATCACGCCCGTGACCCCTCAGAGAGCACGTGCGGCTTCTGTGGCGCGGTGGGCGGTATTGTTGTTGTAAGCGTCATGCAAGAGAAATGCCAAGTCTGGCTGAGCCCATGCCGCCAATGCATAACCCTGACCCGACCCCCGCATCCCTGTCAGACCCTGAACTGCAACGTGGTCAGAACACCAGATTCAGGCCTGCCAGCGGTCCCCGGGCATGCAGCCGACGCGCTCCAACGGGAGCTGGGACGCGTGAAGTGCGTCCGCCCCTCGCGGCCGCACGTGGGAGTGACGCTAAGTGAGAGGGCCTTCAGCCCCCTTCTGAATTCAGCGAGCCATCAACGAAGCCGTCAGCCCGCCGCCGGGCCGCCCCAAGGTGGGCTGGGCTCCCGTGAGAAGGATTGGGGGTGATCAGAAGGGTGCGCTTGGAGGGGCTGTCTTCGATCCTTCTTGCGAAGCCGACAGGCCAGCAACGAAGCCGTCAGCCCGCCGCCGGGCCGCCCCAAGGCGGGCTGGGCCCCCCTGGGGGGCTTGGAGTGACACGAAGTGCGCGACCGTGGGGGCTACATCAGCCCGCCGCCGGGCCGCCCCAAGGCGGGCTGGGCCCCCTTGGGGGGCAGCGACCACACGAAGTGAGGGAGCGTGGGGGCCATTTCATTCAGCCTTGATCCCCAGCCCCTTGATCAAGCCCGGAAACACCTTCATCTCCCGCTGCGCCGTGGCCTTGAAATCCGCGGGTGTGCCAGGCGTGGCCTCGCCGCCCAGTTCGCGAAAGCGCTCCTGCACCGAGGCTTGGGACAAGGCCTTGTTCAACTCCTGGTTCAGGCGGGCCACCACCTCGGGCGGCGTGCCGGCCGGTGCGTACAGGCCGAACCAGGTGTCGTAGTCCACCCCCTTGATGCCCGACTCTTCCAGCGTGGGCACGTTGGGGAACAGGGGCGAGCGCCGGGCGCTGGCCACGGCCAGCATCTTCAGCTTGCCCGCGCGCACATTGGCAAACGAAATACCGGGGTCCATGAAGAAATCCAGTTGGCTGGCCAGCAGATCCTGCAAAGCCGGTGCCGCGCCACGGTAGGGCACGTGCACCGCCTCGAAGCCCGCACTCTGCTTGAGCAACTCGCCCACCAGATGTGGCGTGCTGCCGGCCCCGGCCGAGCCAAAGGACAGGCGCGGCTGGCTGTTCTTGGCGAGGCTCACGAAGTCTTTCACATTGTCGGGCGCCAGGCTGGCGCGGGTGGTCAGGAACAGCAGCACGCGTCCGGTGGCACCCACGGGCTGCAGGTCTTTCTGCGCATCGAAGGGCACTTTGCCAAACAGCCAGGGGTTGACAGATTCGATGCCCGTGGTCACCAGGGCCAGGGTGCTGCCGTCCGGCGCAGCCTTGGCCGTGGCGTCGGCCGCGATGTTGCCGTTGGCACCGGCCCGGTTGTCCACCAGCACGGGTTGCTTCAGGCCCTCGGCCATGATCGGCGCAATGGCACGCGCCATGATGTCGGCCACGCCACCGGGTGGGTAGCCCACCAGCAGGCGCACCGGTTTGCTCGGAAAGCCCGCGGCATCGCCGCCGGCTGCCGCCAGGGCGGGGCGTGAGGACAGGGCCATGCCCAGGCCAAGGCTCAGGCCGACCATCCAGGCGAGCAGGCTGGCGCGCCTGAGCGAGGTGGCAGAGCCCCGGGCCGGGCTGCGCGTGGGGTGGTTTGTCGAGGTCATTGTTTTGTCTCCGTGGTGTTGTGTTTTTCGTTCAATGAGCGCGGGGGGAGGCTGGTGGCCTGTGTCGGCTCAGGGCCGGGCCGCGGTCGGCGGCCGCCTCATCCAGCGGATGGGCACCTCTTTCAGTGGGCGTGCCGGTGCGCCGTGGGCCTGCAGGGTGGCGTCCAGGGCCTGGCCGGCTTCGTCTTTCAGGGCGGCCTGTCGCGCTGCGGAGAGGGTGGCGGCCGGCGCCGTGATCAAGTGGCGCAGGATGTGCATCAGGTTCTCCTGGCCACGTTCATGGGTGCTGCCGTAGCCTTTGATCAGGCGCCCGCACTGCGCCAGCTCGTGGCCGTTGGCCCAGCTGTGTTGCAGTCCGGCATGGATGCCCTGCAGCCATTGATCGATCAGCGCCTGTTCGGAGGCAAAGCGGCTGCCGTGCACGCGCAGCGGCGTGAGCTTTGCCATCACGCGCAAGGCCAGCAGCCCGGTGACCGTGTGGGTGCCCAGCTTGAGGGCCAGCGACCAGGGTTGGGCGCGGCGCCGGTCCCAGGCCAGCAGGCGGGCCGCCAGCGGCGCCGGCAGCAGGCCGGCGATTTCGGGTACCCCGGGCTTGAAGTGCTCGTACACCTTGAGCAACTCGTCTTCGCCGGCCTGCACCTCGGCGCGCACGCGCTGCCATCGGCTGGCGCGGCTTTTCAGGTCGGCGACGCGAATCAGATCGTCAAACGCCATCCACAAGGCGAGCCAGCGGGCGGCCTCCCGGGTGACGGCAAAGCTGTGCCGGGCGTGGGGATCGGCGGCGCGTTCTGCGGCCAGCAGCCCCCGCAGGCGCTGCAGGTAGCGCTCGCCGTAGGCCGCGCTCTGGTAGTCGCAGACCCGGGCGTGGCCCAGCGTCAGCAGGGGGTGCAGCGCGGTCGGGAAATCCTGCAGCGCAGGCGGCGCGGCGCGGCGGATCGCCTCGGCGTCGGCCTCGGCCTGGGGGTCCGTGGCCGGGGCGTTGGGTAGCCAGGCGTCGAGCAGGCCCTGCTGTTGGCGTTGCCGCTGCACTTCGTCGCAAGCCAGCGCAAAGCCCCGCAGGCTGGCCTCGGCGGGCCCACCGCCGGCCCGCACCGTGGCCTCGTAGTCGGCTCGCTGAAAAGGCAGCAGGCCGCTGCCGGCCAGGGCGCCCAACATCACGGCGCTCACCACCGTGCGCGACTGGCGGGCCAGCCCCGACATGTCCAGCACATGGTGGGCCCGGCTGTGTTCGCGCAACAGGGCCAGCAGTTCGTCGCTGTCGCGGCGGCCGTCGCCCGGCTGCATGCGCTCCAGCGTGGTCAGGGTGCGGCCGCTGGCGCTGATCACCAGGGTGCGTTCGGCACTGACCAGCCCGTTGGCGATCTGGCGTGAGGTCTCCAGCAGCTCGGACGACACCAGGCCGTCCAGCCGGCCCGGCAGCGGGTTCAGGCTGAAGATGGGGCGTTGGCCGCCCAACTGGGCCAGGGGCACCGGAAACACCTCCAGGTAATAGGTGGTGGCGCCGGTGCGTTGGGCCACGCCGGGGATGGAGGTGCTTTGCGCGGCGTAGCCGGCGCGGCGGGCGGTGTCGACCAGCCATTCGGTCAGCACGCCGCCACCTTCGCCGCCCAGGGCGCAGATCAGCAGGGTGATGGGTTCTTGTCGTCGCATGTCGGGATCCGGTCGGTGAAAGGAGTGGGGGCAGGGGGGGCACTCAGGCCCGTTGCAGCCGGCGCGTGAACAGGCCGCGCCACTGGTGCAGCAGGCGTTCGTGCCAGCGCGGGTTGCGCACCAGCTCGGCGCGGTAGAACGAGGGGCACAGCGTGGCCGCATGGGCGTTGGCACCGCACAGGCCGCAGCCCACGCAGCCGTCGATGACCGTGGCCACGGGGTCTACTTTCAGCGGGTCGGGGTTGTTCTTGAGGGTGAGCGTGGGGCAGCCCGACAGGCGGATGCAGGCGTGGTCGCCGGTGCACACGTCTTCGTCCACCCCGTACTTCACGCGCTGCACCCGTTGGCCGCGCTGCAGCAGGCTGGCGATCCAGGGTTTGATGCGGCGTTGGCGTT
Source organism: Curvibacter sp. EU05-FHT14A10 (assembly GCF_058791075.1). Taxonomy (NCBI): domain Bacteria; kingdom Pseudomonadati; phylum Pseudomonadota; class Betaproteobacteria; order Burkholderiales; family Comamonadaceae; genus Curvibacter; species Curvibacter sp. EU05-FHT14A10. The sequence goes on from NZ_JBYTDE010000007.1 coordinate 43,517, forward strand.
CCAGCTGGCATTCGCCTTCGGCCACGATCACCTTCAGGCCTTCGAAGGGGCTGGTCAGCGCCTCCACCAAGGTGTCGCGCATGGTCGACACCTCGTAGCTGGGCACGCTGCGCAGCCACTTCACGCCCAGGCCGCGCAAGGTGTTCTCGATGGTCTGGTCGGTGTGCACCAGGCTCTGCTGCTTGTCGCTGGCGGCCTCCTTGGCGGTTTCGCCGGGGGTGGAGATGATGTCCTGCGTGCCGGTGGCCGAGGTGTAGCCGTTCTTGAAGATCAGCAGCACGGCGTCGTCCCCATTGAACAGCGCGCTCTGCACCCCGGTGAGCAGGCCGTTGTGCCAGAAGCCGCCGTCACCCATGATGGCCAGCGAGCGGCGCTGCATCAGGGGCGACACGCCAGCCCGGCTGGCCAGGCTCATGCCATAGCCCAGGATCGAGTGACCCATCGAAAACGGCTCGAAGGTGGCAAATGCGTGGCAACCGATGTCGGCCGCCACATGCACGGCGCCGGTCTGCTGCTGGGCCAGCTTGAGGGCCGAGAACACCGGTCGCTCCGGGCAGCCGATGCAAAAGCCCGGCGGTCGGTTGGGCAGCGGGGCCTGCAGGCGCGCGGCCACGGCCGCTCGCCGCGCCGCGTTGTCGGCCAGCCAGCGTTCGGCCTCGCCGGCATCGTGCTGCGGCAGGTAGCGCGCCACAAAGGGGCGCAGGCCCGTGGCCATGGCCTCGGTGGTGTATTCGCCGGCCATGGGCAGCCAGTCCTTGCCGTGCAGCGGGGTGCTCACGCCGTGGCGGCGCAGCAGGGTGGCCAGTTCCTGCTCGATGTATTCGGGTTGGCCTTCTTCGAACAGCAGCACGGCGCGCTTGTCGCTGCAAAAGGCGATCAACTGCTCGGGCACCAGGGGGCTCACCACATTGAGGACCAGCAGCGGGAGCTCGCTGTGCCCCAGGGCGTCGGCCAGTCCGAACTGCTGCAGGGTGCGGATCAGCGTGTTGTACAGGCCGCCCTGCACGATCAGGCCCAGGTCGGCGTGCAGGCCGTCGTGCCGCTCGTTGAGGCCGTGCTCGACGATGTAGCGGCGGGCCGCCGGCACGCGCTCCTCGTTCTTGAGCTTTTCGTGTCGGAAGGTCACGGGTGGGTGGGCCAGCTTCATGTAGTCGAAGCCGGCCGGGTCGCTCATCAGGGCCCGGGTCGACACCGGTGGCGCCTGGTTGTCGCGTGCCGTGAAGCTGCCCTTGACGTGGCAGGCCCGGATGCGCAGCTCCATCAGGGCCGGCATGTTCGAGGCTTCCGACAGGCAGAAGGCCTGCTCGACCAGGTGCACCATGTGGCCCAGCTCGGGCCGCGGATCGAGCAGCAGCAGGCCCGATTTGAGGGCAAAGGCGTGGCTGCGCTCCTGGATCACGCTGGCACCTTCGCCGTAGTCTTCGCCCACCACCACCAGCACGCCACCGGTCACCCCGGGCGAGGCCAGATTGGACAGCGCGTCGGCGGCCACGTTGGTGCCGACGATCGACTTCCAGGTCACCGCACCGCGCAGCGGGTAGTGAATGGAGGCCCCCAGCATGGCGGCGGCCGACGCCTCGTTGGCGCAGGCCTCGACGTGCACGCCCAGTTCGTCCAGGTAGGGCCGGGCCTGCACCATCACGTCCAGCAGGTGCGACACCGGCGCGCCCTGGTAGCCCCCGATGTAGGCCACCCCCGACTGCAACAGCCCCTTGGTGATGGCCAGGATGCCCTCGCCATGGAACTCGGCCCCGGCGCCCAGGCGCAACTGCTCTACCTCTTTGCTGAATGAAACTTCCACCGTGCTGTCTCCTTGATGGGCGCCATCATCGGCAGGCTGGCAATATCCATCAATAAAATGAGCCAACTAAGTGGTATGCATTGAATGCATGAAAGGCAGGCCCTACCCATGCTCAAGCTGCACGACATCGACCTCAACCTGCTGCGCCTGTTCGATGCCATCTACCGGGCTCGCAGCGTGAGCCGGGCGGCCGAAGCCCTGGGGCTGACCCAGCCCGCCGCCAGCCAGGGCCTGACCCGCCTGCGCCTGCTGCTGAAGGATGCCCTGTTTGTGCGGGCCCCGGGCGGCGTGGCGCCCACGCCGCGTGCCGAGCGCCTGGCGCGCGCGGTGCAGGCGGCTTTGAGCCTGATGGAGGCCGCCCTCAATGAAAGCGAGCGCTTCGACCCCGCCGAGTCACAGCGCAGCTTCCGCATCCACATGAGCGACATCGGTGAGGCGCGCTTTCTGCCCGAGCTGATGGCGGCAGTGCAGGCGCGGGCCCCGGGCATCCGCCTCGAGACCCGGCCGCTGCCCCCCGACACCATTGCCCAGGCCCTGGACGAGGGCCGCATCGACGTGGCATTCGGCTTTCTGCCCAGCGTGAAGGACACGCGCCAGGCCGTCATGCTGAGCGATCGCTACATCGTGCTGCTGCGTGCCGGCCACCCTTTCACGCGGCGCAAGCGCAGCCCGCAGGCCCTGCTGGACGAGTTGCAGCAACTGGAGTTTGTCGCGGTGCGCACGCACACCAATCCCTTGCGCATCCTGCAATTGCTCAAGCTTGAGGCACGGGTGCGCCTGACGACCGAGCATTTCATGGTGCTGCCAGCCATCGTGCGCTCCACCGATCTGGCCGTGTTGATGCCGCGCAGCATCGCGCTGGGCTTTGCCGGGCAGGGGGGCTATGCGGTGGTCGAGCCGGCGTTTGCGCTGCGCGACTTCGATGTGGCACTGCACTGGAGCGCCCGCTTCGAAGCCGATCCGGGTCTGGCCTGGCTGCGCGGCCTGATCCTTCAGCTGTTTTCCGAGCCCGACAGCAAGGCCTCGGCATCCTCGCGCCAGAACGCCAGCGCGGCATAAAAACCTTCCCATACGCAGCCGTTGCAGCCGCGTCCGCAACAGGTCTTTGGTTCGGGCGGTGGTGGGCGCAGGCTCAGGCCGGCCTGGGCCAGGGCGGCCTGCAGCCGGGCGATCTGCTGGCGGCCTTGCAGCAGTGCCGGCAGCGCGGTGGTGGATTCTGGGTTGACGGGCATGGCGGGGGGCAAGGGACAGGATGGATCAGTTTTGTCAGTGCATGGGGCACCGATCCCGGGTTTCGTGATTTGCTTCCTCTCCTGGTCGGTCACTTTGGCGGCTCATATTGTTGCAAACTGTAAAATGCAGGGCCGTCAGCGTGTCGGGTGGCCCCGACCTCGACAGGCCTTCGGGCGCCGATGGACCGCCCGCGTCTGACCTCTGCCTCACTCAACTCAAGCATTCCGAGATGACATCCGATTTCAAGTTGGAGCCCGTGGAGGCACCCCCCGCCCTCAACCCCCGTGTGGTCCCGATGGTGGTCATCTCGCCGGTGCGTGACGAGGCCCAGTACCTGCGCCTGACCATGGATGCCATGGTGGCCCAGACCTGCCGCCCCGTGGAGTGGATCCTGGTCGACGACGGCTCCTCCGACGAAACCCCCGACATCGTGCGCGAGTACGCCGAACGCTATCCCTTCATCCGGCTGGTGCCGCGTCAGAACCGGGGCTTTCGCAAGCTCGGCGGCGGTGTGGTGGCGGCTTTCAACTTTGGCATGGAGCACATCCAGCATCTGGATTACGCCTTCATCGTGAAGCTGGACGGCGACATGTCCTTTGGCCCGCACTACATCGAACACATGCTGCAGCGGCTTGAGGCCAACCCACGCCTGGCGGCGGTGTCGGGCAAGGTGTTTCGTTTCGAGCAGGGCCGCTACATCGAGGAAAGTCACATTGCCGAGCAGGTGGCAGGCCAGTTCAAGCTGTACCGCCGCGAGGCCTTCGAGGCCATCGGGGGGTTTGTGCAGCACCTGTCCTGGGATGGCATCGATGTGCACATGGCCTGGATGAAAGGCTGGGAGACCGAGTCCTTCTACGACCCCCAGGCCTGGCTGTGGCACCACCGCATCATGGGCTCGTCGGACAAACACATCTACGAAGGGCGCCTGCGCTGGGGCCGGGGCAACTGGTACATGGGCTATCACCCGCTGTATGCGATCGCGGCCGGCCTGAACCGCATGCGCGAGAAGCCGGTGGTGATCGGTGGCCTGCTGATGATCTTCAGCTACTTCTGGTCCGCGCTGAAGGGCCTGCCGCGCTACGAGAACCCCGAATTCCGCCGCTACCTGCGGGAGTGGCAGATGCAGCGCCTCAAGCGCTTCGTGCTGCGTCAGCCCGACACCCGTCACTGAGCCCGGGGCGATCATGAGCATGCTGCAACAGCCCCCGAGTGAGGCCGATGCCTATGACCTGTGTGTGGTGGGGGCCGGGCCTGTGGGGCTGTCGCTGGCCCTGGCTGCCCAGGCGCGCGGCCTGCGTGTGCTGGTGCTTGAGGCCGGCCGTCAGGACCCTGCCCAGTCGGCGCCCGACTGGAGCGGCTCCAGCCTGGTGCGGCCGCAGCACCATGCCCCGCTGGCGCTGGCCACCCACACCGGCCTGGCCGGCACCACCTGGCTTTGGGGCGGCCGCTGCGTGCCCTTCGAGGCCCATGACTTCGAACCGCGTGCCCAGGTACCCGGGGTGGCCTGGCCTTTGAGCTGGGCGGACGTCCAGCCCTGGTACGAGGCCGCGGCGCGTTGTGTGGATTGCGGCTCGTCGGAGTTTCGACGCCCTTTGCCACCCGAGGCCCAGGGCCCGGTGCGGCAGCTGTCCCGCTTCGAATTGACCCAGTTGGAGCGCTGGTCCCATCAACCGCGCCTGATCGGCAGCCTGGGCCAGCAGGCCCTCGCGGTGCCCGGTCTGGACCTGCTGTTCGACGCCCGGGTGGAGGCGCTGGGCTTCAGCCCCGGCGGTGAGCACCTCGAGAGCATTCGGGCCAGCCACCAGGGGCAGGCCCTCTGCGTGCGCGCCCGCCGTTTTGTGCTGGCGGGCGGGGCGCTGGGGGTGACCCGCCTGCTGCTGCAGGCGCAGCGCCAGCAGCCGGCGCTGTTTGGCGGGCCCGAAGGGCCGCTCGGGCGGTATTACATGGGGCACATCATGGGCAGCATTGCCCGCCTGGTCCTGACGCGGCCGCAAGATGTGCGCTGGCTGGACTTCAGCCGCGATGCCTGCGGCACCTATGTGCGCCGGCGCCTGACCCCCAGTGCCGCCACCCAGCGCGAGCACGGCCTGCTCAACACCTCGTTCTACATCGACAACCCGCCGTTCTACGACGCGAGCCATCGCAACCCCACGCTGTCGGCGGTGTTCATGGGGCTGGCAATCGCGCCCATCGGCCGCCGTCTGGTGGCCGAGGCCATGCGCCTCAAGCACATCGGTCCTCCGCCCTACCGCTGGCTGGCCCACGGCCTGAACATCGCGCGCCGGCCCTGGCGGGCCGCCCTGGACGTGATCGACATCCTGCGCCACCGCTACCTGTCTGCGGTGCGCAAGCCGGGGTTTGTGTTGCGCAACGCCGGCGGTACCTACGCCCTGGATTACCACGCCGAGCAGGTGCCCCATGCCGACAGCCGTGTCACGTTGCAAAACGACCAGGGCGATCTCAAGATCGATTTCCGCTACCAACCGCAAGACATCGACTCCGTGCTGCACGCCCATGCCTTGCTCGACCAGGATTTGCGGGCGGCCGGCCTGGGGCATCTGGCCTACGAACGCCCCGAGGCTGAGCGTGCGGCCCATGTGTTCGAGCAGGCATCCGATGGCTTCCACCAGATCGGGTCTACCCGCATGAGCGCCGATCCCGCCCAGGGCGTGGTGGACGGCAACGCCCGGGTGCACGGGGTGGACAACCTGTACATCGCCTCCAGCAGCGTGTTCTCCACCTCGGGCGAAGCCAATCCCACCTTGCTGGCGGTGGCCCTGGGCCTGCGCCTGGCCAGCCACCTGGGCGACCTGCAGCAAGCCCCTGCCGCGACCTCACCGACCTTCTCCGCCCAGGCGGTTTCAGACAGGACAGCACCCATGCGCCAGATCACCTTGCCCGGCACCTCTCTGCGGCTCAGCCGCCTGGTGTTCGGAACGGCCAGCCTGCACCATCGGGCCCGTGAAGCCGACCGGCAGGCCTTGCTGCGGGCGGCCATCGAGGCGGGCTTCAGCCATTTCGACACCTCGCCGATGTACGGCAATGGCGTGGCCGAGGCGTCGCTGGGCGCCTTGCCTGGCGAGCTGGCGCGACGCATCACGCTGACCACCAAGGTGGGCCTGTACGCGCCGGCCGGCGCCCGGGCCACCGTTCCCGACCTGTATGCCCGCAAGTTGCTGGGCAAGGTGTTGCCCGTGCTGAACCGCGCCGTGGTCGACGGCTCGGTACAGCGGGCCCGGCGCAGCTTTGAAGCCAGCCTGCGCCGCTTGCGCCGTGAGCGGGTCGAATTGCTGTTGCTGCACGAACCGGTGGCTGGCCAGATCGCCTGCGATGAATGGCTGAAGTTCTTGCAAGGCCTGCAGTCCCAAGGGCAGATCGGCGCCTGGGGCGTGGCGGGCGAGGCGCCGGCCGTCGCCGCCATGTTGGCCACCCATGGGGTCTTGTGCCCGGTGGTTCAGGTGCGCGACAGCCTGTCGCAGCACCAGGCCGATGCGGTGCTGGCGGCGGGGCGCCCCCTGCAGCTCACCTATGGCTACCTGGCCGATCCTGGCGCGGCAGGCCTGTCTGTGGCACAGCGCCTGGGGCAGGCGATGTTGCGCAACCCGGAGGGGGCCATCCTGGTCTCCACCCGCCAGGTGGAGCGCGTGGCGGCGCTGGCCCGGTTGGGGGGCTGAGCGCCTGTTCACGATCTCCCAGGGGCCGGTGCGAGATCATGAGCAGGCTCTGCCGCTTCAGCGCGTGCTGAGCCCCTGGCCAGGCACGGAGTCTGATCAAGCCCGTGCGACGGCGGGCTGTGGCGCAGTCAGCCCCTTTGACATGCCTCAATATCGGGCGCAGGCGGCTCGGGCAAAGTCGTCCCCATGTTGCCCTCTGAGTATTTCGGTTTGTCCCTCGAACACGAGGTTGTCCCTCCGGGTCAGGTCTTGCTCGCACGCCAGACCACCTCACCCTGGGTGCACTTTGTTGATTCAGGTCGCGTGGTGCTCGGCCTGTACGACGGCACTGAAATGAGCCATCAACTGGGCGTGGTCGAAGGGCCGTTCTGGCTGGAGGCCGCTTCGGCCGTGCTGGGGCTGCCCGAGGTGGTGGACGCCATGAGCGACACACCGGTCATCGTTCGTCGCATGCCGCTGCCGGCCTTTCAACGCACCTTGGCCACCTTGGCCCCGCCCGCCCGCAAGCTGCTGCAGGATGTGTCGCGTTCCCAGCGCCAGCAGACTGAACTGGCGGTGAGCCGCCTGGCCATGGACGCCGAAGCGCGTTGTGCGCGCTGGCTGCTCAACCATGCCGAGCAGGCCAGCCAGGGTGTGGTGAACGTGCTGTTGAACCAGCGCAAGCGCCTGATCGCGGCCGAGCTGGGCATTGCCCCTGAAACCTTGTCGCGGGTGCTGCGCCACCTGCGCGAGCGCAGCCTGATCGCCGGTTCCGGGCGCAACCTGACCTTGCTGGATCCCGGCGGTCTGCAAAGCCTGGCGGGCGGTTGAGTGCTTGCCGGCTGCAGGCCGGTGGATCGCTAGGGGTTGTCCCTAGACTGTCTGGTCGTGTTGCGCACAACTCCGTATAGTTGACGCTTTGTTACAAATGCGGAAGCTCTTCTTGCTGGTGTCTTGTCCCGATCGCTGTTGGATGTGTGTCAAGACAGTCGCTGTGGTGGACCGGAGCGTGCGGTCGTGACCTGGACACGCTGGGCACGGCGCCTGGGCACGGGGCTGCATCGGGCCACCGACACACTCAAGCTGCGCGTGGTGGTGGTGGCCGTGCTGTCGGGCTGGCTGGCCAGCGCGGTGTCCGTTTTCTTCATCCTTCAGGCCAGCGAACACGAGGCCTTGGGCAGCGCCGGCCGCCAGCAGGCGCAGGAAGTGCAATTGCAGGCGGCCCTGCTCGATGCCCGTTTGCAGCACATCGAGGCCTTGCTGCTGCAACTCGGCCAAGACGTTAGCCCTGAGCGCCTGCAGCACCCCGGCAGCCTGCCCACGGCCTGGGCACAACAGCGCCAGGCCTTTTCTGTGTTCGATTTTCTGGACCTCGCCCGTGCCGATGGGGTGCCGCTGCTGCGCCATGCGCAGGCCCCGTCGCTGCCCCGGTTGCTGGACTCTGCGGTCGAGCAGGTCCGCCTGCAAGCCCTGGCAGACGGGCAGGCCCATGTGTGGGCCCCCGTGGGGCGCTGGCCTGAAGAGAAGCCGTTGGTGTTGCTGGCCCAGCCCTTGAAGAATGGCGCGGGCCAGATCCAGTCGGTGCTGGTGGGCGGGGTGTCGCTGTATTCCTCCCAGCTCTTGCCGCCCCAACTCACCCGGGCCTCGCTGGCGGGCATGTCGGTGATGGTCTTCAACGCGCAAGGGGTGCTGCTGTCCCATCCCAGCCCGTCACGCCTGCTGGGCCAGGCCCATGATGAACCGGGTTTGGAGGCGCTGTTGCCGCGCTGGGAAACGCAGGGCAGCGGGATGGCGCCCGAAGCCTTGAGCCAGCGCGATGCCCAGCACCTGAGCAGCCTGGCCGGCCTGTCGGTGGCCCCGTGGGCCGTGGCCCGTGTCACGCCCCTGCAGCAGGCGCTGGCCCCTTACCAGGAGGTGGGGCGCTGGGCCTGGTGGCTGACGGCGGGCGTGGCCCTGGCATGCGCTGCCCTGGGCGGCTGGCTGATCCTGTGGCTGACGCGACCCATCAGTGAGGTGTTGCAGCGCATGCACCAGGTGCTGGACCGCTCGGTGCCGGCCAAGAGCAATTGGCCCCAAGTGGGTGGCGAGTTGGGCGAGCTGGTGTCCATGTTGCGCCAGGTGGCCATGGCGCAAGAGCGTGAACAACAAAGCCTGCGGGTGATGGTGGGGCAGTTGGAGGCCATCCTGGAGCATGCCTCGGTGGGCATCGTGGTGACCCGTCATCGCACGCTGGAGCTGTTGAGTCATCGGGCCAGCGCCATGATGGGCTATGCACCGGGCGAGCTGCATGGCCAGCCGGCCCGGGTGCTGTACCCCACCGAAGCGGCTTACGAGGAACTGGGCCGCCAGGTGCGCGAGCAATTTGGTGGCCAGGGCTTTTTTGATGGTGAGCTGATGTTCCGACGCAAGGACGGGCATGACTTCTGGGTGCACATGCTGGGCCGTGGCGTGGTGCCGGGCGACCCCGAGGGCGGCACGATCTGGATCTTTGACGACATCACCGCCGAACGCGAGGCGCGGCGTGCCCTGTCCTGGAGCGCCAGCCACGACAGCCTGACCGGTCTGGTGAACCGGCGGGAACTGGAGCACCGGCTGCAATTGCAATTGCAATTGCAGCGCCCGGCGCAGGCCGGGTCGGCGGCCCCCTCGCGAGACGACGCGGGTGAGACCGGTGGCTGCGTGCTGTTTGTCGACCTGGACCATTTCAAGGCCGTCAACGACCAGGCCGGTCACGCGGCTGGCGACCAGGTGCTGCGCCAGGTGGCCCGGACCATGGAAGGCCTGGTACGCCAGACCGACACGGTGGGGCGCCTGGGCGGAGACGAATTTGCCTTGCTGCTGCCGGGCTGCACACTGGAGCGCGCCAGCCAGATTGCGGAGGCCTTGCGCAGCCACATCGAGGCCTTGCCGATTGAGCTGTCTGTCAACCTGCCTGCTGATCTGCCCATCGACCAGGGTCCCCAGGCCCACGCGATCGGCTGCAGTGTCGGCCTGATCGAATTGGGCCCGCAGTACCCCGATGTGGCCGCCGTGCTGCACGCCGCCGACATGGCCTGTTACCAGGCCAAGCGCGCCGGGCGCAACCAGGTGGTGATCACCCGGGCGAGTCAGTCGGTGGTGAGCGGCTGAGTCTCTGCATGGCCTGACAGGCCCATGCCCGTGTCGATCTCACCTGGCATTTTCAAGGCAGGTTCAGCGCCTGCAACACATGCTCTGCCGTGGCCGGGGCCTCCAGTTGCACCGGGCCCGGGCGCCCCGCCAGGCTGCGCGCCTGGGCCAGGGCGTCCTTCAGCGCCTCGAACACACTGACGGCCAGCATGAACGGGGGCTCGCCCACGGCCTTGCTGCCCAGCACGTTGTCTTCGCGGTTGGGTTCGGGCCACAGGTCCACCTTGAAGTGCGCCGGGATGTCGCCGGTGGCCGGGATCTTGTAGGTGCTGGGGGCGTGGGTGGCCAGGTGGCCCTTGTCGTTCCAGACCAGTTCCTCGGTGGTCAGCCAGCCCATGCCCTGCACAAAGCCGCCCTCGATCTGGCCGATGTCGATGGCCGGGTTGATGCTGTGGCCCACGTCGTGCAGGATGTCCACCTTCAGCACCCGGCTTTCGCCGGTCAGGGTGTCGATGGCCACCTCGGTGCAAGCCGCGCCATAGCTGAAGTAATAGAAGGGCCGCCCGGTGAGCGTGGTCTTGTCGTAGTGGATCTTGGGGGTGCGGTAGAAACCGTCGCTCCACAGCTGGATGCGGTTGGCATAGGCCATCTGCACCACATCCTCGAAACGCCGGGTGGCCACGGGCGAGATCACCTGCCCGTCGATGAAGCGGATGGCCCCGGCGCCACAGCCGTCCAGCCCGCAGACGAAGCTGGCCAGGTTGTCGCGCACGTGGCGGGCCGCGAACTGGGCCGCCCGACCATTCAGGTCAGTCCCGCTGCTGGCCGCGGTGGCGCTGGCGTTGGGCACCTTGGCGGTGTCGCTGGCGCTCACCCGCACCGTCTCGAAGCGCACCCCCAGTTCATCGGCCACGATCTGCGCCACTTTGGTGTGCAGTCCTTGCCCCATTTCGGTGCCGCCGTGGTTCACCAGCACGCTGCCGTCGGTGTACACGTGCACCAGGGCTCCGGCCTGGTTGAACAGGGTGGCGGTGAAGGAGATGCCGAACTTCACCGGCGTGATGGCCAGCCCACGCTTGAGCACCGGCTCGCGGGCGTTCCAGGCGGCGATCGCCTGGCGGCGCTCGCGGTACCGGGCGGTCTGTTCCAGGCGGCTCATCAGCGGGTCAAGGATGTTGTCCTCGACCGTCATCTGGTAGTGGGTGACGTTGCGTTCGTCGATGCCGTAAAGATTGGCGCGCCGCACATCGAGCGGGTCCAGCCCCAGGTGGCGCGCGATGTCGCCCAGGATGCTCTCGATCACGATCACGCCCTGCGGGCCGCCGAAGCCGCGGAACGCGGTGTGGCTTTGGGTGTTGGTCTTGCAACGGTACGAGACGATCTCGACGTCCTCGAGAAAGTAGGCGTTGTCGGCATGGAAGATGGCGCGGTCAGCCACCGGCCCGCTGAGGTCGGCGCTGAAGCCGCAGTTGGCCAGCATCTGCAGCTGGAGGCCGCACAGGCGGCCGCGCTCGTCAAAGCCCACCGTGTAGTCGTAGGCAAAGGGGTGGCGCTTGCCGGTGACCATGAAGTCGTCATCGCGGTCCAGGCGCAGCTTGACCGGGCGCTTGAGCTTGTTGGCGGCCACCGCGGCCCACACCGCCAGATGGCCGGCCTGGGTCTCTTTGCCGCCAAAGCCCCCGCCCATGCGCCGGCATTCGACCCGCACATCGTGGTTGGCCAGGCCCAGGGCGTGGGCCACCCAGTGTTGCACCTCGCCGGGGTGCTGGGTGCTGGAGTAGATCCACCACTGGTGCTGTTCCAGCGGCAGGGCGTAGGCGATCTGGCCTTCCAGGTAGAAGTGCTCTTGCCCGCCCACTTCGAGGCTGCCGCTCAGGGTGTGCAGGGCGCCTTGCAGGGCCGCCTCGGGCTCGCCGCGGCGCACCGTGACCGGGGGCAACACATAGCGCTTGGCCGCGTGCGCGGCGCGCGGCGTCAGCACTGCGGGCAGGGCCTCGATGTCGGCCTTCACTAGGCGGGCGGCGCGGCGGGCCGCCATCACGCTGTCGGCCACCACCAGACCGATCACCTGGCCCACGTGCTGCACGGTGTCGAAGGCGAACACCGGCTCGTCATGGGCAAAGGCCGCCAGCAGCTTGTCGCCGGGCACATCGGCCGACACGATCACGTCGTGCACGCCGGGCACGGCCAGGGCGGCGCGGGTGTCCAGCCCGCGCAGGCGGCCATGGGCCACGGGCGACAGGATGGGCGCGGCGTGCAGGGTGCCGCGCACCTCGGGCAGGTCGTCGATGTAGGTGGCGGCACCGGCCACTTGGGCGGCAGCGCTTTCGTGTTGCTGGGATCGGCCGGCGGCCAGTGTCTGGGGCGCTGTGTGGGGGGGGACGTGGGGGCGGGCGTTCATGCGGCCTCCTTCGGGGTCACGGAATCAGGCAGGGGGGGCAGGGAGTCTAGGGCGGCCGGGTCCAGGCGCTGCAGCTCCACGGTCTGCAGGCCCTGGCTGTCCAGCCACAGGCGGCGCAGCAGGTTGCCCAGCACCTCGCGGCGGTAGGCACTGCTGGCGCGCATGTCGGAGATGGGCGAGAACTCGCCGCGCAGCACCTCGGTGGCCGCGGCCACGGTGGCCTCGGTCCAGGGCTGGCCGTTCAGCGCGGCCTCGGTGGCGCGGGCCCGCACCGGGGTGGCGGCCACGCCGCCCACGCCGACAGAGGCACTTTGCACCACGCTACCGGCCTCACCATGGGCCAGGTGCAGCCGCAGCACGAGGCAGACGGCCGAGATGTCATCGTCCTGCCGTTTGGAGATCTTGTAGGCGCGCAGCAATTCGCCGGGTCGGGGCCGGGGTACCTTGATCCAGGCCAGCAGCTCATCGGGGCGCATCACGTTCTGGCGGTAGCCGGTGTAGAGCGATTCGAGCGGCATTTCACGGTGCACGATGCGGCCCGGGCGCCTGCCCTGGGCCGGCTCCCAGCGCATCAGCACCACGTTGGCGCCCAGGGCGATCAGCAGCGGCATCGAGTCGCCGATGGGCGAGCCGTTGGCCACGTTGCCGCCCAGGGTGCCCGAGTTGCGCACCGGCAGGCCGGCGAAGCGGGCGGCAAAGCCATGCAGGCCGGGGCGGTCGGCCTCCAGCGCGGCAAAGGCATCGGCCAGCGGCACGGCCGCACCGATGGCGATGTGGTGAGGGTAGGGCTCGACGCGTCGCAGCTCGGCCGCGCGGGTCACGTCCAGCACCTGCTCGAACAGGCGGTGCTGTTTGGTCACCCACAGCCCCACATCGGTGCAGCCGGCCACCACCTGGGCCTGCGGGTGCGCCTGGCGCGCTTGCAGCAAGGCCTGCAATGACGTGGGGGCCAGGTAGGTGGGGGCGGCGTCGTCGCGGGTCGGTTCTGCTTGCAGCGCGCGCAACTGGCGTGCCAGCGCCGCCTCATCCACGCGCCGGCGCGGCAGGTCGGCCATGCTCTCGGCGGCATCGAAGATCGGGCGGTAGCCGGTGCAGCGGCACAGATTGCCCGACAGCGCCTCCACCGCCTGGGCCCGGCTGACGGGCTGGCCCTGCTGGCAGACCTGGTTCTGGTACAGGCCGAACAGGCTCATCACGAAGCCTGGGGTGCAGAAGCCGCATTGCGAGCCGTGGCACTGCACCAGGGCCTGCTGCACCGGATGCAAGGCGTTGTCGGTGGGGGGCTCATCGCCGGCCGGGGCCTCGGGCTGGATCAGTGGGTCCTGTGCCAGGTCCTCGGCGGTCCAGAGGGCCATGCCGTCGATCGAGTGGGCCAGGCGGATGCAGCTGTTGATGGCACGGTATTTGATTGCATCAGGGCCTTGCGCTGGGTCCAGCTCGCCCAGCACCACGGTGCAGGCGCCGCAATCGCCTTCGCCGCAGCCTTCCTTGGTGCCCGTGCAGTGCAGGTCTTCCCTGAGCAGTTCCAGCAGGGTGTGAGTGGGTGTTACATTGCCCAGCGAGACAAGCTGGCCACGGCGCAGAAAGCGAATCGGTCTGTGTTGCATGGGTGGTGTGTGATCCCTGGAGTGGTGTTTGGCGGCCTGGGGAAATCCCCTGGGTGACTGCCGTCTGGTTCAGAGGGTAGGGCGAGCCACGGTCGCCAGCATAAGCGTTGACGTATGACAAGAATGCAGCCCCTGCTATGAGAGACCAAGCCCTTTTCGACAAGATAGACCTCCACTTGATAAGGGTCTTGCACACCGTGTTAACCGAACGCAGCGTTTCTCGCGCCGCCATCCGTCTGGGCATGCACCAGCCCGCCGTCTCGGCGGCGCTGAAGCGCCTGCGTGATCTGGCCGATGATCCGCTGCTGGTGCGCTCGGGTTCGGGCATGACACCCACCGACGCCGGCCTGCGCATGGTGGAGCCGGCCGCCAGCATCCTGCGGGCGGCCGAGGTGCTGTTCACCGATGTGCGTGGCTTTGACCCGCGCACGGCGAGCAACACCTTCCGGGTGGCCGCGAGCGATTACCTCGATCCGCTGTTCCTGCCTCAGTTGGTGTCGCAGATCAAGGTGCAGGCGCCGTTCTGCCAGATCGAGATCCATCCGCTGTCGGCCGATACCCATTACCACGCGCACCTGGCCCAGGGCCAGCTCGATGTGGTGATCGGCAACTGGCCCAAACCGCCTGACGACCTGCACATGGGCCGCCTGTTCGGCGACGAGGTGGTGTGCCTGGTGGCGGCCGAGCACCCGGCGGTGCGCCGGGGTTGGGACCAGGCGGCCTGGCTGGCCTCTGAACACATTGCCCCCACGCCCACCCACCCCGGTGCGCGGGGCGTGATCGACGATCACCTCGACACCCTGGGCATCCAGCGCCAGATCACGGCGCGCTGTGCGCATTTCAGCCTGATCCCGGCCATGGTGGCCTCGAGCCTGCTGGTGCTGACCACGGGCCGCCAATTCTGCGAGCGCTTTGTGGACCGCTACCCGCTGCGCATCCTGCCCTGCCCGGTGTCTTTTCCGCGGCTGATGTATTACCAGCTCTGGCACGAACGCACGCACACCTCGGTGGCGGCGGCCTGGCTGCGTGACCGGGTCAAGTCAGTGGCCGCCTCGCTTCGAAAAGAATAGCAACCCATCCCCCACAGGAGCCCCTTGTGACCCGCCAAACTTTGAGAAAATCCGCGGCATGAACACGCACGCTTCCCCCCCGCCCAGCGCCCGTCTGGTGCTGCAGGGCATCACCAAGCGCTACCCCTCGGTGGTGGCCAACAGCGGGGTCTCGTTGACCGTGCTGCCTGGCGAAACCCATGCCGTGCTGGGTGAGAACGGGGCCGGCAAGTCGACCCTGATGAAAATCATCTACGGCTCGGTCAAGCCCGATGAGGGCTCGGTGCTGTTCAATGGGCAGCCCGTGAACGTGCGCAACCCGCAGGAGGCTCGGGCCCTGGGCATCAGCATGGTGTTCCAGCATTTCAGCCTGTTCGACACCCTGACCGTGGCCGAAAACGTGTGGCTGGGCCTGGACAAGCACTTCAAGCTGGCTGAAGTGACGCGCCGCATCACCCAGAAGGCCTCTGAATACGGGCTGGACATCGACCCCAGCCGCCCGGTGCACACCCTGTCGGTGGGCGAGATGCAACGGGTGGAGATCATCCGCGCCCTGCTGACCGACCCCAAACTGCTGATCCTGGACGAACCCACCTCGGTGCTGACCCCGCAAGCGGTCGAGAAGCTGTTTGTGGTGCTCAAGAAACTGGCGGCCGAAGGCTGCAGCATCCTCTACATCAGCCACAAGCTGCATGAGATCCGTGAACTCTGCACGGCCTGCACCGTGCTGCGTGGCGGCAAGGTGACTGGGGTTTGCAAGCCGGCGGAAGAGTCGAACGCCTCGCTGTCGCGCCTGATGATCGGGGCCGAGCCACCGGCCCTGGAGCACCGTCCCGCCAAGCTGGGGGCCACGGTGCTGGGGGTGTCGGTCCTGTCGCTGCCGCGCCAGGACCAGTTTGGGGTTGACCTGATCGACGTGAACCTCGACGTGCGTGCGGGTGAGGTGGTGGGCATTGCCGGCGTCTCGGGCAATGGCCAACAGGAGTTGCTGTACGCCCTTTCGGGCGAAGACACGCGCGCCGCGCCGGCCTCCATCACCGTCGCCGGCCAGGCGGCCGGCCAGTTGCCGCCCCAGCGCCGTCGCGCGCTGGGCCTGCATTTTGTGCCTGAGGAGCGCCTGGGCCGCGGGGCCGTGCCCACCATGGGCCTGGCGCACAACCTGCTGCTGACCCGCAACGATGCCGTGGGCCGTGGCGGCTGGCTGAAGCTGGGGGCGCTGGAGGCGCAGGCGGCCGACATCATCCGTCGCTTCAACGTCAAGGCCGGTGGGCCTCAGGCGGCGGCCAAGTCGCTGTCGGGCGGCAATCTGCAGAAGTTCATCGTGGGGCGCGAGATCGACGCCAAGCCCCGGCTGCTGATCGTCTCGCAACCCACCTGGGGGGTGGATGTGGGGGCTGCGGCCCAGATCCGTGGCGAGATCCTGGCCCTGCGCGATGCCGGCTGCGCGGTGCTGGTGGTGAGCGAAGAGCTGGACGAGTTGTTTGAGATCAGTGACCGCCTGCATGTGATCGCCAAGGGCCGTCTGTCGCCCTCGGTGGCGCGCACCCAGGCCACAGTGGAAAAGATAGGCGAATGGATGAGCGGACTCTGGAATGAAGACGTGCAGGCCCACCTGGCCGAACTGGACCAGGCCGACGGTGCCGCAGCGGAGGTGAGCCATGTTCAAGCTTGAACCCCGGCCGCAGGCCTCGCGCTGGTGGGGCCTGGGCTCGCCCTTGTTGGCCCTGGCCATCACCGTGCTGATCGGCGTGGCTTTGTTCATGCTGCTGGGCAAAGACCCGCTGCGTGGGCTGCAGGTGTTCTTCTGGGAGCCGCTGAAAAGCGCCTATGCCATCGGCGAGCTGATGGTCAAGGCCACGCCGCTGCTGCTGATCGCTCTGGGCCTGGCGGTGTGCTACCGCTCCAACGTCTGGAACATCGGGGCCGAGGGCCAGTTTGTGATCGGGGCTCTGGCCGCGGGCGGCGTCGCGCTGCTGGCCGACAAGGGCACGGGCGGCTGGATCATCGTCCCCATCCTGCTGGCCGGCGTGGTGGGCGGCATGGTGTGGGCCGGCATCACGGCCCTGCTGCGTGACCGCTTCAATGCCAGCGAGATCCTGGTCAGCCTGATGCTGGTGTACGTGGCGGTGCAACTGCTCAGTTACCTCGTGTTTGGCCCCTGGAAAGACCCGGCAGGCTACAACTTTCCGCAGACCCGCATGTTTGACGCGGCGACCCAGATCCCGCGCCTCATGAAAGGCTCACGCGTCAGCGTGGGGCTGCTGATCGCCTTGGCCGGCTCGGCGGCGCTGTGGGTGTTTCTGTTCCGCACCAAGGCGGGCTTTGCCCAGCAGGTGGGCGGCTTGGCCCCGGCCGCGGCGCGCTACGCGGGTTTTTCGTCCCGCAAGGCCTTGTGGCTGGCGTTGCTGGTGTCGGGTGGCGCGGCCGGCCTGGCCGGAGCCCTGGAAGTGGCGGGCCCGATCGGTCAGCTCACGCCCTATGTGCCGGCGGGCTACGGCTTTGCCGCCATCATCGTGGCCTATGTGGGGCGCCTGCACCCGGTGGGCATGGTGTTCTCGGCCATCTTGATGAGCATGTTCTACATCGGTGGCGAGCTGGCGCAGTCGCGCCTGGGCCTGCCCAAGTCGCTGACCGGCGTGTTCCAGGGTTTGCTGCTGTTCTCTTTGCTGGCTTGTGACACGCTGATTGCGTACCGGGTCCGTTTTGTCGCCACGCGTTCCACAGGAGGGGCCCGCTGATGGAGTCCTATGCATTGCTTCTGGGGGCCACGCTGAATGCGGGCACCGTGCTGGCCATTGCGGCCCTGGGCCTGCTGATCAACGAAAAGGCCGGCATCGTCAACTTGGGCGCCGAGGGCCTGATGCTGTGCGCGGCCATCGCCGGTTTTGCCACCGTGTCGCACACCGGCAGCGACTGGCTGGGCTTTGCCGCCGGCATGGGCGCAGGGGCCTTGCTGGCGGCGCTGTTCGGCGTGCTGGTGATCTGGCTCAACACCAATCAATACGCCACCGGCCTGGCCCTGAGCCTGTTCGGCGTGGGCTTTTCGGCTTTTGCCGGCATCAACTACGTGCAGGCCAAGCTGCCCGAGCGGCCGCAGTTCTCGATCCCGCTGCTGGGTGACATCCCGCTGCTGGGCCAGGCCCTGTTCCGTCAGCACCCGCTCGTTTATGGGGCCATCGCAATGATGCTGGCCCTGAGCTGGTTCCTGTACCGCTCGCGCGCCGGCCTGGTGTTGCGCTCGGTGGGCGAGTCGCCCGAGTCGGCCCACGCGCTGGGTTACCCGGTGCGGCGCATCCGGCTGGGCGCGGTGGTGGTGGGCGGGGCGCTGTGCGGTCTGGCCGGCGCCTTCATCTCGATCTCCTACACCCCGCTGTGGGTGGAGGGCATGGTGGCCGGCCGCGGCTGGATCGCCCTGGCCCTGACCACCTTCGCCACCTGGCGCCCGGCACGGGTGTTGCTTGGGGCTTATCTGTTCGGTGGCGTCACCATGCTGCAGTTTCATCTGCAGGGGGTGGGGGTCAACGTGCCCAGCCAGATCCTGAGCATGCTGCCCTATCTCGCCACCGTGGTGGTGCTGGCCCTGATCTCGCGCAACCCGGCCTGGATCCGCGTGAACATGCCGGCATCGCTGGGCAAACCTTTTTATCCCGGTGCTTGAGGCCGGGACAAAGGTCTTGCTGTTTTGTTTTTCCTGACTGGATAATCAATTTTTCAACCCTCGTCACCGACCTCAACAAGGATTAGACATGACTGACCTGAACAAACGCTCCCTGCTCAAGGTAGCCGCCCTGTCTGCGGTTGCCGCAGCGGCCCTGGTGGGTTGCGGCAAGAAGGAAGAACCGGCACCGGCGCCCGCACCGGCTCCGGCCGCAGCACCGGCTCCCAAGCCCGAGCCGCTGAAGATCGCCTTCGCCTACGTCGGCCCGGTGGGTGACGGCGGCTGGTCCTTTGCCCATGACAACGGCCGCAAGGCGCTCGAAAAAGAATTCGGTGACAAGGTCCAGACCTCGTTCGTGGAAAGCGTGCCTGAATCGGCCGACGCCGAGCGCGTGTTGCGCGACATGGCCGGCCAGGGCAACAAGCTGATCTTCGGCACCACCTTTGGCTACATGGAAACCATGCTCAAGGTGGCCGCCGATACCCCGGACGTCAAGTTTGAACATGCCACCGGCTACAAGACCGCGCCCAACATGCGCACCTACGACAGCCGCACCTACGAAGGCGCCTACATGGCTGGCGTGATCGCCGGCGCCATGACCAAGACCAACACGCTGGGCGTGGTGGGCTCGGTGCCGATCCCTGAAGTGATCCGCAACATCAACAGCTTCACCCTGGGTGCCCAGAGCGTGAACCCGAAGATCAAGACCAAGGTGGTGTGGGTCAACGAGTGGTTCAGCCCGCCCAAGGAAACCGAAGCCGCCACCGCCCTGATCAACGGCGGCGCCGACATCCTGTTCCAGAACACCGACTCACCGGCCGTGCTCAAGACCGCCGAAGAAAAAGGCAAGCGCGCCTTCGGCTGGGATTCCGACATGACCGCCTACGGCCCCAAGGCCCACCTGGCTTCGTCGGTGATCAACTGGGGCCCGTACTACATCAAGGCCACCAAGGACGTGCTCGAAGGCAAGTGGGAAACCGGCCAAAGCTGGTGGGGTGTGAAGGAAGGCGCGATCGACCTGGTGTCGATTGCCGAAGACGTGCCCGCTGAAACCAAGGCCAAGATCGACGAGATCAAGAAGGGCCTGACCGACGGCAGCTTCGCGATCTGGAAGGGCCCGATCAAGGACCAGGCCGGCAAGGAACTGCTGAAGAAGGACGAAGTGGCCGACGACAAGTTCCTCGGTGGCATCAACTTCTACGTCAAGGGCGTGGAAGGCAAGGTGCCCGGCGGCGACAAGAAGTAAGCCCAAGCCTCCCGGGGTGAGCGCCCCGGGGTCTCAAGAGCTGCCCCTGGGCAGCTCTTTTTGATTGGGGCGTTGAAAAGTTCTGGAGTTGCAATGGAAAAGACACTTTGGCACCCGGTGGCACTGACCAGCGTGGTGCAGGCCGGCCCGGTGGCGGTGACGCTGTTGGAGCAATCGCTGGTGTTGTGGCGGGCCGCTGATGGCACGCTGCAGGCCTGGACGGATCGCTGTCCGCATCGGGGGGCCCGCTTGTCGCTCGGGCAGGTGCGCGATGGTCGGCTGGAATGCCCTTACCACGGCTGGCAGTTCGAGTCAGGCGGGCGCTGTGTGCAAGTGCCGGCCCTGCCTGAGTTCACCCCGCCGGCCTCGCACTGCGCCACCATCCATGCCTGCCGCGAAGCCCATGGCCTGGTCTGGGTGCGGCTTGACAGCTCGGGAGACGACCCAGGCCTGCCCCCGTTCGAGGCCGAAGCCGATGCGGGCCTGCGCAAGATGAACTGCGGGCCCTACGACGTGGCGGCCAGCGCCCCACGCATCGTCGAGAATTTTCTGGACATGGCGCATTTCTCATTTGTGCACGAGGGCTGGCTGGGCCTGCGCGCACGGCCCGAGATCGATGCCTACGAGGTGCACGACACCGACCGCGGCCTGCGTGCCACGGGCTGCAAAGCCTGGCAGCCCCAGTCCAACCTGCACTCCACCGCGCCGGCTCAGGTGGAATACAGCTACGAGGTGACCGACCCCTATTGCGCGTTGCTGATCAAGGTGCCCGAGGCCGGGACCACGACAGTGGCCGGGTGGCGTGAGTCGATTGCGCTCTACATCTGCCCCGTCACGCCTGAGTCCAGCCGGGTCTGGTTCCGTCTGGCGGTGGCCGACTTCGATTCGCCCGATGAGAAGCTGGCGGCTTTTCAGCACACCATCTTCACCCAGGATCAGCCGGTGCTCGAATCGCAGACCCCCAAGCGGCTGCCGCTGGACCTGCAGGCTGAGCGCCATGCCGCCACTGACCGCGTGTCGGTGGCCTATCGCCGCATGCTGGCCCGCCGTGGGGTGCGCTTCGGCGTGATCTGACCCAGCGCAAAGCCAGCGCAGGTGCCTGGGTGGCAGGGCGGGAAAACGCTCTGTTGCCGCCTGGGCGCTGTGGTAAAAAACTTCAAACTTCCCGGAAGGCCCCCATGTTCAAGATTCCCCACATCGCGCCGGCTCGCTTACCCGAGCTGCTGCGTCGCATGCCCAAGGCCGAGCTGCACATCCACATCGAGGGCTCGCTCGAGCCTGAGCTGATCTTCGCCCTGGCCCAGCGCAATGGCGTGAGCCTGCCCTATGCCGATGTCGAAAGCCTGCGCCGGGCTTATGCCTTCACCAACCTGCAGAGCTTTCTCGACATCTACTACGCTGGCGCCAGCGTGCTGCTGCAAGAGCAGGATTTCTACGACATGGCCTGGGCTTACCTGCAACGGGCCGCCGCCGACCACGTCGTGCATGCCGAGCTGTTCTTTGACCCGCAGACCCACACGGCCCGCGGCGTGCCCATGGCCACCGTGATCGGCGGTCTGCACCGGGCCTGCACCGATGCGGCCAGCCAGCTGGGGGTGGATGCCTCGCTGATTCTGTGCTTTCTGCGCCACCTCAGCGAGGACGACGCCCTGGCCACGCTGGAGCAGGCCTTGCCCTGGCGCGACCGTTTCATCGGCGTGGGCCTCGATTCGAGCGAGCTTGGGCACCCGCCCGAAAAGTTTGCCCGCGTGTTTGCGCGCTGCCGCGAACTGGGCCTGCGCCTGGTCGCCCATGCCGGCGAGGAAGGCCCGCCGGCCTACATCTGGAGCGCCCTCGATGTGCTCAAGGTCGAACGCATCGACCATGGTGTACAGGCCTTGCAAGACCCGGCCCTGATGCAGCGCCTGGCCCAGGACCGGATCCCGCTGACCGTGTGCCCCTTCTCCAACGTCAAGCTGTGCGTGTTCCCGGACCT
This sequence comes from Curvibacter sp. EU05-FHT14A10, assembly GCF_058791075.1. Classification (NCBI taxonomy): domain Bacteria; kingdom Pseudomonadati; phylum Pseudomonadota; class Betaproteobacteria; order Burkholderiales; family Comamonadaceae; genus Curvibacter; species Curvibacter sp. EU05-FHT14A10. The sequence continues at coordinate 65,248 of NZ_JBYTDE010000007.1, forward strand.
GGCCAGTTCCAACCTGCGCCAACTGCTCGATGCGGGTCTGGTGGCCACCGTCAATTCGGACGACCCGGCCTACTTTGGCGGTTACCTGAACGACAACTTCGTGCAGACCTTCGCCGCCACCGGGCTGGACGCCCACCATGCCTACACGCTGGCACGCAACAGTTTCGAGGCCAGCTTTGTCACCGAAGCCCAGCGCCATGCCTGGGAGCATCAGCTCAAGGACGTGTTTCTGAGCTTCTCGGAAAACGATTACTGAACCTCGCCCCGGGCCGCAACAGCAAGGGGCCGGCCAAGGCCGCGCAGATGCTGGCGGCCAGCCACACTGCAGGCCAGCCCTGCCACTGCAGCAGGCCCGGCAGCACGCTGGGCGTGACAAAGCACACGACAAACACCCAGGTGTTGGCCAGGCCGAGTGCCGTGCCCGACTGGCGGGCCCCGGCCAGGGTGGCCAGTTCGGCATAGGCCACCCCGTGCCAGGCCGACACCACCAGGCCGGCCAACACCAGCCAGGCGGCCAGCAGCGGTTGAAGCGCCAGGGCCGGCAGCCCCCAGCCGGCGCCCGGCGAGGCCGGTTGCAGCGCACTCAGCAGCGCCAGACCCAGGAACACCGCGATCACCGCACCGACGCAGGCACGCAGGTAGGCCGGGCGGTTGCCCTGTCGATCGGTCCAGCGGCCGCTCCACACCCGCAAGCCCATGGCGCCCACCTGCACCAGGGCCATGGCCCCGGTGCAGGCCGGCAGGCTGAGGCCGCCAAAGTCGTGCAGGAAGACGGTACCGAAAGAGATCACGGCAAACTGCGGTGCGCACAGCAGGCCGATGCCCGTGGCCAGGCGCCACACCCGGTGGTCGTGCAGGGCGCCCGGGGGCGCTGTACAGGGGGTTGCGCCGGCGCTGGCAGGGGCTGGCGCGGAGCCGGCCGACCCAGGGGCGGGCTCGTGCACCCAGGCCGCACACAACAGGGCCGCGGCGCCACACAGGCCGGCCAGCACCCCGAACAGGCAGGCAAATCCGCCATGCCAGGCCAGCCAGGGCAGCAGCAAGGCCCCCACGCCGCCGCCCAGGGGCACAGCGGTCTGGCGGAGGCTCATGGCCAGGCCACGCTCGGTGGCCGGAAACCAGCCCATCACGGCCCGGCCGCTGGCGCCGTTGACGCTGCCCCCCAGCAATCCCACGACCAGCAGACCGCCACCCAGCCCCCACAAAGGGGCACCCGGTGTGGCCCAGCCGGCCAAAGCGAGCAAGGCCAACGCCGTGCTGCCCAGGCCTGCCAGCAGCACCGGGCGGTCGCCCAGCCGGTCGGTCAGCAGGCCCCAGGGCAGTTCGCTGAGCGCAATGCCCAGGCCCATCAAGCCCAGCATCAGCCCCAGCAAGGCGTTGTCGAGCTGGTAGGCCTGGCGCAGCAGCACGGCGGTCATGGGCAAGCCGCTGAAGGCCACTGAAAAGGCCGCATTGGCCGCCACCCCGGCGGCAAGCACCTTCCATCGGTGTTTTGGCGGGCGGTGGGCTTGTTGGGGCAGGGGAAGGAGGTAGGACATGGCCGGCAGTGTGGGCTGGCACAATGATTTTGAAAATCAGAAAATTCAGGATCAATTGTTTTGAAAAATGGGACGATCAAATGCCTCAAGCCTTGTTTGACCTGGACGTGCTGCGCACCTTCGTGACGGGCGTGCGCCTGGGCAGCTATGCCAAGGCCGCCGACCGCCTGGGCCGCTCGACGTCGGCGGTGAGTGCGCAACTCAAGAAGCTGGAGTCGCAGGCCGAGGCCGTGCTGTTTCGCAAGGCCGGTCGCGGCCTGGCCCTGACGGAGGCGGGCGAGACCTTGCTGGCCTATGCACAGCGCCTGATCGACCTGAACGACGAAGCTGGCGCAGCCTTGCGGGGCTTGAACCTGCAGGGCCAGGTGCGTCTGGGCCTGCAGGAGGAGTTTGGTGAGGTGCTGCTGCCCCAGGCGCTGGGGCGCTTTGCGCGGGCGCACCCACAGGTGCGCATCGAGGCCAGCATGATGCGTTGCGCTGGCTTGCGCGAGCGGCTGAGCCAGGGCCTGCTGGACCTGGCCCTGGTCTGGGAGACCGGGGATCAGCCCTGGTTGCCAGGGGCCGAGCGCTGGCTGGAGACGCCGCTGCTCTGGATTGGCCCGGTCGATGCCCATGGGGCCGAGCGCCCCGCCTGGTGGGGCGCCGATGCGGCTGGCTGGGGCAGTGATGAGCCCTTGCCCCTGGTGCTGCTGGACGAACCCTGCCCGGTGCGGCGCATGGCCATGGCGGCCCTGGATGCCCAAGGCACGGCCTGGCGTCATGCCTTTACCAGCGCCAGCCTGTCGGCCCTGTGGGCGGCCAGTTCGGCGGGGCTCGGGTTGACGGTGCGCACAGCCCTGGGTTGCCCGCCCGGTGTGCAAAGACTGGACGCAGCGGCTTGCGGCCTGCCCGCCTTGCCCCACATCAGCCTGGTGCTTTACCGGGGTGAGGCCCCGGTTTCGCCGGTGGTGGAGCAACTGGCGCGCTTGCTGCGCGAGGCCCTGCCGATCACTTGACGGGTGGGCGGACCTGGCCTTGGGTGCGCCAGTTCCACACCGCCCCCCATGCCAACAGCACGCTGGTGCCCAGGAACACCCAGCGCATGCCCAGGTGGCCGCCGATCAAGCCGCCCAACATGGGGCCGGTGACCTGTCCCGTGTACTGGGCCGAGGTGGAGTAACCCAGCATCTGGCCGGCCGTGCCTTCGGGCACGTTGTGCCGGATCACCGCGGCGATGCAGGGCAGCAGGCCGCCCAGTGACAGGCCCATGAGAAAGCGCAGCCCCACCAGTTGCCACGTGGCCGTGACGAAGGCCTGGGGCAGCAGCAGCAGGGCCGCCACCACCAGGCAGGCGATGACCACATTCCAGTGGCCCACCCGGTCGGCCAGGCGCCCCAGGTGCGAGGCGGACAGGATGCTGCCCAGGGCGGCGGCTGACATCACCAGGCCCGCGTGCAGGGTGACTTGGGCCGGGTCGGGCACCAGGGTGGCCACGTAGACGGTGATGATGGGCTCGATCGACATGTTGGCCAGCATCAGCAGCATGCCGGTGAACAGCATGGCCAGCAGCGGGCGCCGATCCGGAATGGCCTGCCAGCGGCTGGGGGCGCCGGCGGCGGGCCGAGCCGCTGGGCGCACGTCTTCGCGGATCAGGGTGCAGGTGGCGATGAAGGCCACGAAGATCACGGCCCCGGCGGCAAAGAAGGTCCAGCGGATGCCGATCCACTGGGGCAGCACGCCGCCCACCAGCGGGCCGACCAGGCTGCCTGCCATCACGGCCGATGACAGCGTGCCCAGGGCCCAGCCCGACTGGGCCTTGGGGGTCTGGGTGGCCACCATGACGGTCGAACCCGAGGCGTAGCCGCCCAGAAAGCCGGCCAGCAGGCGCAGCAGCACCAGTTGCCAGACGTTGCTGGCCAGCCCGATCAGGGCCATGGCCACGGCCATGCCCAGGCTGGCGCGGATCAGCATCAGTTTGCGGCCGTAGCGGTCGGCCAGCCGGCCCCAAAGCGGCGCCACCAGGGCGGCCGATAGAAACGAGGCCGCATAGGCCGCCCCCGACCACTGCACGATGGCGGCCGGGTCATGCACGCCCAGTTGCTCCACATACAGGGGCAGAAAGGGCAGCAGCAAGGTCATGGCCACGATGGTGGTGAAAGAGCCGAACATGCAGACCCAGAGGTTGCGTTTCCAGTGGGCTGAACCGGCCTGGGCCGATGGGGGTGGTGTGTTCATGCGGGCATTGTTCATGGCGGCGGCCCCCTTGTCTCTTGCCGCTTTGCGGGCTCAGCCATCGTGATCAGGGCGGACTTCCGGCGGGCCTTAGAATCACAGCCCCCAGCGGGTGTCCCGGCAGCTGGGGCTTTTGCATTCCGGGGCCATGTCGAGGAACACCATGTACAAAAACCTCGCCGCCAGGGGGCGCAGTGCGCTCCTGGCCGCCTGTTTTTCCATTCCCTTTGTCGTTCACCCGGCTGCTCAGGTGGCCCCCGCAGCGCCCCCTGTCAAGGCCGCCTTCGTCTATGTGACCCCCATCACCGAGGCCGGCTGGGTGCGCCAGCACGAGCAGGGGCGCCTGGCGGTTGAGGCCGCCCTGGGCGATCGTGTGAAGACCACTTTTGTGCAGGATGTGCCCGAGGGTGCGGATGCCGAGCGCGTGATCCGCGATCTGGCCCAGCAGGGAAACCAGATCATCTTCACGCCCAGCTTCGGCTACATGGAGCCCACGCTCAAGGTGGCTGCCGAGTTTCCACAGGTGAAGTTCGAATCCATCACGGGCTACAAGACGGCGGCCAATGTGGCGGTAGCCAATGCCCGCTACTACGAGGGCCGCTACCTGGCCGGCATCGCGGCCGGCCGCATGAGCAAGAGCCATGTGGCGGGCTATGTGGCGGGTTTCCCCATCCCCGAGGTCTTGCAGGGGCTGAACGCGTTCACGCTGGGCATGCGCTCGGTCGATCCGCAGGCCCGTGTCAAGGTGGTCTGGCTCAACGCCTGGTTCGACCCGCCGCGCGAGCGCGATGCGGCCATGACCTTGATGAACCAGGGCGCCGATGTGCTGGCTTTCCACACCGGCTCGACCGCGGTGATGGCGGCGGCTCAGGAGCGCGGCAAGCTGGCGGTGGCCTACCACTCGGACATGCGCAAGGTGGCGCCGCAGGCGCAGATCCTTGCCGTGACCCACGAATGGGGGGCTTACTACACCGCCCGGGTGAAGGCGGTGGCCGATGGCCGCTGGAAGCCCGCGGCCCTGTGGGGCGGGGTGCGCGAAGGCATGATCCGGGTCGGCGACTTTGGGCCCCAGGTGCCCGTGGCGGTGCAAAACGAGGTGCTGGCGCGCCAGAAGGACATGGCGGCTGGCCGGCTGCAGCCCTTCAAGGCCGGTGCCCAGCCGGTGCGCGACAACCAGGGGCACACCGTGATCGAGCCCGGCCAGGCCTTGAGCGATGAACAGATCCTGAATCTGAACTGGCTGGTCGAGGGCGTGCAGGGCAGCCTGCGCTGAGGATCAAGCGGGGGTATCCACCCGACCTTCAGAGTTCGCCCAGGGGCACCAGCGGCCCGAGCAGCCAGAGCTTGAAGCGCAGCCAGGGGCTGGTTTCGGGCTCTTCGGAGTGCACCGTCTCCTGGCCCTCGCCATTGCGTTCGATCCATTCGATGCTTTGTCCATCGGCCGCCAGACGCAGCTGGTAGACGCTGGCGAGGTCGCTCATGGCCTCCAACTGGGCGGCCATCTCGGGGCTGTCGATGATCAGGCCCAGTTCGGTGTTCAGGCGCACCGAGCGCGGATCCAGGTTCATCGATCCGAGGAACACCTGGCGGTGGTCGAGGATGGCGCTCTTCATGTGCAAAGCGCTCAGGCTCTTGCCGATCACGCCCAGGCGCCGGCGCTTGGCGCTCAGGCTGGGGCTGATCTCGAAGATCTCGACGCCCATCTTGAGCAAGGCCTGGCGCTGGCGCGAGTAGCCCACATGCACCCAGGGTTCGTCGGTGGCTGCCAGCGCGTTGGTCACCAGTTGCAGTCGCACCCCCTGCTGGCGCGCGTGGGCCAGGGATTGCAGGGCCGTGTCGTCGGGCACGAAGTAGGGCGAGGTCATCCTGAGCAACTGGCGGCTGGTGGTGAACCACTGGTAAGTGCCCTCGAACACCGTGCCGGTGATGGAGTGCTCGTGCTCGTTCACGCCGTCGGTCTTGCTCAGCGGGTCGACCAGCACCCGTGCCTGGGCCTGGAGCAGGGGCCCTAGCCGGCCGTCGGCCAGCTCGTAGGGCAGGTTGAGCATGTGGACCAGGGCCGGTGGCAGGTGGTCAAAAGGCAGGTCCAGGCCCGAGCCCTCGACCTGACCGTTGTCCGGCACCCGTCCCGTATCGGTGGGCGGGTGGGTCTTGGCGGTCAGGCGTTCGAATTGGGCACGGCGTTGCTCCGGGCTCAGTGGGCTGAAGGCGATCTGGTCCACGGGGTAGACGTGCTCGCTGTTCCAGTACAGGTCAAAGGCGTGCGAGAGTTCGCGCACCGCCGGGCCTGCCACGAAGGTGTCCATGTCGATGAAGTTGCTGCCCTCGGCATTGACCATGTACTCGTCGGCGATGTTGCGCCCGCCCGCCACCGCCGCCACGTTGTCGGCCACGAACAGCTTGTTGTGCATGCGCCGGTCCACGCGGCCGATGTCCAGCCCCGAACTGATGAAGCGCGTCAGCAGGTGGCCGCGCCCGCTGGGGAAGGGGTTGAACAGCCTCAGCTCCACGTTGGGGTGGGCCGCCAGGCCCAGCAGCAACTCGTCGGAACCTGCCGTGTGCAGGTCGTCCACCAGCACGCGCACGCGCACCCCGCGTGCGGCTGCGTCGCGCAGGGCGCGCATCAGGGTGCGGCCCGTGTGGTCGGATTGCAGCAGGTAATACTGAACATCCAGGCTGCGCGTGGCCAGCCGGCACAGGGCCAGCCGGGTGGCGAAGGAGTTGGGCCCGTAGGGCTGAAGCAGAAAGCCAGAACGTCCGTCATCGGGCAACTGCGCCTGGGTGATGCGGGCCAGCGGTGTGTCCTCGAACCCCTTGATGGCGTGGGTGGGTGGGGCTGGCGGCGGCTTGGGCAGGCTGGAGCAGGCGGACAACGCCGCCAGCACCAGCACAGGGCTCAGGATGCGCAGCAGCCAAAGGGTCAAAGGTCGGGTCGGCATGAAGAATGTTCTTGTTGAGCGTGGACTTTGCAGCAAGGAGGGCGCGCCATCAAGCACTGTCCTGGCGACCCGGCAGGGCCAGCGGCAAGGCGGTGCTGCTTTTGATCTGCTCCATCGAAAACGCCGAGGAAACCCCGCTGAGCTCACCCACCCGGATCAGCTTCTTGTAGAAGGCGTCGTAGCCCTCGATGCTGGTGGTCACCACCTTCAGCAGGTAGTCGACGTCGCCACTCATGCGGTGGAACTCCTGCACCTCAGGCAGGGCGGTGACGGCGGCGGCAAACTGCGCCAGCCAGCGTTCATCGTGCCGGGCAATGCGCAGGCTGACGAAGACCGTGATCGGCAGGCCCACCTTTTTGCGGTTGACGATGGCCACGCGGCGCTCCAGGTAGCCCTCGTCCTCCAGCCGCTTGACCCGCTTCCAGCACGGCGTGGAGGACAGGCCCACCTGCTCTCCGAGTTGGGCGATGGACAGGCTGCCGTCGTGTTGCAAGGCGTCCAGCAGTTGAAGGTCGATGCGGTCCAGTGGGTTCATCTTGTTTTTTGGTTTGAAATTAGGAAAATTTTCTATCAAAACCCAATTCTTGGGGGATTTTTGGAATGTTTTTCAAAGAGCGAATCTCTAGACTTTCAGCCTTCAGTCACCTCTTGCAACCCCGCTCCCGCCCCATGAATCTGGACCTGCCCGCCGAGCTCTACCTTGATTTCAACGCCACCAGCGCCGTGCTGCCCGAGGCCGCCGCTGCCGCCCAGGCCACCATGCTGAGCGCCTACGGCAACCCCAGCAGCACCCATGCCCTGGGCTTGAGGGCGCAGACCCTGCTCAGCCAGGCCCGGCAACGGGCGCGCGAGGTGTTGGGAGCGACTACAGGGCACTTGCTGTTCACCAGCGGCGCCACTGAGGGCATCCAGACCGCGGTGCTGTCGGCCCTGTGCGGCCTGCGTGACCGACTTCGCCAGGGCCTGCCGGCGGGTCGGGTGCTGTTGTATGGCGCCACCGAGCACAAGGCCGTGCCCGAGGCCCTGGCGCATTGGAACCAGGTGCTGGGTCTGGGTTTTGAAGTGCGCGCCTTGCCCGTGGATGCGCGTGGGCGGCACGATCTGGCGGCCTTGCGTGTCGCCTTGCCCCAGGTGGGGCTGCTGTGCACCATGGCGGCCAACAACGAGACCGGCGTGGTGAGTGACCTGGCCGGCATCGAGGCGGTATTGGAGGAGGCCGGCAGCCCTGCGCTGTGGCTGGTCGATGGGGTGCAGGCGCTGGGCAAGCTGCCGCTGAACCTGGCCGCCAGCCGCATCGACTACGCCCCGTTTTCTGGCCACAAATTGCATGCGCCCAAGGGGGTGGGCCTGCTGTACGTGCGTGAGGGCAGCCCCTTCACCCCCCTGATCGCCGGGGGTGGCCAGGAGGGCGGCGCCCGGTCGGGTACCGAGAACATGCCCGGCATCGCCGCCCTGGGGGCTGTGCTGGCGGCCTTGCAGCGGGGGAACACCTTTTGCCCGCCCGCGCGCTTGAAGGCCTACCGTGAACGCGTGTGGCAGGCCCTGCAGGCGGCATTCCCGGGCGTGGTCCTGAATGCCGCCCTAGAAGACAGCCTGCCCACCACGCTCAATTTCTCCTGGCCCGGTGTGCCGGCACAGCGCTTGATGAGTGCCCTGGAAGCCGCAGGCCTGATGGTGAGTGCCGGCAGCGCCTGCTCGGCGGCCCAGGCCAAGCCCAGTGCCGTGCTGGCGGCGATGGGCTGGCCGGCATCGCGCAGCACGGCCTCGGTTCGACTGTCTCTGGGCTTGCTGGTGGATGAGACTTTCGTGAATCAGGTTTGTGAGCGCCTGCTCGCCTGCGGCGCCGCTCTGCAAGGGGCAGGGCTGCCAGAAGACGATCAGACTGCACCTGCTCCTGCAGGTCTTGCCGAGGCCTTGTGCGTGGCACCTGAAGCCTTGGCGGATTGGCTGGCCCGCCATCCACAAGCCCGCCTGGTGGATGTGCGCGACCCCCACGAGCACCAGGCCAGCGGCCTGACCCGCATGGCCGGCCGGCCAGTGCAGTCGGTGCCCTTGAGTCAACTGGCACAGGTGCTGCCGGGGTGGCTGGAGGCGTCGCCGCCGCTGTTGTTTCTGTGCCGCAGCGGGGCTCGCAGTCAGCGGGCCGCCGCACAGGCATTGGCCTGTGGCCATGTCGAGGTCGGCCAACTGGCGGGTGGCCTGGTTGCCCTGGCGGGCCTGGCGCAACAGCGTTCTGCGGGCATGCCGCTGTCGCGATAGCGGTTATGGCACCTGCCATATGGGCGCCCCGGGGCCTGCGGGTATGCTGCGGCCCCATGAAAGCACACCGCGCCGCCATCCTCCGCTTTGCCGATGACCGTTCTGCCGTCTATGAAGAAGACGGCCTGCTGGTGATCGGCCCCGACGCCCAGGGCCGCCCCGTGGTACGGGCCGTGGGCTCGTACCGCGAGCTGATCGACCGTTACCCGGGCGTGGTGGTGACCCATCACCCGGGCCGCATCCTGGCGCCGGGTTTTGTCGATCTGCACATCCACTGCCCCCAGACCGACGTGATCGGCTCGCCCGCCGAGGGGCTGCTGCCCTGGCTGGAGAACTACACCTTTCCTCACGAATCGCGCTTTCACGACGGCGACTACGCCACCGAGGTGGCGGGCTTCTTCCTCGACGAGTTGCTGCGCCATGGGGTGACGACGGCACTGGCCTTTGCCACCTCGCACCCGACCTCGGTCGATGCCCTGTTCGAGCAGGCCCGCCAGAGGCAGATGCGCTTCATCACCGGCAAGGTGTTGCAAGATCGCTTCTCGCCCGACGGCGTGCGCGATCAGACCGAACAGAGCCTGATCGATACCGAAGACCTGATCCGCCGCTGGCATGGCGTGGACCGGTTGGGCTATGCCATCACGCCGCGCTTTGCCCCGACCAGCACGCCCGCCCAGCTGCGGGGCGCCGGCGAGCTGGCCGCCCGCTATCCGGAGGTCTGGGTGCAGTCCCATGTGGCCGAAAACAAGGCCGAGATCGCCTGGGCCCGCGAGCTGTTTCCCGAGTCGCGCAGCTACCTGGGCACCTATGCCGATTTCGGCCTGATGCGGGAGCGTGCCATCTACGCCCATTGCATCCACTTTGATGACGATGACCGTGCCTTGATGCGCGAAACCGGGGCGGCCGCCGCCATCAGCCCGACCAGCAACCTGTTCCTGGGCAGCGGATTCTTCGACTACGAAGGCGCCGATCGGGTCGGTTACCGATATGGCCTGGCCAGTGATGTGGGCGGAGGCACCTCGTTCAGCCCGTTCCACACCATGCTGGCGGCCTATTACGTGGGCCGCGAGGGGCAGACCAAGCCCGGGCTGTCGCTCAGCCCGCAGCAATTGTGGTGGCAGCACACGGCCGGTGCGGCCCAGGCGCTGGGCCTGGGCGGGGTGGCCGGAGCCCCCGCCATCGGCAACCTGCAGCCCGGCAGCGACGCCGATTTCGTGCTGTTGAACCCCCGGGCCACCCCGCTGCTGGCGCGCAAGACGGCCCAGGCGCGCAACCTGGATGAACTGCTGTTTGCCCTGATCGTGCTGGGTGACGACCGCCTCATCGAGCAGACCTTCGTGGCCGGCCAGGCGGCCCTGGCCCAGGCGTGATCCCCCACGGGCTGCCCTACAATGGGCCGCCCAACGCCTGGCTTGCGCCAGGGCGGGCAACGGAGCATTCCCATGAGCATCAAGAGCGATAAATGGATTCGGCGCATGGCCGAGCAGCACAGCATGATCGACCCCTTCGAGCCGGGTCAGATCCGTGAGCAGGAGGGTCGCAAGATCATCAGCTACGGCACCAGCAGTTATGGCTACGACATCCGCTGCGCCCCTGAATTCAAGGTGTTCACCAACATCCACAGCACGGTCGTCGACCCGAAAAACTTCGATGAAAAGAGCTTTGTCGATTTCGAGGGTGACTCGTGCATCATCCCGCCCAACAGTTTTGCCCTGGCCCGCACGGTCGAGTACTTCCGCATCCCGCGCAATGTGCTGACCATCTGCCTGGGCAAAAGCACCTATGCCCGCTGCGGCATCATCGTCAACGTGACCCCCTTCGAGCCCGAATGGGAGGGCTATGTGACGCTGGAGTTCTCCAACACCACACCGCTGCCCGCCCGCATCTATGCCGGTGAGGGTTGCGCCCAGGTGCTGTTCTTCGAGAGCGACGAGGTCTGCGAGGTCAGCTACAAGGACCGTGGCGGCAAGTACCAGGGTCAGCATGGCGTGACCCTGCCACGCGCTTGAGCACCCCCAAGCTGTCGCTGTTGCAGACCACCGGCTACACGCTGGAGTCGGCCGGGGCGCCCGAACTTTCCCGGCCCCGACCCGAGCGCCTGGAGGAGGGCAACCCTCTGCGCGAAACCTGGACGGCCGTGACCGCCCCGGTGGGCCAGGCCAGTGCCCTGAGTAGCGGGCTCTGGCGTTGCGAGCCGGGCCGTTGGCGCATCGAGTTCGGCGCGCACCAGCAGGAGGTCTTCACCGTGCTGTCGGGGCGCTGCCGTGTGCATGATCGCCTGGGCACCTGGCGCGAGGCCGGTCCCGGTGACAGCCTGCACATTCCGGCGGATTTTCAGGGGGCTTTCGAAGTCCTGGAGACGGTCACCAAGGCCTGGGTGATCCTCGACTGATTCTGGGCGGGCACCAGGCCAGACGAGCCGGGATTTGGACGGTTTCCATGTTGGTGCCAGCGGCGTTTGTGTCATCTGCTGGACATTTCGCACGGGGGGATGGGCTTCCGTCCTACAGCCCGGAAATATCTGCTTACCTACGATTTCCTGTCACCCAACAGGAGCGCAGTGTCATGAAAAATTCTTCCAGTCCCACGATCCGCTGGACTCAATGGCTGGACCTGCCCATCCTGATTGCCGTTGGGGGCGTGCTGGCTGTCCTGGTCATGATCGAGGTGCTGAGTCGCGGTGGCTTGCTGTACAGCGCCAGCCCGCAAGAGGACGATGCCTTTGCCCCGGCACCGGCCGCCTGGGTGCAGCAGCGAGAACTGTCGGCCATGTGCGGCAGCGTGCCGGGGCGCCCCGTGCACCCGGCCTGCGAGAGCCCGAGCACCCCGCGCCGCAATCCCTGACGCCGGACGCCCTGATACCGGGGCTGTGGCCTTGGCGCCCGCCCGATCGCCGAGTGCTCCGCAGGCGGGCCCCATGCCGTGCCATTTTTCACGCTACCTCATCCCTTTTGAGGACGGCTCCCAGGTAGCATCCGTCCTGACTGCCGTTGATCGGCTTGGGAGTGCCGCATGAAATGGGAAGACCAGAGAAGTTCCAGCAACGTTGAAGACCGCCGTGACGAGCCTGCCTCGGGTGGGGGCGGCTTTTCTTTAGGGGGCGGACGCCTGGGTCTGGGCACCGTGCTGGTGGTGCTGGCCGTGGGCTGGTTCATGGGCATCAACCCGCTCACTCTGCTGGGTCTGCTCGAGGGCGGTGCACCCAGCCAGAGCGCGGCCCCCGCCGCCAGCCATGCCCCACCTGCTGACGACCGCTTGGCCCGTTTCGTCTCCGTGGTGCTGGCCGATACCGAAGACGTGTGGAAAGACATCTTCCAGCACTCTGGCGGCCAGTACCGAGAGCCTCGGCTGGTGCTCTTCCGGGGCAGCACGCCGACATCGTGTGGCCAAGGGCAGGCAGCCATGGGTCCGTTTTATTGCGCGGCAGACCAGAAGGTCTACATCGATCTCGATTTTTATGAGATTTTGCGTACCCGCCTGGGCTCGCCAGGCGATTTTGCCCAGGCCTATGTGATCGCCCACGAGGTGGGGCATCACGTGCAGCACCTGTTGGGCATCAGCCAGAAGCTCGACGAGGCCCGTGGCCGTGTCAGCCCGGAGCGTTACAACGCGTTGAGCGTGCGGTTGGAGCTGCAGGCGGATTGTCTGGCCGGGGTGTGGGCTCAGCATGCCGATCAAAGCCGACACATTCTGGAGGCTGGCGACATCGAGTCGGCGATGAACGCCGCGGCACACATCGGCGACGATGCCTTGCAAAAGGCGGCAGGCCGTGCGGTGGTGCCGGAAAGCTTCACGCACGGCAGCAGTGCCCAGCGTCAGCGCTGGTTTGCCACAGGGCTGCGCGAGGGCACGGTGCGCGCCTGCGACACCTTCAGTGCCCGTAACCTCTAGACCACAGGCCGATGAGCCTTGACCTGACTCAGCAGGCCGCTATCAATTTCATGGCATTCAAGGTGGCGAAACCACTTTTTGGGCCGCAAAAATACGCCGCATTACCGGGTTTTCCCCGCCGGTGCGACAATACAAGGCTTCATGACGACATCATTCTCACATTTATCGCTCGCTGAGCCCCTGGCTCGCGCCGTGGCCGAGATGGGCTACGAGTCCATGACCCCCATCCAGGCTCAGGCCATTCCGGTGGTGCTCACGGGCAAAGACGTGATGGGGGCCGCACAGACTGGCACCGGCAAGACGGCGGCGTTCTCCCTGCCTTTGCTGCAGCGACTGCTCAAGCACGAAAACAGTTCGACGTCTCCTGCCCGCCACCCCGTGCGTGCCCTGGTGCTTTTGCCCACGCGCGAATTGGCCGATCAGGTGGCCCAGCAGGTCAAGCTCTATGCCAAGTACACCCAGTTGCGCAGCGCGGTGGTGTTTGGCGGCATGGACATGAAACCCCAGACGGCAGAGCTCAAGCGCGGTGTCGAAGTTCTGGTGGCCACGCCAGGGCGTCTGCTTGATCACATCGAGGCCAAGAACGCGGTGCTGAACCAGGTCGAGTACGTGGTGCTGGACGAGGCGGACCGGATGCTGGACATCGGTTTCCTGCCTGACCTGCAGCGCATCCTGAGCTACCTGCCCAAGCAACGCACCACCTTGCTGTTCTCGGCCACCTTCTCGCCTGAGATCAAGCGGTTGGCCAGCAGCTACCTGCAAGACCCGGTCACGATCGAGGTGGCTCGCTCGAACGCCACGGCATCGACCGTGGAGCAGCATTTTTATGGCGTGAACGACGACGACAAGCGCCGTGCCCTGCACCAGGTGCTGCGTCGGCAAGGCATCAAGCAAGCCTTTGTTTTCGTGAACAGCAAGCTGGGTTGTGCCAGGTTGGCCCGTTCGCTGGACCGAGATGGTCTGAAGACGGCCGCGTTGCACGGTGACAAAAGCCAGGACGAGCGCTTGAAGGCCCTTGACGCCTTCAAGAAGGGTGAAGTCGATTTGCTGGTGTGCACGGACGTGGCGGCCCGAGGCCTCGACATCAAGGACGTGCCGGCGGTGTTCAACATGGACATCCCTTTCAACGCCGAAGACTACGTGCACCGCATCGGCCGGACCGGTCGGGCGGGTGCTTCGGGTCTGGCCGTGAGCTTTGTGGGCGGCAACAACGATGCCCGTCTGGTGGCTGACATCGAGAAGCTGATCAAAAAGAAGATCGAAGTCGAGGCCCTGGAATACGACGAAGACCGTCCTCGCGAGCGCATCAACGAAGGGCGCCGCATGTACCAGCAAGGCGAAGGTCGTCCTGCTCCGCGTGAACGTGAACGCGAGCGCACCGAGGCAACGGCCGAAGGCTATGGCCGTGAGCGCCGTTCCTATCGCACCCATTCTGCGCCGCGGGATCCGTTTTTTGACCAGCCTTATCAGGCCCCGGTGGTCGATGCAGCACCTGCCTGGGAGGCCGCTGCCAAGGCGCCTGCCAGGGCGATTTCGTCGAACATCAAGCCCAAGCGCAAGGTGGCTGCGTTGTTCAAGGCGGCTGATCCGGTGGTTTCCTGATCTCAGCGCCGGGCTTCTGGCCTTTGGCGAGGCTCAAGCCCGGTAGGAATGCCCTCAACGCCCGGGTTTCTGAGCGGGCGGGCATTTCACCTGGATCAATTCCCGATCTTCTGGTCGCTTGCCCAGGCGCACAGCGCTCAGGCAGCCACCCCAGACGCAGCCCGTGTCCAGTGACAGCAGATGGGGGCGATTCTGCCAACCCAGGGTGGACCAATGGCCGAAGGCCACCAAGGTGTCTGCAGTAGCCCTTCCCGGCACGTCGAACCAAGGCAGGTAGCCGGGTGGCCCTCCCTCCGCACTTTCGGTGCTGGCGAATTCCATTTCTCCCTGAGGTGTGCAAAAACGCAGTCGAGTGAGCGCGTTGACGATGATGCGCAGGCGGTCGTGACCGCGCAGGCCATCACGCCATCCCAGGGGCAGGTTGCCGTACATGTTCTGCAGAAAATCAAGCCAGTCCGGGCCGCTCAGCATTTGCTGAACCTCAGCGGCCAGGGCCATGACCTGGGTCGGTGTCCAACTGGGCAGCACCCCGGCGTGGAACATCAGCACCCCGTTCTCATGGCGCGCCAGGGGCTGGCGGCGCACCCAGTCGATCAGGGTGGCACGGTCGTCGGCCTGGAGGAGGGTCTGGAGGGTGTCTTTGCGACCGGGCGGGCGAAGACCCTGCGCTGCAGCCAGCAAGTGCAGGTCGTGGTTGCCCAGCAGGCAACGGGCAGCGTCGTCCAGTTTCATCAGGCGCCGCAGCACCCCGGCCGAGTCGGGACCCCGGTTGACCAGGTCGCCCAACAGATAAATCGTGTCACGGCTGGGTGAGAAACCCAGCGTGTCCAGCAGACGTCCCAGGGCATCGTTGCAGCCCTGGACATCACCAATCAAGTACATTGCCATGGTGTTGATTCTCCACTCCCCTGCATGGATTTCCTGCTGATTGCCCTGCTGACCCTGCTCAATGCAGTGTTCGCCATGTCCGAGATGTCCCTGGCATCGAGTCGCAAAGCCCGTTTGACCGCCATGGCCGAGGCGGGCGACAAGGGGGCCGCCACGGCACTCGCCTTGCTTGACAATCCGACCCAGTTTCTGTCGTCGGTCCAGGTCGGCATCACCTCGATCGGGATGCTCAACGGCATTTTGGGCGAGGCCGCTTTCAGCGATCGTCTGGCCCATTGGCTGGTGAGCTGGAACATGCCTGAGGGCGTTGCCGGTGTCACGGCGACCGCGGTGGTGGTGACCGTGATCACCTTCATCACCATCGTGTTTGGTGAACTGGTGCCCAAGCGCATCGGCCAGCTGTATCCGGAGACGGTGGCCCGTTGGATTTCGCGCCCCATGTCCTGGGTGGCGGTCGGGGCCAAGCCCTTTGTGCGTCTTCTGTCGCTCAGTACCCATGCGGTGTTGCGCTTGCTGCGGGTCGATGATTCGGGAGGGCGCTCTGTCACCGAAGAGGAAATCGTGGCCAGCCTCGAAGAAGGGCTGGACGCCGGGGTCATTGAAGAGCACGAGCATCAGATGGTGCAGAACGTGTTTCGCCTGGATGACCGGCCCCTGACGTCGATGATGTTGCCCCGGGCCGAGATCGACTGGTTGGAGGCCCAAGATACGGTGGCACAGTGCCTGCAAAGGATTCGCGGTGCAGGCGCGCTGAGCAGTCACTCCTGGTACCCCGTCTGCCGTGGTTCGCTGGACGACGTGGTGGGGCTGATCAGCGTGGCGTCGTTGCTGGAACTGGGGCCGGACCACGTCGGCCCCATCGAGGCCCATGCCTTGCCGGCGGCCTTTCTGCCCGAAACCCTCAGCGGCATGGAATTGCTTGAGCAGTTCCGGGCCCGCGCGGCCCGCATGGTGCTGGTGGTGGACGAATATGGGGTGGTACAAGGCTTGATGACTCCGCACGATGTGCTCGAAGCCATCACCGGCGAACTGCAACCCTTGGCCCAGGCCGATGCCTGGGCCGTGCGCCGCGAGGGAGGATCGTGGCTGTTGGATGGCCTGATGCCCGTGGATGAATTGCGGGCTCGATTGGATATTCGCGAATTGCCCGATGAAGAGCGCGGCCGCTACAACACCCTGGCAGGCCTGCTGATGTTTGAATCCGGTCATTTGCCTGCGACGGGTGAACGGATCGAGTGTGCTGGCTGGATTTTTGAAGTCGTCGATCTTGATGGCCGAAGAATTGACAAAGTTCTGGCCTGGCCCCTGGGTACCAGCCCCTGAGTGCCTGGGCATTTGGCCGCGTTGTCGGCGCTTCAATAATCAGGTGCCTGTGTCTGCTTCGTGAAGATAATCCTCAAATTGCAGAAGGGCTCAGCCCTGATCTTTGTACGGCTTGAATTTATTTCTATAATGGGGTTTTAAACACGAATGGGTTGATCAAATCATGAGCACCACTTACAAGGATCTACTGAAGCAACGCGAAGCCCTTGAGCAGCAAATTCAAGAAGCCCGCAAGCGTGAAACCGCTGACGCGGTGGCGCAAGTGCGTACTTTGGTGGCTGATTTTGGTCTGACGGCCGAAGATATTTTCCAGGCACCGCGCGCCCGCAGCAGTTCTGCTGCCAAGGGTGGCAAAGTGGCTGCCAAATACCGCAATCCCGCCACAGGCGAAACCTGGACTGGCCGCGGCAAGGCCCCTAAGTGGATTCAAGATCAGGACCGTGCTCAATTTCTGATTGCCGCGTGATCCCCTGATGATTGATTGAATCCCGTTCTGCGCTTCAGGCGCATGACAACAAAAAGCCCGTGCAGAAACACTTCTGCACGGGCTTTTTGTTGTCTCGTTGGTCAAGAACATTGGGGTTCTCGCGCGTGGTAGCCGAACTTGTGTCTAAATGTGTTTGAGACCCTGCCTTCCGGTGGGCTCATGGATCGGCGGGTTTGATGATGTGAATTGATATAGTGAAAATCATGTGTTTTTGATTTTCATTTTGGGTGCGTGAAGGTATTTGAGATTGGCGTGTTGGCTATCTCCTTGAATTGTCAGTGTCGGCAGAGCGCTTTGTCATTCAAGCAAGGTGCGCCGCAAGGCGGACCCCATATCCGGCCGCAGCGTTGCGCGGATGAAATGAACGGCTGAACCCGTCTGTTCGGCTGGTGCTCAGGATTTCGTCATCCGCAGGAAGACCGGTGCTTTTTGGGAGCGCCATGCCCTGCCGCCTCGATTTTTCCATGGCGGTTCTCCGTTCGTTTTCGCATCGTCGCTGACAAGTCCTTCATGCACCGAACCGGGGCAGGCGGTGCGGCCTCGGCCCGGGATGGGCCTGCCGTGTCATCGGTCATGGGGTGAGTCCAATGATCAGACCTTGCTGCGGGCTGACGAAGACCGTTCTCTAGCAGCCGACCGACGGGATTGAGGTATTTAGGCCGCAATGCTCCACATTCTTATTGTCGATCGGTCGTTTTTGCCTGATAAAGGATGTAACGAAATCGATAGGCTGTCAGCATGAAGGACCAAGACGCCAGTCTTCAGGCGCGAAAAATAACGACCCGACTGGGGATGGCTGCCGGGGTGCTTCTTTCATTGTTGATGTTGTCACCCCCGGTGCGGCTGTTTGAGCGGGGTGAGGGTTTGTGGCTGGGTTTGCACCTTCTGCTGGAGTTGTCGGCCGTGGTGGTGGCCTCTTTGGTGGTGGCCGTGTCCTGGTACTCGCTGGACCGGGTGCAGCGGAGGCAGTCCAATGCCCTGATTTTCGGCTTCACGGTGACGGCTGTCTGCGATTTGTTGCACGCGCTGTCCTACGCCGGGATGCCGCCTTTGTTGTCCACATCGAGTACCTCCAAGGCAATTTACTTCTGGTTGGCCGCTCGGATTTTCGAAACCCTGGCGTTGACGCTGCTGGCGATCAACCTTCGCCTGCCGGGTGCGGCCGGACGCTGGTTCGGAGCCGCCGTGGCGGTTTCGCTGGGCTTGTTCGGGCTGTTCACCTGGCCGCCAGCGGGTTTGCCTGCGGTCTATGTGCCGGAATACGGCCTGACGACATTCAAGGTGTTTGTCGAATACCTGCTGTGTCTGGTCAACCTGGCGATTGCGGTCACTTTCTGGGGCTCGGCACAGCGCACCGGCCGATCGCGTGGGTATTGGCTGGCGGGGGCCTGTTTCGTGATGGCCTTGGGCGAGGTCGTGTTTGCCAGCTACCACGCGCCAGAAGATTCACTCAATGTGCTGGGGCATGTCTTCAAGGTGCTGGCGGATTGGCTTATCTTCCGGGCCGTGTTTGGCATCAACATTCGCCAGCCCTATGAACTGGTGAGGCGGACCGAGGCCTCGTTGCGTGATCGGGAGGCCCAACTGGCCGCCCTGGCCAGGAATATTCCCAACGGACTGCTTTTTCAGGCCGAACGTGACCTGCAGGGCCACAACAGATTTGTGTATGTGAGCGATGCGGTGCAGCGTGTGGGCGGCATGAACATGGCCGATGTTGTGCGCGATCCGATGTTGTTGTACGGGCGCCTGCTACCCGAGGACCTGGACTTGCTACGCGCGGCAGAGGCCGAATCAGCGCGTTCGATGTCCGTGTTGGATGTGGTGGTGCGCATGCCTGGCAAAAATGGGGTCATGCGGTGGCTGCGTGTCTGCTCGGCGCCCAGGCCTTTGGACGATGGTCGCGTCATGTGGGACGGGCTGGTGTTGGACATCACCCGTGAAAAGTTGGACGAGCAATTGCAACGCAGCAATGAAGCCGTCTTGCGCACCATGGTCGACAACATGCCATTTGAGGCCTGGGTGCGGGACGAGCAGGAACGCCTCGTGCTCGAGAACCCGGCACGGGTGGCCCATTTCGGCACCCAACTGGGCCTGACACCGGCTCAGTGCACCGACCAGGTGGAAGAGCAGGCACGCTGGGCACGCTACAACGCCCGAGCCTGGCAAGGCGAAGTGATCGAATACGAGATGGACACCCCGGTGCAGGGCCGGATGCGCTCGTTCCTGTGCATCGTGGCGCCTCTTTGGCAGGGCGAATCGGTGCGGGGACTGGTGGGCTTCAACATTGATGTCACCCCCCGCAAAGAGGCTGAGCGACGGGCCCATGAGAAGGATGCGCAACTGGCCAGCATTCTCATGCAGATGCCCGGTGGGGTGTCGCGGCTGGATCGCGACCTCAGGTTTCAGTTTGTCAACCAGGCCCACGCCTCCTGGTTCGGTCATTCGGTCGAGGCCATGCGCGGGCAGCCCTTGTCGGCCATCGTTTCACCGGACCGGCTGCAGCGCATGCTGCCCTTTGTGGAGCGTACCTTGGCCGGGGAGCTGGTCGTTTTCGAGAACCGGGTGGAACTGCCCTCGGGGCAGGTGCGCTACCGCCACACCACATTGGCGCCCGAGCGTGGGGCGGACGGCGCGATCGTCGGCTTCATTGCCTTTGCCATCGACACCACCGAACGCAAGACCATGGAACTGGCCCTGGAGCAGAACCAGACCCGCCTGCGAGCCCTGGTCAATGCACTGCCTGACATGGTGTTCCTGAAGGACATCGAAGGCCGTTACCAATATTGCAATCCGGTTTTCGAGCGATTTGCCGGGCACGGCGAGGCCGCCATCATGGGGTGCACCGACGAGCAACTGTTCTCGGTGGAGGCCGCCCGGCATTACCGTGCCCGGGACCTGGAAATGCTGAAATTGAAGCAGGCGATGATCTACGAAGAGGACATGGTGTTCTCGGATGGTCACCATGGCTTGTTCGAAACCATCAAGACACCCATTCGGGACAATGAAGGCCAAATCACGGGCATTCTGGGGGTGGCGCGTGACATCACGGATCGCAAGCGAGCCGAGCGCGAAATCGAGCGCCTGGCTTTCTACGATGCACTGACCGAACTGCCCAATCGTCGCCTGCTGATCGATCGCCTGCATCAAGCCTGCCTGTCCAGCGAGCGCATGGGGCATCACGGGGCCCTGTTGTTCCTGGACCTGGACAACTTCAAGGATCTGAACGACACCTTGGGCCACGCCAAGGGCGATCAACTGCTGGTGCAGGTCGGGCGCCGGCTCGTCAAGTGCGTGCGGCAGTGCGATACGGTCGCGCGCTTCGGAGGCGACGAGTTTGTGTTGATGCTGGAAGACCTGGCCCATGACCGGGCTGCGGCCGCGGAGCAGACCGAACGTGTGGCTGAAAAGCTGCTGGCCAGCATGAACAAGCCTTTTGACCTCAACGGCCTGGAGTACTACAGCACACCCAGCATCGGCATCACTCTGTTCCAGGGCGACGAAACCCCGATTGATGAGTTGCTCAAGCGTGCCGACCTGGCCATGTATCAGGCCAAGGCGAACGGGCGCAACACGCTGCGCTTCTTTGACCCGCAGATGCAGGCCGCCGTCACCGCACGTTCGGTGCTGGAGGGCGACCTGCGGCAGGGCCTGCTGCGCCATGAACTGCTGCTGTACTACCAACCCGTGGTGGACGACGCGCGTCGCATCACCGGTGCCGAGGCCTTGGTGCGCTGGGCGCATCCGCAGCGCGGCATGGTCTCGCCGGGGGAATTCATCCCCTTGGCCGAGCAGACGGGACTGATCCTGCCCCTGGGTCTGTGGGTGCTCGACCAGGCCTGTGCCCAGCTCGTGAGGTGGTCAGAGCAGGAGGCCACGCGTGACCTGACCATTTCTGTCAATGTGAGCGCCCGGCAATTCAGGCACCCTGATTTCGTGTCCTGGGTACGCCAGAGCCTGTCGCGCTCCGGGGCTCGGGCGCGATGTCTGCAACTGGAGTTGACGGAGAGCCTTCTGCTCACCGATGTGGAGGACATGATTGCCAAGATGACCGAATTGCGCATGGAAGGCGTGCGCTTTTCGTTGGACGACTTTGGCACCGGGTACTCCAGCCTGAGCTATCTGAAGCGTCTGCCGCTGGATCAGTTGAAAATCGATCAGTCCTTTGTGCGTGATGTCCTGGTTGATCCCAACGACGCCGCCATCGTCCGCACCATTCTGGCTTTGGCCGGCAGCCTGGACCTGGCCGTGGTGGCCGAAGGGGTCGAGACGCTGGGACAGCTCGAATTTTTGTTTCAAAGTGGGTGCCGAGCCTTTCAGGGCTACCTCTTCGGGCGGCCGTCGCCAGTCGATGTGCTTGAGCGAGCGCAAGGCTTGGTCGAAAACGAGCGCCAGGAGCGCGGCACAATCCTCGGATGAGTCAGCAGATCGAAGTTTTGGTGGCCGGTGGTGGGATTGGCGGCTTGGCCGCCGCCCTGGCCTGTGCGCAAGCCGGTTGGGTGGTGCGCCTGTTTGAGCGCGCCCCTGTTTTCAGCGAGGTGGGGGCAGGGATCCAGATCAGCCCGAACGTGGTCCGTGTGCTCCATCACTGGGGGCTGGAGGCCGCGCTCAAAGAGGTGGCTGCCTTTCCGGATCGGCTGCAGGTGCGGTCTGCGTTGTCTGGGGCCGTGCTGGGCGGGCTGGCGTTGCGTGGCCGCGCCGAGGCGCGCTACGGCGCACCCTATGCCACCATCCACCGCGCCGACCTGCACCACGTGCTGTTGGAGGCCGTCCGTGCCCATGGGCAGGTGGCGCTGCACCAGGCCTCGTCCGTACTGGGCGTGCATGGGGCGGCCGCTGGGGAGGGGGTGTCACTGGAGCTGGAGGGTCGAAAGCGCATTGAAGGTGATGTATTGGTCGGTGCCGACGGCCTGTGGAGCCAGGTGCGGCGTGAGGTGTGGGGCGACAGTCAGCCGCGTGCCACCGGCCATCTGGCCTTTCGTGCCATGTTGCCGCAATCGTCTTTGCCTGCGGCCTTGAGAACCCAATCTGTCACGGCCTGGCTGGGGCCGCGTCTGCATGTGGTGGCCTACCCGGTGCGGGGGGGCGACTGGCAGAACGTGGTGGCCATCGTGCACGGCGAGGTCGAGGGCGATCTCAGCCATTGGGACCACAGCACCAATGCGCAGCAGTTGCAAATCGCCATGGCCGGGACCTGCGCGGGCTTGCAGGCGCTGATCGGAGCCGTGCCTGAATGGCGCCTCTGGGCCTTGTGCGACCGGCCGCCCGTGGCGGGCGCCGACCAGATGGCTCGCGGGCGTGTGGCCCTGCTGGGCGATGCAGCGCACCCCATGCGCCCCTACCTCGCCCAGGGCGCAGGCATGGCCATCGAGGATGCCCACGCCTTGGCGCAGTCCCTGGCCATGTTCGAGATCGATCTACCCACCCGGCTGCAGCGCTACGCACTGAACCGTTGGCAACGTTGCGCCCGCGTGCAGGCCCGGGCCGAGCGCAACGGGCGCATCTTCCACTCCAGTGGTTTGCTGCGTTGGGGCCGAGACCTGGGCATGCAGCTCCTGGGTGACCGGCTCCTGGATGTCCCCTGGCTCTACGGCGGCGATCCGCTCAACTCTTTGCCAGCGCGCGGCTGAGGCCCTGAGCCTCAGTCGGCAGGCTGGGAGATCTTGCGGGCTTCGTCGATCTGGTATTCAAAGTAGCGCTGAAAACTGTAGACCAGGCTGGCCATCAGCACGCCGGTGCCGATCAACAAGGCGGCTGCCAGTACCGCAACTGTGCCCCAGTGGGTGCGTCCCGGGGGCGCATCACCCGCTGCGCCGGGGTTGTAGCGGCTGTTCCATTTCTCGGGTGTCATCAGTCCATAGACGATGGCACACAGGGCACAGCCTGCGATGTTGAAACCCATCACGGGCAGCAACACCCAACTCAAGGTGTCGTCCAGGCCCAGAGCCTGCACCCGCTCAAGACCCCACAGGCCGAGCAGGGTCGGAACCCAAAGCGCCCAGCCCAGCCAGTCACCCCAACCCTTCAGGTAAAAACGATGCAAGCCCAGCGGGCCGCCCAGAAAGGCCAGCCACGCCGCGAGGGTTTTGTTTTTCATGGCCCGACTTTACTCGGGTGAACTGCGGTCGCCCTGACCGAGGCTTTTTTCCATCAGCACGATGTCGAGCCATCGATTGAACTTCCAGCCGCAGGCCTTGAGTACACCGGCCGGAGTGAAGCCGACACTGCGGTGCACGCCGATCGAACCGGCGTTGGCCGAGTCACCGATCACGGCGATCAACTTGCGCACGCCCACGGCCTCGGCCCTGGCGGCCAGTTCGGCCAGCAAGGCGCGCCCCCAGCCCTGGCCCTTGGCCTCCGGGGCCATGTAGATCGAGTCTTCTGCGGAAAAACGATAGGCGGGCCGAGGCTTGAACCAGTTGCAATACGAGAAGCCCACCACCCGGCCCTCGTGCTCCATGACCAGGTAGGGCAGGCCTTTGGCCAGCACGTCAGTGCGCCTTGCGGCCATGTCGGTTTCATTGGGCGGATCGACCTCAAAAGTACCGGTGCCATGCAGCACATGATGGGCATAGAGGGCGGTGATGGCGGGTACGTCGGCTTCGGTGCTGGGGCGGATGATCGGCATAAAAACGTGAAGGGGTTATAATCGAGAGCTATTCAGCGTGTCGCTGGCCGGGTGGCTATGTCGCGTGTCTCAACGCTGGAAGAAATTTCGGAAGAAATTCCACCACCCAAGGATAAATCATGGTCGTCATTCGACTCTCCCGCGGCGGCTCCAAGGCCCGTCCGTTCTATAACATCGTCGTCGCAGACAAGCGCGAACGTCGCGATGGCCGCTTCATTGAGCGTCTGGGTTTTTACAACCCCAGCGCCAAGGAATCGGAAGAAGGTCTGCGCATTGCGCAAGACCGTCTGACCTACTGGAAGGGCGTTGGCGCCCAGGCTTCCGACACCGTGGAACGCCTGATCAAGCAACTGGCCAAGAAGGCTGCCTGATCGCGCCACGCGTTCAATCCGCACGCTCTTCGCTTGACTGATTGAGCGCATAGACTGAGCGCATCAACAGGCCGGCAGTGTTCGCACCGCCGGCCTGAATTTTTTTGGGGCCTGCATTTTCATGTCACAGAACTTTCCCCCTCTCGAAGCCGCTGAGCTTCCGGTCGATGCCATCGAGGTGGGTCGCATTGCCGATGCCTGGGGCATCAAAGGCTGGTTCCGGGTGTTGCCTTACAGCGCCTCGCCTGAGGCCCTGTTTTCGTCCAAGCGCTGGTACCTGCAACCGGCTGAAAAAGGGGCCAAGACCTTCACAGGGACCGTGCGCCTGGTGATCAAGGAGGCCAAGGACCATTCGGACTCTGTCGTGGCCACCTCTCTTGATGTGCCTGATCGCAATGCGGCCGAAGCCCTGAAAGGTGCGCGGATTTTTGTGCCGCGCTCCAGCTTCCCGACTGCTGGCGCCGATGAGTACTACTGGGTGGACCTGCTCGGTCTGAATGTGGTGAACCGCGAAGGCCTGGCGCTGGGTGTGGTGCGCGACCTGATGCACACCGGGCCTCAGACGGTGCTGGTCATCGCCTATGAGCAAGACGGCAAGACCCTGGAGCGCATGGTGCCCTTTGTGGCGGCTTATGTGGACAAGGTGGACCTGGCGGGCCGATGCATCACCGTCGATTGGCAGCCTGATTACTGAGCCTGGCCGGCATCAACCCATGCGATTTGACGTCATCACCCTGTTCCCTGAGTTGTTCGAGCCGTTTCTGGCGGCGGGCGTGACGCGCCGGGCCTATGCCTCAGGCCAGGTGAGCGTTCGTCTCTGGAATCCGCGCGATTTTGCCCAAGGCAACTACCGGCGCGTGGATGACCGGCCTTTTGGTGGCGGCCCAGGCATGGTCATGATGATCGAACCTCTGGAGCGTTGCCTGCAGGCCCTCCGTGCCGACCGTGCCAGCCTGGCCGAGGATGAGCGGGCGCCGGTGGTGCTGTTTTCGCCCATCGGGCGGGTGCTCAACCATCCTGGCGTTGAGCGGTGGGCGCAAGGTCCAGGTGCGATCTTGCTGTGCGGTCGTTACGAGGGCATCGATCAGCGCTTCATTGATGCCCATGTCGATGCGCAGATCAGCCTGGGTGATTTCGTGCTGTCGGGGGGCGAGATTGCTGCCATGGCCCTGATCGATGCCGTCACACGTCTGCAGCCCGGTGTGCTCAATGACGAGGGCAGCCACCAATTCGACAGCTTCAATCCGGCCCTCGATGGGCTGCTGGACTGTCCGCACTACACCCGGCCCGAAGTCTGGCAGCCCGGTGAGGGCGCCGCGCCGGTTCCTGTGCCTGAGGTGCTGCTGTCGGGGCACCATGCCCACATCGAGCGATGGCGTCGGGACGAGCGCCTTCGCATCACGGCGCAACACCGGCCTGAACTGATCGTGGCGGCGCGTGAATCCGGTCTGCTGAGTGCCAAGGATGAGGCCGCCTTGGCCAGAAATTCCTGATTGGTTATAATCAAAGGCTTTTCGATCCTCTGGCCGGCCGCTTGATCCGTCATTTTGCGGACAAGCCACCTTGCAAATTCTTCTGAATTGTCCCCAGGGTTGAAGCAGTGTGTCGTGCGTCAGCACGGCGTTTTGCTTCAGTCCTGTGCAGCACGGTGCACGTCATTCCGACACTGCCATCCTGGCGCGGGCAAGATCGTATGAGGTCCTCATGAATCTGATCCAAACTCTTGAGCAAGAAGAAATTGCTCGCCTGAACAAGACCATTCCCGAGTTCGCCCCTGGCGACACCGTGATCGTCAGCGTGAACGTGGTTGAAGGCACCCGCAAGCGCGTTCAGGCTTTCGAAGGCGTCGTGATCGCCAAGCGCAACCGTGGCCTCAACAGTGGCTTCATCGTGCGCAAGATCTCCAGCGGCGAAGGCGTGGAACGTACGTTCCAAACCTACAGCCCGCTGATCGCCAGCATCGAAGTCAAGCGTCGTGGTGATGTCCGCCGTGCCAAGCTGTACTACCTGCGTTCGCGCAGCGGCAAGTCGGCTCGCATCAAGGAAAAGCTGCCGTCGCGTGTCAACAAGGTGGCTGCTGCCGCCTGAGCTTGATAGCTTCTTCCGGGAAAGCCGCTGCAGCCCATGCTGTCAGCGGCTTTTTTGTTTTTGCGGCACACCATCCGGTCTGCCAGGCCATTGCTTTCACCCCAGGGGCCTTTCCTTGAGCACTGAACCCTCCGCCCTCACGCCCTTGTCGCGCCTGCCGAACTTTGACCCCCGTGCGGTGCCGGTGCTGCGCACGGATGCTGATTTGCCGGCCGTCAGTGCGGAGCGAATGCGCCCCGAGGCCATGGCCAAGCGGTTTGCCCTGCCGCCGACCTGGCAGCCCGAAGTGACGATGGAGCGCCGCTTCGCCAATCGGCAACCCGCCCAGGCTTCGGTGCTGGTGCCCATCGTGCTGCGTGACGAGCCTACGGTGCTGCTCACCCAGCGCACTGAGCATCTGTCGACGCACTCCGGCCAGGTCGCGTTTCCAGGGGGGCGCATGGACGACACCGATGCCTCGCCTGCGGCCACGGCCTTGCGCGAAGCCCAGGAAGAGGTGGGGCTGGCGCCAGAGCACGTTCAGGTGCTGGGCAGCCTGCCCATTTACACCACCGGCACGGCTTACATCGTCACCCCGGTGGTGGGCTTGGTCAGT
This sequence comes from Curvibacter sp. EU05-FHT14A10, assembly GCF_058791075.1. Taxonomy (NCBI): domain Bacteria; kingdom Pseudomonadati; phylum Pseudomonadota; class Betaproteobacteria; order Burkholderiales; family Comamonadaceae; genus Curvibacter; species Curvibacter sp. EU05-FHT14A10. Next base: position 92,065 of record NZ_JBYTDE010000007.1, read on the forward strand.
CCGGGTTTCAGCCTGCAGCTCAACCCTGACGAGGTGGCCTCGGCCTTTGAGGTGCCGCTGGCCTTTCTGATGAACCCTGCGAACCACCGGCGCCATGCCTATGAGGCCGAAGGGGTGCGGCGCGAATGGTTTTCGATGCCGTGGATGGACGGTGAGCAGGAGCGTTTCATCTGGGGTGCCACGGCCGGCATGTTGCGCAATTTCTACCGATTTCTGGTCGCCTGAGGGCTGCGACGCTGAAGCGGCAAGAGCCCCCGGTATCATCGCGACATGAGTTTTTTCGCCATTCTTTTGGCTTTGTTGATCGAGCAGGCCCGGCCGTTGGGGCGCAGCAATCCGATTCATGCGGGATTGCGGGCCTGGGCGCGCACGGCCAGCCGCAATTTTGATGCCGGCAAACCTCAGCATGGTTGGATCACCTGGGGCCTCGCTGTGCTGTTTCCGGCGCTGATGGCGCTGGCCATCCACTGGTTGCTGTGGGTGTTTGTGGGCTGGCCAGTGGCCATGCTCTGGAACGTGGCTGTGCTGTACGTCACCCTGGGATTCCGGCAGTTCAGCCACCATTTCACCGACATCCGCGATGCCCTTGAAGATGGGGACGAGGCGCGAGCCCGTGAGCTGTTGGCCCAGTGGCAGCAGGTGGATGCCAGCGAGTTGCCGCGCAGTGAGATCGTGCGCCATGTGATCGAGTACTCGGTGCTGGCGGCCCACCGGCACGTGTTTGGCGTGCTGGCCTGGTACTCCGTGCTCGCGGCGGTCGGCCTGGGGCCCGCAGGGGCGGTGATCTACCGCTTGTCCGAGTTTGTGTCGCGTTATTGGCGTTACCGCAATCGCGTGGGGCAGCAGGCAGTGAGCGATGCCCTTCAACGTGCTGCCGCCCAGTCCTGGACTGTGATCGATTGGCTGCCCGCGCGCCTGACGGCGCTGGTCTTCGCGGTGGTTGGTAACTTCGAGGAGGCCATCGATGGCTGGCGCTACCATGCCCAGCGGTTTCCCAATGACAACGACGGTGTGGTGCTGGCCGCGACGGCAGGGGCGATCAATGTGCGTCTGGGTGGCGAGGCCTTGAAAGTCACCGCCTTGCCTTCTCAACTGCCCGAATTTTCGGCAGGCGAGGCCGATGCCGAGTCGGCAGACAGCGACAGCACGCCGGGCCGAGAGCCGGAGGTCGCTCACCTGGCCCAGATCGTGGGCTTGGTGTGGCGCTCTGTCGTGGTGTGGATGGTTTTGTTGGCCCTGCTGACGCTGGCCCGTCTGCTGGGTTGATCACAGCTGTCAGGACGCTGCGCCTGACAGCCCCGGGCCCGTCCAAGGCCCCGTCTTGATTCTGCCCTGCACCCTGGGGCCCTCATGCAAGCGAGAGATCCGTCATGAATCCAAGTTTCTGGAGCCCCCTGGTGGGCACGCTCAAGCCCTATGTGCCCGGTGAGCAGCCGCGCATGGCCGGCCTGGTCAAGCTCAACACCAACGAGAACCCTTACCCGCCATCGCCTCGGGTGCTGGCCGCGATCCATGCCGCTACCCTTGCGGGCCTGGAGCGCTACCCTGATCCGGAGTCCCTCGAATTGCGTCGCACCATCGCGGCCCACCATGGTTTGCAGTGGGGTGAGGTGTTCGTGGGCAACGGGTCGGATGAGGTCTTGGCCCACGCCTTCCAGGCCTTTTTCCAGCACGGTGGCGTCCCGCTGCTGATGCCGGACATCACCTACAGCTTCTACAGTGTTTATTGCGATCTGTATGGCATCCCTGCGCTGAAAATCCCTTTGCGTGAAGGACTTCGGCTGGAGGTTGCTGATCTGGTCGCGCCTGCGGGTTCCGTGGCCGCAGGTGTGGTGGTGGCCAATCCCAATGCCCCTACCGGTATCGGCTTGCCCTTGGCTGAGATCCAGTGCCTGCTGCGCCAGCACCCCGACAAGGTGGTGCTGGTGGACGAGGCCTATGTTGACTTTGGCGGCCAGAGCGCGGTGTCCTTGATTGAGCAGCACCCGAACCTGCTGGTGGTGCACACGCTGTCCAAGTCCCGCTCGCTGGCGGGATTGCGGGTGGGGGTGGCGATGGGGCAGCGCCACCTGATCGACGCCCTGGAGCGGGTCAAGAACAGCTTCAACTCCTACCCCCTAGACAAGCTGGCCCAAGCGGGCGCGCAGGCGGCCTACGAGGATCAAGCCTATTTTGACAAGACGCGCCAAGCGGTGATGCACAGCCGCGAAGGCCTGGCCCTGCAGCTTGAGGATCTGGGTTTCGAGGTTCTGCCCTCGCAGACCAATTTTCTGTTCGCTCGCCACCCGGCATGTGATGCGGGCTTGCTGGCTGCCGGGCTGCGTGAGCGCGCGGTGCTGGTGCGGCACTTCCGTTTGCCGCGCATTGACCAGTACCTGCGCATCACGGTGGGTACGCCGGACCAGTGCCATGCCCTGGTCGAGGCCTTGCGGCCCCTCTTGCCCGCTTGAGCGGGTGGCGAGGCCGTCAAGGCTTCAATAGCGGCTTTGACTCAGTTCCGCGAACAGGTCGGCATAGATGCGGTAGCGTTGTTCGCTGATGGCGTCCGACCGGTCTTCGGCGCTCACTGCGGCCATCACGCCGCAGCCTGGCTCGTGCAAGTGGGTGCAGTTGTAGAACTTGCAGTTCGCCACATGGGGCTTGAGGTCGGGCATGTAAGCCGCCAATTGGGCCGGGTCGATGTGATGCAGTCCGAACTCCTGGAAGCCGGGGGAATCGATCAGGCCGGTCTGGCGCTCTGCGTCCACCCAGTACCACGAAGTGCTGGTGGTCGTGTGCTTGCCTGAGTTCAGGGCCTGCGAAATCTCCTGGGTCTCGGCCAGAGCCCCAGGCACCAGCAGGTTGATCAGCGTGCTTTTGCCGGAGCCCGAGGGCCCCAGCACCAGGGTGTTCTTGTGGCTCAGAAGCCGCAAAAGGTGCTCGCGATCGACTTCTCCCGACTGTTTGAGCGACAAGGGCAGAACACCGTAATGCATGTGCCGGTAGGGGGCCAGTCGGGCCCAGGCGCGGGCAAAGGGCTCGACGAGATCGCTCTTGTTAAGACCGATGATCGGCGTGATGTGTTCGGCTTCGGCCGCGATCAGGGCGCGCGAAAGCTGGTGGGCCGAGAACTCGGGCTCGGCCGCCACCAGGATCAGCACCTGATCGAGGTTGGCGGCAAAGGACTTGGTGCGGATTTCGTCTTGCCGGTAGAACAGGTTCTTGCGGGGCAGCACCTTCTCGATGGTGCCTTCCTCGCCTTGGCCCGGCGTGGCCGACAGCCAGCTCACCCGGTCACCCACCACTGCCTGACTCTTCTTGCCGCGAGGGTGGCAGATCCGCCGCACGCCATCTGAACTTTCGACGACGCAGTGGCGCCCGTGGCTGGCGACCACCAGGCCTTCGTGCAAGGTGCGGCGATCACTCACGGGGGCTGCCTTCGGGGTCGGTGTTGAGCAGTCCATCCACCTGGGTGGCGGCATCGAAGTCGCGCTCGGACAGGCCCTTCACATCATGGGTGTTGAAGCGCACCACGCAGCTGTGCGGCCGCACCGTCATTTCCGGGTGATGATCGCGTCGACGAGCAACGAAGGCCACTGCATTGACGAAGGCCATGGTGTCCGCGTAGCTGTCGAATTCAAAGGCCTTCTCGATGCAGACGTCGGCGCCATCGCCGTTGAGTCGCCAGCCTGGGTGGCGCGCCAGTCGGGTCACGATCTCGGTCGGGCTCAGGGCGCGCATGGTGCGCTCGGGCTTCGCGGGGGATTGCGGGGCGTTCATGGTGAGATGCGTGTGGGCCAAAGACAAAACCGTTTCAAGTGCCCAGGCGAACCAGCCGTTCGGAGGCCGGGGGATGGGAGTAGTAAAAATTGGCAAACACCGGGTCCGGCGTCAGCGTGGAGGCATTGTCCTCGTAAAGCTTGAGCAGGGCGCTGGCCAGGGCCTGCCCATCGGTCTGGGCCACCGCGTAGGCATCGGCCTCGAACTCGTGGCGTCGCGACATGCGTGCCATCAGGGGCGACACAAAAAAGCTGAACACCGGCACCACCAGCATGAACAGCAGCAAAGCCAGGGCGTCATTGGCGCCTGTCAGCGAGGGCTGCACCCCCAGCCCGGCAAAGAACCACACCTGCCCACTGACCCAGCCCAGCAAGGCAAAGCCAGCCAGGCTGAACGCAAACACGCCAAGCAAGCGCTTCAGGATGTGCTTGTGCTTGAAGTGCCCCAGTTCATGGGCCAGCACGGCATCCACTTCGGCGGGTGAGAGCTTGCTGAGCAGGGTGTCGAAAAACACCACCCGCTTGGCTGCGCCAAAGCCCGTGAAATAGGCATTGCCATGGGCGCTGCGCCGGCTGCCATCCATCACGAAAAGACCTTTGGCCGAGAAGCCGCAGCGTTGCATCAGGGCCGTCACCCGCGACTTGAGCGTCTCATCTTCCAGTGGTTGGAACTTGTTGAACAGCGGTGCAATGAAGGTCGGGAAGATCACCATCATCAGCAGGCTGAAGGCCATCCAGGTGCTCCAGGCCCAAAGCCACCAGAAGCGCCCGGTGCTGCCCATCAGCCAAAGGATCAGGCTGGCCAGCGGCAGGCCGATCAGCGCACCGAGCAGGCTGGATTTCACAAGATCACCCAGCCACAGGCGCCAGGTGATCTTGTTGAAACCGAAGCGCTCTTCGATCACAAAGGTCTGGTAAAGCGAAAACGGCAGGTCCAGCAGCCCGCCGATGAGCACGAAGCTGCCCAGCAAGGCCATCTGTTGCACCATGCCCGCGCCCAGCCAGCCAAGCAGGGCCTGGTTCAGGGCGTCCAGGCCGCCCAGCAGCGTCCAGGCCATCAGCGTGGCCGTGCTCCAGGCCAGCTCCAGCATGCCCAGCTGACTTTTGGCAATGGTGTAGTCGGCCGCCTTCTGATGCGCGGCCAGGGAGATGCTCTGCGAGAAAGGCGTCGGCACGTTGGCGCGGTGCCGGGCCACATGGCGGATCTGGCGCGACGAAAGCCAAAGGCGCAGCAACACGCTGGCCACCAGGGCCAGTGCAAAAACGCTGGTGAGCAACAGCGCAGGGTTCAGGGTGGAAGAGGCTTCAGGCATGGTGGCGGAGTTTAGGTCATCAGCGACAATCGGCCCATGTCAGAAACCATATCTCCCCTGAGCAAATCCGACCTCAACCTGGTGTGGCTGGATTGCGAAATGACCGGACTGGACCCCGAGGTAGACCGCTTGATCGAGATCGCCGTGGTCGTGACCGGACCGAACCTGGAGCCCCGCGTCGAGGGGCCTGTTTTTGTGATTCACCAGAGCGATGCGCAACTGGACAAGATGGATGCCTGGAACAAGGGCACCCACGGCCGCAGCGGCCTGATCGACAAGGTCAAGGCATCCACCACCACCGAGGCCGAGGCCGAAGCGGGCTTGATCGAGTTCATCCGCCAGTACGTGCCCAAGGGCAAGGCCCCCATGTGTGGCAACTCCATCGGGCAGGACAGGCGCTTTCTGGTCAAGTACATGCCCAAGCTGGAGGCGTTCTTTCACTACCGAAACCTGGACGTCAGCACGCTCAAGGAGCTTTCCAGGCGCTGGAAGCCCGAGGTCTATGCCAGCTTCAAGAAGGCGCAGAAGCACACGGCCTTGGCGGATGTGCATGAATCGATCGACGAGCTGGCACATTACCGTCAGCACTTCCTCAAGTCATAAATTCGCTGGTTCCGCCATCACCGGCGGCGCATGACGGTCATTTTTGGTCTTTCTCTTGCGGGAAAACCCTGAACCTGTCACAATCGCAGGCTGCACTCGGAAACGGGTGCTTCTTGTGCATCTCCCTTCACTCCCGGGCTTGCGGCTGTGGACGGTGACCCAGAGCTTTCCAGAAAAGCAGGTCTCGTCCGGATCGATGAATGTCGGTCTTCCAGATTCGCTGAAACGCCCACCCGCACCATCGTCTCCCAGACACCAGATGGTTCAGGCTTCGTTTGATGGTTGATGTTGTTTAACCATTGACGAAGCGTCCGCTGGCTACGCCGGCGGCGCATTTCGTGTGAGAAAACCATGACCGACACTCTTGCAGTGCAGGGCGACATCGCGCCTGCCGAATCCTTTGTTTCCACCGCCGCCGTGGTGGCCCAAGTTGCCGCCCAGGTGCTGGGTACCGAATCGGATGCTGCCAGCCAGCCCGCAGAACCCGCTCTCCCCAATGGCTTCGTGAAGCTGGGCCTGGCGCCCGAACTGGTCCAGGCTGTGGCCGACCTGGGCTACACCGAACCCACCTCCGTGCAGTTGAAGGCCATTCCTCTGGCCTTGCCCGCCGATGTGCAAGCCGGCGAAGCCGCCCGCTACATCGACTTGATGGTCTCCAGCCAGACGGGCAGCGGCAAGACCGCCGCCTTCCTGCTGCCGGTGCTGCACACGCTGATCCAGCAGCAGGCCCAGGCCGAGGCTGATGCCCGTGCCGAGTTCGACCGTGCCGTGGCTGAGGCCGCCGCCCGCGGTGAGCCCGCCCCCAAGCGCCCCAAGCGCAAAGACCCCACCAACGCCCGCAATTTCAAGGCCGCCGTTCCCGGCGCCCTGATCCTGTGCCCGACCCGCGAACTGGCGCAGCAGGTGGCCCATGACGCCATCGACCTGGTCAAGCATTGCCGTGGCCTGCGTGTTGCCAACGTGGTGGGCGGCATGCCCTACCAAGTGCAGATCGCCAAGCTGCAAAACGCCAATCTGGTGGTGGCCACGCCGGGTCGCCTGCTTGACCTGCAGCGCTCGCAGCAGATCAAGCTGGACCAGGTTCAGTTCCTGGTGGTCGACGAAGCCGACCGCATGCTCGACCTGGGTTTCTCGGACGACCTGGCTGAAATCAACCAGCTCACGATCCAGCGTCAGCAGACCATGATGTTCAGCGCCACCTTTGCGCCGCGCATTCAGCAACTGGCCGCCCGCGTGATGCGCGAGCCGCAACGCATCCAGATCGATTCCCCGCAGGAAAAGCACGCCAACATCAAGCAGGTGCTGTTCTGGGCTGACAACGCTCAGCACAAGCGCAAGATGCTCGACCATTGGCTGCGCGACACCAGCATCGACCAAGCCATTGTGTTCGCCAGCACCCAGGTGGAATGCGACGGCCTGGCCACCGACCTGCAGCAAGAAGGCTTTTCGGCTGTGGCCCTGCACGGGGCCTTGAGCCAAGGCCTGCGCAATCGCCGCCTGATGGCACTGCGCAATGGTCAGGTGCAGATCCTGGTGGCCACCGACGTGGCTGCGCGTGGCATCGACGTTCCCACCATCACCCACGTGTTCAACTTTGGCCTACCGATGAAGGCTGAAGACTACACCCACCGCATTGGCCGTACTGGCCGTGCAGGTCGCGATGGTCTGGCCATTACCTTTGCCGAGTTCCGCGATCGTCGCAAGATCTTCGACATCGAGGGTTACAGCAAGCAGACTTTCAAGGCCGAAGTCATCCCCGGCATGGAGCCGCAACAGCGCTTCGATGCGCGTCCGCGTGGCGACTTCGGTGGCCGTGGCCGTGGCAGCGAAGGCCGTGACTACGGTCCGCGTGACCGCAAGTTCGGCGGCGGTGGCCGTGGCGGTTTTGCCGGTGGCGATCGCGGCGGTTTTGGTGGCGGTGACCGTGGCGGCTTCGGCGGCGGTGACCGGGGTGGTTTCGGTGGTGGCTTTGGCGGTCAGGGCGACCGTGGCCAGCGCCCGGCCCGCGGCGAAGGTTTCCAAGGGGCTGACAGCTTCGGCGGTGGCCGTCGTGAGCCGCAGCGCGATGGCCAAGGTTACGGCCGCAAGACGGGCTTTGGTGATTTCGGCGGCGCTGCTCCCCGCGGTGATTTTGCTGCCCGCAAGCCGGGTGGCGCGCCGCGCCATGCCGGCCCCGGCCCGGCCCGGCCTTTCGTTCCGCACGATGCGCGCAAGCGTCCCGTTCGTTGAACTTGCTGTCCAGTCAAGGGCCGGTTCGGCCGCTTGACTGACACGGTTGCCGCTTTGAAAGCGCTGACACCGCAAGGTGCTGGCGCTTTTTTGCGTCTGGCGAGGGGGGCAGCAGCCACAAAACCACGGCATGGCGTGGCATGGCAAGCGACCAGCGCCTGGTGCCGGCTTGATCCTCTTACACCACCTGATCCCAGGGGCGGGACAGGCGCATGGCACCGTGGATGATCCCGACCATTGAGTAGGTCTGAGGGAAGTTGCCCCAGAGTTCGCCTGTCTTGGGTGCCAAATCCTCCGAGAGCAACCCCACATGATTGCGATGGCTGAGCAGGCGCTCGAAGCTGGCGCGTGCTTCGTCCAGGCGTCCCACCCGGGCCAGGGCATCCACCCGCCAGAATGAGCACACATTGAAGGCTGTTTCAGGCAGGCCAAAATCATCAGGCGCCTCATAACGACGCATGAAGGGGCCGTCGCACAGTTCGTTGTCCAGAACCCGGACCGTGCTCACGAAACGGGGGTCGAGTGCATCAATGAAGCCCACCTCGCACATCAGCAGCACGCTGGCGTCCAGGTGCTCGCCTTCAAAGCTTTCAACAAAGGCCTGGCGTTTGTCGCTCCATGCTCGCTCGAGGATCTTTTGCCGGATCAGCGTGGCTCGTTCAGCCCAGAGCGCTTCACGCTCGGACAAGAGCAGCTTGCGGGCGATCTTGGCCAGGCGATCGCAGGCGGCCCAGCACATCAGGGATGAGGAGGTGTGCACCCTGGCCCGGGTGCGCAACTCCCACATCCCGGCGTCGGGGGCGTCATGCAAGAGCCAGGCTTGTTCGCCCATGCGTTCAAGCAGTCTGAAGTCTTCGGCATCGGCCCGCCTCTGCAGGCGGTGATCGTGGAAGGATTGGGCCGCGCCCAGCACAATGTTGCCGTACACATCGTGCTGGAAATGCTCGTAGGCCTGATTGCCGACCCGCACCGGCCCCATCCCCCGGTATCCGGCGGGGCCGGCTTGCAGGCGTTCGGGTAGTTGTGACTCCAGGCCTACACCGTACAAAGGTTGCACGTGACCGGGGCTGGCGCGCACCACATCGTGCAACCAACGCAGGTAGTCTTCCATGGTGCCCACCTCGGCCAGGCTGTTGAGTGCCCGGACCACAAAAAAGGCATCGCGCAGCCAGCAATAGCGGTAGTCCCAGTTGCGCTGGCTGTGTGGCGCCTCCGGCAGGCTGGTGGTCACGGCGGCGAGGATGGCGCCGGTCTCTTCGAACTGGCACAGCTTGAGGGTGATGGCCGCGCGGATCACGGCGTCCTGCCATTCCAGCGGCAGGGCCAGGCGCGAGGTCCAATGACGCCAATAGGCGTGGGTTTCTTCTTCAAAAAGGCGCGCCGTTTCTTCGATGCCCCCGTTGAGCGATTCGTCAGGGCCCAGCAACAGGCTCACCGGCCCGGACAACGAAAACCAGGTCTCCTCCACCAGGTAGGTGATCGGGACATTGGTGTTGACCCGCCAGGTCCCGTCCGGCATCACATAACGCACATGGTTGCTCCCGCGGGTCAACTCAGGCCGGGTGTTGCCCCAATCTGCACGGGGTCTCAGCACGAAGCGCACCCTGGGATGGCCCGCCAGCGGGCGGACCCGGCGTACCAACTGAGCTGGTCTGAACATGCGATCGCGGCTGCGGTAACGCGGTGCGAAATCAAGCACCTCGATACCCGCACCGGCTGTGTTGAAAAGACGCGTTCGCACAATGGCTGTGCTTTCATCGTAGGCCTGCTCTGTCCGGCACAGACCCTCCAACTCGACGGCCAGTGTTCCATCGAGGCCTATGCCGTCGGCTGAATCGAGCAGCGCATGAAACAAAGGATCGGCATCGGGGCGCGGCATGCAGCACCACACGATGCGGGCCTGGCGATCGATGAGTGCGTTGATGGCGCAATTGCCGATCAGGGCCAACTCGAGGTTGGCGTTGGGCTGTAACTGGGGCACGGCACACCTCCTGGATACGGGTTGTCAAATGCAGTCATGTATATTTGTGCAAATGTATTTTGACGGCCCAGTGGGTTGAAGTCCACCCGACGCATGATCTGGCAAATCGGGTTTTCCATGAAGTCCGGACCCGGATGGCGGCAGGGGGAAGGAGATGGGGAGGGGCAAGAAGGGAAGGGTAGAACCATGATTTTGAATACCTTGCGATTGCAGTTCCGATTTTTGTTGCCATTGGTGTTGACCTTGGTGGCAGCTGCCTACCTGGCGCTGCCTTTGATGGACAAGCTCACGCTGCGCTGGTCGTCACGGGACCTGTCGCTGCGGGGCGAGTTGGTGACCCGTGCGCTGACCGAGCCCATTGCCGAAGCCCTGCCTGAGCCCGCGCGCCTGCGCACTGCGCGACTGCAGGCGCTGTTCAATCGGGCGGTGCAGGACGAACGGCTGTTTGCGGTGGCCTTGTGTGGTTCTGACGACACCATCGTCCACAAGACCGGAACCTACCCGCCCGATCTCGGGTGTGCTCAGGCGCGCAGCCTGGCGGCCCAAACCCTGGCCCAGCTGCCTTTGGCCAGCGGCGCGGTGCATGTGGGCATGCATCCGGTGGTGGTCGATGGCGAGCGGGTGGGCAATCTGGTGCTGCTGCACGACCTCAGCTTTGTGGAGCGGCGCAGCCAGGACACGCAGAAATACCTCATCGCCTTCATGGCAGGTCTGGGGCTGGTCATCTCGGTGATCACGGTGGTGGTCGCGCAGCTGAGCTGGCGCGGATGGGTCTCCGGCGCGCGGGCGCTGTTGCGTGGCGAGGGCTTGTTGAGCCCGCTGATCAGCACGCGTGGTGAATTGGCGCCTCTGGCGGCTGATTTTCGCGAGCGCCTGCGTGACCTGGAGGACAGCTACCGGCGATCGCTCGATCGCGATGACCACTGGGGGCCCGAGCGCCTGCGCGCCTTGCTGCGCTCGCAGTTGCGCGGTGACGAGTTGATGGTGGTGTCCAACCGCGAGCCCTACATCCATGAGCATCGCGGTGACAGCATCGTGTGCAAACGACCGGCCAGTGGCCTGGTCACGGCCGTTGAGCCGGTGATGCGTGCATGCTCAGGCACCTGGATTGCCCACGGTGGGGGCAGTGCCGACCGCAGCGTTGTCGATGCGCACGACCGGGTGATGGTGCCGCCAGGCAGTGCCGACTACACCCTGCGACGCCTTTGGCTCAGTGCCGACGAGGAGCGGGGCTATTACAGCGGTTTCTCCAATGAAGGTCTGTGGCCGCTGTGCCATGTGGCCCATGTGCGCCCTGTGTTCCGCGAGTCCGATTGGGTGGCCTACCGCGCCGTGAACGAGCGCTTTGCAGACGCTGTGGTGGCCGAGGCACGCAGCGCAGATCCGGTGGTGTTGGTACAGGACTATCACCTGGCCTTGCTGCCCGCCTTGATCCGTCAGCGCTTGCCGCGGGCCACCATTCTCACGTTTTGGCACATCCCCTGGCCCAACCCGGAGTCCTTTGGCATCTGCCCCTGGCGCGAGGAGCTGCTGCAAGGCCTGTTGGGCAGCACGATCATCGGCTTTCATACGCGCTTCCACTGCAAGAACTTCATGGAAACCGTTGACCGTCACCTGGAGGCTCGCATCGAGCACGAGCATTCGACCATCACCGTCAACAAGCAGACCACGCTGATCGAGAGCTACCCGATTTCAATCGCCTGGCCCGATGAGCAGGAGCGACAACGTTGGCCAGCCATCGCGGCCTGTCGCGAGGCGGTGCGCCAGCGCCTGGGGCTGCCTGCGGGGCACAAGCTGGCCGTGGGGGTGGATCGCTTCGACTACACCAAGGGCATTCTGGAGCGGCTACATGCGGTCGAGCGCTTGCTCGAAAAGTACCCGCAGTGGGTGGGGCAGTTCAGTTTGGTCCAGGTGGCTGCACCCTCGCGCAGCGCGCTGGATGAGTACCAGGCCTTTCAGCAGCGCATCCATCAGGCCACTGAACGACTCAATGCGCGGTTTGGCCGGCCGGACTGCCTGCCGGTCTACCTGTTGGCCGAACACCACGAATTCGACGCTGTGAACGAGCTCTATCGTGCCAGCGAGATCTGCCTGGTCACCAGCTTGCACGACGGCATGAACCTGGTTTGCAAAGAGTTCGTGGCTGCGCGCGACGACGAACAGGGCGTGCTGGTGCTGAGCCGTTTTGCTGGCGCCGCGGCCGAGCTGAACGAGGCCTTGATCATCAACCCCTACCATGTGGAAGAAGGCGCCGATACCTTGCACCGTGCCCTGACCATGCCTGAGGCCGAGCAACGCGAGCGCATGGGCAATCTGCGCACCACGGTGCGTGACGACAATGTGTACCGCTGGGCGGGCCGCATGCTCACCGATGCCGCGCGTTGGCGCCTGCGGGAGCGCATTGAAGCTCGCATGCAACGTCACAACGGCGCTTGAGAGCTGCCATGCAACATCTTTTGACTGCCCAGGGGCTGCAGGCACTGTCCCGTTTGATGTGTCGGCGAGTCTTGTTCGCTTTTGACCTCGACGGTACCTTGGCCCCGATCGTCGAACACCCGGCCGATGCCCGTGTGCCAGATGCCTTGGCCAATCGCCTTCGGCAACTGGCGATGGTGGCGCCGGTGGCGGTGGTCACCGGTCGCAGTGTGGCGGACGCCCGGCCGAGGCTGGGGTTCCGTCCGCACTACCTGATTGGCAACCACGGTGCCGAAGGCTTGGGCCATGTGGCCGAGTCCACTGGATTGGCAAGTCTGCGTGCCCGATGGCTTGAGCGTGGTGGTGTACCGCAGGCGGCCGGCGTTGCGTTCGAGGACAAGCGGTTCTCGCTCGCCCTGCACTACCGCCAGGCACCTGACCCGCAACACGCGTTGCAGGCCATCCAGGACTGGTTGCATCCGCTGCCTGCCGACCTGTCCACGCTGGGGGGGAAAGCCGTCGTCAATGTGTTGCAACGTTCGGCCCCTGACAAGGCCGATGCGGTGCTGCGACTTCTGGCGCTCAGCGCCTGCGACACCCTTTTGTTTGCCGGTGACGACGTGAACGACGAGCCCGTCTTTGAACGCGCACGGCCTGATTGGGTGACGGTGCGCATCGGCTCGCCGGAGGCCGTCAGCCGGGCCCTGTATTGCCTGGAAGATCCTGCGGCCATGGCGCAATTGCTGGACCTGATCCTGCCGCAGCTGATGGCGCGGCCCTAGAGGCCGTGCGCGTGGGGGCACACTTGGGTCCGGTTTTTGGCCGGGTCGACATTCAAGGCAGGTTCAAATCGGCCTTGATTCTGGCCACTTGCTGCTGGATGGCTTCCTTGAGCGCATAGCGGTCGACCATGGTTAGGCCTGGGAAGCCGTTCCTGAGCAACTGTTCCAGGGGTTCGAATGATCGGAGGTACTCCACAGAGCGCCTGTAAAACGCCAGCAGCAGCGTCGATCGCCTCGCATCCAGGGCATGGCGCAAGGGCCGTGGTACTTCCGCCGGGCCCATTTGTTGAAACGCTGAATCCAGAAACTCAAGTGCCAGCAGGTTGTCGTGCTCTTCAATGAGATCGATGGCCTTGTTCAGATCGCTTGCTGGCCCCCCGGCTCGTTTGAGTACGCTGTTGACAAAGACTTCCATGACGCAGGCAGGCTTGACGGAGTCTGGATTGTCAATCGTGCCCGCCCCTGGATGCCTTGATCTGAGTGGTGTGTCCGCCAGATTCCGGACCTATTTCACGCCGCGCATCAATCCTGGCCAGCCTGGGCTGCAAGAATCGATCGAGGCCGGTGTTCTGTTCCAATGAGGGCAGTTTCAAACCGGAGAACAATGTGATTGATCGTGCCCTCAGGATTGCCCAGGTGCTCGCCTTGCTGTGGATCGGCTACGAGCTGCATGCTTTGGCCAACCCTGACGCAGAGAGTCCGGACCTCGATAGCACGGTTGATTCTGCGGCCGTGGTGGCACCTCGGTTGTGAGGGCGGTGCCTGCCTGCGCGGGCCTTGGCCTGGGTGCGGGTGTGGCTCGGTACTTGGGCCTCAGTCGTTCCACTGAATCCAAAGCCATGCGCAAAGAATCGAGCCCAGTGCCCAGAGCATCCAGGTTTCTGTGATGGCATAGGGGTAGAGCATCAGAACAAGCCCGCTCCATCTGACGACAGGGCGTTGGGTGTGTTTGCCATGGCGCCAGGCCACCATGCCCACCAGCCCGAACAGCACCGCACCGATGAGGTAGGCCGCGCTGGGCAGCTCAATGCCGAGTTGGAAAAGTGGGTCCATGAGGGCGGTGAGTGAGGGGGGGGGTTGGGGCGACGCCGATTTCAGTAATCTACTTGCATCCGCCATGACATCGGATGGGGTGGCCCGGAAACGAAAAAGCCACCCGAAGGTGGCTTTCTTGTCCAAGTGCTTGTCGCACATAGAGAAATTTTGGTGGCGCTTCACGGATTCGAACCGCGGACCTGTGGATTATGATTCCATCGCTCTAACCGACTGAGCTAAAGCGCCAACTTTTCAAAAGCCTTGCGATTGAGGCTTTTGTTTCAGACTCATTTCGTCTGAGCCCTCAATTATAGACACAAAATTTGAGGCGAAATCACTGGTGGGTGAAATTTGGGCTGCGTTTGTTCAAAAATGCGTCCATGCCTTCCTTCTGGTCCTGTGTCGCGAACAGCGAGTGGAACAGGCGGCGTTCGAACATCACGCCATCCGACAGCGTTCCTTCAAACGCCCGGTTGACCGATTCTTTGGCGGCCATGACCGCAATCTGCGAGTAAGAGCAGATCACCAGCGCAGCGCCCAGTGCTTCTTCCATCAATTTGTCCACCGGCACCACCCGACTGACCAGGCCCGAACGCTCGGCTTCGGTCACGTCCATCATGCGCGCCGTGAGGGCCATGTCCATGGCCTTGGATTTGCCGACAGCCCTTGGCAGCCGCTGCGTGCCACCAGCACCCGGGATCACACCGATCTTGATCTCGGGCTGACCAAACTTGGCGTTGTCTGCCGCGATGATGAAGTCGCACATCATGGCCAGCTCGCAGCCGCCTCCGAGGGCAAAGCCTGCCACGGCCGCAATCACGGGTTTGCGGATGCTGCGGATGGTTTCCCAGTTGCGCGTGATGAAGTCGCCCTTGTACACATCCTGAAAGCTGAACTTGGCCATGGCGGCAATGTCGGCCCCTGCGGCAAAGGCGCGCTCGCTGCCCGTGACGATGATGCAGCCGATCTTGGCGTCTGCATCGAACTCGCGCAGGGCGGCGCCCAGTTCGGTCATCAGCTGGTCGTTCAGGGCGTTGAGCTGTTTGGGGCGGTTCAGGGTGATGATGCCGACCTGATCAGCCTCGACGCGCACTTCGATGGTTTCGTAAGCCATAAACCTATATCTCCGTCAGTAGGGGTTGCCGGGACTATACCCAAGCCATTTGTCGCCAGGCTGTCAAACGGGTTGCAATGCGTGCTGAAGGCTTTGGGCAGAATGATCGATCCAGATTCAAAACACCCAGCAGGAGACTTGGCATGACCGATGAAGCTCAGCCCGCAGTTTTGTATGCCACCGACGACGCCAGTGCTGGCGCAGTGGCCTTGATCACCTTCAACCGGCCCCAGACGCTCAACAGTTTTGACCTGACGATGCACCGCGCCTTGTGGGCGGCCCTGGATGCGGCCGAGGCCGACGAGAACGTGCGGGCCGTGGTGCTGACGGGCGCGGGCCGGGGTTTTTGTGCAGGGGCCGATCTGTCGGCCTTCGACTTTGCCCCGGGGCCCGATCGGGTGCGCCGGGCCGACCCGGGGCCGGTGATCGATCAGGCCTTCAACCCCACCGCCCGGCGCCTGCAGGCCTTGCGCATGCCGGTGCTCGCTGCCGTGAATGGGGTGGCCGCGGGGGCCGGCATGTCGCTGGTGATGAGTTGTGACCTGGCGATCGCCTCGCCTCAGGCCAGCTTCATCCAGGCTTTCAGCAAGATCGGGCTGGTGCCAGATGCCGGCAGCACCTGGTTGCTGCCGCGTCGCGTGGGCTTGACCCGCGCGCTGGGCCTGGCGCTGACGGGCGACAAGCTGGGCGCTCAGCAGGCCCGGGAGTGGGGCTTGATCTGGGATGTGGCGGACGACTGCCTGGACACCACCTTGACGCTGGCCCGCCGCCTGGCGGCCATGCCCACGGCGGCCTTGGTGGCCACCCGCCGGCTGTTGCGCGAATCGACCACGCGTGAGCTGGACGCCCAGTTGCTGGCCGAGCGCGACGCCCAGTCAGCCATGGGCCGCACCCACGATTACTTTGAGGGGGTCGAGGCCTTTTTGGCCAAGCGAGCCCCGGTCTTCCGGGGCGATTGAGGCGCTCGGGCCTTGGTTTCAGTGGCGGCGGCCGGTGCACTGGCAGGCACATCGGCTGACGCAGGGGCTGGCATTGGGTCCCCACCCAGCCAGGCCTTGACCCAGGCCGCCTGCTCGATGGCCAGGCGCACCGTGGTGGCCTGGGCGGGCAGCTTCAACGCCAGTCGCAGCAGGCGCCGGTCGCGCGCGACCAAGGCGGTGGCGCGCTTGGCCGGCCCCGCGTACAGCGCCAGGTCGTCCAGCTTGGACAGGCGCCAGCCTTGCGGGCCCACCTCCAGGCCAAGCCATTCATCACCGGCCGCCATGCCGGCTTTCTCGGCCAGGCCACCGCGCAACACCGCCTTGATCTGGACGCTGCCGTTTTCCGTCACGCGCAGGCCCAGGGCTTGCGCGGGTTGGGCTGGGTCATCGTGCCAACGCACACCGGCCTTCGCCAGCAAGGGCTGCACCGGCAGGTCGGCCACGCCGTGCACCCAGGCCTTGAGTTCGGGGCCGAAGTCGCGGCCCGAAACCTCTTTGAGCACCTGGGCAAAGTCGTCTTCGCTCATGGGGCCGCCGCTGCAACGCTGCCATACCGCACGCATGGCCTGGTCCAGGCTCTGTCCCTGGGCGCGCAGCGTCAGGTCCAGGCACAGGGCCACCAGCGAGCCCTTGGTGTAGTAGCTGATGGTGGCATTGGCCGTGTTTTCATCCTGCCGGTAGTACTTCACCCAGGCGTCGAAGCTGGCCTCGGCCACGCTCTGCACCAGGCGCCCCGGGGCCTGCAGCACCTGGTTCAGGGCCTTGTTGAGCAGGCGAAGGTAGGCGGCATCGTCGATCAGGCCGGCGCGACGCAGCAGCAGGTCGTCGTAGTAGCTGGTGAAGCCCTCGAAAAACCAGAGCAACGGGGTGTAGTTCTCCTGGGTGTAGTCGTAGCGGGCCAGTTCTGCAGGGCGCAGCCGCTTCACGTTCCAGGTGTGGAAGTACTCGTGGCAGATCAGGCCCAGCAAGGTGGTGTAACCCTCGGGCGTGCGGGCTTCGCCCAGTCGCGGCAGATCGCGGCGGCCGCAGATCAGCGCGGTGCTGGCCCGGTGCTCCAGCCCGCCGTAGTTGTCATCCACCACATTGAGCATGAAGACGTAGCGCGAGTGCGGCACGCCGCTGGCCGCCGGCTGGGCGGCGTCGACCTCGGGGTGCCAGAAACGGATGGCGGTTTCGCAGATCTGCTGGGTGTCGCGCAGCAACCGGGCCGAGTCAAAAGACGCCGTTGCGCCCGCCACCACGATCTGGTGTGCCACGCCGCAGGCGGTGAAGCTGGCCTGCCAGAAGTCGCCCAGTTCGAAGGGGCTGTCCACCAGCTCGTCGTAGTCGGCCGCCTGGTACAGACCAAAACCGCGACGGTCGACCTTCAGCGCCGTCAGCGCCGTGGCTGCGCTCCAGCCTTCAGCCGGGGATTCCACCGTGATCTGGTGGGGCAGGCTTTCCTGGCCGTGCACCCGCAGGCACAGGCTGGTGCCGTTGAAAAAGCCACGCTGGCTGTCCAGCCACGCGGTGCGCACCGAGTTGTCAAAGGCATAGACCTGGTAGCGCAGTTCCAGCGGGCTGCCGGCCTGGCTCGCCACTTGCCAGCGGCATTTGTCCAGTTGCTGCAGCGCCACGCGCCGGCCTTTCTGCCGGGCTTGCAGCTGTTGCAGGTTCTTGGAGAACTCCCGCACCAGGTAACTGCCCGGAATCCACACCGGCAGGGAGACCTCCTGCTGTGCCGTGGGGGCGGGAATGGTCAGGGTCACCTCATACAGGTGGGCGTGCCGTTGACGGGCGTCGATGCGGTAGTGCGGTGCGCTGGGGTGTTGTTTCATACGGGCCTGAGGCGGGGCGGTCGGCAGAGGGGTCAGGTATTGGCAGCGCCCAGCAGGCAGCTCAGGGTGGCCACCACGGTCAGCCTGAAGCGCAGGGTGAGCCAGGGCCTCAGTTGGGGCGAGGTCCAGGTCTTGCGATCCACCAGGTAGCACACCACCAGCAGCAGGCCCAGCAAGGGCAGCCCAGCATAGATCGGCATCACCACGGCGATCCAGGCCACGATGGGCGGGATCACGCCCCACACCAGATGGATGCGCGGCGCTGCTTCACCCTGTTGAAAGGCGATACCCCAATGGATGCCGCCCAGAAACGAGGCCACGGTGGCCGCATAGGCCATCAGCGCCAGGGCCACAAAGGGCATCAGGTCGGGCGTGACCAGCCACATCAGCAGGGCCAGCAACACGAAAGGCGCCAGGCCGGCATAACCCAGGCGTTCGATCACGAGGGACAGGGGAGCCCCAGCCGGATGGGGAGTCGGGACAGAGGTGTTCATGCCCCGGATTGTGGCCGGGTTTGCGTGCCCCAGCCGCAGGCCAGGGCAATCCTGTGGGGCGAGTGTGGCGTGAACGACGCACTCAGGCGGTACCGGTCCGTGGCCCGGTCACTCCTTGCTGGGGCTGGCCGCCTGGGCAATGCGCTGCTCGATCTGCTGCGTGTTCAGCGCGCCGGGCACCCGGCTGCCATCCGAGAAGATGATGGTGGGCGTGCCGGTGATCTTGTACTTGCGCCCGAATTCCACGTTGCGCGCAATGGCGGCCACGTCGCAGCTGCCATTGGGGGCGGCCTTCTCGCGCACCATCCAGTCAAGCCAGGCGCCGCTCTTGTCCTTGGCGCACCAGTGGTTGCGCGCCTTGTCGGCCGAGTCGGGGCCCAGGATGGGGTACAGGAACATGTAGACCGTCACGTTGTCCACCTTGGACAGGTCTTTTTCGAAGCGTTTGCAGTAGCCGCAGTTGGGGTCTTCAAACACCGCGATCTTGCGCTGGCCATTGCCGCGCACGATCGTGAATGCGTCGCCCATGGGGAGGGTGCTGAAGTCGACCGCGGTGATCTTGGCCACGCGCTCTTCCGTCAGGTTTCGTTGCTGGGCGGTGTCGATCAGCTCGCCCTGGATCAGGTAGTTGCCCTTGGCGTCGGTGTAGAACAGATCATTGCCCACGCGCACCTCGTAGAGGCCGTTCATGGGGGTCTTGCGCACCTCATCAATGTTCTGCAGTTGGGGAAGGCGGGCCGCCAGGGCTTTCTTGATCACCGCCTCCTGGGCCAAGGCGCCCAGGCTGAGCAGGGGCAGGGCTGCCAGCAGCAGGCGGGGGATGAGGGCTGTTTTCATGGTGTGGTGTGGGGCAAAAGGAGTAAAAGACCGTGGTCAGGCCTGGATCAGGCCAGGCCCATGGCCAGGCGGGTCACCCAGTTCTTGAGTGGGCCGCTGCGGTTGAATTGGTTCATGCCCCAGTTGCGGGCGTTCTGTACGCTGGGCAGCGTGTGGTCAAACAGGCGCTGCAGCCCGTCGCTGGCCAAGCCCAGGGCCCAAATCCCAGCCTTGCGTTCGCGTTCGTAGCGGCGCAACAGCTTGGGGTCGCCCACGCTGCGCCAGTAGTCACGTTCGCGCAGCACGCGGGCCAGGGCTTCAACGTCGCCCAGGCCCAGGTTCAGGCCCTGGCCGGCCAGCGGGTGCACGGCATGGGCGGCGTCGCCTGCCAAGGCAAAGCTGCGCACCGGGCCCTGAGCGGGCTGGCCGGGCAGGGGCCCCACCCAGCGGTCGGCACGCGACTGCTGCAGCGACCAACTGGCCCGCTCGCTGCTGAGGCTCAGCGAGCCCGCAGGCCAGCCGGCCTGAGCGGCCACGCGATCGGCAAAGTCTTGGGGGGGCAGGGACATCAGTTCGGCAACCTCGGCATGAGGCACTGACCAAACCAGAGCGATGGAGTTCCCTTGATCGCCGCCCAAAGGCAAAAAAGCCATCACCTGAGCCGGTAAAAACCACTGGCGAGCCAGTTGCCCATGGGGCTCCGCGGCCTCCAGTCGGGCCGCAATGGCGGTGTGCGGGTAGGGCGTGGTCTCGTATTGCACGCCAAACTCTTCGCGGGTGCGGCTGGCGCGCCCCTCGCAGACCACCGTCAGGGCGGCATCGCGCGGGCTGTCAACGCGTTCGATCTGGGGTTGGTAGCGCACGGCCTCGGTCAGCCGGGCCTCCAGGGCAGGCACGTCGACGATCCAGGTCAGTGCCGGGGTGTTCTGCTCGCGGGCCGAGAACACCACCTCGCCGCCCTGGTCGCCCAGCACCTGCATGCCAGTGACGGCGGTGACGGCCTCGCCCTCGGGCCAGCAGCGCAGCGAATCCAGCAACTGCTGCGACGCGTTATTCAACGCGTAGGCGCGCACATCCTGGGCCGGGGGGGCGGGCTGGGTCGGGCGGGGCGGGCTCACCAGGGCCACCCGCAGGCGTTCTCGGGCCAGCAGCAGGGCCAGGGTCTGGCCGACCACGCCGGCACCACGGATACACACATCAAAGGCTTGCGTCATGGGCCGTGATTGTAGGAGGCAGGCACAATCGCGACCTGACCTTGCGCAAGCGGCATTCGCCCTTGCAGGGGTGTTTGGCCGACATGAATGGATGTAAAGCAGGAGTGAGCAGGACATGACATGGGACGCAGAGGCTGATTTCGACGTTCAGGGCACGGTGGCGCGCCTGTTTGTTCACCCCATCAAATCCTGTGCGGCCGTCGAAGTGCAGGAGGCCGTGCTGACCGAAACCGGCCTGGATCTGGACCGGGCCTGGATGGTGGTCGACCCGGACGGCCTGTTCGTGAGCCAGCGCGAGCTGCCGCGCATGGCCCTGATCCGGCCCCAGCTCAAAACCTTCGAGATGGTGCTGCGCGCCCCGGGCATGCTGGCCTTGCACCTGGCCATTGAGGGTGTCGAGACGCCCTGCACCGCTCAGGTCTGGAAAGACCGGGTCAAGGCCTACGACATGGGTGACCTGGCCGCCCAGTGGTTCAGCGATTTTCTGGGGCGTCCCCTGCGTCTGGTGCGTTTCGACCCCGAGCAGCGCCGGCTGTCCAGTCTGCAGTGGACTGGCGGCCTGGAGGCCCCCAACCAGTTCAGTGATGGCTTTCCGGTCCTGGTCTGCAGCGAAGCGTCGGTGGACGACCTCAACCAGCGCCTGGGGCAGGCCGGCCATGCGCCGGTCGGCGTGGAGCGTTTTCGGGCCAACGTGGTGCTGGCGGGGGTGGAATCGTTCGACGAAGATCGTCTGGAAGACCTCGTGATCCGGGCCGACGAGGGGCCCGTGGTGCTGCGCCCGGTCAAGCCCTGCACCCGCTGCCCCATCCCCGACATCGATCCCGTCACCGCCACCAGCAGCCCCGAAGTGGGCGACACTTTGCGCACCTTCCGCCGGGATGACCGGGTGGGCGGCGGCATCACCTTCGGCATGAACGCCATTGTGATCGAGGGCGCCGAGCGCCTTTTGCGCGTGGGGCAGGTGGTGCAGGGGCGGTATCGCTTCGATTGATTCGGCGCTGATCAGTACAATCAGCGCCAATTTCCCCAGGCAAGGCAAGAGGTCGATCCATCAGGGCGCCGCTTGCAGGTTTGGCGCGTGGCCCAGTCACTTGCGCCGCGGAGCCCGGGAACCATCACCAAGAAAGCAACCTCCATGAGCCTCAAATGCGGCATCGTGGGCCTGCCCAACGTCGGCAAGTCCACTCTTTTCAACGCCCTGACCAAGGCCGGCATCGCGGCCGAGAACTACCCCTTCTGCACCATCGAGCCCAATGTGGGCACGGTCGAGGTGCCGGATCCGCGTCTTGACCAATTGGCCGAGATCATCAGCCCCGAGCGCATCGTTCCGGCCATCGTCGAGTTTGTCGACATCGCCGGCCTGGTGGCTGGTGCCAGCCAGGGTGAAGGCCTGGGCAACCAGTTTCTGGCCCACATCCGCGAAACCGACGCCATCGTCAACGTGGTGCGCTGCTTTGAAGACGACAACGTGATCCACGTGGCCGGCCGTGTCGACCCGATCGCTGACATCGAAGTCATCCAGACCGAGCTGTGCCTGGCCGACCTTGGCACGGTTGAAAAGACCTTGCAGCGCTCGATCAAGGCCGCCAAGTCGGGCAACGACAAGGAAGCCGCCAAGCTGGTGCAGGTGTTGACCCGCGTGCAGGCCACCCTCGACGAGGGCAAGCCGGTGCGCACCCTGGACCTGAGCAAAGAAGACCTGCTGGTGATCAAGCCGCTGTGCCTGATCACCGCCAAGCCGGCCATGTTCGTCGGCAACGTCAGTGAAGACGGCTTTGACAACAACCCCCTGCTGGACCGCCTGAAGGAATACGCCGCCGGCCAGAACGCCCCCGTGGTGGCCATCTGCGCCAAGATGGAAGCCGACATGGCCGACATGAGCGACGAAGACCGTGCCATGTTCCTGGCCGAGCTGGGCCAGGACGAACCGGGCCTGAACCGCCTGATCCGCGCCGGCTTCAAGCTGCTGGGCCTGCAGACCTATTTCACCGCGGGCGTCAAGGAAGTGCGCGCCTGGACCATCCATGTGGGTGACACGGCGCCCCAGGCCGCCGGTGTGATCCACGGTGACTTCGAGCGTGGCTTCATCCGGGCCCAGACCATTGCCTTCGAAGACTTCATCGCCTTCAAGGGCGAGCAGGGCGCCAAGGATGCCGGCAAGATGCGCGCCGAAGGCAAGGAATACGTGGTCAAGGATGGCGACGTGATGAACTTCCTGTTCAACGTCTGATCCCGTTCCCCACGGACTGACCACGAAGCCGCACCCTGGTGCGGCTTTGTCGTTTTCAGGGGACGCCCGGGTGAGCGGCTTGGCAAGACCGGTCGCTGACAGGGCATTCTTTGCACCGTCTGATCTGCCCACACCATGAGCCCTTCTTTGCCCGACCTCACCCTCATCATCCCTACCTTCCGCCGCGAGGGCTTGCTGCTGGAGGCTTTGCACAGCGCGCTGGCGGTGCCGGGGCTGGCCCTGGAGGTGCTGGTCATCGACGACAGCCCCGAGGGTGGAGCTCGGGCTGTGGTTCAGGCCCTGGGGGATCCCCGGGTGCAGTACCTGCAGCAGGTGCCGCCCAGTGGAGGCCGTCCGGCGGTGTTGCGCAATCGGGGGGCTCAACTTGCCCGGGGACGGCTGTTGTATTTCCTGGACGACGACGATCACGCCATCCCGGAGGCCCTCGCTGAGGCCTGCAGGCGTCTCGATGGCACTGCTTGCGGGGTGGCGATCGGTTTGCCCCGGCCTTTTGGGGCGGTGCCTGCCCGGGTCGAAGAGGAGCGCCGCTATTTCGAAGGGGCCGCTCGTTTCCTGGCTCGTCACCCCTCACGTTGGGCGGTGACCGCGCGACTGCTCTTCGGTCATGCCCTGGTGGTTTGCAGTACCTATGTCGTCCGCCGTGATGCCTTTCTGGCCGTGGGCGGCTTCCTCACCGACATGGCGGTCTACGAAGACATCGACCTGTGCATGCGCGTGGTACGCCAGGCCGGGCATCTGCACCTCGGGCAGGCCATTGTGGAGCGACGGGTGGGCGGCCCCAGCCTGATCAGTCAATCGACCCAGGCCCAGATGCTCGATGCCTATCGCCTGTCGCAGGCGCACTACCGCAGCCAGCGTGGGCCGATTGAAACCCTGGCCCTCAAGCTCCTGAACCGTGGCCTGGCCTGAGGCGTCGGGGCACGGTGATCAGCGAAGGGTGATCGACGCAAAGGCCGCTTGGCTGGTGTTTTGAGGGGCAAAGGCCGATAATTCGGTCAAATTAACCGGCTGTCCGCTGCGAATTCGCCATGAACGCCATCAACTCTTCTACCCCCAACGGCTTGCTTGCGGCCCAATCGGCGTCACTCACGCGGCTGCAGTCGCTGGGGCAGAAGCTGTCGTCGGGCCGGGCGATCAACTCGGCGCTGGACAACGCAGCCGGCCTGGCCCAGTCCAGTTCCTTCAGTGTTCAGCTGTCGAGCACGGCCGTGGCCATGCAGGGCTTGCAGGATGGCAGCTCTCTGTTGCAGACCGCGTCCGGGGCCTTGGGTGAGGTCAGTTCCAACCTGCAGCAGCTCAATGATCTGGCCGTGCAGGCCGGCAACGGCAGCCTGTCGGCCAGCGACCGGCAGGCCCTGCAGGCGCAAGCCAGCCAGCTCACCCAGAACCTCAACCAGATTTCGGGCAACACCCAGTTCAATGGCCAGAACCTGCTGGACGGCAGTTTCAGCGCCAGCCTGCAGACGGGCCCCAATGCGGGCGACACGCAGAGCCTGAGCCTGGGCAGTGTGTCGGCCAATGCCCTGGGGGTGGGTGGCATCGACCTCACCAGCAGCAGCGGGCAGGCCAGCGCCATGCAGGCCATCGGTCAGGCGCTGCAACAGGTGAATGACCAGCAGGCGGGGGTGGGGGCGTCGCAGTCCGGGCTGCAGGCCAATTTCGATCAGCTCAGTGCGCAGTCCGGGGCCTTGGCGTCGTCAAATGCCAGCCTCAGCGATGCCGACCTGGCCCAGTCCGCCTCCAGTTTTTCTCAGGAGCAGGTGCGCCAGACGGCTGCCACCCGCATGCTGTCGCTGTACCAGTCGATGCAGAAGGACACGCTCAGCCTGCTGCCCAAGTAAGGGGGCTGCCCGGGGGCTTTCAATCCTGGTCGCCCGCGCTCAGGGCGCCTTCCACCAGCACCTGATGGATCAGGCGCCGGTCCAGGGCCAGCCAGATCAGGATCGGGGCCAGCGTGGGCAGCAGCAAGAAACCAATCTGGTAGGCCGCGCCGATCAGGTTGACGTCGAAGGCATCGAACCGAGTCTGGCTGCGCGTGGCTTCACCGGCCTGCACCGCCACCTGCAGCAGCCAGGTGAAGCACACCCCCCAGGCCTGAAAGGGCAGCAGGGCGACCGCACCGGCCGGGATCTTCCACCACCAGCCCTTGGCCCGCACGGCCAGGAACAGCGCGGCCAGCAAGGGGATGCCATAGGCGTAGGTGAGCACGTTGGCCTCGGGGGCCACATCGGCCAGGCGCCCGCCGGGCATCTTCACACTGAGGCCGGTCAGCAGCACCTGCTGGGTGCCATGCAGTTCAGAGCCCTGGGCCCAGAACGGAAACACGGCCTTCATGGCCCATTCGGCCAGCCAGGCCGGGGCCACGGCCACGTAATTGCGCCCCAGGTACCACAGCGCCAGGCAGGGGATCAGCCACAGCAGGGCGCGCAGAAAAAAGCCGCTGATGACGCTGTGCGAAGCCCGCTTCATGAGGCGGCCCCGGTAGCGGTCCCGGCATGGGCCTGCAGGTGTTCACGGCGGAAATCCTGGCGTGCCACCCAGCGCATCCAGACCAGCCAGACCACCACCACGTCAAGCATGATCAGGGCCTGCCACAGGTAAAGGTGGGCAAATTCGAAGGCCTGGGCGTTCCAGCCTGCCAAGTAGAACAGGGTGATGATGCGCACCAGGTTCACCATCTGGATGGCGACAAAACCGATCCCGATGCCCACCAGCTTGTAGCGCCAGCGGGCCGGGTACGCCGTGAGGGCCGCCAGCAGGATCAGGCAGGCTTCGACACCGTTGCAGCCGGCTTCGATGGACACGCCCATGCCCGTCTTGGCGTTTTGCAGCACCTTGCCGTACGAGACCACATTGGCGTCCACCGCCTGCACCAGAAAGGCGCTGGCCGAGGCCAGAAAGGTTGTCCAGGGCACGATCAGCCACTGTTGGATCGGCGGGGTCAACTCACCCACGAACAAGACCACCAGCAACACCAGGAAGATCGAGAAGAAACGCAGCATGGACAGGTCGCTCTTGAAGGGGGGTGTGAGTTCAGTTCAAGCCGGCACTGTAACTCAGACGCCTGCCCCTGGCCGGTGCTTGCGATCAGCCTGGAAACAGTTTCATCAGCACCGTGGTCATGGCCAGATAACGCAGGCCCTTGCCCAGCAGCATCCAGCCCACGCAGGGCCAGAACGGCAGGCGCAGCCAGCCGGCCACGGCACACAGCGGGTCGCCCAGCAAAGGCAGCCAGCTCAGCAGACAGGCCATGGGCCCCAGGCGCTGCAGCCAGCCCAGCACGCGCAGGTGGTGGGGGGAGCGGTGATAGTGGTCGGCCACCCGATGGGCGCCATAGCCCATCCACCAGTCCAGCGCGCCACCCAGGGTGTTGCCCAGGGTGGCCACCGCGATGGCGGGCCAGAACAGCTCGGGGTTGAGCTTGAGCAGGCCGAACAGGGCCGGCTCCGAGCCCAGGGGCAGCAAGGTGGCCGAGATGAACGACACCACAAACAAGGTGCCCAGGCCGTATTGGGGCAGGGCCAGAAGGGCGAGCAGAGAGTCGAGCCAGGCTTGCATGGGGCCCAGTATAGGCAGGCGCAGCGTGCGCCAGATCGACAGCCGGCAAGCTCACGGAGCGCGCATTTCAATTGCTGAAATTTTGAGCAGCTACAATCGTGCCTCATTTTTCAGCATGCCGTTGCCGACGGCCCCCATTTCCCCTCCACCCATCCCCCCCTGCTTGACCCATGCAGATCGGACACCTGTCGCTTGAAAATACGCTGTTTGTCGCCCCCATGGCGGGGGTGACGGACCGGCCTTTCCGTCAGTTGTGCAAATCGCTGGGGGCCGGCTATGCGGTGAGTGAGATGGTCACCTCGCGCCGTGATTTGTGGAACTCCCTGAAGACGTCCCGCCGCGCCAATCACGAGGGCGAGAAAGAGCCGATCGCGGTGCAGATCGCCGGCACCGAGCCCCAGATGATGGCCGATGCCGCGGTCTACAACATCGAGCGCGGTGCCCAGGTCATCGACATCAACATGGGCTGCCCGGCCAAGAAGGTGTGCAACAAATGGGCCGGTTCGGCCCTGATGCAGGACGAGGCCCTGGCCCTGTCCATCGCCGAGGCCGTGGTGCAGGCCTGCCTGCCCCACGGTGTGCCGGTCACCCTCAAGATGCGCACCGGCTGGTGCCAGACGCACAAGAATGCGGTGGTGCTGGCGCGGGCCTTCGAGTCGGCAGGCATCCAGATGTTGACCGTGCATGGCCGCACCCGTGAGCAGGGCTACAAGGGCCAGGCCGAGTACGACACCATTGCCGCCGTCAAGGCCGCGGTGCAGGTGCCTGTGGTGGCCAACGGTGACATCGACAGCCCGCACAAGGCGGCCGAGGTCCTGGCCTATACCGGTGCCGACGCCTTGATGATCGGGCGGGCGGCCCAGGGCCGCCCCTGGATCTTCCGCGAGATCGGGCACTACCTGAGCACAGGCACCCTGCTGGCCCCACCTTTGGTGGCCGAGGTGCGTCGCCTGCTGCTGGAGCACCTGCAAGACCATTACGCGCTGTACGGTGAATTCACCGGCGTGCGTTCGGCCCGCAAGCACATCGGCTGGTACGTGAAAGGCCTGCCTGACGGCGAAGCCTTCCGCACCCGCATCAATGGCCTGGAAGACAGCGCCGCCCAAACGGCGGCTGTCGCTGATTATTTCGACGCCCTGGGAGACCGCATGGAGCGCTTGCCGGACAGCCCGGCTGCCGCCCTGGCCGGCGAGGACGAAGAACCCCTGGAAACCGCTGCATGAGCAACAAGAACATTGAAGACTGTGTCCGTGACAACCTGCTGGCGTATTTTCGCGATCTGCACGGCGAAGAGCCCCATGGCATGCACGAGATGCTGATCCGCCTGGTCGAGAAACCGCTGCTGGAGGTGGTGATGGCCCAGGCCGAGCACAACCAGTCGCGCGCGGCCGAGTGGCTGGGCCTGAACCGCAACACCCTGCGCAAGAAGTTGATCGAGCACGAACTGCTCAAGTAAAGAACCCGGCCCAGCGCCCCGGCCAGAGCCGCCTCCCCCTTTTTCCTATCCAAAACTGAAGACCCTCGCATGAACGCACTTCTTTCTGTTTCCGACAAGACCGGCATCGTCGAATTGGCCCGGGAACTGCACGCCCTCGGCATCAAGCTGATCTCTACCGGCGGCACTGCCAAGCTGCTGGCCGAACAAGGCTTGCCGGTCACCGAGGTGGCCGAGGTGACGGCCTTCCCTGAAATGCTGGACGGCCGTGTCAAGACCCTGCACCCCAAGGTGCACGGTGGCCTGCTGGCCCGCCGCGACCTGCCCGAGCACATGGCCGCCCTGGCCGCACACGGCATCGACACCATCGACCTGCTGGTGGTCAACCTGTACCCGTTCGAAGCCACCGTGGCCAAGCCGGGCTGCACCCTGGAAGACGCGATCGAAAACATCGACATCGGTGGCCCCGCCATGGTGCGCAGTGCGGCCAAGAACTGGAAGGACGTGGGCGTGTTGACCGACGCTTCGCAGTACGCCGGCGTGGTGGCCGAACTCAAGGCCAACGGCAACAAGCTCAGCGACAAGACCCGCTTCGGCCTGTCGGTGGCTGCCTTCAACCGCATCAGCAACTACGACGGCGCCATCAGCGACTACCTGTCGGCCTTGAACTTCGAGGAAGGCAACAACACCCCCTCCAAGCAACTGTTCCCGGCCCAGAGCAATGGCCGTTTCATCAAGCTGCAAGACCTGCGCTACGGCGAGAACCCTCACCAGCAGGCCGCCTTCTACCGTGACCTGTACCCCGCACCGGGCTCGCTGGTCACCGCCGAGCAGCTGCAGGGCAAAGAGCTGAGCTACAACAACATCGCCGACGCGGATGCGGCCTGGGAGTGCGTCAAGAGTTTTGACGTGCCGGCCTGCGTGATCGTCAAGCACGCCAACCCCTGCGGCGTGGCCGTGGGCAGCGGTCCGCTCGAGGCCTACAGCAAGGCCTTCCAGACCGATCCCACCTCGGCTTTTGGCGGCATCATTGCCTTCAACCGCACCCTCGATGCCGCAGCGGCCCAGCAGGTCAGCAAGCAGTTTGTCGAGGTGCTGATGGCGCCCGACTTCACGCCTGAAGCGCTGGAAGTCTTCAAGACCAAGGTCAATGTGCGCATCCTGAAGATCGCGCTGCCGGCCGGTGGTGCCACTGCCTGGGACAAGGGCCAGAACCTGATGGACGTCAAGCGCATCGGCTCGGGCCTGCTGATCCAGAGCGCCGACAACCACGAGCTGCAACTGACTGACCTCAAGGTCGTCACCACCAAGCAACCCAGCGCCGAAGAGCTGCAAGACCTGCTGTTCGCCTGGAAGGTGGCCAAGTTCGTCAAAAGCAACGCCATCGTCTTCTGCAAGGGTGGCATGACCATGGGCGTGGGCGCCGGCCAGATGAGCCGCCTCGACTCGGCCCGCATCGCCAGCATCAAGGCCGGCCATGCGAACCTGAGCCTGCAAGGCACGGCCGTGGCCAGCGATGCCTTCTTCCCGTTCCGCGATGGCCTCGATGTGGTGGTGGACGCGGGTGCCACCTGCGTCATCCAGCCCGGTGGCTCGATGCGCGACCAGGAAGTGATCGATGCGGCCAACGAGCGTGGCGTGGCCATGGTCTTCAGCGGCGTGCGCCACTTCCGCCATTGATCAGGGATTGATCGCAGCAGGGCTTCGGGGCCTTCAGCCCCCACAACCTGCCCAGCGCCCTGCAGCCTCACGGTTGCAGGGCGTTTTTTCTGGGCGTTCAGCGTCGGGCCGACACCACGATGCCGCCCACGATGAAGGCGAACGCCACTGCGTGGTACAGGTGCGGGTGTTCGCCCAGGAACAGCGTGGACATCAGGGCGGCAAACAAAGGCGTGAGGTTGATGAAAAACCCCGCCACCCCGGGGCCGGCCTGTTGCACCCCACTGCCCCAGCAGCGGTAGGCCAGCAGGGCAGGGCCCACGGCGATGAAGGCCAGCGCGGCCAGCAGCGGCCAGCCCCAGCTGATGTGGGCGGGGGTCAGCAGCCACTCACCGCCCGCGAACAGGCCCGACCAGCCCAGGCCGAACACCATCTGGGCGATCAGAAACCCCGACCAGTCCTGGTGCAGGCCGGGTGGCTCGGCGGTGCGCACCAGCAGCCAGCTGTAAAACGACCAGGCGATCGTGGCCAGCAGCATGAACAGGTCGCCCGCCACCAGCTTGAAAGCCATCAGCTGGGCCCATTCGCCGCGGCTCAGCACCAGCACCACCCCCACGATGGACAGCAGGGCGCCCAACAACTGCTGGCGCACCACCGGCACGCCAAAGAACAGCGCGCCCACACTCAGCATCCACACCGGCATGCTCGATCCCACCAGCGTGGCATTGATCGGGGTGGAGGTCTGCAGCGCCAGGTACTGCAGGGCGTTGTAGCAGCCCACCCCCAACAGGCCCAGCACGCTGTAGCGCCGCCAATGGGCCCACAAGGGGCTGTCGCGGCGCAGGGTGCGGCCCGCCAGCGGCAGCAGCAGGACGAAGGCGATGGCCCAGCGCAGCAGGTTCAGCGTCATGGGCGGCACCAGCTCATGCACCAGCCGGCCCACCACGGCATTGCCCGCCCAAAGCAGGGGGGGCAGGGTGAGCAGGGCGATGGTCGAGGGGCTGAGTCGGTGTTGCATGGGGGCGCACTTTACAGGGCCGGCGCCGGCCTTGCGCCCAGACCTCTGCACACCCCGCCGATTCGTGGCACCATTTCGCCCGGTTTGGCCTGCACCGCAGCTGCTGGATGCAGCGGCCGTCCTCAACTTCGTTCCCTTCGCCCCCCGCAACCGGAGACATCCCATGACCCGCGCCGTACGCATTGACCAGCCTGGTGGTCCTGAACAACTCAAGATCGTGAATGTGGACGTGGGCCAGCCCGGCCCCGGCGAGATCCGCATCCGCCACCATGCGGTGGGCCTGAACTACATCGATGTGTACCAGCGCACTGGCCTGTACCCCTTCCCCATGCCGCTTCAGCTCGGCATGGAAGGCTCAGGCGTGGTCGAATCCGTGGGCGAGGGCGTGACCCACCTGCGCGCTGGCGACCGTGCCGCCTACGCGGCCAACCCGCCGGGCAGCTATTCAGAGGTGCGCGTGATGCCGGCCCGCAACGTGTGCAAGTTGCCCGACGACATCTCGTTCGAGACCGGCGCCGCCATGATGCTCAAGGGCCTCACCGCCCAGTACCTGCTCAAGAAGACCCGCCCGGTGGAAGGCCTGCAGCCCGGCGACTTCGTGCTGTTCCATGCTGCTGCCGGCGGTGTCGGCCTGATCGCCTGCCAATGGGCCAAGGCCCTGGGCCTGCAGCTGATCGGCACCGCAGGCTCGGATGCCAAGTGCGCGCTTGCCAAGGCCAACGGTGCGGCCCACGTGATCAACTACAGCACCGAAGATTTTGCGGCCCGCGTCAAGGAGATCACCGGCGGCCAGGGCGTCAAGGTGGTGTACGACTCGGTGGGCAAGGACACCTGGGACAAATCCCTCGACTGCCTGCGTCCCTTCGGCCTGATGGCCAGCTTCGGCAACGCCTCCGGTCCGGTCGCACCCTTCGCCCCCGGCATGCTGGGCGCCAAGGGCTCGCTGTATGTCACGCGCCAGACCCTGTTCACCCACATCGCCACCCGCGAAAGCAACCAGGCCATGGCCGATGACTTGTTCGAGGTGGTGCGCAGCGGTCAGGTGAAGATCCACATCGAGCAGCGCTACCGCCTTGAAGACGTGCAGCAGGCGCACCGCGACCTCGAAGCCCGCAAGACCACGGGCTGCACCATCCTCACGCTGTGAACCCCGGCAAGCCTTCGAGTCCGCCCTGGCTGCTGGACCTGCGTGCACAGGCCCGCCAGGCGCCACGTCGCCCTCGTCTGCCTTTGGTGGCGGCGGGGCACACCCTCGGCTCGGTCGAAGACGGTGTGCTGGCCAGTCTGCCGGGCGCGGCCGGCCTGGGCTTGTCGCGCCAACTGGATGAGCGTGGCCCGAGCTGGCACCTGCAGGCCGAGGCCTCCGAGGCTGGCCTGAGTGCTGCCCTGCAAACGTTGGCCCTGGCCCTGCGGGCGGCTGGTCGCTGTGGCCCCTGGCGCAACGAACAATTGGCGGTGGTTGGGGCCCAGGGGCAGCGCCTGGGCACCATCGAGCGTGGTGCGGTGCGCGTGCTCGGCCTGGCCACGCAGGCCGTGCACCTGGTGGGGCTGGCCCCCGACGGGCGCCACTGGGTGCAGCAGCGCGCCCACGACAAACCCAACGACCCCGGGATGTGGGACACCTTGATGGGCGGCATGGTCTCGGCTGCCGACACCCTGCACGAGGCCCTGGCCCGCGAAACCTGGGAGGAAGCCGGCCTGCATGTCGAGCAGATGGCCGCCCTGAGCCATGGGGGGCATGTCGAATTTGCGCGCCCCAGCGCCGAGGGGGGCGGCTGCGGCTACATGGTCGAGCGCATCGACTGGTTTGTCGGCCAGGTGCCGGACGGGCGTCCGCCCGAGAACCAGGATGGCGAGGTGGCCCAGTTCGCCCTGCTCACCCGCGATGAACTGGTCCAGCGGGTGGCGGCCGGCGAATTCACCCTGGAAGCCAGCTTGATCATTGCGGCCAGCCTGGGGCTGTAGCCGAATTCAGCGCTGGGCGAAGCGATCGGTGGCAGCCAGCAACTGATCCTGGATGCCGGGTTCGGTCCAGGCATGGCCGGCCCCCTCGATCAGGTGGAACTCCGAGCCGGGCCAGGCCTGGTGCAGGGCGTGCGCGTAACGTGCCGGGCAAGGCATGTCATAGCGGCCATGCACGATCACCCCCGGGATGCCCGCCAGGCGATGGGCCTCGCGCAGCAGTTGGCCATCTTCGAGCCAGGCGCCGTGCATGAAATAGTGGTTCTCCAGCCGGGCGAAGGCCAGGGCAAAGTGGGCATCGGCATGCTGGTCGTGGTTGGTTGGGCTGGGCAGCAGGGTGATGGTCTCGCCCTCCCAAAGGCTCCAGGCCAGGGCCGCTTCCTGCTGGCGGGCCGGGTCCGGGCCGGTCAGCAGGCGGTGGTAGGCCGCCATCATGTGGCCGCGTTCGGCCTCCGGTATCGGGGCCTGGAAGCGCGCCCATTTCTCGGGAAACATCTCCGACACCCCGTACTGGTAGTACCAGTCCAGCTCGGCCCGGGTCACGGTGTAGACCCCGCGCAGCACCAACTCGCTCACGCGCTGCGGGTGCTTCTGCGCATAGGCCAGCGCCAGGGTCGAGCCCCACGAGCCCCC
Source organism: Curvibacter sp. EU05-FHT14A10 (assembly GCF_058791075.1). Classification (NCBI taxonomy): domain Bacteria; kingdom Pseudomonadati; phylum Pseudomonadota; class Betaproteobacteria; order Burkholderiales; family Comamonadaceae; genus Curvibacter; species Curvibacter sp. EU05-FHT14A10. Next base: position 125,132 of record NZ_JBYTDE010000007.1, read on the forward strand.
GAACACCAGCCAGCGCTCGGTGCCGGGCCGCAACTGCCGCAGGGCCTCGATGTCGTCCACCAGGTGCCAGGTGGTGTTGGCCTCCAGGCCCGCATGCGGCGTGGAGCGGCCGCAGCCGCGCTGGTCAAACAGCAGCAGGTCGTAACGCGCCGGGTCGAACAGTCGCCGGTGCTCGGGCGAGATGCCCCCGCCCGGGCCGCCATGCAGAAACACCGCCGGCTTGGCGCCCGGGGTGCCCACGCGCTCGTAGTAGACGCGGTGGCCGTCGCCCACGTCGAGCAGGCCGGTTTCGTAGGGTTCGATGGCGGGGTAGAGGGGGCGGGGTGGGGGCATGGCGTGAATTGAGGTAAGAAGGACGGCCTGTTCGGTCGTCGGCCGAGACGCATGTTTGTACCAGCCGAAACCCTTGTTGCGTTTGCTACCTTGTCTTGGACCCAAGCGTTCCTACGATGTGCTGTCGAAAGGAGGCTGCAATGTCTGACAAGACACTGAGTTGTTCCCCACGCGAGTTCACAGGTCCACTCAAGGTATCTGATCATGATGCGGTACGGGGATTGATCAAGAGGCTGGAGACCCTCTATCGAGCAAGCACTGCTGCAGGCGAAGATGCAACCCAATACTGGGCAGACATCGCGATCCGTTCGAAAAGCCCATTCGCACCGCTCGCCCATGTCCCTGGTGTCTTCGCTGCGCTTTGGACGCCCGATGTCGCTCCTCAAACTGCGTTGATCCTTGGGACTGCAGGCTTCAACTTTTTAGGGGTCCCTCGTTCGCTGGTGCACTTCTCCACGGCGGATGGGGCTGCAGGCATCGCCCGCACGGGCGTGATCCATTCGACTCGATGGGGACTCTTTGGTCCAGGGGCTTACCTGGCAAATGTTGGACGGCCCCTGAACCTCTTTGTCAGGGCCTCGGCGCGAACGCCGGTCCTCTTGGAGACGCCCGCTGGCACCGCTCGTATCATTCCGTATCTGGTCTATGTTCGATGGGGCCTGTCGTCTTTGCCCATTGTTTTGAAGTAGGCACCTCTTGAAACTTGCTCGCGCCGCCGCGATCCTCTTTGCCTGGGCCTGTTGGGGCTGGGCCGCCTACAGTCGTCAGTGGCTATGGCTCGTGGTGTCCCTGGTGCCCTATTTCATCGTCAACGCTATGGACCCATGAGCGCCGGTCGATTGCGCTGAGTGCGCCTCCCTGAAGGTCTGGAGGGCCTGCATCCTTTGAGGAACCGGTTGCCTGGGTGTGGGGCGCTGGCTGATGGCGTGGCTTCGGCTGGGTGGGGCCCTCAGACCGCCGGCACGGCTTGGCGCTGCCGGGCCACGTCTCGGATCAGCTCCCACGCGGCCTGGGCCAGGGGCGACAGGGCGCGGTTGCGGCGGTGCACCAGCATGATGTCGCGGTCCACCCGGGGCAGCAGGGGGCGAACGGCCAGGCCATTCAGGCCTTCGGGGGGCAGGGCCAGGTGGGGGACCACCGACAGGCCCAGGCCGGCCTCGACCATGCGGAAGATGGTGGTGGGGTGGCCCACGTCCTGGGCGTTTTCGGCCACCACCCCCTGGGCTTCCAGGGCCCGGTCGATCAGGCGTCGGCTGCCGGAGGCGTGGTCCAGCAACACCAGCGATTCGCCGGCCAGGTCGCGCCAGTGCACCTGGGCCTGCCGGGCCAGGGCGTGGCCGGGCGGGCAGACCAGGCAGAAGGGCTCGGACAGGATGGGCTCGCAGTGCAGGTCCTCGCGTTCACCGGGGTCGATCACCACCCCGAAATCGACCTCGCCCGAGCGCACGCTGTCCAGCACATCGTGCTGGATGCGGTCCAGCAAGGTCAGTTGCAGGCCGGGCCATTGGCGCCGGCACAGCGCGATGCATTCGGGCATCAGGTTGGCCGACAGGGTGGGGCTGCTGGCCACGCGCACCCGCCCCCGGCGTTCAGTGGCCATGCCCTGCACGTCCAGCAAGGTGTTGTCCAGCTCCTCCAGCACGCGCTCCAGGCGGGCCGCCAGCTTGCGGCCGGCCTCGGTCAGCTCGACCTCGCGCGTGGTGCGGTTCAGCAGTTTCAGGCCCAGTTGGGCTTCCAGTTCGGTGATGCAGCGGCTGACGGCGGGCTGGGTCAGGCCGATCAACTGGCCGCTGCGGCTGAAGTTGCGGGTGAGGGCCACGGAGCGGAACACCTCCAGTTGACGCAGGGTGACATTCATGAGTGCACATGATAAATCCATCAGTGAAATGCATTTCACTTTTGAATCGGGCTCAGGCCTAATCGCCCACCTGGGCTCGGCATGGCGCGGGGCCCACCCCCTTTGGAGGCCGCATGGCGCGTTCCCGATTCCTTCCCGACAACTACACCTTCGCCATCCTGGGCACCGTGGTGCTGGCCAGCGTGCTGCCGGCCTCGGGCCAGGTGGCCCAGGGCTTCGAGTGGCTCACCGTGGCCGCGGTCAGTCTGCTGTTCTTTCTGCACGGCGCCAAACTCTCGCGTGACGCGGTGCTGGCCGGCATCAGCCACTGGCGCCTTCACCTGGTGGTGGTGGCCAGCACCTTTGTGCTGTTTCCGCTGCTGGGTTGGGCGCTGCGGCCCGTGCTGCAGCCGCTGGTGACGCCCGATCTGTACCTGGGCGTGCTGTTCCTGTGTGCCCTGCCGGCCACGGTGCAGTCGGCCATTGCTTTCACGGCAGTGGCCCGCGGCAACATGCCGGCTGCGATCTGCAGTGCCTCGGCCTCCACCCTGATGGGCATCTTCATCACCCCGCTGCTGGTGGGCCTGTTGCTGCAGCGCCATGCGGCCGGGGGGGATCCGCTGGCCGCCATCGGCCACATCATGCTGCAGTTGCTGGTGCCTTTTTTGGCGGGCCACCTGCTGCGCCCATGGATCGGCGACTTCGTCAAGAAGCGTGCCGCCATGCTCAAGTACGTGGACCAGGGCTCCATCCTGCTGGTGGTCTACACGGCTTTCAGCGCCGCCGTGATCCAGGGCCTGTGGAAGGACATGCCGCTCACCTCGCTGCTGGGCTTGCTGGTGGTGTGTGCCGTGATCCTGGCCCTGGCCCTGGCCAGCACGACCTTGCTGGCCCGCAAGCTCGGCTTCTCGAAGGAGGACGAGATCACCATCGTGTTCTGTGGCTCCAAGAAAAGCCTGGCCAGCGGCGTGCCCATGGCCAAGGTGCTGTTCGCTTCGGGCACCGTCGGGGCCATCGTGTTGCCCCTGATGCTGTTCCACCAGATGCAGTTGATGGTGTGTGCGGTGCTGGCCCAGCGCTACGCCAGCCGGGCCCAAATCGCCAACGACGAGCACTGAAGCCGTCCGGGTGTCTTCGGGCTCCCCGTGTCGCCTGACGGACTGACACCTGGTGGGCCTCTCCTTACAACGGTGGCGCTGCGGCTGTTCGCAGCGCGACATCATTTGCAGGGAGACAACACCCATGGCGATCGAACTCGAACTCACATGCCTTGCCTCAGGCCTTCAATTTCCCGAGGGGCCTGTGCTGCTGCCCGACGGGCATCTTTTGCTCACCGAGATCCAGCGCGGCACGCTGAGCCGCATCACGCCGCAGGGTGAGGTGCAGGTGGTGGCCGAGCTGGGGGGGGGCCCGAACGGCGTGGCCATCGGCCCCGATGGGGCGGCCTATGTGACGAACAACGGGGGCTCGTTCCGTTTTCACGCGGTCGATGGGCTGAACATCCCGGGCGCCACGCCGCCCGAGCACCAGGGCGGCAGCATCCAGCGGGTCGACCTGGCCACCGGCGAGGTGCGCACCCTGTACACCCATTGCGAGGGCCAGCGCCTGATCGGCCCCAACGACCTGGTCTTCGACCGCCAGGGGGGCTTCTGGTTCACCGACCATGGCTGCGGCAACGAGCACTCACGCCAGTTCGGCGGTCTGTATTACGCCCTGCCCGATGGCTCGCGCATCGTGCGTGCCGGCCCGCCGCTGCTGGCCCCCAACGGCGTGGGCCTGTCGCCCGACGAAAAAGTGGTCTATGTGGCCGACACCTACCTGGGCCGGCTTTGGGCCTTCGATGTGCTGTCGCCCGGCGTGGTGCAGACGGTGTCGCCGTTCCAGCCGGCGCGGGTGGTGGCCAACCTGCCGGGTTGCCAGTTTCTGGACAGCCTGGCCGTGCAGGGCGACGGCAAGGTGTGCGTGGCCACCATCCTCAACGGCGGCATCACGGTGTTCGACCCGGCCACGGGCCTGACCGAGCATGCCGCGGTGCCCGATCTGATCTGCACCAACCTGTGCTTTGGCGGGCCCGACTTGCGCGATGTCTGGATCACCGCCTCGGGCACGGGCAAGGTGTACCGCGGCCGTTGGCCCAGCCCGGGCTTGAAGCTCAATTTCTGATCCGTCGATCAGTCAATCAGTTGCCCGCCGTCGTGAAACGGGTAGGGGCCCGGGTAGTTGCCGCTGGCCACGGTGTGGCTGATCAGCACGCCGGCCTCGCTCCAGGCGTGCAGGCCGAAGCCCGGGGGCTCGAGTGTCCAGGCCGAGGCTGCGTCGGGCGCCAGGTCCAGGCAAACCTGGTGGGCCGGTGACGGCACGGTCTGCGCGAGCGTGCCGCCAAAACGCACCTGGATGCTGCGGTGCAGGTGGCCGCAGATGACCCGCTGCACCTGGGGGTGGCGCGCCACCAGGGCCTCCAGCTCGGCGGCACCCTGCAGCAGGCCGATCCGGTCCATGTGACCGATCAGGGTCTGGAACGGCGGGTGGTGCAGGGCGAGGATCACGGGCCGCTCGCGCTGCCGCTCCAGCTCCTCGGCCAGCCAGGCCAGCCGTTGCGGGCACAGCGCGCCATGGCTGGCGCCGGGCACCACGGTGTCGAGGGCGATGAGTTGCAGCGGGCCCACCGGCACGCTGTACTGAACAAAGCCCTCGGTGCCCAGGTAGGCGTGCTCAGGAAAGCTGGCGCGCAGCTGGTCTCGGTCGTCGTGGTTGCCGGGCAACAGGTACACCGGCATGGGCAAGGGGGCCAGCAGCTTGGCCAGGTGCTCGTATTCGGCCGCCCGGCCAAAGTCGGTCAGGTCGCCGGTGATCACCACGGCCTGGGGCACTTGCGGCAGGCGCAGCAGGGTCTGGACGGCCTGGGCCAGGTAGGGGGCGGTGTCGAGGCGGCCATAAGCCAGGCGGCCGGGCTCGCGGATGTGCAGATCGGACAGTTGGGCCAACAAGGTGTTCATGGGGGGCAAGGCATCGGTCGGGTGGGGGAGGGGCAGACCGTTCAGGCGCTGACGGCTTCGGCCGGCATCAGGCTCTGGGGGGCGACACGAACCCCGACGGTATCACCGGCGCGGGCCGGGTGATCGCGGTCCACGTCGACCGAGATCAGCGGCTGGTGCGGCAGGCTGAGGCTGAGCTGCACGCGCTCACCCAGAAAGCGCCGTTGCATCACCTGGGCCTCGGCCACGTCGGGGCGGGCCTCGCACAGCTCGATGTCTTCGGGGCGCAGCAGCAACTGGGGCTGATCACCCCAGACGGGGGGGCAGGGCAGTTCGATCCGGCCCAGCTTCAGCACGTGGCGGCGGCGCGCGTCTTCGTCGCGCTGCAGCCGGTTCACGCGGCCCAGAAAAGTGGCCACAAAGGGGTGCTCCGGGCGGCGGTAAAGGGTTTCACCGTCGCCCACCTGCACGATGCGCCCGGCCTGCATCACGGCCAGGCGGTCGGCGATGGCCAGGGCCTCCTGCTGGTCATGGGTGACGTGCACCGCGGTGATGTGCAGGCGACGCAGCAGTTCGGCCAGCTCGTCGCGCAACTGCTCCTTGAGCTTGGCGTCCAGGGCGGTCAGCGGTTCGTCCAGCAGCAGCACGCGCGGGCGCACGGCCACGGCGCGGGCCAGGGCCACGCGCTGGCGCTGGCCGCCCGAGAGTTCGGCCGGGCGCCGGTGCTCCAGCCCGTTCAGGCGCACCAGATCGACCAGTTCGCCCACCACGCGCCGCTGCTCGGCCACCGGGGTGCCGCGCAGGCGCAGGCCGTAGCCGATGTTGGCCGCCACCGTCATGTGCGGAAACAGCGCGTAATGCTGAAACACCATGCCGATGCCGCGCCGTTCGATCGGCAGCCGGGTGACGTCGGTGTCGCCAAACAGCAGGCGACTGCCCTCATCGGGCAATTCCAGCCCGGCGATCAGGCGCAGCAGCGTGGTCTTGCCGCAACCTGAGGGGCCCAGCAGCGCCAGCACTTCGCCGGGTTCGATGGTCAGGGTGGTGGGGTGCAGGCCACGGGTGCCGTCGGGGTAGGTTTTGGCGCATTGGACGATGTCCACGCGCGTGCGTTCAAGTTCCAAGGTGTTTCTCCATCAGGCGACCCAGGCCCTGCAGGCCCCACAGCACCGGCAGGATCACCAGCAGGAAGACCAGGGTGTAGGCCGAGCCCACCTCCAGGCGCATCGAGGCGTAGCTGTCGGCCAGGCCCACGGGCAGGGTTCGGGTCAAAGGGGTGTGCAGCATCCAGGTCAGGTTGAATTCACCCACCGAGAGCGTGAAGACCATCAGGCAGCCCGACACGATGGCCGGCAGCACGGCGGGCACCAGCACGCCCAGAAAGCGTTGGTCGAAGCGCGCGCCCAGCGAGCGGGCCGCTTCTTCGAGCGAGCGCAGCTCGTCACGCTGAAAGGCCGCGGCCACGGTGCGCACCATGAAGGGCAGGGTGAAGACGATGTGGCCGATCAGCACAAAGCCGTAGCTTTGGCGCAGGCCCTGCCAGGCGCCATAGGTGAGGATCAGTGCCAGTGCACTGGCCAGGCCGGGCACGGCCACCGGGAGGGTCAGCAGCTCTTCCAACAAGCGGGCCCAGCGCGAGCGGCTGCGCGCCAGCGCGTAGGCACAGGGCACACCCAGCAGCAGGCAGGCCAGCACACAGGTGCCCGCCAGGCCCAGCGAGGCCAGCACCGTGCTGCCATAGGTGTCCCAGACCTCGCCCAGCCAACGGGTGGTGAGGCCGCTTTTCAGGCCCCGGGGGTAGTTGTTGAGCAGGCCGGCCAGCACTGACAGGGCCATCGGGGCCAGCATGAACAGGGCGACCAGGGCCGTCAGTGCCAGCAGCAGGGGGGAGGTGGATCGCGCGTGGCGCATGGCATCAGGCTCCGGCAAGGGGCGCTTTGTGGGCGTTGCGGGCGTCGGGGCCCAGTTTTCGGGCCAGCCACAGCACGCCCCAGGTCATCGCGCCCAGGCTCAGCGAGAGGCTGGCTGCCAGCGCGAAGTTGGCGTAGTTGGTGAACTCGTTGTAGATCGTGATGGGCAGCACCTCGTACTGGCTGGCCAGCGTGAAGGCGGTGCCGAAGGCCCCCATGGCGGTGGCAAAGACCATGGCGCCACAGGCCACGGTGGTGGGGGCCAGCTCGGGCCACCAGACATCGCACACCACGCGCCAGGGGCCTGCGCCGAGCGAGCGGGCGGCCTCTTCCAGGGCCGGGTCCATGGCGCCTGCGGCGGCGGTGTAGCTGCCGATGGCCCGCGGCAGCGAAAAGTACAGGTAGGCCAGGAACAAGCCACCCAGCCCGTAGGCCAGGGTCACGCGGCCCGCACCCAGGGCTTCGGTCAGGTCGGCCACCAGGCCCTGGCGCCCGCCCAGCAGGATCATGAAGAAGCCGATGATCACGCCCGGAAACGACAGCGGCAGCGTCAGCAGCGACAGCAGCAGCCCCCGCCCCGCAAAGCGCCGCCGCACCAGGGTCACGCCCACACCAGCGCCCAGCGCCAGGGTGGCTGCGGTCACCACCAGTGACAGGCCCAGGGTCTGCAGCAGGCTCTTCAGGTAGCGGGCCTCGGTCAGCACGGCGAAGTAGGTGGCCCAGCCCTTCTGGGCGGGCAGGGCCACGAGTTGCAGCACGGGCAGCAACCAGAAGGCGGCAAAGAAGGCCAGCGCCGGTGCGGCGCAGGCCAGCCTCAGGGCCTGGGGGGACAGTGTGGGCATGGTGAGGCCGTGGTGGAGGGCTTACTGGGCTTCTTTGAGGTAGCGCTCGGAGAAGGCCTTCTGCACGGCCGCCATCTTGGCGTAGTCGATCGTCCGGGCGCGGGCGTACTCGCTGGCGGGCAGGAAGCGGGCCTGCACCTCTTTGCTCATGGCACTGGCCCGCACCGGGCGCAGGTAGGCGTTGGCCCACAGGGCCTGGCCTTCGTCCGACAGCACGAAGTCGAGCACCTTGCGGCCGTTGTCGGCGTGCGGGGCGTTGGCCACCAGGCTCATCACATAGGGCACCACCAGCGTGCCTTCGGCTGGGATCACGAACTGCACATTGGCCTGGTCCTTGTACTTGGCGCGGTAGGCATTGAAGTCGTAGTCAAGCAGGATCGCGATCTCACCCGACAGCACGCGGGCGTACGAGGTCTGCTTGGGCACGATGGGCTCGTTTTTCTGCAGGGCCTTGAAGTAATCGATGGCCGGTCCGAAGTTGTCCAGCGAGCCGCCGCGGGCCTGGTTGATGGCCACGGCACCCACGTAGCCCACAAAGGCCGAGGCCGGATCGAGGTAGCCGATCAGGCCCTTGTAGTCGGGCTTGAGCAGGTCGGCCCACGACCTGGGCACCGGCTTGCCCTTGAGCGCATCCACATTGACCATGAAGCCCAGCGTGCCCGAGTGGATGGTGAACCAGTGGCCTTGCGGGTCTTTCAGGCCCTCGGGGATGTCGGCCCAGGTCGCCGGCTTGTAGCTGGCCACCACGCCTTCTTTCTGGGCCTGGATGGCAAAGGTGACGCCGAGGTAGGTCACATCGGCCACCGGGCTGGCTTTTTCGGCCACCAACTGGGCCAGCGACTGGCCCGAGTTCTTGTTGTCGGGCGGCACGGTGACGCCGGTCTTGGCCTTGATGGCCTTGATCTGGCTGCCCCAGTCGGCCCATTCGGTCGGGCAGTTGTAGCAGATGGCGTTCTGGGCCAGGGCCAGGGTGCTGGCGGCCAGGCCGGCGGCCAGGACGCTGGCACGCAGCAAGGGGGTGATGAGTTGTCGCATCGGTTCACTCCAAGGTTGTGAAAAGAGAGAGGTAAAGAGAAGGTGTCAAGAGGCCAGGGGTTGGTCGGGCGAGGCGCAGGTCTCGCCCACCCGGAAGCCATGGGCCAGGCTGCGGCTGCCGCTGGGCGGCGGTGGCAGGCCTTCCTGCAGGGCCTGCAGCAGCCATTCGACGCTTTGGCGCCCCAGCTCGGCATTGGGTTGGGTGATGGTGCTCAGGCGCAGGCTCAGGTCTTCGCCCAGGGCGATGCCGTCAAAGCCCACCACACTGAGCTGGCCGGGCACCGACAGCCCGGCCAGGCGGGCGGCGCGCAGGCAGCGCAGGGCCAGCAGGTCGTTGGAGCCGATCAGGGCGGTGGGCCGGTGCGGCCCGCGCAGGTGTTCGATCAGGGTGTGCTGGCTGGGCTCCAGAAAGGGCACCTCCAGCACCGGGGCCGGGTTCAGGCCGGCGGCGCGCATGCCGGCAGCGTAACCACGGCAGCGTTGCTGGGCGCGGTCGGAGGCGGTGCGCTGGCCGCTGACCATGGTGATGTGCCGATGTCCTTGCTGCACCAGCCGGCCCACCAGGGCCGCCACCGCCTGTTCACCGTCCACCGACACACAGGGGTGGGCCGGGTGGCGGTTGTAGCAGAGCACATAGGGGTGGCCCAGGGTCTGCAAGCGCCGCAGCGCGGACGACTCGGCCGGGTCGCTGACCACCAGGATCATGCCGTCCACATTGCCCGCCAGCAGGCTGGCCACGGCCTGCTCTTCGTGGGCCAGGCGGTAGTCGGTGGTCAGCGGCACGATGGCATGCCCTGCCGCGCTGGCGGCGCTGGCAATGCCCTGCAGGCATTCGGCAAACACCGGGTTGACCAGGGTGGGCAGCACCACGCCCAGCGTGCGGCTGCGCTGCGTGCGCAGGGTGCGGGCACTGGCGTTGGGCAGGTAGCCCGTGTCTTGGGCGGCTTGCTCGACGAGGGCCCGGGTCTCGGGGGCCACCTTGGCGGGCAGGTTGAACACCCGCGACACCGTGGCCACCGACACCCCGGCCCGGCGAGCTACTTCCTGGATGCTCATGGGGGCTGGAGATTCAATGTAAACGTTTACATTGAACCGTCAGCGTGTGACGAGGTGATGACGGGAAGAGGAAAAAACGAGAAAGCCCGATCCGGTCGCCGGATCGGGGCTGGGGCGTTCAGCGCCCGCGCTTCACGCGCAGCAACTCATCGAGCACCAGGCAGATGGCGCCCAGGGTGATGGCACTGTCGGCAATGTTGAAGGCTGGGAAGTAGCCACCCGGGAACATGGGGGCCAGAAAGTCCCAGTGGAACTGCAGAAAGTCGACCACATAGCCATGCAGCAGCCGGTCCACCACGTTGCCGATGGCGCCGCCCAGGATGCTGGACAGGGCAAACGAGAACAGGCGTTGGCCGCTGTGCTGACGCAGCTGCCACAGGATGAAGCCAGCGGCGGTCAGCCCGATGCCGGTGAACAGCCAGCGCTGCCAGCCCGCCGCGGTGGCCAGGAACGAGAAGGCTGCACCGGTGTTGTGGGCCCGCACGATGTTGAAGAAGCTCAGCACGGTGGTGCTGTCGTGCAGGTGGTAGTAGCCCAGGATCAGCACCTTGGTGAACTGGTCCACGATCAGCACGATCAGCGCCCAGGCCAGCCAGGGCAGCAGGGCCCCCAGGGGGCCGCCCCCTGTCTTCACCATCTGGGCCTTCGGGGCACCGCCGCCCTTGCCGCGTGGCGCAGCCATCAGGCGAAGGCCCGGCTTTCGCCAGCCCCATGCAGGTTGCTGTCACAGCGGCCGCACAGGGTCGGGTGGGCGGGGTTGCTGCCCACATCGTCACGGTAGTGCCAGCAGCGTTCGCACTTGGCGGCGCTGGAGGGCGTGACGCTGGCGCTGGGTTCGCTGTCGGCGGCGGCCTCGGTCAGGCTGGCAGCCGAGGTGATGAAGACGAACTTCAGGTCATCGCCCAGGCTTTGCAGGGCGGCCAGCAAGTCGCTGCCCGCCGGCACGGCCAGGTTCACATTGGCCTGCAGCGAGGCGCCCACCTGGCCGGCCGAGCGCAGGGCTTCGATTTCCTTGTTGACCACTTCACGGGCGGCACGAATGCGGTCCCATTTGTCGAGCAGGGCGGCTTCGGTGGCGCCGAAGTTCCAGTAGGTGTCGATGAAGATCGATTCGGAGTGGCCCACCAGCTTCCAGGCCTCTTCGGCCGTGAAGCTGAGGAACGGTGCCATCCAGCGCAGCATGGCCTGGGTGATCTGGTACAGCGCCGTCTGGGCGCTGCGGCGTGCCAGGCTCTTGGGCGCGGTGGTGTAGAGGCGGTCTTTCAGCACGTCGAGGTAGAAGGCGCCGAGGTCTTCCGAGCAGTAGACCTGCAGCTTGGCCACCACGGGGTGGAACTCGTACTTTTCGTAGTGCGCCAGGATGGTGTCCTGCAGCTGGGCCGCGCGGGCCAGGGCATAGCGGTCGATCTCCAGCAACTGGTCGGCCGGCACGCTGTCGGTGGCAGGGTTGAAGTCGCTGGTGTTGGCCAGCAGGAAACGCAGGGTGTTGCGGATGCGGCGGTAGCTGTCGACCACGCGGGCCAGCACCTTGTCGTCACCGGCGATGTCGCCCGAGTAATCGCTGGCGGCCACCCACAGTCGGATGATCTCGGCGCCCAGCTTCTTGCTGACCTCATCGGGCTCGATGCCGTTGCCCAGCGACTTGCTCATCTTGCGGCCCTGGCTGTCCACCGTGAAGCCGTGGGTCAGCAGCCCGCGGTAGGGCGCGCGACCTTCGACGGCCGAAGCCAGCAGCAGCGAGGAGTGGAACCAGCCGCGGTGCTGGTCATGGCCTTCGAGGTACAGGTCGGCCTCGGGGCCGCTTTCGTGGTGAGCGGCCGGGTGGGTGCCGCGCAGCACATGCGAGAAGGTCGAACCCGAGTCAAACCACACCTCCAGGATGTCGCTGCTCTTGGTGTAGTGCGGCGCGTCTTCGGCGCTCAGGATGTCTTCGACCGTGACGCGGCTCCAGGCCTCGATGCCACCCTGCTCGATCAGCGCGATGGCGCGGTCGATGATGGCCATGGTGTCGGGGTGCAGCTCGCCGCTGTCCTTGTGCAGGAAGAAGGGCAGGGGCACGCCCCAGCTGCGCTGGCGGCTGATGCACCAGTCGGGGCGGCCGGCAATCATGTCGTGCAGGCGGGCCTTGCCGTTCTCGGGGTAGAAGCTGGTCTGTTCGACCGCGGCCAGGGCGATCTGGCGCAGGGTCTGCGGGGCCTTGTCGGTGGTGAAAACGCCCTCGCCTTCGTCCATGCGCACAAACCACTGCGCGGCGGCGCGGTAGATCACCGGCGTCTTGTGGCGCCAGCAGTGCGGGTAGCTGTGGACGATGTCGTGGGTGGCGAACAGGCGGCCGGCGTTGCGCAGGGCCTCGATGATCACCGGCACGGCCTTCCAGATGTGCTGGCCGCCGAACAGCGGGAAATCGGCCGCGTAGGTGCCGTTGCCCTGAACCGGGTTCAGGATGTCGTCGTAGGCCATGCCATGGGCGACGCAGCTGTTGAAGTCATCCACGCCATAGGCGGGCGACGAGTGCACCAGACCGGTGCCGTCGTCGGCGGTGGCGTAGTCCGCCAGGTACACCGGGCTGAAGCGGGCGTAGCCGGGGTCGACGTCGTACAGCGGGTGCTTGAAGTTGATCAGGCCCAGGTTCTTGCCCAGGGTGGTGGCCAGCACCTCGCCGTTCAGGGCGTAGCGCTCCATGCACTTCTCGACCAGCGAGGCGGCCAGCACCAGCAGGCCACGCTCGGTCTTGACCAGGGCGTAGTCCAGTTCGGGGTTCAGGTTCAGTGCCTGGTTGGCCGGGATGGTCCAGGCGGTGGTGGTCCAGATCACGGCAAAGGCGGGCTGGTCCAGGGCCGCCAGCCCGAAGGCCGCGGCCAGCTTGGCGGGCTCGGCGCACTCGAAGGCCACGTCCAGGGTGGTGCTCTTCTTGTCGGCGTATTCGATCTCGAACTCGGCCAGCGAGCTGCCGCAGTCAAAGCACCAGTACACGGGCTTGAGGCCGCGGTAGACGAAGCCGCGCTCCATCACACGCTTCAAGACACGCAACTCGCCGGCCTCGTTGGCGTAGTTCATGGTCTTGTAGGGGTTGTCCCATTCGCCCAGCACCCCCAGGCGCTTGAAACCGGCCATCTGGATGCCGATCTGTTCATTGGCGAAGGCGCGGCTCTTGGCCTGCATGTCGTCGCGGCTGAGGTTGCGCCCGAACTTCTTTTCGATCGCGTTTTCGATCGGCAGGCCGTGGCAGTCCCAGCCCGGCACGTACATGGCGTCCATGCCCTTGAGCTGGCGCGCCTTGACGATCATGTCCTTGAGGATCTTGTTGACCGCGTGACCCATGTGGATCTGGCCGTTGGCATAGGGTGGGCCGTCGTGCAGGATGAACTTCGGGGCACCGCAGCGGGCGTCGCGCAGCTTTTTGTAGATGCCTTTGTCCTCCCAGTCCTGCACCCAGCCCGGTTCGCGCTTGGGCAGGTCGCCCCGCATCGGGAAGGGGGTGTCGGGCAGGTTCAGGGTGCTGCGGAAATCAGGGGTTTGTTCAGCCATGGCTTTGTGTTGGATGGGGCATTGACAGGCTCAAACCCGGGCGCGGCCCGGTACGGGGAGAAGTCAGCCGTTTGCCCTGAGCCTGTTCCAAGGGGCGCGCAGCACGGTGTGCCGGCGTTAAATTCGGTCGCGGGTGGTCTGGCGATGGGTCTCTGCGTGCATGGACGCCAGAAACCGGCGAGCGTCATCGCAGTCCTGGTTGATGCCCTTCATCAGGGCGTCCAGACCGTCGTACTTGAGCTCGTCATGCAGTTTGTGCAGCAGTTCCACGCGGACAATTTTACCGTAGCCCCCGTCGGCACCCAGCGAGGCAGGCCAATCGAAGCAATGGGTCTCCAGCAGGACGCGTCCGCCATTGACGTCATTCGGGTCCAGGGACGGGCGCACACCCAGGTTGGCAACGCCCTCGACAGGGCGTTCGACCAGCCCATGCACGCGCACCACGAAGATGCCGCTGGCGGCGGGTTTCCAGTGCGAAAAGCGCAGGTTCAGGGTGCGGAAACCCAGCTCACGCCCCAGTTTGCGGCCATGCACCACATGACCGCTGATGGCATAGGTGCGGCCCAGCAGGCGGCCCACCGCCTCCAGGTCGCCGCGGCCCAGGGCCTCGCGCACGGCGGAGCTGGACACCCGCAGCCCGCGCACCTCGTAGCTGTTCATGCGCGCCACATCAAAGCCGCGCGCCGATCCGCTGGCGTCCAGCAGGGCGTAGTCCCCGGCGCGCTTGGCACCGAAACGGAAGTCGTCGCCCACCAGCACGTAGCGCACGCCCAGCCCTCGGATCAGCACATCGTCGATGAAGCCCTCGGGGGGCTGGCTGGCCAGCCGGGCATCAAAGGGCAGCACCACGGTCTGGTCTATGCCGCAGCGGGCCAGTTCTTCGAGCTTGTCGCGCAGGGTGCCGATGCGCGCCGGTGCCAGCTCGGCCCGGCCGGTGGCAGCTGCAAAGTAGTCGCGCGGGTGGGGCTCGAAGGTCAGCACGCAACTGGGCACGCCGCGGTGCTGGGCCTCGTTGCGCAGCAAGGCCAGCATGGCCTGATGGCCGCGGTGCACGCCGTCGAAGTTGCCGATGGTGAGCGCGCAGGCAGGGGCAATGCCCGGGTGCTGGAAGCCGCGGAATATCTTCATTGGAATGTTATCTTTTTGATAGCAAGGGGTGCCCGTCAGTCAAGCGCCTGAAGCCAAATTGTCATGAAAACAGGTTATATTGTGCGGCAGCAGGCGCGGCTTCGATGCAAATCGCTGCGGCTGCTCCCGAGATCTGCGTTCCAAGTCAGTGGTTTTCAACCCTTGTAGGAGTGTCACTTGAAGGTCTTGAAGCTGTCCGCCCAGGGCTTGCCCCAGTCCTGGATCACCCTGGAGCAGGCCGTGATTCATTACGCGGCCGGCGAAGTCCGATGGGAGTCCGGCGCCCAGATCGCGGTGTTCCGCGGCGGGCACAATGCCATCACGGGCGAGCAGTCGCAGATCGTGGTCAACAGCATCATCGGCACCAAGGGTGTGCCCAACATCAGCCCTTTTCAGTTGCGCCCGGGCCTGACCAACAGCAAACTCTTTGCACGTGACCGCAATGTGTGCGCCTACTGCGGCGAGCATTTCCATGAAGCCGAGCTGACCCGCGAGCACATCGTGCCCTTCGCCCAGAACGGTGTCGACACCTGGATGAATGTGGTCACGGCCTGCAAGGCCTGCAACCACCGCAAGAGCCATCGCACCCCTGAGCAGGCCCGCATGCCCCTGCTTTACGCCCCCTATGTGCCCAGCCTGTGGGAAGACTTCATCCTGCGCAACCGGCGCATCCTGTCGGACCAGATGGAGTTCCTGATGGCGCATGTGCCCAAATCCTCTCGCCTGAGTGCGCATTGAGCGGTGTCTTGGCTTGTGCTGAAGCCAGCGTGCGCTGGGCAAAAAGCCCGCGCACGTGGCTTTCGAGACCTCAGTAGGTGAGCTCCAGCACGGTCAGGTGCCCCGCTTCTGCGGGCCAGTTGCGCCCGGCCACGGTTTCTCCATTGAACTGACCCACGACCGCCCGCTGTGCCTGCGCGGGCAGGTGCAGCCGTGCCGATGAGGCGCCCGCCGTGCCACTGGACGGCACGCCGGGCAGGCTGGCTTGTCCATCCAGGCTCAGGCTGTCGCGGCGCGGGTCAAAGTACCCGCGTGGGCGGGTGAATACCACCACGCTGCCGGGCTGTCGGGCTTCTGTTTCAGCCAGCCGCTCAGCCCGCAGGTGCACCCAGTCGCTGGAGCGGGCAAAGGGGCTGCGGTAGAGGTGGGTGGTGGCGTAGCCCGGTGCGCTGATCACAAATTCGTAGGCCTGCCCCGCTTCGGCGGTGAAGGGGCCCCACAGGCCGTCGCTGCCCACGGTCTTTTGATGCACCGGGGCGCCCTGGCGCAGCCCTGTTTCAGCGCCCACCGCGTAGATTTCAAGCTTGGCCCCGGGCAGGGGCAGGTTGTTGGTGTAGCTGCCGCTGGCGGGGTCGAGCGGGTTCAGGCCCAGGCCGGTGATCTTGCCCTGCAGCACCGGTCGGGTTTGCATGGCAATGCCCTGGCGGCGCGGGGCCTCCCCGGTGAGAAAGCGCCACATGGCCTCGAAGGCGGGGCGCGAATAGGCGGTTTCGCGGTGGTCCACGCCTGGGATGATCACGTTCTCGGCCCCCTTGAGTTCGGGGCCGGCGGCCGTCACGAAGGTGGGCTGGCCGGGGCGGCCGATCCAGACCCCGTCGGGCGAGGCGAATTTGTCGTTGTGGTCGGACCGGATGGTGAGCCAGCGGGTGGGGCCGTCCACCTCGTCACCGGCCGGGTTGCGGGGGCGGTTGAGCTCACTCAGGAAGGGGCCTGTGCCCGAGAACTCGTTGCCTTCGCGAAAGCCGGGAATCGCCCACACGCCGTGGTTGGGCGTGCCCCCCAGGATGGCGTGGCTGACGGTGCGCTGGCCCCCACCATGGCGGATGTAGTTGCGGATGGCGTTGCCGCCCCGCGAGTTGCCGATCAGCACCACCTGGGTGCTGCCGGTGGCTTGCAGCACCCGCTCGACCTCGGCCTTCAGGAAGGCCATGTGCTCGGCGCTGGAGCTGCGACCGGGTTGAGGCTTGGCATCGTCGTCACGGGCCAGGGGGTAGGGCAGATCGATGGCGAACAGGCGGTCGGCAGGCCAACCTTCGGTCTCGAAGCGCCAGGCCGTGGTGATCCACAGGGCGGCCGTGTCGCCATTGCCGTGCACGAAGACGATGGGCGGGCGAGGTGTCGCTGGGGGCGCCAGGCTGGCGCAGCCCGACAGGGCGCCCAGAGCCAGCGCGCTGCCGGACAGTCCGAGGAAGCCGCGGCGTGACAGAGGGGCTTGATGCGGGGTGGTGCGGGGCATGACAAGGTTCCTGAAATTAAAAATGGCCCGCTGCGAGGGGCAACGGGCCATGTTGATGCCGTGATTTGACGGCGCTGTGGCAAGAACCGGGCGGGCTCAGGCAAAAACGCCGGCCGTGTCCTGCATGCGGCTGGACACCTCACCCAATTGGTGCAGGCTGTCGCCGAAAGTCATCTCGAGTTGGGTGAGCTTCTTGAAGTAGTGGCTCACGATGTACTCGTCGGTCACGCCGATGCCGCCATG
The DNA here is from genome assembly GCF_058791075.1 of Curvibacter sp. EU05-FHT14A10. Classification (NCBI taxonomy): domain Bacteria; kingdom Pseudomonadati; phylum Pseudomonadota; class Betaproteobacteria; order Burkholderiales; family Comamonadaceae; genus Curvibacter; species Curvibacter sp. EU05-FHT14A10. Next base: position 142,252 of record NZ_JBYTDE010000007.1, read on the forward strand.
CAGCTGCACGGCTTGCTGGCCCACAAAGCGCATCGACTGGCCCAACTGGTACTTGGCCCGTGCCATGGCGGCGCGGCGTTCGGCGGTCGGGGCATTGAGCTTGAGTGCGGCGTAATAGCTCATCGAGCGCGCCAGCTCCAGCTGCATCTTGATGTCGGCCACGCGGTGGCGCAGGGCCTGGAAGCTGGAGATCACCACATTGAACTGCTTGCGCGTGTTCATGTACTCGACCGTCACGGCCAGGGTCTTGTCCATCACGCCCACGGCTTCGGCACAGGCGGCGGCGATGCCGATGTCCACGGCATGCTCCAGGGCGGTCTGGCCGTCGGCGGTGACCAGGGTGGCCGGGGCATTGCTGAGGCTCAGCTCAGCCGCACGACCACCGTCCTGGGTGCTGTAGCCCCGGGCACTGACGCCGGCAGCCTGGCGCTCGACCAGGAACAGCGCGGTTTGGCCGTTGAGCTGGGCCGGCACCAGGAAGGCGTCGGCCTGGTCGCCTGCAGGCACCAGGCTCTTGTGGCCGCTGACCGTGTGGCCTGCGCCGGCGGCCACGGCGGTGGCTTCGGTCGCGTCCAGTCGGTAACGGGCCTTGCGCTCCTGATGGGCCAGCACCACCAGGGCTTCGCCCGAGCCAATGCGGGGCAGCCAGGCCGCCTTGAGTTCGGCGCCGGCGTAGTGGGCCAGCACCGCGCCCGAGATCAGGGCGTGGGCGAAGGGCTCGATCACGATGCCGCGGCCCAGTTCCTCGAGCACCACCATGCCCTCGACCGGGCCCATGCCCAGGCCGCCATCGGCCTCGGGGATGTACAGGCCGGTCAGGCCCAGTTCGGCCAGTTCGCCGTAGGCCTCGCGCGAGAATCCACCGCTGTTGGCAATGCCGCGGCGGCGCTCGAAGTCGTAGCCCTTGTCAACCCATTTGCGCACGGCGTCGCGGAGTTGTTCCTGGTCGTCGGTGAAATCGAAATCCATGTGTGTCTCCTCTCAGCCCAGCACCGTCTGCGCGACGATGTTGCGTTGCACTTCGTTCGAGCCGCCGTAGATGGTGGTCTTGCGCATGTTGAAGTAGGTGGATGCCAGGGGCGCGCAGTAGGCGGCGCCCACGTGCTCGCCCTGCCAGCCGGCGTCCATGGCCTCGTGGATGTAGGGCAGGCTGTAGGGGCCGGCGGCCAGCATCATGAGTTCGGAGTAGCGTTGCTGGATCTCGCTGCCGCGGATCTTCAACAGACCGGCGATGTCGAGCGAGTTCTTGCCCGATTTCTCGGCCGACAGCACGCGCAGCACCAGCATTTCGAGGGCCACCACATCGACCTCCAGCTTGGCGATCTCGTCACGGAAGCGCAGGTCGTCGTACACGCCTTCGGCCTTGGCGATGCGCTTGAGGCGTTCGAGTTCGCGCTTGGCACGGTTCACGTCGGCGATGTTGGTGCGTTCGTGGCTCAGCAGGTGCTTGGCGTAGGTCCAGCCCTTGTTCTCTTCGCCGATCAGGTTCTCGGCCGGCACTTCGACGTTGTCGAACCAGACCTCGTTGACCTCATGGTCGCCATCGAGCAGCTTGATGGGGCGCACGGTCACACCGGGCGACTTCATGTCGATCAGCAGGAAGCTGATGCCGGTCTGCGGCTTGCCTTCGTTGCTGGTGCGCACCAGGCAGAAGATCCATTCGCCATACTGACCCAGCGTGGTCCAGGTCTTCTGGCCGTTGACGATGAACTTGTCGCCACGGCGCTCGGCGCGGGTCTTGACCGAGGCCAGGTCCGAGCCCGAGCCCGGTTCGCTGTAGCCCTGGCTCCACCACACTTCGCCGCTCGCAATGCCGGGCAGGAAGCGCTGTTGCTGTTCGGCGTTGCCAAAGGCCATGATCACGGGGGCCACCATCACCGGGCCGAAGGGCACGACGCGGGGGGCGCCGGCCAGGGCGCATTCTTCTTCGAAAAGGTGCTTTTGCACGGCATTCCAGCCGGGGCCGCCGAATTCCTTGGGCCAGGCATGGCCCAGCCAGCCCTTCTTGCCAAGAATCTTGGCCCAACGTTGCATGTCGTCACGGGTCAGGCGCAGCGCGTTGTGCACCTTGTGTGACAGGTCGGCGGGCAGGTTTTCCTTGACCCAGGCACGAATCTCTTCGCGGAACTTCTGTTCTTCAGGGGTGAATGCCAAATCCATGGGGTTGTCTCCGAATGAAGCTTTTTGTCGTCCGACCGAGGCGTCGGAAGGCAACCCGCGATTTTTAGCACGGTCGTTCGATCAGCCCTGTCCGGGGTGTGACAAGCCCAGTTGTTCGCACAGTTTTTCCAGGGTGGCGCGCAGCGTGGCCACCTCGGCCTCCAGCACCTCGACCCGGGCCTGCAGCGCCGGGCTGGCGGCCGGCGCCGTGCCTGCGGCCGGGGTGCTCAGCAGGGACTCATCCACCGGTCCGCACAGCAGGTTGGCCCAGCGGGCTTCGCGCGAGCCCGGTGCACGGGGCAACTTGAGCACCAGCGGCCCACCTTTTTCGCTGGAGCGCTCCTGCAGTTCCTCCAGAAAGCCTTCGACCGAGGAAATGTCGGCAAACCGGTGCCAGCGCTCGCTGTTGATGCGCAGCTCGCCTGCGGTCTGGGGGCCGCGCAGCATCAGCAGGCCGAGCAGCACGGCGGATTGATCCGGCACTTCAAGCACGCGCTTGAAGTTGTGTTCGTAGCGCGAGGCCCGTCCGCCACTGGTTTCGAACACCAGCGACAGGTGCTTGAGTTCATCAAGCGCCTCCTGGGCTTCGGCATCGCTGAGCTGCATCAGGGGTTCTCGGCTGGTCTTCTGGTTGCAGCCCGAGACCACGGCATTGAGGGTCAGAGGGTAGCTGTCGGGCACGGTGCGCGCCTTTTCCATCAAGGTGCCCAGGACGCGGGCTTCGGTGGGGCTGAGGGGGCGAAGAGGCATGGTGGGGGTCCTGAAACAGAGATCGGTGCAGCGGCCAGGGCGACAGGGCCGGGCCTGCTGGTGGCAAGCCGGATTTTGCCTGCAGCGGGCGGGGCGCGGGTCGAACGGCCGTCGCCTGGTTCGCTCTGGGATAATCGCGGGCTGTTTCCAGAGGGCTCCGGTATGCCGCGGGCCCGTCCCATCCATGAAAAACATCGTGATCCTGATCTCCGGCGGCGGCTCGAACATGAAGGCGCTGGTCCGCGCCGCGCAGCGCGAGAACTGGGCGCAACGCCATGGCGCACGTGTCGTGGCCGTGATCAGCAACAAGGCCGATTCGGCCGGTTTGGCGTGGGCGCAGGCGCAGGGCCTGGCCACCGCTGTCCTGAGCCACCGCGACTTCGCGAGCCGCGAGGCCTTTGATGCGCAGCTGGCGCAAATGATCGACCAGCATGAGCCAGCACTGGTCTTGCTGGCCGGGTTCATGCGCATCCTCACGCCCGGTTTTGTGGCTCACTATGCAGGCCGCCTGATCAACATCCACCCCTCTTTGCTGCCGGCCTTCACGGGGTTGAACACGCATCAGCGCGCCATCGAGGCAGGCTGTTGCTTTGCGGGTGCCACGGTGCACCGCGTGACGGCCGAACTCGATCACGGCGAAATTCTGGGCCAGGCCGTGGTGCCGGTGCTGCCCTCGGACCAGCCTGAGCAGCTGGCCGCCCGGGTCCTGAGCCAAGAGCATCAGCTGTACCCGGCCGTGGTGGCGCGACTGCTGGCGCGTCAGGTTCAGGCCGATGCGCTGAGCTGACTGCCGATTTCGTTCCAGCCGTGCATGTGGGCCTGGTATTCGCGCCGGGCGGCCTGCACCAGTTGCACCAAATCCTGGGTCGAGGCGTTGCTGCTGGCATCGTTGTCGCTGCCTGTGCCGTTGGAGCCGCTGCCGGCGCTGGAGCTCGTCGCTGTCGTGCTGTCGACTTGGCTGGCCAACTGGCTCAGGAAAGTCTGGGCCTCGCTGCTGCTGATGTCGCCGCTCTGATCGCTGTCGATGGTGTCGAACAGGGCTTGCAGTGGATCTTCCGAGCTGCTGGTGCCCGCCGTGCTGCTGCTGTTCAGGCTGTCGGTCGGGGGTGGCGGGGGCGGCATGCCACCGGCTTGAGGAGGGCCATCCCGGCCTTGTGGGCGGGCGGCATCGAACTCGCTGGCGCTCAGGCTGCCGTCGCCATTGGCGTCGAGCTGACTGATCACATCCGAGGCGCTGAGCGCCGAGCTGCTGGTGCCCTGGTCTGAGGCCATCTGATCGAGCAGGCTCTGCAGCTCGTCCTGACTCACGCTGTTGTCGCTGTTGGTGTCGAGCTGGCTGAACAGGTCATCGCCGGCCTGGCCAGTGGCCGTCGAGGCGGACGAACTGCTGGCGGTGTTGCTGCGTGACTGGACAAAGTCCAGCGTCGATGGGGGTGGCGGCAGCACGGATTTCAGGGCATCGCCCAGTTCGCTGGCGCTCAGGCTGCCATCACCATTGCTGTCATTGGCCGTCAGCAGGTCGGTGGCACTGGTGCTGCTGGTGCTGAGACCGGTTTTCTGGGAGACATCGGACAGCAGGTTCTGCAGTTCCGTGCTGTCCACACTGCCGCTGTTGTCGGCGTCGAATTGACTGAACAGGCGCTCGGTCAGACGCCCGCCGCCTGGGGGCCGGGGCGGCATGGCATTGGTCCAGCCACTGCTGGCGCTGGAGACGGTGCTGAGGCTGGTCATGGTGCTTCCTTTCAGATCAGGCTGAAGCGGTTCCCATGCAGACGTCGACCGGTCAATTTGCAGCAGCGTTCATGGGCTGGCCTCGATTTTTCGGGGCCTGGGTAAATCTGGTTTGTCGGTGATGTATCCGGGCTGATACGAAAGTCTTTTCAAAGCTTTGAAAAGCGGGGGTAAAGAAGTTGGACAACCGTTTCCAAGGGCTAACGGGCTGCTTACACTGCCGCCACAAAACGCCTCTTTCATCGCCTCCCCCTTTGCCTCTTTCGACGACCCATGCAACACATTTTGGTGGTGGACGATGACGCAGACATCACCACCTTGCTGGCTCAGTACCTGGGCCGTTTCGGATTCACGGTGCACACGGCTGCCGACGGTGAGTCCATGCGAGCACGCCTCAACAGCCACCCCATCGATCTGGTCGTGCTGGACCTCATGCTGCCCGGTGTGGATGGTTTGGCGCTGACGCGCGAACTGCGCGCCCGCTCCTCGCGCCTGCCCATCATCATGCTCACGGCCCGAGGCAATGCCTATGACCGCGTGCTGGGCCTGGAGATGGGGGCTGACGACTACATGAGCAAGCCCTTCGAGCCGCGAGAGCTGGTGGCGCGCATCCAGACGGTGCTGCGGCGCAGCGCTGCGGGTGCCACTTCGGTACCCCAGGCCGTCGAGGCCGAGGTGGTGCATTTCGATGGCTGGTCGCTTTACCGCATGGAGCGCCATCTGGTGTCGCCAGAGGGCGTGGTCATCCCTTTGTCGAATGCAGAGTTCCGCTTGCTGTGTACCTTCCTGGGCATGCCCCGGCGCATCTTCAGTCGTGACCAACTCATGGAGCAGGCGCGGGGGCGCGCCATGGACGCCTTTGAGCGCAGCATCGATTTGCTGGTGTCCCGGCTGCGGCAGAAGCTGTCGGACGACCCTCGCGAACCGCGCCTGATCAAGACCGTGCGAGGGGCGGGTTACCTGCTCAACGTGCGTTCCGTGCAGGGTCACGTCGGATGGCAGCGCTGAGGCCGGCAAACCCCAAGCAAGACGCGCGAGGCCAGGGCACTGGCGCGCCGCAGGCGGTGCTGTCAGCGCCAGCCTGGCGGCGATGGTTGTACCGTCGGGTACCGAGCACCTTGTTCGGCCGCCTGGCCTTGTTGTTGTTTGTGGCGGTGCTGGCCAGCCATGTTCTGGCACTCACGCTGATGTTCAACCTGCACGACCTCACCGGGCATGGCCCGCCGCCACCGCCGCAGGTGCTTCAGGAGGCCGCTGGCGAGCCCTCGGCGCAGGCTGGGGAGCGGCGTCCGCCCCGGGCTCCGGGCGAGCCAGGCCGACGTGAGCCGCCTGGCCCGCCCAGCCTCTGGGATGCCGGTTTGCTGCTGGACATCGGTGTGCGGCTGGCGGCCTTGATGGTGGCGGCCTGGGTGGGTGCGCGCTGGCTGTCCAAACCCATCGACCGACTGGCGCTGGCGGCCCGCGAGCTGGGCAAGAACATCGATCGTCCGCCCTTGTCCGAAGATGGCCCGGCCGAATGCAAGGCGGCGATCCAGGTGTTCAACCAGATGCAGGCCCGCATCCGCCAGCAGCTGGAGGAGCGCGATCGTTTCGTGGCCGCGGTGTCGCACGATTTGCGCACGCCCCTGACCCGCTTGCGCCTGCGTGCAGAAACCCTGGAGAGCAGCGAGGACCGCCGGCAGTTCGGCCGCGACATCGTCGAGATGGATGAAATGATCACGGCCACGCTGGATCACCTGCGTGGGGTGGCCGACCCGGAACCCATGGTTCAGCTGGACGTGAAGGCCCTGGTGGACAGCCTGGCGGACGACCAGCAGGCCTGTGGCCACTGGGTGCCCGTGCATGGGCGCGCGGGTTTGCTGCCGGCCCAGGCCGGGGCCTTGCGCCGTTGTGTGGGCAATCTGATCGGCAATGCAATCCGCTATGGCGGTCAGACCGAGGTGTTTCTGTGGGACACGGGGGATGAGGTCGGCATCGAGGTGCGCGACCATGGCCCCGGGCTGCCCGAGGCCGAGCTGGAGCGAGTGATGGCCCCTTTCTACCGTGTGGAGGGGTCGCGCAACCGGCACCATGGCGGGGTGGGTTTGGGGCTGTCGATTGCGCGCGACATCGTGGCCCGCCACCAAGGCAGTCTGCAGTTGCGCAACGCTCAGGGCGGTGGCCTGTTGGCCATCGTGGTGTTGCCGCGCCCGCAGGCGGCCCACTGAGGCTCAGGCCGCTGCGGGGTCGGCCTCGTCGACAGGCGAAAAGCGCGGCACTGACCGGCCTCCGATGTCGACGAGTTCCAGGAACATGGCGGCGGGCCTCACCCACAGCCCCTGTTGCCCGTAGAGGGCCCGGTACAGCGTCAGGGGTTCCAGCGTCTCGCTGTGGCGCACGGTGTCGATGACCCGGTACAGGCCCCCGCGGTAGTGCCGGTAAAGCCCGGGTGGAACGCGCGGGCTGAGTTCGGGTAGATCTGAGTCGTCAGGCATGGGGTTTGTCGGCATGAAGGGGCCGGGCAGTATGCCGCAATGGCCGTGCATCCGGGCAAGCGTGGGAAAATGCAGTCTATGCACCCTAAAGCCCTGTTGGATGCCTGCGCCGAACTGGTCAGGCTCTCCCTTCTTTTCGACCACCCCGCTGACTCGGTGGTGTCCCGTTTTTTCCGTGATCACCGCAACCTCGGTCCCCGCGAACGCGCCACGCTGGCCGAGACCACCTACAACGTGCTGCGCCAGAAGTTGCGCTTCGAATACCTGGCCCGCTCAGGCTCCGGTCCGAAGGAGCGCCGGTTGGCCATTCTGGGCTTTCATGGCCCGCGCGATTTCGTCAAGAGCGCGTTGACCGATCAAGAGCGCAACTGGCTCGATGCCTGCGACGCAGTCACCGACGCTGATCTGATGGAGCCGCATCGGCACAACCTGCCCGAGTGGCTGGCGGCGCCGCTCAAGGCCCAGGTTGGCGAGGGCTTCTGGGCCCTGGCGGCCAGCATGAACCAGGGCGCACCCCTGGATTTGCGGGTGAACGCCCTGGCCGACAAGCGCGAGGCGGTGCAAAAGGAGCTCAAGACCGCCGGCATCAAGGCCGAGCCCACGCCTTATTCGCCCTGGGGCCTGCGTGTCGATGGCAAGCCGGCCCTGACCAAGCTCGATGCCTTCACCCGCGGCGCCATCGAGGTGCAGGATGAGGGCAGCCAACTGCTGGCCCTGCTGCTGGATGCCCACCGTGGCGAGATGGTGGTTGATTTCTGTGCCGGCGCCGGGGGCAAGACCCTGGCCATCGGGGCCAGCATGCGCAACACGGGGCGTCTGTATGCCTTTGACACCTCGGGCCATCGCCTGGATGCGCTCAAGCCCCGCCTGGCCCGCAGCGGGCTGTCGAATGTGCACCCCGCTGCCATTGCCCACGAGCGCGATGACCGCATCAAACGCCTGGCCGGCAAGATCGACCGCGTGCTGGTGGACGCTCCTTGCTCCGGCCTGGGGACCCTGCGCCGCAACCCTGATCTGAAATGGCGTCAAAGCCCCAAGGCGATCGAAGAGCTGGTGGTGAAGCAGACGGCGATCCTGCAAAGCGCGGCGCGCCTGCTGAAGCCGGGCGGCCGTCTGGTCTATGCCACCTGCAGCATCCTGCCCCAGGAGAACGAGGCCATTGCCGAGGCCTTTTCGGCGGCCAACCCCGACTTCCTGCCACTGGATGCCGCGCCCACGCTGACCCAACTGAAGGTGCCGCAGGCCGAATTGCTGTGCACCGGTGAGGGCGGGCGTTACCTGCGCCTGTGGCCGCACCTGCATGCCACCGACGGCTTCTTTGCCGCCGCCTGGACGAAAAAGCCCTGAGGCGGGGCGGGGCCGGCCGGCCCCGTCAAGGCGGGATAGCAGGGCAATCCATAAGGTTAAAAAAACCGTGTATAGGCTTTGAGCGATTAAAATTCGTGCTAGCTGCGTCCTGCAGCTTTGTTGTTTGGGGAGCAGTCCCCATGAATTCCTTCATCGAGGACAAGGTTCATACATGTTTTTACCGGATTGGGCTGTGCTGAATGCGGCCATCGACTGGCTGGGTCACGGCCTTTGGGATCTGACCTGGTGGCAGGTCGTGCTGTACACATTGGTGACCACCCACCTGACCATCTGCGGCGTGACCATCTTCCTGCACCGTTCGCAAGCCCACCGCGCGCTGGATCTGCACCCCATTCCCCAGCATTTCTTCCGCTTCTGGCTGTGGATCGGCACCGGCATGGTGACCAAGCAGTGGGTCGCCATCCACCGCAAGCACCACGCCAAGTGCGAAACCCCGGAAGACCCGCACAGCCCGCAGACCCGCGGCATTGAGACCGTGTTCTGGCAAGGGGCCGAACTGTACCGAGCCGAAGCCAAGAACACCGAAACCATCGCCCGTTTTGGCCACGGCACACCGGACGACTGGATCGAGCGCAACCTGTATACGCGTTTCAGCTGGCAGGGCGTGGGCCTGATGCTGATCCTGAACCTGGCCATGTTTGGCGCTTTGGGCGCCACCGTGTGGGCTGTTCAGATGCTTTGGATCCCGATCACTGCGGCAGGCATCATCAATGGCATCGGCCACTACTGGGGTTACCGCAACTTCGAGGCGCCAGACGCCAGCACCAACATCTCGCCGATCGGGATCATCATTGGTGGCGAAGAACTGCACAACAACCACCACACCTACCCGACCTCGGCCAAATTCGCGGTCAAGCCCTATGAGTTCGATATTGGCTGGGTCTACATCAGCCTGATGTCCAAGATTGGATGGGCCAAGGTCAAGAAGACGCCGCCCAAGCTGCAACTCGGCGATATCCGTCCGGTGGCCGACGAAAAGACGCTGGAGGCCTTGATCGCCAACCGCTACGAGGTCATGGCTGGTTACGCTCGCGGCGTTCGCCAGGAGCTGGCGGCGCTCAAGGTCAAGCAAGGTGATGCCCGTCTGCTGGATGCCGCCCGCCGCTGGCTGCACCGTGATGCCGAAAAGGTGCCTGCTGCAGCCCAGCCCGAGCTCGCACAGGCACGTGCTGCCTACCCGGCGCTCGACAAAATGGTGGTGATGCGCGAAGAACTGCGCCAGCTGTGGCTCAACACCTCGCAGTCGCGCGAACAACTGACGCGCGACCTGCAGGCCTGGTGCCGCCGTGCCGAAGAGAGCGGCATTGCCGCCCTGCGCGATTTTTCGATCAGGTTGCGCGCCGCCCAGGCCTGATCGCTGTCAGCCAGTTCGTCAAGAGCCGCCCCCAGGTCATCAGGCCGGGGCGGCTTTTTTGTGGCCGGATCGGGTTGGCCGCGACGGCTGGGGGCGCCTTATTCTCAGCGGCCATGTGCCACCGGCCCCGGCAAGCGGCGATCCCGGGGTTGTGCAGGCTGACCCAGCCCGTGGCTGGGCAGCGCCAGCCTTGAGCGGCCTGTAGCTGAAGTGGCTGACCCCGGTCGGGTTGGCCTGGGTACAGCAGGATTTGCAGCGGCCCGCTCAGGCCTCGCAATTCGCTGCCTTCAGCCACCCACATCAGGCGCTGGCCTGAAGGTTCGAGCGACAGGGTGTGCTGAGACGAGGGCGCACGCGTTGGAGGTCGGGCTGCAAGGGAAGGGGGGGTGTCGTTCTTCATGCCTTCAGCGTAGGGCGCCGACGTCTCGCCCAACAGGCACAGCAGGGCGAAGCTGGAGGCGCATCAGATCTGAAAAATCAGGGCTGTTACGGTAGCAAGGCTGTCTTTCTGTATCTGTTGTGCTCTGGTGCCTTGGGGCATCATGGTCACCTCATGTCCGATCTCCAAACCAGTCTGCGCGCCGAGCCTGTTCCACTTTACCGGCAGGTGGCCGAGCACTACCACCAGGCGATCCGGCAGGGGGTGTTGGGGCTTGGCACCCGCATGCCCTCCGTTCGCGAGCTGATGCAGCGCCATGACGTGAGCTTGAGCACCGCTTTGCAGGCCTTGCGCACGCTGGAGTCCCTGGGCTGTGTGCAGGCGCGGCCTCGGGTCGGGTATTTTGTGTGCGAAGGCCCTCAGGCTTTGCTCGGTGAGTGCTCTGAGCCCGACCTGAAAGTGCCGCTGCACCGTCTGGATGGCGCTGAATTTGCGGGCATCAATGAACGCATTTCGCTGTGGCTTGAAAAGAGCCGCCTGGCCCAGGTGCGCATCGATCTGGGCTCGGCGATGCCGGCGCCCGAATTGTTTGATGGCGCGGCCTTGAATCGCATCGGCGCTGCCTTGTTGCGGGAACAGCCTGAGATCCTCGTGCAGGGGCATTCGCGGCCTGGAACGCATCCGATCTTCCAGGCGGCGATGGCCCGGCGTGCCCTGGAGTCGGGTGTGCATGTGGCGCCCCACGAGGTGATGTCGACGCTGGGTAACTCCGAGGCGGTGAATCTGGCCCTCAGCGCGGTGGCTGAGCGGGGCGATGTGATTGCCGTGGAGTCGCCTACTTTCTATGGCCTGCTGCAGGCGGTGGAGGCGCAGAACCTGCGGGCCATCGAGATTCCCAGCAGTGCCCGCACCGGCTTGTCGCTGGAGGCCCTGGAGTTGGCCGTGCAACAGGAGCCGCGGCTCAAGGCGGTGGTGGCGGTGCCTCATTTGCAGATGCCACACGGGGCGGTGATGCCGGACGATCACAAGGCGCGCCTGGTCGCCTTCTGTGAGCAGCACCGTCTGGCGCTGATCGAGGACGACATTTACCGTGAATTGGTCGATGCCCAGGGCATTTCACGACCGCTCAAGGCCTGGGATCGGACGGGTCAGGTGATCTACTGCGTGTCGTTCAACAAGACCCTGGCGCCGGGCTTGCGTCAGGGCTGGATGAATGGGGGGCGCTGGCACACCCGGGTCCAGATGCTCAAGTTTGCCAAGACCCGCAACATGCAGGTCTGGGCGCAATTGCTGGCGGCGCGCTGTGTGGAGTCAGCGGCCTTTTCGCGGCACCTGAGCCGCTTGCGTGCTCACTTGGGCCGGCAACGTGAGCGCAGCGTTCAGGCCGTGGCACGTCATTTTCCGGTCGGTACGCGCCTCAATGTGCCACCGGGTGGCCTGAGCCTGTGGATCGAGTTGCCTTTGGGGGTTTCTTCATCCCTGTTGTTCGAGCGTGCGCTGGCCTGTGGCATCCGTGTGGCGCCAGGGCCGATGTTCTCCAACACCGGTCGCTATGAGCGATTTGTGCGCCTGAGTTGCGGCCTGCCCTTCACGCCCGAGGTCGAGGCGGCCTATGTCACGCTGGGCCAGTTGGCCAAGGCCATGATCGCGGAGGATCCGCTGGGCCTGTCGGCCGCCTGAGTCCGGACGACTCGGGCTCGGGGGGCTGAGTCCTGGTGGCGCGGGCAACAAAAAAGCCACCGGGCCGGGGCCGGGTGGCTTCGAGGGAAAGGGCTGAATTACTTCAGCTTGATTTCCTTGTAGTCGACGTGCTTGCGAGCTTTCGGATCAAATTTCTTGATCAGCATCTTCTCGGGCGTGGTCTTCTTGTTCTTGGTGGTGGTGTAGAAGTGGCCGGTACCCGCAGTGGATTCCAGCTTGATCTTTTCGCGTCCGCCTTTGGCTGCCATGGTGATTCTCCTTAAGCCTGGCCACGTGCGCGCAGATCTGCGAGCACAGAGTCGATACCGTTCTTGTCGATCAGACGCAGAGCGGCGCTGGAAACACGCAGGCGAACCCAACGGTTTTCAGTTTCAACCCAGAAACGGCGGTATTGCAGGTTCGGCAGGAACCGGCGCTTGGTTTTGTTGTTGGCGTGGGAAACGTTGTTCCCGACCATCGGGCCCTTGCCCGTGACTTCACATTTGCGTGCCATGTGGACACTCCTAAGACTGTTAACGGCCTGAGCCGCACCTCGCCACCCGGGCCGGTCAAGGCACTTGCCAACGTGTTTCGGGACAGGCCCGAGGCACCCGGCAGGGTGGCGGTGGAGGTAATTTGCAAATTGGGTGCAGCCTGAGACCGCGCCTTTTCAGCAAAGCTAAAGATTATAGCCTGGGGCCGGATCTGCCTACAAGCGGTTTGCAGGCAGCGGTCAGTGGTACTGCGTCAGCCCCGTCGTTTTCAGGCCTGACCGTCCTGCTCCAGGAAGCGCTGGGCGTCCAGCGCGGCCATGCAGCCCGTGCCGGCGCTGGTGATGGCCTGGCGATAGATGTGGTCTTGCACATCGCCGGCGGCGAACACGCCCGGCACGCTGGTCATGGTGGCAAAGCCCTGCAGACCCGAGCGGGTGACGATGTAGCCGTCCTTGGTGTCGATCTGGCCCTGGAAGATCTCGGTGTTGGGCTGGTGGCCGATGGCGATGAAGCAGCCGGTCAGTGCGATGTCTTCGGTGCTGCCGTCTTCGGTGCTTTTCAGCCGCACGCCGGTCACGCCCGAGGCATCGCCCAGCACTTCTTCCAAGGTGCGGAACAGCTTGAGTTCGATCTTGCCCGCCGCCACTTTTTCAGCCACCTTGTCCACCAGGATGGGTTCGGCCTTGAACTTGTCGCGGCGGTGGATCAGGGTCACCTTGCGCGCGATGTTCGACAGATAAAGGGCTTCTTCGACCGCGGTGTTGCCGCCGCCGACCACGCACACATCCTGGTCACGGTAAAAGAAGCCGTCACAGGTGGCGCAGCCTGACACGCCGCGGCCCATGAAGCTTTGCTCCGAGGGCAGGCCCAGGTATTTGGCCGAGGCGCCGGTGGCGATGATCAAGGCGTCGCAGGTGTACTGGCCGCTGTCGCCGCTCAGGGTGAAGGGGCGCTTGGACAGGTCCACCGAGTTGATGTGGTCAAAGACGATCTCGGTCTTGAAACGCTCGGCGTGCTCCAGAAAACGCTGCATCAGCTCGGGGCCTTGCACGCCATTGACATCGGCTGGCCAGTTATCGACCTCGGTGGTGGTCATGAGCTGGCCGCCCTGGGCCATGCCGGTGACCAGCACCGGGTTCAGGTTGGCGCGCGCCGCATAGACTGCAGCGGTGTAGCCGGCAGGGCCGGAGCCGAGGATGAGAACTTTGGCGTGTTTGGTGTTAGACATGGTAAAAGCCTGATGAAATAGCGACCGTGGGGTCCCTGTATATGGGGGCGCTGCAGAAGTATCAACTGGTGCCACCGGATCGGTGGCCCTGTGTTTTCAATGATCGCGATTGTAAGAATCTAATCCAGATTCAGGCCCCGGGTGGGTTTACAAGCCCCTGTTAACCTCAGCATCCGGTGATGACGCCGGGTGTGCCAAGGAGATTTCACGACATGACGACCATGGTGTCCAACCTTGAACTGCTGCGGCGTGTGCCCTTGTTCGCTTTGCTGACAGCGGCCCAGGCCGAGCTCATTTCGCGGGTGGTGGTCAAGCGGCGCTTCAAGCGCGGCGAAGCCTTGGTGGAGCAGGGCAGCAAATCGGATGCGCTCTACATTTTGCTCAATGGCCGTGTTCGCGTGCTGACCACTGACAAGCGGGGGCGTGAAGTGATTCTGGCCACCTTGCGCACGGGTGATCACCTGGGCGAAATGAGCCTGATCGACAACCAGACCCATTCGGCCACCGTGCGGGCCGAGATCCAGACCGATGTGCTGACTTTGGGGCGGGCCGAGTTCCTGCGTTGCCTGCAGGACAACAGCAGCGTGGCCTATGCCGTGATGAAGCGACTGGTGCAGCGTTTGCGCCAGGCGGATCAGAAGATCGAATCGCTGGCCCTGATGGACGTGTACGGCCGGGTGGCCCGGGCCTTGATGGAGCACGCCAGCGAGGGCCCTGAAGGGGTGCTGGTGATCCGCGACAAGCTGTCGCGCCAAGACATTGCGAAGATGGTGGGCGCCTCGCGTGAGATGGTCAGCCGGGTCATGAAAGACCTGGAGGAGCGTGGCTTTGTGCAGACCGACGAGGCCGGCTGCATGACGGTCAAGGACCGGCTGCTGCAGCTGACCTGAACACCGCCGGCCCCAGCGCCGCGACACGCTTGCGCTGCGCTAAGCTTGGCGCCCTTGACTGCCTATGACCTATTCCCTTCACACCCTGAATTCCTCCGCCCCGGCCCGTGACCGCGACGCTCCGGTGCGCTATGGGGTCAGCCGTTTCACCCACGAGATCGGCCTGATCGTCTGGGCGGCCCTGCTGGTGCTGTGGCTTCTGGCCTTGCTCACCTACCATGCGCAAGACCCGGCCTGGTCGACCACGGGGGGCGGCCTGAAGGTGCTGAACTGGAGTGGGCGCCTGGGGGCCTGGCTGGCTGATGTCAGCTATTTTATGCTGGGCTTTTCCGTCTGGTGGGGTGTCGCTGCGGCCGTGCGGGCCTGGCTGGCCAGCCTGGCGCGCTGGATGCGTGCAGACGAGACCGGGCAGCCCGGGTCGCGCTGGCCTTTCTGGTTGGGCCTGGTGTTGCTGGTGCTGGCCAGCACGGCGCTGGAATGGACCCGGCTGTACCGCTTCGAGGGGCATCTGCCGGGCCACGCCGGGGGCGTGCTGGGCTACCTCACGGGCCCCTTGCTGATGAAGTGGCTGGGCTTCACCGGGTCGGCGCTGCTGACCCTGACCGTGGGCCTGATCGGCAGCGCACTGGTGTTCCGTTTCTCCTGGGGCCATGCGGCCGAGCGCCTGGGTGCGGCGCTGGATTCGCTGGTGCAGTCGCGCCGCAAGAAGAGCGAGATCGCCGAAGACCTGGCGGTGGGCAAGCGTGCTGCGCGCGAACGCGAGGAGGTGGTGCACGAAGAGCGCATCGAAATCCGTGAACACCACCCGAAGCCGGTGCAGATCATCGAGCCGGTGATGCTGGACGTGCCCAAAAGCGAGCGCGTGGTCAAGGAGCGACAAAAGCCCCTGTTCACCGACATGCCCGACAGCAAGTTGCCGCAGGTCGATCTGCTGGACGGTGCACTGTTGCGGCAGGAGACGGTCTCGCCTGAAACCCTGGAGATGACCAGCCGCCTCATCGAGAAAAAGCTGAAGGACTTTGGCGTCGAGGTGCGCGTGGTGCTGGCTTCGCCGGGCCCGGTCATCACCCGTTACGAGATTGAACCCGCCACGGGCGTGAAGGGCTCGCAGGTGGTGAACCTGGCCAAGGACCTGGCCCGTTCGCTGAGTCTGGTGTCGATCCGGGTGATCGAGACCATTCCGGGCAAGAACTACATGGCGCTGGAGTTGCCCAACGCCAAGCGCCAGACCATCAAGCTCAGTGAGATCCTGGGCTCGCAGATCTACCACGAGGCCAAATCGCTGCTCACCATGGGCCTGGGCAAGGACATCATCGGCAACCCGGTGGTGGCCGATCTGGCCAAGATGCCCCACGTGCTGGTGGCCGGTACCACGGGCTCGGGCAAGTCGGTGGGGATCAACGCCATGATCCTGTCGCTGTTGTACAAGGCCGAGGCCCGTGATGTGCGCCTGCTGATGATCGACCCCAAGATGCTGGAAATGTCGGTCTACGAGGGCATTCCCCATCTGCTGGCCCCCGTGGTCACCGACATGAAGCAGGCCGCCAACGGCCTGACCTGGTGCGTGGCCGAGATGGAGCGCCGCTACAAGCTGATGAGCAAGCTGGGGGTGCGCAACCTGGCCGGCTACAACACCAAGATCGACGAGGCCAAGGCGCGGGAAGAGTTCATCTACAACCCCTTCAGCCTGACCCCCGAGAGCCCGGAGCCCCTGCAGCGCCTGCCCCACATCGTGGTCGTGATCGACGAGCTGGCCGACCTGATGATGGTGGTGGGCAAGAAGATCGAAGAGCTGATTGCCCGCCTGGCCCAGAAGGCCCGTGCGGCCGGCATCCACCTGATCTTGGCCACCCAGCGCCCCAGCGTGGATGTGATCACCGGCCTGATCAAGGCCAACATCCCGACTCGAATCGCCTTCCAGGTGAGCAGCAAGATCGACAGCCGCACCATCCTGGACCAGATGGGGGCCGAAGCCCTGCTGGGCATGGGCGACATGCTCTACATGCCCAGTGGCACCGGCTTCCCCGTCCGGGTGCACGGTGCGTTTGTCAGCGATGAAGAGGTGCACCGCGTGGTCAGCTACCTGAAAAGCCAGGGCGAGCCCGACTACATCGAAGGTGTGCTCGAAGGCGGCACCGTGGACGGTGACGACGGCCCGGGCGGCGAGGGCGGGGGTGAGGGCGGCGAGAAAGACCCGATGTACGACCAGGCCGTTGAAGTGGTGCTCAAGGATCGCAAGGCCAGTATCTCGTATGTGCAGCGCAAGCTGCGCATCGGCTACAACCGGTCAGCCCGCCTGCTCGAAGACATGGAAAAAGCCGGCCTGGTGAGTGCCCTCACCACCAGCGGCCAGCGCGAGGTGCTGGTGCCCGCACGCAACGAATGAGAGTGAGCCCATGAAGATCCGAAACCCTCTGGCAGCCCTGGGATTGGGCTTGATCCTGGCCGGGCCCGCCCTGGCCGGCGGCCTGGATGCGCTCGAAGCCTTTGTCAAAGGCACCCGCAGTGGCAAGGCCGACTTCACCCAGGTGGTGACGGCGCCGGCGCGTGAGGGGCAGGTGGCGCGCAGCAAGAGCTCCAGCGGCGTGTTCGAGTTCCTGCGCCCGTCGCGCTTCCGGTTCGACTACCGCAAGCCGTTTGAGCAGCAGCTGGTCGCCGATGGCCAGACCGTGTGGCTTTATGACGTGGACCTGAACCAGGTCACTGCGCGCAAACAGTCGCAGGTGTTGGGTTCGACCCCGGCGGCCCTGCTGGCCTCGGCACCCGATCTCAAGTCGCTGGAGGCTGAATTCAAGCTCGCGGCCTTGCCCGAGCAGGATGGGCAGCAGTGGGTGCAGGCCCTGCCCAAGTCGCGTGACGGCCAGATCCAGAGCGTGAAGATCGGCTTCAAGGGCGAGCAACTGGCCACCCTGGACATCGTGGACAGCTTTGGCCAGCGATCGGTGCTGAGCTTCACCGGTTTTCAGGCCAACCCCAGCCTGCCGGCCGATGCCTTTCAGTTCAAAGCCCCTAAGGGCGCCGACGTCGTGCAGCAGTAGCCGCGGCTGAAAACAGGTGTTCATCAGGCGGTCTTTACCATCCGTTTGTCAACGTCTGCGTGTCGCTCGTCGTTGCGTGTTCATCGCTTGAAGACTGCTTGGCCACCCGGCCGGTGCGGGCGGCAGGCGGTCCACCAGGAAACCGATCATGGATCTGATGCGTCGCCACCTGCTCGGCGGATCTGCCGCCGGCGCCTGCCTGGGCTTGGCGGGCTGCGCTGCCGTTCCGGCGTCCGACAGTGGCCCGCGTGATCCGCAGGCTGACAGCCCGGCGGCCCAGGTGCGCTGGCTCAACCGCCTCAGCTGGGGCGCCACCCCTGAGGCGGCACGGCAGCTGGCGGGTCTGGGCCTGTCGCGCTGGCTGGCCCAGCAGCTCAAGCCGCAGCCCGGTGCGCTGCTGCCGCCCGAAGCCAAGGCCCAGATTGACGCCATGACCATCACCCGCGAGCCCTTGGTGGCCCGCGTGGTGGCCCTGGAGGCGCAGCGGCGCGCGGCCGATGCCCTGAAGGATGACGAGGCCAAGAAGGCCGCCCAGCAGGCCTATCAACAAGAGCTGAACCGCCAGGGGCGCGAATCGGCCCAGCGTTTCGTGCTGCGCGCTCTCTATTCACCCCAGCAGGTGCAGGAGCAGATGGTCTGGTTCTGGATGAACCATTTCAGCCTGCACCTCTACAAAGGCAATCTGCGCGCCCTGATCCCGGACTTCGAAGAGCAGGCCGTGCGCCCGCATGCGCTGGGGCGCTTTCGTGAGCTGCTGGGGGCCACGGTGTACCACCCGGCCATGCTGCGCTACCTGGACAACGAGCACAACGCGGCAGGCCGCCTCAACGAGAACTACGCCCGCGAGCTGATGGAGCTGCACACCCTGGGCGTCGGCGGGGGCTACACCCAGCAGGACGTGCAGGCCCTGGCGCGGGTGCTGAGCGGCCTGGGCGTGGTCAACCCGCCCGATGCACCCCCTCCGCAGTTGCCACCGGCCCTTCAAGGGCAGTACGTGCGACGGGGGCTGTTCGAGTTCAACCCGCGCCGCCACGACGACAGCCCGCAGACCCTGTTGGGCCAAGCCTTGCCGGGGCGGGGGCTGGCCCGCGTGGAGGTGGCACTCGACTGGCTGGCCAGGCACCCGTCCACGGCGCACTTTGTGGCCCGCAAGTTGATTCTCTTCTGGGTGTCGGATACGCCGGCACCCGGGCTCGTGGACAAAGTGGCGGCGGCCTTTTTGCGCAGCGACGGCAACATGGCGGCGACGCTGAACGCCTTGTTTGCCAGCCCGGAGTTCGCGGCTTCATTGGGCACCTTGTTTCGCGACCCGGTGCACTACGTGCTGGCCGCCGTGCGCCTGGCCTATGACGGGCGCGTCATCCTCAACCCCAACCCGGTGCTGAACTGGATCAACCGCCTGGGCGAGCCCCTGTACGGCCGCAGCACGCCAGACGGCTACCCGCTGGAGGCGGCGGCCTGGTCCAGCGCGGGCCAGATGAGCACCCGCTTCGAGGTGGCCCGGGCCATCGGCTCGGGGCCGGCCGGCCTGTTCAAGACCGAGGCCACGCCCCCGATTGAGAAGCCCGCCTTCCCCCAGTTGTCAAACGCGCTGTACCACCAGGGCCTGGCGCCCAATCTGAGCCCGCGCACCCGGCAGGCCCTGGACCAGGCCACCTCGCCGCAGGAGTGGAACACCTTCTTGCTGTCGTCCCCTGAATTCATGAACCGCTGACCCGAAAGCGAGGCCCTCATGCAACGCCGACACCTTCTTCAGCATTTGGGCGCCGCCAGCCTGGCACCCCTGGCCCTGCACGGCAGCCACAGCTGGGCCGCGCCGGGGGCGGGGGGCAGCAAGTTTCTGCTGGTGTTTCTGCGCGGGGGCTACGACGCGGCCAATCTGCTGGTGCCCACGGCCAACACCTTTTACGAGGAGTCACGGCCCAACATCGCCATCGCCCGGCCCGGTCGCCCACAAGGGGCCTTGTCGCTGGATGCGCAATGGGGCTTGCACCCGGCCCTGGCCAGCAGTGTGCTGCCGCTGTACCAGCGTGGGCAGGCGGCCTTCATCCCGTTTTGTGGCACCGATGACCTCACGCGCAGCCACTTTGAAACCCAGGACAGCATCGAGCTGGGGCAGGGCGTGGGCGAGCGGCGCGATTTTCGATCCGGTTTCCTGAACCGGCTGTGCGCCGAGTTGGGCGGGGCCGAGGGCCTGGGCATTGCCTTCACCGAGCAGTTGCCCATGGCCCTGCGCGGCCCGGTGCCCGTGGCCAATGTGGCCCTGTCCTCGGTGGGCAAGGCGGGGGTGGACGAACGCCAGGCCCGCATCATCGAGGCCATGTACGGCGGCGGCACCCTGGCCACCCCGGTGCGGGAAGGCTTTCAGGTGCAGGCCGAGGCGCGCCAAAGCCTGCAGGCCGAAATGGAAAGCGCCGACCGGCGGGCCATGTCGGCCCGCGGCTTCGAGCAGGTGGCGCGGCGCTTGGCCTATCTGCTGCAGTCGGGGCACGACATCGGCTTTGTCGATGTGGGCGGCTGGGACACCCATGTCGCACAAGGGGGGGCCACCGGTGCGCTGGCCAGCCGCTTCGACGAACTGGGGCAGGGCCTGGCCGCGCTGGCCGAGGGCCTGGGCGAGGCCTGGGGCCGCACCACCGTGGTCGTGATCAGCGAGTTTGGCCGTACCTTCCGCGAAAACGGCAACCGTGGCACCGACCACGGCCATGGCTCGGTGCTGTGGGTGCTGGGCGGTGGCCTGCGTGGCGGGCGGGTGCTGGGCGAGCAGGTGGCCATCAGCCCGTCCACCCTGTTCCAGAACCGGGATTTTCCGGTGCTCAACGATTACCGCAGCGTCCTTGCCGGTCTGCTGGGGCGCCAGTACGGCTTGGGGCCCCAGGCGCTGCAGCGGGTCTTTCCGGGCGCTGCGGTGCGTGATCTGGGACTGGTCTGAGATTGCACGCGGGCCGCAGAAGTCCATGCCCCGATGCGTGGACAATCGAGGAATGAACACGACGCTTCGTTTGGACAAGACGGTCAAGTCATTCCTGTCTCCACATCTCAGGAAGGCGGTTGAACAACGCCGGCTGCTCTCCCCTTGTTCCCTAGGGGCAAGTCATGGCTGATTTGTTCGCTCAAGAGCCTTCGGCCCCCCTGGCTGAAGCACTTCGCCCCAAGACTTTGGACGAGGTGGTCGGGCAGTCGCATTTGCTGGGCGAGGGCAAGCCTCTGAGGCTGGCGTTTCAGTCGGGCAAACCCCACTCCATGATCTTCTGGGGGCCGCCAGGCGTCGGCAAAACCACCCTGGCACGCCTCACGGCCTCCGCCTTCAAGTGCGAGTTCATTGCCCTGTCGGCGGTGTTCTCGGGGGTCAAAGACATCCGGGCTGCGATGGAGCAGGCCCAGCAAAACCTGTCCATGGGCAAGCACACGATCCTGTTCGTGGACGAAATCCACCGATTCAACAAATCTCAGCAAGACGCTCTTTTGCCCTATGCAGAAAGCGGCTTGGTCACCTTCATCGGTGCCACCACGGAGAACCCTTCCTTTGAAGTGAACTCGGCGCTGTTGTCGCGGGCGCAGGTCTATGTTCTCAAATCGCTGACCGATGACGAACTGAAGCTGCTGCTGGCACGTGCCCAAGAACTCGCCCTGGGCCATCTGGTCTTCGACGACCTGGCGCGGGACACGATCATTGGCTATGCAGACGGCGACGCGAGGCGTTTCTTGAACCTGCTCGAACAGACGAGCACTGCCGCCAAGGCTTCTGGCATCACGGCCATCACAGCCGACTTCTTGCAGAACGCCCTGACCTTGAACAGCCGTCGCTTCGACAAGGGCGGTGACAATTTCTACGACCAGATTTCAGCCTTGCACAAGTCGGTGCGGGGCTCCCATCCTGACGCGGCCCTTTACTGGCTGACCCGCATGTTGGATGGGGGGGCGGATGCCCGGTATCTGGCGCGGCGCATTGTCCGCATGGCATGGGAAGACATCGGCTTGGCCGACCCCAGGGCCATGCAGATTGCCAACGATGCGGCCCTGACCTATGAACGCCTGGGCAGTCCGGAAGGGGAGCTGGCCCTGGGCCAAGCGGTCATCTACCTGGCTGTGGCCGCCAAGAGCAACGCGGGCTACAAGGCCTACAACGAGGCCAAGGCCTTCGTGAAGCAGGACAAGAGCCGTGAGGTTCCGGTGCACCTTCGCAATGCGCCCACCAAGCTCATGAAGGAATTGGGCTACGGGCACGAATACCGCTATGCCCATGACGAGCCCAACGCCTATGCAGCGGGTGAAACCTACCTGCCTGAGGGCATCGAGGAACCCGCCTGGTACCAGCCCGTGCCGCGTGGGCTGGAGCTCAAGATTGGCGAGAAACTGGCCCATTTGCGGGCGCTGGACGACGCCGCACGTCGCGGCTGAGTTTTTTTTCATCCCGAATTTCTGAGGTTCGGCGCATTGGCGGTGAGCATTTCTGGTCATGGATGCACTGCTGTGGTGCGTTCTGGATTGAAATCAGCGTTGACGTGGCCCGCACCGCTTCATCGGCTTGGCGAGCCGTCGTTGCTATTGAACTTGTAGCGATGATTTATGATGCCAAGCCATCTTGCGCCACGATGGGTGGGTTCTCGGTTGACGCTGTCAGCCGTTTTCACATCGGGTCTTGTCAGCAGATGCATGAATGAACAGCGTTTTTCATCAGTTTTTGTGATGCCCAAATAGGCCTGCTGATGCAGGTCAAAACACGGGTAAACCCCGGTCAGTCAATAACTTTTTCATTCTGTACCGTTGGCTACAATCCCGCCCACCAACCCGCATCCGATTTTTCTGGCGGGTTTTTTGCTAGGTGGAAGACGGCTTTGTTGTGCCCCGGCGATCCGCCCGGGGATCGGCACGGCATCTGACTCAACGGAGAAACTTTATGGAAATATTGCTGCAGCAGATCATCAACGGTCTGGTACTCGGCAGCATGTATGCCTTGGTGGCCTTGGGCTACACCATGGTGTACGGCATCATCAACCTGATCAACTTCGCCCACGGCGAGGTGCTGATGGTCGGGGCACTCACCAGTTGGACCATCATCGGGTTCATGAAGGACGCGATGCCTTCAGCCCCCGGTTGGCTGATCCTGCTGATCGCGGTGATCATCGCCTGCGTGGTCTCGGCAACGCTGAATTTCGTGATTGAAAAAGTGGCTTACCGGCCGCTGCGCAACAGCCCCAAGCTGGCGCCGCTGATCACGGCCATCGGCATGTCGATCCTGCTGCAGACCCTGGCCATGATCATTTGGAAGCCCAACTACAAGCCTTATCCCTCGCTGCTGCCTTCGGCACCGATCGAAGTGGGTGGCGCGGTGATCACGCCCACCCAGATCCTGATCCTGGGTGTGACGGCGGTTTCTCTGGCGTCGCTGATGTGGCTGGTCAACTACACCAAGCTGGGGCGTGCCATGCGTGCCACGGCTGAGAACCCCCGCGTGGCTGCGTTGATGGGTGTGAAGCCCGACATGGTCATCTCGGCCACCTTCATCATCGGGGCCGTGCTGGCCGCCATTGCCGGCGTGATGTACGCCGCCAACTACGGCACCGTTCAGCACACCATGGGCTTCCTGCCCGGCCTCAAGGCCTTCACGGCCGCTGTGTTCGGCGGCATCGGCAACCTGGCGGGTGCCGTGGTGGGCGCCATCCTGCTGGGCCTGATCGAGTCGATCGGCTCGGGCTACATCGGCGCGCTGACCGGCGGTCTGCTGGGCAGCAACTACACCGACATCTTCGCCTTCGTGGTGCTCATCATCGTGTTGACCCTGCGTCCGTCCGGCTTGCTGGGTGAACGTGTGGCCGACCGCGCCTGATCGGGGGAATCAACATGAACCAAGACAACAAGACCCTCAAGTACGTGGCCGCCGGCGCGGCCCTGCTGTTGCTGCCTTTGCTGCTGCAGTTCTTTGGCAACGCCTGGGTGCGCATTGCCGACCTGGCCCTGCTGTACGTGATGCTGGCCCTGGGCCTGAACATCGTGGTCGGCTATGCCGGCCTGCTGGACCTGGGCTACGTGGCGTTCTATGCCGTGGGCGCCTACATGTTCGGCCTGCTGGCTTCGCCCCAGCTGACCGACAACTTTGCGGCCATCGCCGCCATGTTCCCGGGAGGCTTGCACACACCGTGGTGGGCCATCATCCCGCTGGGTGCGGTGATCGCAGCCTTCTTTGGCGCCTTGCTGGGGGCCCCGACGCTGAAACTGCGCGGTGACTACCTCGCGATCGTGACCCTGGGCTTCGGTGAGATCGTGCGGATCTTCATGAACAACCTGGACCACCCGATCAACATCACCAACGGTCCCAAGGGCCTGGGCCAGATCGATTCGATCAGTTTCTTCGGTCTGGACCTGGCCAAGCGCCTGTCCATCGGCGACTACGACATCAACTCGGTCACGCTGTACTACTACCTGTTCCTGGTGTTGGTGATCTTTACCGTGATCATCTGCTACCGCCTGCAGGACTCGCGCATCGGTCGTGCCTGGATGGCCATCCGTGAAGACGAAATTGCCGCCAAGGCCATGGGCATCAACACCCGCAACATGAAGTTGCTGGCCTTCGGCATGGGCGCCAGCTTCGGCGGTGTCGCCGGTGCCATGTTCGGTGCCTTCCAGGGCTTTGTGTCGCCGGAATCCTTCAGCTTGATGGAGTCGGTGATGATTGTGGCCATGGTGGTGCTGGGTGGCATTGGCCACATCCCTGGCGTGATTCTGGGCGCTGTGCTGCTGTCGGCCCTGCCCGAGGTGTTGCGCTACGTGGCCGGCCCCTTGCAGGCAATGACCGACGGCCGTCTGGATTCGGCCATCCTGCGCCAGCTGCTGATTGCGCTGGCCATGATCATCGTGATGCTGTTGCGTCCGCGTGGCCTGTGGCCCGCGCCCGAACACGGCAAGTCGCTGCAGCAAGTTCGTTAAGGAGAGACACCCATGGCAGAAACCGTACTCAAGGTGTCCGGCATTTCCAAACGTTTCGGTGGCCTGCAGGCCCTGAGCGATGTGGGCATCACCATCGAACGTGGCCAGGTCTATGGCCTGATCGGCCCCAACGGCGCCGGCAAGACCACGTTCTTCAACGTCATCACCGGGCTGTACACGCCCGACACCGGCAACTTCGAGCTGGCCGGCAAGCCCTACCAGCCCACGGCCGTGCATGAAGTGGCCAAGGCGGGCATTGCCCGCACCTTCCAGAACATCCGTTTGTTCTCCGAAATGACCGCGCTCGAGAACGTCATGGTGGGGCGCCACATCCGCACCGGCTCGGGCCTGTTGGGCGCGATCTTCCGCACGGCGGGCTTCAAGGCCGAAGAGGCTGCGATTGCCAAGCGCGCTCAAGAACTGCTCGATTACGTGGGCATCGGCAAGTACGCTGATTTCAAGGCCCGCACGCTGTCCTATGGTGACCAGCGTCGCCTGGAGATCGCCCGTGCCCTGGCCACCGATCCGCAGCTGATCGCTCTGGACGAACCAGCCGCCGGCATGAACGCCACCGAGAAGGTGCAACTGCGCGAGCTGATCGACCAGATTCGGCGCGACAACCGCACCATTTTGCTGATCGAACACGACGTGAAGCTGGTCATGGGCCTGTGCGACCGCGTCACGGTGCTGGACTACGGCAAGCAGATTGCCGAAGGCCTGCCCGCGGACGTGCAGAAGAACGAAAAGGTGATCGAGGCTTACCTCGGCGCCGGTGGCCATTGAGTGAGAAAGACAAACCCATGACAGCGAAAACGCTTTTGAAAGTGGCTGGCCTGAAGGTGTCCTACGGGGGCATCCAGGCGGTCAAGGGCGTGGACTTCGAGGTTCACGAGGGCGAGCTGGTCTCGCTGATCGGCTCCAACGGTGCGGGCAAGACCACCACCATGAAGGCCATCACAGGCGGTCTGGCGGCCAACGCCGGCGACATCTACTACCTGGGCAAGCCCATCAAGGGGCAGGGCGCCTGGGACCTGGTCAAGCAAGGCCTGGTGATGGTGCCCGAGGGCCGCGGCGTGTTCACCCGCATGACCATCACCGAAAACCTGCAGATGGGCGCCTTCATCCGCAACGACAAGGCCGGCGTGCTGGCGGATATCGACAAGATGTTCGCCCTGTTCCCCCGCCTCAAGGAGCGCCGCGACCAGTTGGCCGGCACCATGTCGGGTGGCGAGCAGCAGATGCTGGCCATGGCCCGGGCCCTGATGTGCCAGCCCAAGGTGCTGTTGCTGGACGAGCCCTCGATGGGCCTGTCGCCCATCATGGTCGACAAGATCTTCGAGGTGGTGCGTGATGTGTCGGCCCAGGGCGTGACCATCGTGCTGGTCGAGCAGAACGCCAGCCGTGCGCTGGCCATCGCCAGCCGTGGCTATGTGATGGAGTCGGGCCTGATCACCATGACCGGCAAGGGCAAGGACCTGCTGAGCGACCCCAAGGTGCGCGCCGCCTATCTGGGCGAGTAAGCCACAGCCCTCCGCGGCGTCTGCGGATGGGGCGCTGTGGCTGTCAAGGCCGGGTTTGAACCCGGCCTTTTTCATGGGCGGTGCTTTGGGGCACCCGGCCGCGATGGACCCAGTGGATTGGTGGACATACGGTAAATCTGGGGGATCAGGCGGGGTGCCTGCGGATAATGGCGCCCATGCTGACCTTTTTTCAATCGTTTCCGGTGCCGCTGCAGGCTGCTGCCCTGCTGGTGCTGTCCAACCTGTTCATGACCTTTGCCTGGTACGGGCACCTCAAGAGCCTGGCGCAGACGCCCTGGTACACCGCCGCCTTGATCAGCTGGGGCATCGCCTTGTTCGAGTACCTGCTGCAGGTCCCGGCGAACCGCATCGGCTACACCCAACTCAATGTGGGGCAGCTCAAGATCATGCAGGAAGTGATCACCTTGACGGTGTTCGTGCCGTTTTCGGTGCTGTACCTGCAACAGCCGCTCAAGCTCGATTACCTCTGGGCCGGGCTGTGCATGGTCGGGGCGGTGTACTTCATCTTCCGGGGTGCCTGAGTCTGGCACGGGGGCGGGTTGGGGGGCTCTGCAGCCGCCCATCCAGGCCGGCCGGTTAGAATCAGAGGCTTTGTCATTTTTTCGTCACAATCTGTGACCCCCCTCAGTCCGCTAGGAGTCGCCATGCTGTTTGGCAAGCTGTTGCCCCGAGAAGGCAATTTTTTCGAGATGTTCAACCAGCACGCCCAGCACATCGTGGAGGCTGCGCGTGCGTTCTCCCAGTTGGTGGCCAACTATGCCGACCCCCACCTGCGCGAGAAGTACAACCAGGACGTGGATGCCGCCGAGCATGCAGCTGACCGCGTGACCCAGGATGTCAACCGCCTGATCCACAAGACCTTCATCACCCCGATTGACCGCGAGCAGATCCACTCGCTGATCAACACCATGGACGACGTGGCTGACCTGATTCAGGACTCTGCCGAAACCATGGCCCTGTATGACGTGCGCGTCATGACCGATGAGATCAGCCGCCTCACCGACCTGAGCCTGAAATGCTGTGAACGCCTGCGCGACGCGGTGCAACTGCTCGACAAGATCGCCGATCAACCGGTGGCCGAAGCCGCGCTCAAGACCTGCGAAGAGATTGACCGCCTGGAGTCGGATGCCGACCGCGTGATGCGCTCTGCCATGAGCAAGCTGTTCCGCGAAGAGCCCGATGTGCGCGAGGTGATCAAGCTCAAGGCCATCTACGAGCTGCTGGAAACCATCACCGACAAGTGTGAGGACGTGGCCAACCTGATCGAGGGCATCATCCTCGAGAATTCCTGATCTGGGGCACTCACATGAGCAATGTTCCGGTAGCACTGTGGGCTGTCATGGTGCTGGTCGCCATGGCCCTGGTGTTCGACTTCATGAACGGGTTTCATGATGCTGCCAACTCGATTGCCACGGTGGTGTCCACCGGGGTTCTGAAGCCCGGGCAGGCGGTGGTGTTTGCGGCCTTCTTCAACTTTGTCGCCATTTTCATCTTTCACCTCAGCGTGGCGGCCACGGTGGGCAAGGGCATTGCCGATGCGGGGGTGATCGATATCCACGTGGTGTTCGGTGCTCTGGCAGGGGCCATTTTCTGGAACCTGATCACCTGGTATTACGGGATCCCCAGCAGCTCGTCGCACGCCTTGATCGGTGGCATTGTGGGGGCGGTGATCGCCAAGGCCGGGGCCAGTGCCCTGATCGGTGCCGGCATCCTGCGCACGGTGGCCTTCATCTTCATCTCGCCCCTGCTGGGCTTTCTGTTTGGCTCGCTGATGATGGTGGCCGTGGCCTGGATCTGCCGCCGCACGCGCCCGTCCAAGATCGACCGCTGGTTCCGTCGCCTGCAGCTGATCTCGGCTGGGGCCTACAGCTTGGGCCACGGGGGCAACGACGCCCAAAAGACCATCGGCATCATCTGGATGCTGTTGATTGCCACGGGCTATGCCTCGGCCCAGGAAACAGCCCCACCGACCTGGACCATCATCTGCTGCTACATGGCCATCGGCCTGGGCACCATGTTTGGCGGCTGGCGCATCGTCAAGACCATGGGCCAGAAGATCACCAAGCTCAAGCCCGTGGGCGGCTTCTGCGCCGAAACCGGCGGGGCCATCACGCTGTTCATCGCCACCTTGATGGGGGTTCCGGTGTCCACCACCCACACCATCACCGGTGCCATCGTCGGCGTCGGCTCGGTGCAACGCGCCAGCGCGGTGCGTTGGGGCGTGGCCGGCAACATTGTCTGGGCCTGGGTGCTGACCATTCCGGCGTCGGCCTTTGTGGCTGGTGTGGCCTATTGGGTGAGCCTGCAGCTGTTCTGAACCTGCCCGCGGTGTCGGCCCAAGGGCCTGCCATCTGCTGACAACCCCGCCATCCGGTTCTCCGGGGCGGGGTTTTTTGTTGTCAGGCGTTCAGCGATTCGTACAGGGCCACCAACTCCTGGGTGAGCTTGTGGCGTGGGTCCAGATGGATCATGGGGCGGGCCAGCTCGTGCGATTCCTTGATCTTCACGCTGGCGCTGAGGTAGGGCTGGCACACCGGCAGGCCTTCATCGATCAGCTCTTGCACGGTGCGGCGGGGCAGGGCGGCACGGGGCTGGAACTGGTTCACCACAATGCCGTCCACGCGCAGATCGGGGTTGTGGTCGGCCTGGATCTCCTTGACGCTGTCGAGCAGGCCATAGAGCGCCCGGCGCGAGAAGTCGTCGCAGTCAAACGGAATCAGGCAGGACTCGGCCGCGATCAGGGCCGAGCGGGTGTAGAAATTGAGTGCGGGTGGCGTGTCGATCCAGATGGCGTCGTAGTCATCGGCCAGCTCTTGCAGGGCGTCGCGCAGCTTGTAGATCTTGTAGCGGCTCTCCAGCTTGCCATGCAGTTCTTCCAGCGCCGGGCTGGAGGGCATGACGTGCAGGTTCTCCCAGGGCGAGGCCACAATGAAGTCGCTGGTGGCGGGCGCCCGCAGCGTGAACTTGAGCGTGGTGTCGAAGAAGTCGGCCACCCCACTCAGGCCTTGCTCCACCGCATCACCGAGCAGGTAGCGGCTGGAGTTGCCCTGGGGGTCCAGGTCGACCACCAGGGTGCGTTGGCCCAGGTGGGCGCCGATGGCGGCCAGGTTGCTGGTGATGGTCGATTTGCCGACCCCGCCCTTCTGATTGAAAACAACGCGTCGCATGACCGATTCCGTGCAGTTGCAATGGGGGTATTGTGCATTGCAACATGCCTGCGGTCAGCGCCGGATGGGTCGCCGGGGCGAGCTCGCCCGCTGCGGGGCACTCACAGGTCGGTGCGCAGGCGCCAGATTTCGGGGAACAACACCACGTCGAGCATCTTGCGCAGGTAGCTCACGCCGCCGGTGCCGCCGGTGCCGCGCTTGAATCCGATGACGCGCTCGACCGTGGTCAGGTGGCGGAAGCGCCACAGGCGGAAGGCATCTTCGAGGTCGGTGAGTTCCTCGCCCAGTTGATACAGATCCCAGTGCGCCTTGGGGTCGCGGTACACCGTGAGCCAGGCTTGTTCGACGCCATCGCTGGCCTCGTAGGGCTGGGTCCAGTCGCGCTCGGTGTGGCTGGCGGGCACGGCCAGGCCGCGGCGGGCCAGCAGGCGCAGGGCTTCGTCATAGAGAGAGGCGCTCTGGTAGCGCTCCTGCACCATGGCCAGCAGTTCGGGGCGGTGTTCGTGCGGCTTGAGCATGGCGGCGTTCTTGTTGCCCAGCGCGAACTCGATGCAGCGGTACTGGTAGCTCTGGAAGCCGCTGGAGCTCACCAGGTAGGGGCGGATGGCGCTGTATTCGGGGGGGGTCATGGTGGCCAGCACATCCCAGGCATGCACCAGCTGCTCCATGATCTTGCTGACGCGGGCCAGCATCTTGAAGGCCGTCTGCAGGTCGTCGGCCGCGATGTGGCGGATGGCCGCCCCCAGCTCGTGCAGCATCAGCTTCATCCAGAGTTCGCTGGTCTGGTGCTGCACGATGAACAGCATTTCATTGTGGTCGGGCGAGCGCGGGTGTTGTGCCGTCAGGATGCTGTCCAGCTGCAGGTAGTCGCCGTAGCTCATCGACTGGCTGAAGTCGAGCTGGGCGCGCTCTTCTTTCACGATTTGCGCTGTGGCGTGGGCTGGGGCTGCCGTTTCAGGCGGCTCCGGGTTCGCTGAGGTGTTGTGATAGGGGCACATGGTGGGGGTCCTTCTGTTGTTGGAGGGGGGGGTGTTTGTGTCAGGTCAGCCGTCGCAGCACGGCCCGCACGGGCGAGGCGTCGGCGTTGATCAGCTTCAGGGGCAGGGCGATCAGCTCGTAGTCGCCTTCGGGCACCTCATCGAGCACCAGGTTTTCGAGCACACGCAGGCCACGGCGCCGGATCACCTGATGGCTGTCCAGCGTCTTGCTGTCGGCGGGGTCGATGCTGGCGCTGTCAATGCCGACCAGGCACACACCCAGGTCGGCCAGTTGCTCCAGCGTCTCGGGGGCAAAGGCGGGCAGATCGGGGTCCCATCGTGTGGGGGCTTGGCGGTAACAGCGCACCAGCACGCGGGGGGGCATGGCCTGATGGGCGGGCAGGGCGTGGGCCAGATCCGACCAGTGCAGCAGCGGGCCGCAACCCACGGCATGGATCACCCGGCAAGGGCCCAGAAACGGCTCCAATGGCAGGAGCCCGACCGGGCTGCCGGCGGCGTCGTAGTGCAGCGGGGCATCGGCATGGGCCCCCACATGGGGCGACAGGCAGAGGGTGGCGACGTTCACCGGACAGCCCGGACCCAGAGTGGCGGCCCAGTGCTGCTGGTAGGGGGCATCACCCGGAAACACCGGGGTGCCCGCGTGGATGGAGGGGGAGATATCCCAGATCTGTTGCATGGGCGCTGACGTTACTGGCGCCAGAATTTCGTGGTGTCGCTTATTTCCGACAGGCGGCGCATTTTCTGGAAGGGCTAGAATAAGAATAGTTTTCATTCAGAAGGCGACTGTGCCGATGTCCAAGCCCTCCGTGGCCAGCTCCCCCGCCCAGGAGATGGGAGTCCATGAATTGCCACTGCGCGTGGATGCGCAGGTGGTGCGCCTGGAGTTGCCCAGCTCGCCCGAAGACCAGGAGTTGCTGTTGCGCCTGCTCGAGATCGGTTTTCTGCCCGGCGAGCCTGTGCGCGTGATTGCGCGCGGCTTTCCGGCCGCCGATCCGATTGCGGTGCGGGTGGGCCACACCACGTTTGCCTTGCGCAGCCATGAAGCGGCGCTGATCCGGGCGTCTCTGGCCGCCCCTGAGGAAAAGAGCATCTGATGACCGAGACCGCTCCCGACCTTCGTGCCGCCTTGCTGGGCAACCCCAATTGCGGCAAGACCGCGCTGTTCAACCTGCTCACCGGCAGCCGCCAGAAGGTGGCCAACTACGCGGGCGTGACCGTCGAGCGCAAGGAAGGGCTGGTCACCACACCGGCCGGCCGGCGGGTGGTGGTGCTCGACCTGCCGGGGGCCTACAGCCTGAACGCCTTGAGTGCCGACGAGGCGGTCACGCGCGACATCGTGACCGGACACCGCGCTGGCGAGCCTGTCCCTGACCTGCTGGTGTGTGTGGCCGATGCCACCAACCTCAAACTCAACCTTCGCCTGGTGCTGGAGGCCCGTGCCCTGGGGCTGCCCATGGTGCTGGCCCTCAACATGAGCGATGCGGCCCGCCGTGAGGGCATCCACATCGACCGCGAGGTGCTGGCGCGTGAGCTGGGCATGCCGGTGCTGGAGTCCGTGGGCATCCGGCACGATGGGGCACAAGAGTTGCTGGCCTTCTTTGAGCAATGGCAGTCCACGCGCCGACCTGGCCAGGCCGCACGGGCCTGGCATGCGCCGCATTTCGACGAGGTGATGGCGACCCAGCTGGAGGTGCGGCGCATCCTGGGCCTGGCCGTCCAGACGCCGGCCGACACCCTGCACACCGACGACGCCATCGACCGCGTGGTGCTGCACCCGCTGTGGGGCATGTTGATCCTGGCCTTCACGCTGTTCATGATGTTCCAGGCGGTGTTCAGCTGGGCGACCGTGCCCATGGATGCCATCAAGGGGGCGGTGGATGGCCTGGCTGAGCTGGTGCGCGAGCAGGTGCCCGCCGGCGTGCTGCAAAGTCTGCTGGCCGATGGGGTGCTGGCCGGGGCCGGTGGTGTGCTGGTGTTCCTGCCGCAGATCCTGATCCTGTTCTTCTTCATCCTGGTGCTTGAGGATTCGGGTTACCTGCCCCGGGCGGCCTTTTTGCTGGACCGGGTGATGGGCACGGTGGGCTTGTCGGGCCGCTCCTTCATCCCGCTGCTGTCAAGCTTTGCCTGCGCCATCCCCGGGGTGATGGCGACCCGCACGATCACCCATTGGCGTGACCGGCTGGTCACCATCATGATTGCCCCGCTGATGACCTGTTCGGCCCGGCTGCCGGTGTATGCCCTGCTGATCAGCGCTTTCATCCCTGAGCGCACGGTGGGCGGTGTGTTCAACCTGCAAGGCCTGGTGATGTTCGGCCTGTATGTGATGGGCATCGTGGGCGCCATGGCGGTGGCCGCCGTGTTCAAGCTGTGGCGCGGCCATGCCCGGCACACGCCGCTGGTCATGGAGTTGCCCGCCTACCGCTGGCCCAGCCTGCGCAACCTCGCCCAGGGGCTGTTCGAGCGCGCTTCGATCTTTGTCAAACGCGTGGGCAGCATCATCCTGGCCCTGATGGTCGTGTTGTGGTTTTTGTCCACTTACCCGGGGGCGCCTGAAGGGGCGACCGGCGCTGCCATCCAGTACAGCTTTGCCGGCCAGTTGGGCCGCCTGCTGGAAACCGTGTTTGCACCCATCGGCTTCAACTGGCAGATCGCCATCGCCCTGGTGCCGGGTCTGGCCGCGCGTGAGGTGGCGGTGGGGGCCCTGGGCACCGTGTATGCCCTGTCGGCCAGCGGTGAGGATGTGGCGGCCGAACTGGGGCCGCTGATCGCGCACAGCTGGTCCTTGGCCACGGCGCTGTCCTTGCTGGTCTGGTACGTGTTTGCACCCCAGTGCATTTCGACCCTGGTCACCGTGCGCCGTGAGACCAACAGCTGGCGTTATGTGGCGCTGATGGCCGGGTACCTGTTTGCGCTGGCCTACGGGGCCAGCTGGCTCACCTATCGAATCACCTTGATGCTGGGAGGCGCTTGATCATGTGGCAGCAATGGATTGTGGGTCTGGTGGTGGCCTTGGCCGGGGGCTATGCCCTGTGGTATTGGCTGCCTTCGGCCTGGCGCAAGCCCCTGGGGCGCCTGCAAAAGAAGCTGGGCGAGGCCCCTGGCTGTGGTGCTTGCAGCGACTGCACAGGTTGCGGCCCGGCCAAGAAAGCGCCAACCGGGAGCGCCAGCGGCCATGAGCCGCTGTGGATGAAGCCAGGCCGCTGAGCCGGGCCGCTGAAGCCGGCACAAGGATCGCCTCAAACGATCCGGTCGCCCAGTACCTCGGCATACGGGGGCAGGCCGTGGCGGGCCCGCGCCTTTTCGCAGCCGAGGTCGCCAGCCTGCAGCTCATGACAGGGGGCTGGACGCCATTCGTAAATACCACACGCCACCTTCTCACCCACTTTGCCTGTGAGGGCCGCGCAGCGCATCGGCACATGATCAGTGCCCCGCATGCGGCACGTGCTGCGGTTGACTTCGACCGTCAGCCCGGCGGGCACCGTGCCACCTTCTTCGTCCAACTCATGGATTGAAAAATCGACGCGGTAAGAGGCACAGCAGGCACCGCAGGTCAGGCAGGGATGGCTCATGAGAAACGATTTGAAACAGATTCAGCGGGCGCTGATTCTAAAGCGCCATCTTTGAACAGTTCAAACCGTCACGGCCGCGGATCCCTGGGCGCCCGCCTGCCTGCTGCCTGGGTCAGGAGGGGGCTTGCTTGTGCGCTGTCCATGGGCACCGATGCGCCTCGCGCCTGAGAAAACGGGCAAGGCGCAGGTTGGGTGGCCCTGCGGGCCGGCGTGCGGTTGACGCCACCCGGCCGAGCAAAAGGAACGCCATGAGTGCCTTTTGCACGTGGGCATGAGGGAGGGGGTTCTGGTGCCGGCCGCAGGCTGCGCCTGCTTCACGTCCGCGTGGCGGACATGAGCCGGCCCCAAACCGAATGCCGGCCCTGCGGGCCGCCGTGCGGCTTACGCCACCCGGCCGAGCAAAAGGAACTCCATGAGTGCCTTTTGCACGTGGGCATGAGGGAAGGTTCTGGTGCCGGCCGCAGGCTGCGCCTGCTTCACGTCCGCGTTGCGGACATGAGCCGGCCCCAAACCGAATGCCGGCCCTTCGGGCCGCCGTGCGGCTTACGCCACCCGGCCGAGCAAAAGGAACTCCATGAGTGCCTTTTGCACGTGCATTCGGTTCTCTGCTTCGTCCCAGACGACGGATTGGGGGCCGTCGATCACGTCGGCTTCGACCTCTTCACCGCGGTGGGCGGGCAGACAATGCATGAACAAGGCGTCCGGTCGAGCCACCTTCATCATCTCGGTGTCCACGCACCAGTCGGCAAAGGCGGCACGGCGGGCCTCGTTTTCGGCCTCGTAGCCCATGCTGGTCCAGACATCGGTGGTCACCAGGTCAGCGTTGCGGCAGGCTTCCAGCGGGTTGCTGAACACCTCGAAGCAATCGCGGCGGCTGACACCGGCCACGCTTTCGTTCACCTCGTAGCCATTGGGGGTGCTGACATGGACCTTGAAGTCGAGCAGTTCGGCCGCCTGCAGCCAGGTGTTGGCCATGTTGTTGCCATCGCCCACCCAGGCCACGGTTTTGCCCTGGATCGAGCCGCGGTGCTCGATGTAGGTGAAGATGTCGGCCAGGATCTGGCAGGGGTGGAACTCGTTGGTCAGGCCGTTGATCACGGGCACGCGCGAGTGCTCGGCAAAGCGCTCGATCTTGTCCTGGCCGAAGGTCCGGATCATCACCAGATCGACCATGCGGCTGATCACCTTGGCACTGTCGTCGATGGGCTCGGCGCGGCCCAGCTGGCTGTCGCCCGTGGTCAGGTGCACCACCGAGCCGCCCAGCTGGTACATGCCGGCCTCAAAGCTCACCCGGGTGCGGGTGCTGGCCTTCTCGAAGATCATGGCCAGCGTGCGGTCGGCCAAGGGATGGTACTTCTCGTAGGCCTTGAACTTCTTCTTGATGATGGCGGCGCGCTGCAGCAGGTGCGCATACTCATCGGCGCTCAGGTCCTTGAACTGCAGGTAGTGGCGCAGGGCGGTCGTGCTCATTGGGTGCCTCCTGCCAGGAAGGCCTTCACCAGCGGTGCCAGGATCGCCACGATCTGGTCGGCTTCATCGGTGCTCAGGATCAGCGGCGGCACGATGCGGATCACGCTGTCGGCGGTCACGCTCAGCAGCAGGCCGGCTTCGGCCGCCTGGCCGGTCAGGGCGCCACAGGGGCGGTCCAGCTCGACGCCGATCATCAGGCCTTGGCCGCGGATCTCCTTGACCCCGGGCAGGCTGCCCAACTCGCGGACCAGGGCGGCGCGCAGGTGGGCACCAACACGGGCGGCGTTGTCCAGCAGGCCGTCTTCTTCCATGATGCGGATGGTTTCAACCCCGGCGCGCATGGCCAGCGGGTTGCCCCCGAAGGTGGTGCCGTGGTTGCCGGGCTGGAAGATGGCCGCAGCCTTGGGGCCGGCCACCACGGCGCCGATCGGCACGCCCGAGCCCAGGCCCTTGGCCAGGGGCATCACGTCGGGCACGATGCCGGCCCATTGGTGGGCAAACCACTTGCCGGTGCGGCCCATGCCGCACTGCACTTCGTCGATCATCATCAGCCAGTCACGTTCGGTGCACAGGGCGCGCAGCTGCTGCAGGTACTCGATCTGCATCGGGTTGATGCCGCCTTCCCCCTGGATGGTCTCGAAGAACACGGCCACCACGTTGGGGTTGCCTTCGGTGGCCTTCTTGAGCGCTTCGATGTCGTTCACCGGCACCCGCAGAAAACCCTCGACCAGGGGGCCAAAGCCTTGCTGGATCTTGGTGTTGCCGGTGGCCGACAGCGTGGCGATCGAGCGACCATGGAAGGCCTTCTCGTAGACCACGATGACGGGCTTGTCGATGCCCTTGTCATGGCCAAACTTGCGGGCGAGCTTGATGGCGGCTTCGTTGGCTTCCAGTCCGGTCGAGCAGAAGAACACATTGCTCATGCCCGAGAACTCGACCAGCTTGGTCGCCAGGGCTTCCTGGCCGGGCACGTGGTAGTAATTGCAGCAATGGATCAGCTTGGCGATCTGGTCTTGCAGGGCAGGCACCAGCTTGGGGTGGTTGTGTCCCAGGGTGTTGACGGCAATGCCAGCCAGACCGTCGAGGTACTTTCGCCCATTCACGTCCCAGACCCAGGCGCCTTGCCCGTGCGACATCGCGATGGGCAGGCGGCCATAGGTGTTCATCACGTGGGGTGAAGAGGCCTCAATCAGTGCGGTCATGCTGTACTCCAAAACAGGGCTTAGGGTCGCCAAAAACCAGGGCTCGCTCTATAAAGGCGTGTCGGTCGGGCTTGGCATCGGTCTTGCGATGCCTTTCAGCCTGTGACGGGATGAATTCCCGGGCAGGCCTGAAGGGCATTTCGCTTGGCGGATTTCGAGCCCGGCTGGGTGCCAGCGGGGCCGGTTTGTGGCCGGTAGCTCAGCGACTGTCAAACCGCTGAAACGCAATTCTAGGCGCTGCTTGGCGAAGCTTTTTTGACCATTTCGCATTACAGCAATGCATGTCGTCAGGTGGTTTTTAGTCTTATATAAGATAGAATACTCATGCTGAACCGGCCAGTGATCCTGGCTGAGCTTCTTCCAACCCCCACAAGCCCTCACCCCCATGGTTTCTGATTCCGCCAAAGAAGTCTTCATCCAGGGTCTTACCCATGATGGCAAGACCTTCCGGCCCAGCGATTGGGCAGAGCGCCTGGCGGGGGTCATGAGTCAGTTCCGCCCTGGTGGGGCGCATCCGGGCAGTCACCTGAGCTATTCGCCCTGGTGCATCCCGACCACACTCAACGGGGTCAAGTGCGTGGTGGTGCATCGGGATCTGCGCGATTTCGAGCCCATGGCCTGGGATTTCGTGCTGAATTTCGCCCGTGACAACCACCTGCAGGTGGCCGAGGCCTGCCTGGTTCCCGACGCGCCCTCCAAGCCCTGAGCTGGCTGATTTGCGTCAGGTGCTTGCATTTGTAACGCAGGCGGACCATTCGACTCTCCTATCATCGGTCGCATGACGACCCATCTGATTCTTGCCTGCGGTTTGGCGGCACTCGAAACCGGTTTGCTGCTGGGGATCCTGTGGGGGATCTGGCGACTGGCGGCGCGATTGCGTCATTGGCTGGACGATTCCTTGGTGCGATCTGCCGACGAGGAGGCCGGGGATCACCACACAGAGGCCCATCCGGATCGCTTGGCGCTGCCTGTGCGTGTGCCTGGCTGGATGCCCTATCTGCGCTCGCTGCTGGCCCGGATCGTCGAGTTGATGGCGGTCTTCCTGTCCGCGGCCTTGTTGTTCTCCTGGCTGAGTTCGGTGTTGCTGCTGTTTCCGATCACCGAGGCCGTGGGGCAGCGGCTGGGTAGTTTTCTGGGTGATGCGCTGTCCACGGTGGGGCATGGGCTGCTCAAACAATTGCCTGGTCTGATCGTGGTGGTGGTGATCGTGGCCCTGGCGCAGGCTGCGGTTCAGGCGTCCAACACCGTGTTCCGTGCGGTGTCGCGGCGGCAGTTGCAGTTGTCTTCGATCCATCCGGAGACGGCCTCGGCCACTCGGCGCCTGGTGGCATTGGCCATCTGGGCCTTTGCGGTGGTGGCGGCCTACCCCTATTTGCCCGGCTCGCAGAGCGAGGCCTTCAAGGGCTTGTCTGTGTTGTTGGGAGCCATGGTGACTTTGGGCTCCAGTGGGGTGGTGAACCAGCTCATGAGTGGCCTGGTCCTGGTGTATTCGCGGGCCCTGCGGGTGGGCGACCATGTCGTGATTGGGCAAGGCACCGATGCTGTCGAGGGTGTGGTGCAGCAGGTGGGCGGGCTGGCGACCAAGCTGGTCAACGTGCGCAATGAGGAGATCACCATCCCCAATGCGGTGCTCATGAGCAACGCCATCAAGAACTATTCCAGGCTGTCTGGTACCTCGGGCACCCTGTTCAGTACCCGCATCAGCATCGGCTACGACGCCGAGTGGCGCCAGGTGCATGCCCTGATGTTGCAGGCCGCCAGCCGCACACCGGGCCTACGCCCGGACCCCAGGCCCTATGTGTTGCAACGGGCGTTGGGTGATTTCTATGTCGAATACGAACTGCTGGCTCATCTCGACAGGCCGCTGCAGCGGCTCCTGGTGCTGTCGCACCTGCATGAGAACCTGCAGGATTGTTTCAATGAGGCCGGGGTCCAGATCATGTCGCCGCACTTCATGGTGCAGCCGGCCCAGCCCGTGATGGTTCGGCGCGACGCGCCATGACCCTGCTCGGCTCTCAGGCATGACGCAAAAACGACAGACAACAAAAAACCGCCCGTAGGCGGTTTTTGCTTTGCTGACAGCGCACCCGTGGCAAACGGCGGACAGATCGCTTTGAAAGCGGCCCGTCCGGGCTGTTTTACCTGATAACTCAGGCGGCGAGGGCCAGGGCCTTCACCTTGGCGGCCAGGCGGCTCTTGTCGCGCGCGGCCTTGTTCTTGTGGAAGATGCCCTTGTCGGACACGGTGTCGACCACGCTCTGGGCCTTGGCAAAGGCTTCAGCAGCCTTGGTCTTGTCGCCGGCGGCGACGGCCTTTTCGACGTTCTTCACAGCGGTGCGGTACTTGGAGCGCAGCGAGGTGTTGGCGGCGTTGATCTTGACGTCTTGGCGAACGCGCTTGCGGCCGGAGGCCAGACGCGGGTTCTTTTTCTTGGGCTTGGTAGATGCCATTTTTTAAATTCCTTGTGTGTTTGGAGATGTTGCCAGCAAAGCCCGCGATTGTAGCCC
This sequence comes from Curvibacter sp. EU05-FHT14A10, assembly GCF_058791075.1. Classification (NCBI taxonomy): domain Bacteria; kingdom Pseudomonadati; phylum Pseudomonadota; class Betaproteobacteria; order Burkholderiales; family Comamonadaceae; genus Curvibacter; species Curvibacter sp. EU05-FHT14A10. The sequence goes on from NZ_JBYTDE010000007.1 coordinate 181,179, forward strand.
AAGTGTCATGAAGCGTCCAAGATTGGCGCCTTGTACTGCGCATACACTTGGTGCGTGACCCTTTTCAAAGCCGCCTCTACCGTTTCGCTGCTCACGCTGGCGTCCCGAATCACCGGTCTGGTGCGGGAACTGCTGGTGGCTTCGGCCTTTGGTGCCAGCGCGATGACCGACGCCTTCAACGTGGCGTTTCGCATTCCCAACCTGTTTCGGCGCTTTTTTGCCGAAGGCGCGTTCAGCCAGGCCTTCATTCCGGCGCTGGCGGCCAGCAAGGAGCAGCACGGTGAGGAAGCCACCCGGCGCGTGATCAGCCAGGTGGCCACGGTGCTGGCCTGGGCCTTGGTGGCCACCTGTTTGCTGGGCGTGCTGGGCGCGCCCCTGATGGTCTGGGGCATGGCCAGCGGCCTGCAGCAAGACCCGGCGGGTTATGACGCGGCCGTTTTCATGACGCGCTGGATGTTCCCCTACATCGGCTTCATGTCGATGGTGGCGCTGTCGGCCGGGGTGCTCAACACCTGGAAGCGCTTTGCCGTGCCGGCCGCCACGCCGGTGCTGCTCAACCTGTCGATGATCCTGGCGGCCTGGCAGGGGGCGCCCTGGCTGGCGCGCATGAACATCGAGCCCATTTTTGCCATGGTCGGTGGGGTGATGCTGGGCGGTGTGTTGCAGCTGTTGGTGCAAGTGCCGGCCTTGCGTCGTCTGGGCCTGTTGCCGCGCATCGGCTTGAGCTGGCGCCAATTGCGCCAGGCCTGGCGCGACCCAGCCACCCAACAGGTGGTGGGGCTGATGCTGCCGGCCTTGCTGGGCGTGGGCGTGGCTCAGATCTCGATGATGATCAACACCCAGATCGCCTCGCACCTGGCTCCCGGCAGCGTGAGCTGGATCACCTATGCCGACCGGCTGATGGAGTTCCCGACCGCGATGCTGGGCGTGGCACTGGGGGTGGTGCTGATGCCACAGCTGGCGGCCGCAAGATCGCGCAAGGACACCGCAGGGTATTCCGACCTGCTCGACTGGGGCTTGCGCCTGGTCATGCTGATGTCGGTGCCCAGCGCCGTGGCCCTGCTGACCTTTGCCAAGCCCCTGGTGGCCACGCTGTACCACTACGGCCATTTCAGTGATCGCGACGTGTTGCAGACCACCACGGCCCTGATGGGCTGGGGCGTGGGCCTGGTGGGCGTGGTGGCGATCAAGGTGCTGGCACCGGGCTACTTCGCCAACCAGGACACGCGCACGCCGGTGCGCATTGCCATCGGCGTGCTGGTGCTGACCCAGGTTTTCAACTACCTGCTGGTGCCTTATCTGCAGCACGCCGCACTCACCCTGTCGATCGGGCTTGGGGCGCTGGTGAATGCGGCATGGCTTCTGGTCGGCCTGATGCGCCGGGGTTCCTACCGGCCGCTGCCCGGCTGGGGCCTGTTCATGCTGCAGGTGGTGGCGGGCAGTGCGGTGCTGGCCATCTTCCTGATCTGGGCGGCCAACAACTACGCCTGGCTGACGCTGCGCGACACCCCCTTGGTGCGGGTGGCGCTGCTGGGCGGGGTGATGCTGGGCGCCATGTTGATCTATTTCGGCGCCTTGTGGGCCGCCGGGCTCAAGTTGCGACATCTGCTGCGGCGTTGATCTGCGGCGTTGACCCGGGGCCAGGCCTGCCGGCCGGTTGGCGTTGCGGGCTTGACGGTCGTGTTCACCCCATTTAAAACCTGACCATGGAACTGCGTTTTTCCACTCCCACGCCCTTGGCGTATTTCCGTACGCTGGTGCAGAGCGACGAGCAATTTCCGCTGCTGGAGGCCGTGGCCAGCCTGGGCCACGACGAGTACCCCGAGCTGGACGTGCAGCAGGTGCTGGGCGACGTTGATCAGTTGCAGGCCCGGCTGCGTCGGCGCATGGCCGCCGATGCCGGGGCCATGCAGAAGCTTCAGGTGCTCAACCAGTTCTTTTTTGCCGACCTGGGTTTTGGCGGCAACCTCAACAACTACTACGACCCCGACAACAGTTACCTGCACGCCGTGCTGCGCACCCGTCAGGGCATTCCCATCTCGCTGGCGGTGTTGTGGCTGGAGCTGGCCCAGGGCTTGGGGTTGCAGGCCCAGGGTGTGGGGTTCCCGGGGCATTTCCTGGTCAAGGTGAACCTGCCTGAGGGGCAGGTGGTGATCGACCCGTTCAATGGCCAGTCACTCGGGCGCGAAGCCTTGTCCGAACGGCTGGAGCCCTTTCGGCACCGCAGCGGCCTGGGCGACGATTTCGAGGCCCCGCTGGGCCTGTACCTGCAGGCCGCGCGGCCGCGCGATGTCGTGGCGCGCATGTTGCGCAACCTCAAGGAGATCCACCGGGCCCAGAAAGACTGGGAGCGCCTGGTGGCGGTACAGAACCGCCTGGTGATTCTGCTGCCCGATGCCTGGATCGAGTACCGCGACCGCGGTCTGGCCTTGGCCGAGCAAGGCCAGGATGCGCTGGCCCGCGAAGACCTGCAGACCTACCTGCGCCATGCCCTGGACGCGATGGACGTGGCCGAAGTGGCCGATCGGCTGGCCAGTCTGCGCCCCTCGGGGGCCTGAACCTGGCCGGGAAGTCCGTCCTCAACCCGCGCCTTCAACCCGCGCCAGACAAGCCGGAGGGCAGGCCGGCCATGCCCAGGTCATGCCAGGTGCGCCGCAACTGGGTGTCTGAGCTGAAGCCCGCCATCGCAGCAGCCTGGGTGACGTTGTGACCGGATTGCAAGGCCGCCTGGGCCACGGCCAACCGTAGCTGGCGCAGATAGGCCAGCGGGGCGATGCCTGCATGTTCGGCGAACAGCCGGCCCAGGTGCCGGGCCGAGGTGTGGGCCACATCGGCCATGCGGGGCACGGTCCAATCCAGCTGTGGCGCCTGGCTGACGGCATCCTGCACGCGGTGCAGCGCCGGGTGCAGGTGGTTGCGGTGGTTCAGAAAGGGCGACAGCTCCGGGTCTTGCGGGCCGCGGCGCAGCGCCACCACCAGGGTCTGGGCCACGAGGGCGGTCACGGCCGGTCCGCATTCTCCGGCAATGCGGTGCAACATCAGGTCGATGCCCGTGGTCACACCGGCGCTGCTGCTCAGGGGCGGGTCGAGCACAAAGACCCGGTTTTGCACCACCTCGCAGCGGGGCTCTGCTTCGCGCAGTTCGTCCAGGTGCTGGTGGTGGGTGGTGGCCCGGCGCTGGGCCAGCAGGCCCGCATGGGCGGCAATCACAGCACCGGCGCAGACGCACAGCAGCTCCAGCCGATCGGGGGCCAGCCGCAGGCCGCGCAGCCAGTGCAGCACGGCCCGGCCCTCGGCATGGTCCAGGTCCAGCCGGCGCCCGGGTTGTCCCACCAGCACCACCCAATCGCAGCGGGTGGCAGCGCCAGCCTCGGCCTGCGCCGTCGGCTGCAGCTCGGGCAAGGGCTCGATCTGGCTGATGCAGGCCCCGACCGAGCTGCGCGCATCGGGGCTGGGCCCCACGAAATGCAGCTCGAACAGCGCCTCCTGTCCCTGGGCCAGCAGCACCTGATTGGCGATGCGCAAGGCCTCGGCCGGCCCGGCCCAGTCGAGGATCAGGCTGTCGGGCAGCAGCACGAAATGCACCGCCACCCGCCGCGGCTGTCGGGTTGCAGGCATCAGCCCGCCTGAGTCAGCCATCGGTAGTCCATCTGATGTGCGGTGCGCTCTGCCAGGGCCTGCCCAGCCAGGCGGGCCACCAGGTGCAGACTCATGTCGATGCCCGCGCTGATGCCAGCCGAGGTGAGCAAGCTGCCGTGTTCTACCCAGCGCACACCTGCTCGCACCTGCAGGGCCGGGTGCTGGCGATGCAGGTCGTCCAGGTCTTCCCAGTGGGTGGTCACCGGCTCGTCGTGCACCACGCCGGCGCTGGCCAGGATGAACACCCCCGTGCACACCGAGGCCGTGAGCCGGGCGTGGCGCGCGGCCTCGGCCACCCAGGCCAGGGTGGCCGGGCAGCGAGCCGCCTGGTCAACCACCCCACCGGGCACCACCAGCACGTCGGGCCGTGGGCATTGGGCAAAGCTGCGCGAGGCCTGGATCACCAGCCCGGCACGGGCCCGCACGGCCTGGCCCTGGTGGCTGATGCAGTGCACCTGCCAACGGCTGGCCTCGTGCAGGCCGGTGCTGGCGCCGGGCTCAGCCATTCGGCTGGCCATGCGGGCCGCGGTGGTGAACACCTCGTAGGGTCCGGCCAGGTCCAGCACCTCGACCTCGTCAAAGCCCAGGATGCCGATCTGCAGCGCCGCCTCGCTCATGCGGCCTCCGTGGCGCGTTGCAAGGCTTCGTCGACGCTGCACAGGGTGCAGAAGCGGCCTTGCAGCACCGTGCCGGTGCGCAGCTTGATGTCGGCGGCGCTCAGGGTGCTGCCGTCGGGCTGGGTCATGTCCCAGGTCAGGGTGGCCTCGGTCACGTAGTCGACCGTCCAGCCCAGGTCCGAGGCGTGGCGGGTGGTGGTCTCGCAGCATTGCTCGGTGCGGATGCCACTGATGATCAGCCGCCCCACCCCGTGGCGGGTCAGCCACACGTCCAGCCCCGTACCCACCAGGGCGCTGTGCCGGTGCTTGATGAAAGTGGCTGCGGGTTCGAAAGCGGCCAGGCCCTCCAGGGGTCGTACCTGGCCGGAGGCCTGTGCAAACGGGTTGCTGGCCACTTCGGGCCCATCGCTGTGCAGCACGCGGATCACCGGCAGGCCCTGGGCCACAGCGCCTTCGATCAGGGCGTTCTGCGCGGCCAGGTAGGCCGGCAAATCATGTTCGGTGAAGAAAGGGCGATGCCGGAAAGACTCTTGCACATCGATCACGATCAGGGCGGTGTTCATTTTCAGACTCCATCAAGGTGGTTTGGAGCTTTGATTTTTCCCAGTTTCATGGGGATTGGCCGCTCAGGTCAAGACCGGAATCGATCATTTTCAGACTTCATGATCAGACGTCTGGCGAATCGTCCTTACCGCTTCGGGGCGCTTGCCCATTGCACGGTCAGGATGCTGCCGAACACCAGCACCAGGCCCAGCAGCGACCAGCCCGTCATGGCCTGGCCCAGCCAGACCCAGCCCAGCACCACGGCGGTGAGCGGGCTCAGCAGGCTCAGCGAAGACACCGCCACCGAGGGCAGGCGGGCAATGCCGCGAAACCACAGTGAATAGGCCAGCAAGGCCCCGACCAGCGACAGGTAGGCATAGCCCAGGCCGGCGGTCCAGCCCAAGGTGGGCAGGGGTGGGTCGATCGCCCAGGCCAGTGGCGCCAGGATCAGGCCGCCCAGCAGCAATTGCCAGCCCGTGAAGGCCAGCACGGGCAGGTCGGTGCGCCAGCGCCGGGCCAGCAGGGTGCCTGCCGCCATGCAGGCCGTGCCGGCCAGCGCGGCGCCCAGGCCCACCGGGTTCCAGCTGGCTGTGGGCGACAGCAACAGGGCCGCCATGCCGAACACCCCCAGTCCAGCCGCCCCCAGGGCCAGCGGCATCGGCCGTTGCCGGTCCAGCAGCCAGGCCAGGCCCATCACCAGCAAGGGCTGGAGGGCGCCCACCACGGCGGCCAGCCCCCCGGGCAGGTGGTAGGCCGCGATGAACAGCAAGGCCTGGAAGAAGCCGATGTTCAGGGCCGACAGCAACAGCAGGCGCCCCCAGTCGCCGGCCCGCGGCCACTGGCGGCAGTAAAGCGTCAGCAGCAGGCCGGCCGGCAATGCGCGCAGCAGAGCGGCAGTGAAGGGGCGATCGGGTGGCAGCACCTCGGTGGTCACCAGGTAGGTCGTGCCCCAGATCATGGGGGCCAGCGCGGTCAGCAGGGCGTCGCGCCAAGGGGACGAGGGGGTGTTTTCAGGCATATTTATCTCTACTTCAAGATAAATAAGCGTAGCAGATAATCTTGAGATCGAGATAAAACCCTGTCAGGAGTGAGCATGTCCCCCCTTGAAAACAGGCCGCCGGATGCGGTCGATGCCATCCTGGCGCAGTGGCATCAGGAGCGCCCTGACCTGGATGTGAGCCCCATGGGCTTGATCGGGCGGCTCAAGCGCTGCGAGGTCTTGATGCGGCGCAGGCTGGACGAGAAGTTCGCCGAGTTCGGTCTGGCCGGCTGGGAGTTCGACATGCTGGCCACCTTGCGCCGCTCGGGCGCGCCGTACTGCCTGGCGCCAACGGCCTTGTTCTCCGCCATGATGGTGAGCTCGGGCACGATGACGCACCGCCTCAAGGGCCTGGAGTCTGCCGGCTGGGTGCAGCGTGTGGCCAACCCGGAGGATGCGCGCAGCACCCTGGTGCAGCTCAGCGAGGCGGGGCTGCAGCTGATCGACCGGGCCGTGGCGGCCCATGTCGACAACGAACACGCGCTGCTGGCCGCCCTGTCAGCAGCCGAGCAGCAGGCGCTGGACGAGGGGCTGGCCCGCTTGCTGGCCTCGCTGGAGCCAGCCCCATGAAAAAACCAGCCTCGAGGGCTGGTTGATTCAGAAGCGGGCCATGCCGGGCCCGCTCGGTTCAGAAGGGCAGGGGCCTCAGGCCACCACGACGGCGGCACCGTCACCCCGCTCGGCGATGGCGCCGATGGTGTAGACGGTTTCGCCGGCAGCACGCAGCGTGGCGGCCGTGGCTTCGGCCTCAGCCGCATCCACCACCACCACCATGCCGATGCCGTTGTTGAAGGTGCGGTTCATCTCGATGTCGTCGATGCCGGCCACCTTCTGCAGCCAGGCGAACAGCTCGGTCTGCGGCCAGCTGCCCTTTTGCAGGTGGGCGGCCGTGCCTTCGGGCAGCACGCGGGGGATGTTTTCGAGCAGGCCGCCGCCGGTGATATGGGCCAGCGCCTTGATGGGGTGCTGGGCCAGGGCTTGCAGCACCGGCTTCACGTACAGGCGGGTCGGGGCCATGATGGCCTGCTTGAAGGGCTGGCCGTCCAGGGTGGCAGGCAGCTCGGTGCCGGCACGTTCGATCACCTTGCGCACCAGGCTGAAGCCGTTGGAGTGCACGCCGGCCGAGGCCAGGCCCAGCACCACGTCACCGGGCTTCACGTTCTGGCCGGTCAGGATCTTGGATTTTTCGACCGCGCCGACGGCAAAGCCGGCCAGGTCGTATTCGCCATCGGGGTACATGCCCGGCATTTCGGCGGTTTCGCCGCCGATCAGGGCGCAGCCCGACAGTTCACAGCCGCGGGCAATGCCGCCCACCACGGCGGCGGCCGTGTCCACGTGCAGCTTGCCGCAGGCAAAGTAGTCGAGGAAGAACAGCGGCTCGGCGCCTTGCACCAGCACGTCGTTCACGCTCATGGCCACCAGATCGATGCCCACGGTGTCGTGCATGTTCCATTCAAACGCCAGCTTGAGCTTGGTGCCCACGCCGTCAGTGCCGCTCACCAGCACGGGTTCCTGGTAGCGCTTGGGCACTTCGAACAGGGCTCCGAAGCCGCCGATGCCGGCCAGCACCCCTTCGCGCATGGTTTTCTTGGCCAGCGGCTTGATGCGCTCAACCAAGGCGTCGCCAGCGTCGATGTCAACGCCGGCGTCTTTGTAGGACAGGGGGGTGGAGGAGGTATTGGAGGAGCTCATTTGAAATGGACGGCACGGACAGGCGTGCACGGCGACTAGAATTTGAGGTGATTTTAAGGGGTGCCCCGCCCGGGCAGCCTGCAACCCCCACCTTCATGCATTTTTCCACCACTCAAAAACGTGCCTTTACCTGGGTCGGTCTGGCCCTGGCGGCCTGGCTGTTGCTGTGGGCGCTCAAGCCTGTGCTGGCCCCTTTCGTGGTGGCGGCCGTGCTGGCCTACGCCCTGACGCCCATGGTCAATTGGCTCGACGGCCTGGGGCGTGGGCGCATGCCCCGGGTGGTGGCGGTGGTATTGGTCGAGGTGGTGTTCATTCTGCTGGCGCTGGGCCTGGTGATGCTGATCGTGCCCATCCTCACCAAAGAGCTGCCCTTGATGCGCGATCAGGTGCCGCTGTTGTTTGACCGCCTCAACGCGCTGCTCAAGCCCCTGGCGGCGCAGTTCGGCGTCACGCTGGCGGTAGATGTGGACACGCTCAAGGCCTTGGTCCTCAAGTACCTCAATACCAACACCGAAGACTTGCTGACCCCGGTGCTGTCCTCGCTCAAGCTGGGCGGCAGCGTGGCCCTGGCCCTGGTGGGCAATGCCGTGCTGATCCCGGTGGCGCTGTTCTACCTGCTGATGGATTGGGACACTTTTGTGCATCGCCTGGTCGAGCTGGTGCCCCCCCGCCTGCGCGAGGGCTACGACAGCTTCATGGACGACGCCGATGAGGTGCTGGGCCAGTACCTGCGCGGTCAACTGCTGGTGATGCTGTTGCTGGCCATCTTTTACAGTGCGGGCCTGGCGGCATTCGGGCTGGACCTGGCCTTGCCGATCGGCATCTTCACGGGCTTGGCCGTGTTTGTGCCCTACCTGGGCTTCGGACTGGGGCTGGTGCTGGCCACCGTGTCGGGCCTGATGCAGTTTGCCTCGCTCAAGGCGCTGATCATGGTGGCCGTGGTGTTCGGCCTGGGGCAGTTCGTTGAAAGTTTCATTCTTACCCCCCGCCTGGTGGGCGAGCGCATCGGTCTGCACCCGCTGACCGTCATTTTTGCATTGCTGGCCTTCGGGCAGGTGCTGGGCTTTGTGGGCGTGCTGATCGCCCTGCCTGCCAGCGCCGTGCTGCTGGTGGCCGTGCGGCGACTGCGTTCGGGCTACCTGGCCAGCCGGCTCTACACGGGTTGAAGAGGGGCTGGGAAACACGCGTCATGATGAAGCAACTGGCACTCGACATCGGCCTGGCCACAGGTCCCACCCTGGACCGGTTTTTTGCCGGCCCCAATGAAGCGGCCTTGCGCCACCTGCAGCTGTGGACCGGCGACGGCGCCCACGAAGCCCAGCGCTCGCCCGTGCCCACCTACCTGTGGGGCGACAGCGGCTGCGGCAAGACCCACCTGCTCAAGAGTGTGCAGACCGCGTTGCGCGAGCAGGGGGCCCGTGTGGGCTGGCTCGATGCCTCGATCCACGAGCCCCCCGAGTTCGACGAAACCTGGGCTGCCGTGCTGATGGACGAGGTGCACCTCTACACCGCGGTGCAGCAGCACGCCGCCTTCAATTGGTTCGTCAATGCCCACACGCACCAGCGCTGGGTGCTGGCCGCCGGCGAGCTGCCGCCCGCCGACCTGAAACTGCGCGAAGACCTGCGCACCCGCCTGGGCTGGGGCCATGTGTTCCACCTGCACGTGCTCAGCGAGCCCGAACGCCGTGCCGTGCTGCGCCAGGAGGCCGATGCCCGCGGCATCTTTCTCGGCGACGAGGTGATGGACTTCATGCTGAACCGCTTTTCGCGCGATCTGGGCAGCCTCATGCAACTGCTCGACCAGCTCGACGGCTATGCCCTGCGCACCCAGCGCGCCATCACCATTCCCCTCATCAAGGCCATGCTCGAATCCGAGTGAGGCCGCTACCAGCACCCAAAGCATCCCGAATGCCAAGTCAGCCCCGCATGAAACTGGTTCTGTTCGACCTCGACCACACCCTGCTGCCCATCGACTCCGATTACGCCTGGGGCCAGTTCACCACCCGCATCGGCTGGACCGACCCGGTCGAGTTTGCCCGCCGCAACGACGAGTTCTTTGCCCATTACCAGGCCGGCACCCTGGATGTGCACGACTACGTGCGCTTTGCCATCGAGGCCGTGCGCGTCAAAGGCCCGCAGGCGGCAGCCGAGGCGCATGAGCGCTTCATGCAAGAGGTGATCCAGCCGGCCATCACACCGCAGGCGCTGGCTCTGCTGCGCCAGCACCAGGACGCGGGCGACACCGTGCTCATCATCACCGCCACCAATGAATTCGTCACCCGCCCCATCGCCCGCGCCCTGGGCGTGAGCGAGCTGATTGCGGTGCAACTGGCCCGCGATGAGCAGGGCTGGTTCACCGGCGAAATCGACGGTGTTCCCTCCATGCGCGAGGGCAAGGTGCTGCGCATGGAACAATGGCTGGCTGCGCGCCAGCTCGACTGGACGCAGGTCGAGAGCACTTTCTACAGCGATTCCACCAATGATGTGCCGCTGCTGGAGCAAGTGAATCACCCTGTGGCCACCAACCCTGACGACCGTTTGCGTACCCTGGCCCAAAGCCGCGGCTGGCGCATTCTGGACCTGTTCACCGAGACACCATGATCAAGAAGTTCATCGACAAATTGCTGGGCAAGGGCGCTGCGGCAGCCCCCAAGGCGGGCCGCCCCAAGTTCGGCAAACGCGAGGAGGTGCCCTTCAGCGAGCACGGCATCAACCCCGACCTGGTTGACCGGCGTGCCAACGACGTGGTGCACACCCTGAAATCCGCCGGGTACGAGGCCTACATCGTCGGCGGTGCGGTGCGCGACCTGTTGCTGGGCCTGCGTCCCAAGGATTTCGACGTGGCCACCAACGCCACGCCCGAGCAGGTCAAGAGCCTGTTCCGCCGCGCCTTCATCATCGGCAAGCGCTTCCGCATCGTGCACGTGGTGCATGGCCGCGGACGTGAGCACGAGGTGATCGAGGTCTCCACGTTCCGGGCCTACCTCGACAACACCGCGGCCGAGCAGGTCAGCGGCAACGAGCGCACCAGCAAGCAGGCCCTGGCCGGCATGACGCATGCGGTCGACGCCAGCGGCCGCGTGCTGCGCGACAACGTCTGGGGCCCGCAGGAAGAAGACGCCGTGCGCCGCGACTTCACCATCAACGCCATGTATTACGACCCCGAGGCGCAGGTGGTGGTTGACTACCACAAGGGCATCCAGGACGCCAAGAAGAAGGTCCTGCGCATGATCGGTGACCCCGCCACGCGTTACCGCGAAGACCCGGTGCGCATCATCCGCGCGGTGCGCTTCGCCGCCAAGCTCAGCCCGCTGGGTTTCGAGATCGAGCCCAAGACGGCGGCCCCTCTGCGCTCGTCGCAGACCCTGCTGGCCGACGTGCCGCAAAGCCGCTTGTTTGACGAAATGCTCAAGCTGCTGCAGACCGGCCACGCGCTGGCCACGATAGCCACCCTCAAGAAGCTGGGCCTGGAGCGTGGCATCTATCCGCTGCTGGATGTGGTGGTGGAGCGTGCCGATCAGCCCTTCGTGACGGCAGCCCTGCAAGACACCGACCGACGCGTGGGCGAGGGCAAGCCGGTGGCCCCGAGCTTTCTGCTGGCCACCGTGCTGTGGCATGACGTGCGCGAAGGCTGGGAGCAACGCCTGGCGCAACGCCAACACCCCTTCCCGGCGTTGCAAGACGCCATTGACGAGGTCTTCAATGCCCGCATCGGCGACGTGTCCGGTCGCGGCAAGCTGGCCGCCGACATGCGTGAGATCTGGGTGATGCAGCCGCGTTTTGAAAAGCGCACCGGCAGCGCCCCCTATGGCCTGGTCGAGCAGGCACGCTTCCGCGCCGGCTTCGACTTCATGCGTCTGCGGGCCGACATTGGCGAAGTGGATGAGGCCCTGGCCGAATGGTGGGAAGAGTTCAGCACCGGTGACGACACCACCCGAGAAGACCTGCTGGAGCAGGTGCGCGAAGAGCAGCGTGCACGCCAGAAGGCCAGTGCACCCAAGGTGCGCCGTGTGCCTCGCCCGGCCGAGCCGCGGGCTGAAGGCGAGCCTGCAGGCGCCAGCCGCGAGCCGGTCGCGGCCGCCCCGTCATCGTCCGAGCCCGCGCCAGACGGCGAGGGCGCCATCCCAGCACCGCGCAAGCGCCGCCGTCGCAAGCCGTCGGGTGCGCGGGGCGGCAGTCAGGGCGGGGGGCAAGGCGGCCCTTCCGACATGGGCGGCGACGCTCAGGGCTGAGGCCTGGATCTGAAAGCCATGACCGACACGCTTGCTTCGCCCGTGCTCGCCTGCATCGGCGTGGGCGGGAACCTGGGCGACGCCCAGGCCACCGTTCGCCAGGCCCTGGCCGACCTGGCCCAACTGCCGCACAGCCAGCTGCTCAAGGCCTCCTCCCTGTACCGCAGTGCCCCGGTGGATGCGGGCGGGCCCGATTTCATCAACGCCGTGGTCTTGCTGCAGACCCGGCTGGCGCCCTTGGCGCTGCTGCATGCCCTGCAGGCCCTGGAGCTGGCCGCCGGCCGCGAGCGCCCCTACCGCCACGCGCCGCGCACGCTCGATCTGGACCTGCTCAGCCATGGCGAGGCCCGGCTCGATGGTGCCGAGCTGACCCTGCCGCACCCCCGCATGCGCCAGCGTGCCTTTGTGCTGCTGCCGCTGGCCGAAATCTGGCCCGAGCAAGTGCCAGCTGCCGAACTGGCGGCGGTGGCCGATCAGGCCATCACGCGCCTTTGACGGCCTGAAGCGGCCCCGGGTCTCAGTCCACCTTGGCGCCAGACGCCTTGACCACTTTCTCGTACTTGGCCAGTTCACCTTTCATGAAGGCGCCGAACTGCTCGGGCGAGGTGGGCACCGGCTCGGCCATCAGGCCCGCAAAGCGGGTCTTGGTCTCGGGCGAGTTCAAGGCCGCCACAAAGGCCTGGTTCAGGCGCGCGATCACGTCCTTGGGCGTGTGCGCCGGGGCCACCAGACCCCACCAGGTGTCGATGCTGAAGCCCTTGTAGGTTTCGGCCACGGCCGGCACCTCGGGCAGCAGCGGGCTGCGCTGGGCGGTGGTCACGGCCAGGGCCTTGAGCTTGCCCGAGCGGATGTTGGGCGCTGCCGTGGCCAGGTTGTCGAAGTTGAAGTCGACCTCACCTGCCAGCAAGGCCAGTTGGGCCGGGTTGCCGCCGTTGTACGGGATGTGCAGCGCGTAGATGCCGGCCTGGGCCTTGAACATCTCGCCGGCCAGATGCCCTGCGCTGCCACTGCCGCCGCTGCCGAAATTGAGCTTGGCCGGGTTGGCCCGCGCATAGGCCACCATGTCGGCCAGGGTGTTGATCTTGAGGCGCCGTGCGGTATCGGCATTGATCACCAGCACGTTGGGCACGCGCACGATCTGGGTGATGGGGCTGAAATCACGCAACGCATCAAACGGCATGCGGCTGTACAGCCAGGGGTTGACCGCATGGGTGGCGGTGGCTGCGATGCCAATCGTCAGCCCGTCGGGGGCTGCCTTGGCCACCTGATCGGCACCGATGTTGCCCCCCGCGCCGGGCTTGTTCTCGATGATCACGGGCCCAAGCGAATCTTTCACCCGTTCGGCCAGCACGCGGGCCGTCACGTCGATGGGCCCGCCGGGGGCGTAGGGCACGATGATGCGGATCGGGCGCCCGGCACCAGCGGTCTGGGCCAGGGCGGGCAGGGTGGAAAGCGCCGGCAGGGCGGCCAGCGGGCTGAGGAGGACGTTTCTGCGCTTCATGGGCTGATTGTCGTACGGTGAAGGCTGGGTACACAAATGCTTACATCCGTTTGCAATTCAGGCGTCATGCGCTTGAACAGCCCGGGGCGTTGTCATCCACATGGAGGTCGTCTCCATGCCAATGAAGGAAGTCATCATGAAAGTCCAAGCTCTCGTCTCCGCTGTGGTTGTTGCCCTGGCTGCCGGTGTGTCCGGTGCTGCGTTTGCCCAGGCTCCCGCTGCGGCGCCGGCTGTCGGCCCTGCACCTGCCACGGCCACCGTGAAGACCCCTTCCACCGTCACCCCGGTCGCCGAGCCCGCTGCCGCCACCCCGGCCACCCCGGCCGCCGCCGCCAAGGCCGAGCACAAGCACAAGCGCCATCACAAGCATCACAAGGATGCCGCTGCCGCGGCTCCTGCCACCCCGGCAGCACCTGCTGCGCCTGCCGCCCCCGCCATGCCGGCCGCACCAGCCAAGTAAGAAGGCCAAGTCAGCTGGCCAAGAGTCCGCCTTGCCTGAGGGGGTTCAGGCGGATGTGAAAAAGCCACCCTGATGAGTGTCAGGGTGGCTTTTTTTGTTGGAGGCCCCCATGCAAGCTCATGGCGGGCGCTTCGTGCTGGGTGATAGCGGGATTTTGTTGCCTATTTCGCATCATTTGCTGCTCAATAGGCAACAAGCTGTCGCAAGTCTGGCGGTGGTCGATCCAGCCCCATTGGGGCTTGGACCCACCCCGCTCGATCCGACTCAGGCCGCAGCGTGCTTGTCGGCTTCGCTGGTGAAGGCGTCGGCGTAGAACTCTTCGGCGGGCAGGCCACGCTGGGCGCTGTAGGCGACGCGGGCCGATTCGACCACGATGGGGGCGCCGCAGGCATAGACCTGGTGGCCCGACAGGTCGGCAAAGTCGTCCAGCACCGCCTGGTGCACAAAGCCGGTGCGGCCGCTCCAGCCGTCTTCGGGCAGGGCATCGGACACCACCGGCACGTAGCGCAGCTGAGGCATCTCGGCCGCACGGGCCAGTACCCAGTCGTGCAGGTACAGGTCTTGCGGCCGGCGGCCACCCCAGTACAGCGTGACGGCGCGGGTGCTGCCCTTGAACTGCAACTGCTCGATCAGGGCCTTGATCGGCGCAAAGCCCGTGCCCGAGGCCAGCAGCACGATGGGCTTGTCGCTGTCTTCACGCAGGTAGAAGCTGCCGAAGGGGCCTTCCACGCGCAGGATGTCCTTTTCCTTCATGGCGCCAAACACGTGATCGGTGAACTTGCCGCCGGGCATGTGGCGGATGTGCAGTTCGACGCCGGGAGCCTCGGTTTGGGTGTGCGGGGCGTTGGCCATCGAGTAGGCGCGGCGGGCGCCATCGCGCAGAATGAACTCGATGTACTGGCCGGCGTGGTAGCGGAAGGTCTCGGTGGCCGGCAGTTGCAGGCGCAGCTGCACCACATCCGCCGATTTCTTTTCAAGGGCGGCCACGCGCACCGGCATCTTCTTGATCGGAAAGGCGCTCTCGTCGGTCACCTGGCGCGACTCCAGCACCAGATCCGACTGTGGCACGGCGCAGCAGGTCAGGATGAAGCCCTGGGCCGCTTCTTCGGCGCTCAAGGCCTTGCTCTGGTGTTCGCCATGCACCACCTCGCCTTCGAGCTTCTTGCATTTGCACGAGCCACAGGCCCCGTCCTTGCACCCATAAGGCAAACCCACGCCCTGGCGGATGGCTGCGGCCAGCACGGCTTCTTCGGGGTTGGCGGTGAAGGCTCGCCCACTGGGCTGCACGGTGATGTTGAAGCTCATCTTTTCGGTATCCTCGGGGCCGTCTTTAGAAACTGGAAAGCCCCGATTTTGCCTTCAAACCAAAGCCCTCTCGGCGCCTTGCCCGCGCGGTTCCGGCGCCAACGCCTGTTGATCGTGGGCTGTGGTGACGTCGGTCAGCGCGTGGCGCGCCAGTTGCACGGGCGTGTGCGTGTGCTGGCGCTGACCTCGTCGCCCGCCCGGGTGCCCGGCCTGCGCGCCCAGGGCATCACGCCGCTGGTGGGGGATCTGGATCAGCCGGCGACCCTGCATCGCCTGGCCGGCCTGGCGCACCGGGTTCTGCACCTGGCACCACCGCCTTCGCAACCCACGGGTGAGTGGTGGCGCGACCCCCGCAGCCTGGCGCTGGCCCGCAGCCTGCGGCAACGCAGCCTGCCTCGGGCCCTGGTCTATGGCTCGACCAGTGGTGTGTATGGCGATTGCGGTGGGGCGCTGGTGGATGAGACACGCACCTTGCAGCCCACCACCCCGCGCGCCCAGCGCCGGGTGGATGCTGAACGGGTGATGCGTCACCTGGGCCACAGCCTGCGCGTGAGTGTCTTGCGCATTCCGGGCATCTATGCGCCCGACCGCGAGGGGGGCACGCCGCGCGAGCGCCTGCTGCGCGGCACACCCGTGTTGCGGCACGAAGACGATGTCTACACCAGCCACATCCATGCTGACGACCTGGCTGCGGCCTGCCAGCTCGCCTTGTGGCGGGGTCGCCCGCAGCGGCTGTACAACGTGTGCGATGACACGCGCTTGCGGATGGGCGACTACTTTGATCTGGCCGCCGACCTGTATGGCCTGCCGCGCCCGCCCCGGGTGGCCCGTGATCAGGCCCGCGAGCAATTGCCTGTGAGCCTGCTGAGTTTCATGAGCGAGTCGCGCCGGCTGCTCAATACCCGGCTCAAGCGGGAGTTGCGACTGGCGTTGCACCACCCCACCGTGAACGAGGGGCTGGCAGGCTGAAAGGCGGGCGGCCCAGCCCCAGCCAGCCTGTGGATTCAGTCGGGCCGATGGGCCTCCACCTCGGCCTTGGAGACCCGTCGGCGCAAGCGGATGTTGAGCATTTCCACCGCCACCGAGAACGCCATTGCGAAATAGATGTAGCCCTTGGGCACGTGGTGGTCAAAGCCCTCGGCGATCAGCACCACCCCCACCACGACCAGAAAGGACAGGGCCAGCATCTTGATCGTGGGGTGCTGCGACACAAAGTGGCCGATGGCGCTGGCAAACACCATCATCAGGCCCACCGAGGCCACCACGGCCGCAATCATCACGGTGACGTTGTCGACCATGCCGACGGCGGTGATGATCGAGTCGAGCGAGAACACCAGGTCGACCAGCATGATCTGCACGATCACCGAGCCGAAACTGCTGCGCCCGCCAGCACTGTCGTGATGCTCTTCACCCTCCAGGGTCTGGTGGATCTCGCCGGTGCTTTTCCAGATCAGGAACAGGCCACCTGCGATCAGGATCAGGTCGCGCCCCGAAATGTCCTGGCCCCAGGCACTGAACACCGGGGCGTTGAGCCCGATGATCCACGACAGCACCATCAGCAGGCCGATGCGCATGAACATGGCCATGAACAGGCCCAGGCGCCGGGCCCGGTCGCGCTGGGCTTCGGGCAGCCGGTCGACCAGCACCGAGATGAAGATCACGTTGTCGATGCCCAGCACCAGTTCCAGGGCCGTCAGGGTGGCAAAGGCCAGCCAGGCCTGCGGAGAGCTCAGAAGTTCCATCATGGGATGTTGTCTCGTTGCGAAAAGCCGTTTGTAGCCGGTTTCGGCACTTCTGGGCAGGCTCAGATGTAAATGACGGATGCCTGGATGGGCGGCGGACCGCAGGCGGTTGTCCATTGATACGGGTCAAGTCTGTGCAGCAGGCGGAGGTCGAAAATGACACTTTGATGACCGATGGGGCGGCCTTCGTGGTGCTGCCCCAGACAGGTTCTGAGCACGGCCACGATGTTTTCCGGAGACCCTGACATGACAGAACGCCCATCGCCCTCCCGAGCGGCTCCCGCACCGACCCCACCCACCGCTGGCGCCCAAGCCAAGTCCGGCGTCAAGGCAGGCGCTGCTGCCGCCAAACCCCGCACGGCGCGCAGCGAACGCAGCACGCGCCGTGGCGACGTGGCCCCCTCGGTGGCGCCCCGTGCGCTGGCCCGTCATGTGGCCCGCGAGGCCACCGATGCGGCCCAGCACAAGCAGCTGTCGGTGCTGAAGTCGCTGGTGGCCGGGGTGTCGGCTGAGGCCGGTGAGGCTGGTGACGTGGCCGGCACGCCCGAGCAACGCACCGCCACGCTGCGCGCCATGCTCGACGGGGTGTCCCAGGACGACCTCCAGATGCTGCTCCATGAGTTGCGTCCCAACCAGGCCCTGACCGGCGAAAAAGACACCGGCAACCCCGACGAGGAACTGGCCCGCGACTGGCGCCAGGGCGGCTATCCCTACCGACATCTGATGCGCCGCGCCAGCTACGAGCGTGAGAAATTCAAGCTTCAGGTTGAATTGCTCAAGCTGCAGGCCTGGGTCAAGGAGACCGGTCAGCGCGTGGTGATCCTGTTTGAAGGGCGCGACGCGGCCGGCAAGGGCGGCACCATCAAGCGCTTCATGGAGCACCTCAACCCCCGGGGCGCCCGGGTGGTGGCCCTGGAGAAACCCTCCGAGATCGAACGCGGCCAGTGGTACTTTCAGCGCTATGTACAGCACCTGCCCACCCGGGGCGAGATCGTGATGTTTGACCGCAGCTGGTACAACCGTGCCGGTGTCGAGCGCGTGATGGGCTTCTGCACCGATGCCGAATACACCGAGTTCATGCGCCAGGCGCCTGAGTTCGAGCGCAACCTGGTGCGCAGCGGGGTGCACCTGATCAAGTTCTGGTTCTCCGTCAGCCAGAGCGAGCAGCGCCGCCGCTTCAAAGAGCGCGAAGCCCATCCGCTCAAGCAGTGGAAGCTCAGCCCCATCGACAAAGCCTCGCTCGACAAATGGGACGACTACACGCGGGCCAAAGAGGGCATGTTCTTCGAGACCGACACCGCCGATGCCCCCTGGACGGTGATCAAGAGCGACTGCAAGAAGCGCGCGCGTCTGAACGCCATGCGCTATGTGTTGCACATGCTTCCGTATGGCAACAAAGACAGCGAGCACATCGGCAAGCTGGATCCCCTGATCGTGGGCCGCGCCCATGTGGTCTATGAGCGTGGTGAGCGCCCGGGCGGCGCCTTGCTCTGAACCGCGGGGCCTCAGACCCCCGAGCAGGGCGGGGGCCCGCATGTCGCAGAAGTGACCAGGGGGTGCCCTGGCGCCGATAGCATGGCCGACGGGTCCCCGGGCCCAACGGCCAGGGCCGGGGCGCTTGCGCAACCGCCGGGCGGCGGGCCAACGGGGGCTTGGCCTTGTCAGGGGGGCAGCCATGTTGTCTGGCAAGGCATTCATCACCGCCGAACCGGAGACAAGCCATGCCTTTTCAGCCCTCTGTCATCCAGCGCATCGCCATTGGCGACATGCTGCGCCGAGCCGCCGCCCGAACGCCGGGCAAAACCGCCCTCATCGAAGGCGAGCGCCGACTGAGCTACCGCGAGCTCGATCAGCGCTGCAACCAGTTGGCCAACCACCTGCTGGCCCGGGGCTTGAAGAAGGGCGATGCGGTGGCCACGCTCTGCCTCAACAGCATCGAGCAGGTGGTGATGGCCTTCGGCATTGCCAAGGCCGGCCTGGTCTGGGTGCCCATGAACGTGATGCTGGCGGGCGAGCAGATCCAATACATCCTGGGCCAGGTCGAGGCCCGCCTGGTGATGGCCGACGACGAGTTGCTGGCGCCAGTGCGCGGCAGCATCGAGGCCGTCTGCCCTGGCGTGCTGGTCAACCGGGTCAGCGGCCAGTCCGGCATCGCTGGCCCTTGGCTGCATGAGGCCTTGCAAGCCGCCCCGGTGAGCGAACCCGAGGTGCAGATCGAAGACCGCGATGTGGCCCAGATCATGTTCACCAGTGGCACCACGGCCCATCCCAAGGGGGTGGCCATCAGCCATCTGGCGGTGTTTGTGGCTTCGCTCAGCGGGGCGATCGAAGGGGGGATCCAACATGACGATGTGACAGGCGTGGTGATGCCGGTTTTTCACTGTGCCGAGCACTCCCTGGTGGCGGCCTTTGTGCACCTGGGGGCCACGATGGTCATCGTGCGCCGCTTCGATCCGGTGGCTTTCATGCGCACGGTGCAGCAGCACCGCCTGAGCTGGATCTTTTTGTTGCCCATGATGTACCGGGCCCTGCTGGACCACCCGCAGCGCGCCGAGTTTGACCTCAGCTCATTGCGGCTGTGCCTATACGCCATGCAACCCATGGAGCCGGCCCTGCTGCGGCGCCTGACCGAAGAGATCTGCCCGCGTTTTGCCCTGGCCAGCGGCCAGACCGAAACCTACCCCGGCACCACCTACTTCAAGCCCGAGTACCAGCTGAGCAAGCCCGGGCCTTACTGGGGTACGCCGGCGCTGATCAACGACATGGCCATCATGGACGACGAGGGGCGGCTGTCGCCCCAGGGCGAGGTGGGTGAGCTGGTGGTGCGTGGCCCCAACGTCATGAACGGCTACTACAAGAACCCCGAGGCCACGGCCGAAGCCTGCCGCCATGGCTGGCACCACACCGGCGACCTGTGTTTTTACGACCCCGATGGCCTGCTGGTGTTTGTCGACCGCAAGAAAGACATGATCAAGACCGGCGGCGAGAACGTGGCCTCGATCACCGTTGAAACCGCCTTGCTGGGCCATCCGGCCGTGGGCAACGCGGTGGTGGTGGGGCTGCCGCACGCGCATTGGACCGAGGCCGTGACCGCCTTTGTGGTGCTCAAGGCCGGTCAATCGGCCGATGCCGAGGCCGTGCTGGCCCATTGTCGGCAGCGCCTGGCGCGCCACGAGGTGCCCAAGGCGGTGGTGTTTCTGCCGGCGCTGCCCACCACGGCCACCGGCAAGATCCAGAAAAACGTGCTGCGCCAGCAATACCAGCAGCACTTTCAGGCCTGAGGCCGGCGCTGGCCGCGCTCCAGACCCAGTTCAGGGCGCCTTCAGAGCACGTTCTGGGCGCGTAACTCGGCGATGCGGGCCGTGTCCAGCCCCAGCTCGCGCAGCACCTCGTCGGTGTGCTGGCCCAGGGCTGGCGGGGCGTTGCGCAGCACGGGGGGGTTGTCGGCCAGGCGCAGGGGGCTGGCCACACCCCGGATCTGTGCAATGCCGTCGCCCGCGTCGCGCGGTAGGGTCACGGCCAGGCCACGGGCCTGCACCTGGGCATCGTCAAAGGCGCGCCCGATGTCGTTGATCGGGCCGCAGGGCACGGCCTTGTCTTCGAGCAGGGCGATCCAGTCGGCGGTGTGGCGGGTGCGGGTCAGCTCGCCCATCAGCGGGATCAGGGTTTCGCGGTGCTTCACCCGCAGGGTGTTGGTCGCAAAGCGCTCGTCCTGGGCCCACTCGGGCCGACCGGCCGCGGCGCAGAAGCGCGCAAACTGACCGTCGTTGCCAATGGCCAGCAGCATGGCGCCGTCGGCGGTCGGAAAGTCTTGGTAAGGGGCCAGGCTGGGGTGGCTGTTGCCCTGGCGCCCCGGCACCTTGCCGGTGTTGAGAAACCCCGCCGCCTGGTTGGCCAGGATGGCCATGCCCACGTCGAGCAGCGACATGTCGATGTGCTGGCCTTTGCCGGTCTGATGCCGCACGTTGAGTGCGGCCAGGATGGCGGTGGAGGCATAGATGCCGGTGAACAGGTCGGTCAGCGCCACGCCCACCCGCAGCGGGCCGCCGCCAGGCTGGTCGTCGGCGCGGCCGGTGATGCTCATCATGCCGCTCATGGCCTGGATCATCAGGTCATAGCCGGCGCGCTCGGCATAGGGCCCGTCCTGGCCGAAACCGGTCACCGAGCAATAGATCAGGCGCGGGTTCAGGGCCAGCAGGCTGGCATGGTCCAGCCCGTACTGCTGCAACCCCCCCACCTTGAAGTTCTCCACCACGATGTCGGCGCGCAGTGCCATCTCGCGGATCAGGGCCTGTCCTGCGGCGCTGGCCATGTCGATGGTCACGGATCGCTTGTTGCGGTTGCAGGCCGTGAAATAACTGGCCTGATCCGTGTCCTGCCCCGCCGCATCCTTGAGGAAGGGAGGCCCCCAGTGCCGGGTGTCATCCCCCGCCCCGGGCCGCTCCACCTTCACCACATCCGCCCCCAGATCCGCCAGGATCTGCGTGCACCAAGGCCCCGCCAGCACGCGGGACAAATCAAGAACTTTGAGACCGGCAAGGGCCCCAGGCTGGGGTGTGGGGAGTTGAGTCATGAGGCAGTTTTTGGCGATAACAGACTGAATCTCCGAGTGCCGCTCAGGCAGACATGGATGTCGGGCGATACAGAGTGCGAGGAATCAAGCGGGGGTTTGGAGAACAGGCGCTCGACATGTCGCACGGCCTTGTCTTCGACCGGCAAGCGAAGCGAAGCCCGTTCCAGGATACCGCGGAGCTGGCTCTGCCAGTCCGCAGGTATCGCCCCCTTGAGGGGGGACGGGCTACACGCAGTGAGCCCGACAGGGGTGGGTCAGTTCCCGAAAGCCGCGATCCCAGTCTGCGCACGCCCCAGGATCAGAGCATGCACGTCGTGGGTGCCTTCATAGGTGTTGACCACCTCCAGGTTCACCAGGTGGCGGGCCACACCGAATTCGTCGCTGATGCCGTTGCCGCCCATCATGTCGCGGGCCAGGCGGGCAATGTCCAGCGCCTTGCCGCACGAGTTGCGCTTGATGATCGAGGTGGTTTCGACCGCTGCCGTGCCTTCGTCCTTCATGCGGCCCAGGCGCAGGCAGCCTTGCAGGCCCAGTGCGATCTCGGTCTGCATGTCGGCCAGCTTTTTCTGGATCAGCTGGTTGGCGGCCAAGGGGCGGCCGAACTGCTTGCGGTCCAGGGTGTATTGGCGTGCGGTGTGCCAGCAGAACTCGGCGGCACCCAGGGCGCCCCAGGCGATGCCGTAACGGGCGCTGTTCAGGCAGGTGAACGGGCCCTTCAGGCCTTGTACTTCGGGGAAGGCGTTTTCTTCGGGCACGAACACGTCGTCCATCACGATTTCGCCGGTGATCGAGGCGCGCAGGCCGACCTTGCCATGGATGGCGGGGGCGCTCAGGCCCTTCATGCCTTTTTCAAGCACAAAGCCGCGGATCGGGCCCACGGCGCCGCCTTCAGACACTTCCTTGGCCCACACCACGAACACGTCGGCGATGGGGCTGTTGGAGATCCACATCTTGCTGCCCTTGAGCTTGTAGCCGCCGGCCGTCTTGTAGGCGCGGGTGGCCATGCTGCCGGGGTCGGAGCCGTGGTCGGGTTCGGTCAGGCCGAAGCAGCCGATCCACTCACCGGTGGCCAGCTTGGGCAGGTACTTCTGGCGCTGGCCTTCGGTGCCGAATTCATAGATGGGCACCATCACCAGCGAGCTTTGCACGCTGGCCATCGAGCGGTAGCCCGAGTCCACACGCTCGATCTCGCGGGCGATCAGGCCATAGGCCACGTAGTTCAGGCCCGGGCCGCCGTATTGTTCGGGGATGGTGGGGCCCAGCAGGCCCAGCTCGCCCATTTCGCGGAAGATGGCCGGGTCGGTCTTTTCGTGGCGGAAGGCTTCCAGCACGCGCGGTGCCAGCTTGTCCTGGCAGTAGGCCGCAGCGGCGTCACGGATCATGCGCTCGTCGTCGGTGAGCTGTTGGTCAAGAAGAAAGGGGTCAGCCCATTGGAAGGCGGCACGGCTCATGAGGGGTCTCCGGTCAGTGGCAGAAAAGTCAATGCTTGATGCTGTGCATCGTAGCCGGGGCCGCAGCCTTGCGCAAACGAGTATTTGACATCCAGATATTCCTTTGATGCATTTCTTGTTTCAAAAAAACCTGGAAAATGCGGCCAATCCGCTTCACAAGTTCCATAACGGCATGAAACGCAAAATCCCCTCCACCCAGGCGCTGGCCTGCTTCGAGGCCGCCGCCCGGCACGAAAGCTACACCCGTGCGGCACAAGAGCTGGCCCTGACCCAGAGCGCGGTCTCACGCCAGGTGACGGCGCTGGAGGAGTTTCTGGGCGTGGCCCTGTTCCGCCGCACCCGGCATGGTGTGGCGTTGACGCCCAGCGGCGCCAATTACTGGCGTCAGGTGTCGCGCCGGCTGCAGGGCCTGGAGCGCGACACCCTGGACGTGATGGCCCACCAGGGCCTGGGTGGGGGGCTGGTGTTGGCCGCCGTTCCCACCTTTGCCACGCGCTGGCTGATCCCCAGGCTGCCCGATCTGGCCCAGCGCCACCCTGATCTGGTGGTGCACATCGAGACCCGCACCCGCCCGTTTCTGTTTGCCGATACCGAGTTCGATGCCGCCCTGTACGCCGGTACCCCCGAGCAGGTGGCCAATTGGCCCGGGGTGCGGGCAGTGCCCCTGTTGAGCGAAGACGTGTTGCCGGTCTGCAGCCCCGCCTGGCTGCACCGCCGGGGCCTGAGCCCGGGCGGGCTCACGCCGCAGGCCCTGGCCGGCCTGCCCCTGCTGCAGCAAAGCACCCGGCCCTACGGATGGCGTCAGTGGTTTGATGCCCAGGGCACCGAGGCGCCAAGGGCCATGGAAGGGCCGCGCTACGAGCTGTTCTCGATGCTGGCGGTGGCCGCCTCGCACGGTCTGGGGGTGGCGCTGATGCCGCCGCTGCTGATTGAATCTGAGCTGGCGCGTGGCGAACTGGTGCCGGCCTGCACGGCCTCGCTGCAGGGTGAGCGAGGCTACTACCTGGTCACGCCCGCACAAGACGACCCCCCTGTGCTGACCGCTTTTCGAGACTGGTTGATGGGGCAGGTGGCTGAGGTGAAACCGCTGCAGCGTGCCGCCGTCGTGACGCGGTGAAATCTGCGTTTTTTTAGCATTTGCAGGGGCTTTGTTCATCCGCGGCTGACCGCTTTCCGTTAGGCTTTTGAGCTTTGCCTGAACCGCTTGCCAAGGACGCTGCCTTGAACCCGAATTGCTCCGAAGTCCCCCTGACCTCTGTCTTGTTGCGTCGCCGTCTGTTGGGGCTGACGGTGGCTTTGCTGGCGGCGCCAGCCCTGGCGACCCCGCAAAAAACCAAAGCCCATGCGGCCCCGGCCGGCAAGGCCGCGGCAGGCAAGGGCAAGGCGGCTCCGGTGCACGGCGGGCGATCTGCGGCATCCGCGGCGTCGTCGACCCCGGCGCCCCGCATCGTGCAGCGTGAACCGGCCCTGGTGCCACGCCTGACCTCGGCCGCACCCGAAGGGCCGCATTACCTTGATGCCTCGGCCCTGATGCGTGCCGACATCAGCGAGGGGCTGCCCGGCGTGCCGATGGAGCTGCGTTTCGTGGTGGTCGACCAGACCGCCATGCCCTTTGCCGGGGCCCTGGTCGAGGTCTGGCATTGCGACGCGCAGGGCGTGTACTCCGGCTTTGCGGGGCAGGGCGACAACGGCGACATCGATGCCCGCGGGCGCAGTTTTCTGCGCGGCCGCCAGGCCACCGACCGCAATGGCGTGGCGGCCTTTCGCACCATTTACCCCGGTTGGCATGCCGGGCGCACCGCACACATCCATTTCAAGGTCTGGAACGGCGAGCGCTGTGTGTTGACCTCGCAGCTTTTTCTGCCCGATGCCTTGAGCGAGTACCTCTTCAGCCAGCAGGAGGCTTACTTGCGCACCCGCCTGCGCGACACACTCAACAGCACCGATGCGGTGGCCCTGCAGGCCGGCAACAGCGTGGTGGGCTCGGTGCGCGAGGAGCGTGAGCAATACGTGCTGACCTTGGCCGTGGCGGTGGACCGATCGGGCCGTCCTGCCGGGGAGGCCGCCGACATGGCTGCGCCGGGGGCGCCTGCCAACGCCCTGCGCCTGGACCTCGACAGCCCCGAGCGCCGCCAGGCCCTGGTGCCGGGCCTGCGCCGCTGAGTTGGGCCGAACTATCCCCGCCCAAGCTGGACAACATTGTGGACAAGCCGTGGGGCGAGCGGGGAGGGCCTGCACAAGCCCTTGATTTCATTGGGAAAGCCTTGCGTTGCTCAAAAATTGAGCAGGTGGATGATTCAGGCCGGGTGAGCGCCTGAAACCACGCTGAAACACGGCCTTTCAGGCCCTGTTGTGCCTGCCAAGGCCGCTTGATCACACCCGCTGCCGGATTGGGATGCGGGCCTGGCCGTGCGGCATCGCTTTGTCCCTGCGAAACGAGGAGAACCCTGTGGACAAGCCGTGGGGGGACCCCTATCAAGTGGGCTAAGTGCTTGATTTCAAAGGGCTGTTCTTGCGCTGCTTAAAAAATGGGCAGTATCGACACCCTCGGCAGTAGGGGCTGGTGCCTGTTCGACCCGGGCGGGCCCATCTGGGCCCCATGGGTTCGAGGGCGGCCCCACCAGAAGGTGCGAGCCCATGCAAAAAGCCCTCGGGCACAGGGCGCACGAGGGCTTTTGGGGCCTGGGGCAGGGGCCTGCTCCCAGTGGCTCAGAGAAAAGAGGCCTCAGCCGCCCTTCTTGGAGCGCTTGCCAGGGTTCTTCTTGCTGCGGGTGGCCACGCCACGCTCCAGGCTCACGCGTTGGCCGCGGCCACCGGTGGGGTTGGGCATGCCCGGCAGGGGGGTCGGGGCGGGAGTGCGCTTGCGATCAGCTTCGGTGACGATTTTGTTGCCCATGGCGTTCTTCTGTACAAAAGGTTGAAACCCCCTATTAGGCCACAGGTCGAAAGTCCCTCGCTGAAACTCTGGCCCGGGCCGAAGGGTGGCTTGATGCGCAGGTGACCTGGCTCATGGGGCAGGCTCACTAGAATCGCGCTGCCCGCGGGCCCCTGGCCTGCTGTTTTCTCCAGCCAACAGAGGTGCCGATTTGCCCTTGCCCGAACCCAGCCCACGCCGCCCCTCGCACACCCGCGAGGTTCGTTATGAGGCTTTCCAGCGTGACGATGGCCTGTGGGACATCGAAGGCGAAATGCGTGACACCAAGAGCGAGGTGTTCGACATCCCGGGCGAAGGCCTGTGGCAGCCTGGCGAGGCCATTCACCACATGCACATCCGCCTGACGCTGGACACCACTTTCGTGGTTCAAGACATCCACGTGGCCATGGACAGCGTGCCGCACGGCGAATGCCCGTCGGCCCAGGCCACCATGCGCCGCATGGTGGGGTGTTCGTTGTCGGGGGGCTGGCGCCAGACCATTGAGCGCCAGCTGGGCGGCGTGCAGGGCTGTGCCCATCTGCGCGAGCTGCTCTTCAACATGGCCACGGTGGCCTTCCAGGCCCTGCCCAATGCGTTTTCGGGCGATGCCCAGCGCCCACCGCTGCACCTGGGGCGCTGCAAGGCCTGGGACTTTGACGGGCCGCTGGTGCAAAAGCACCATCCCGTGTTTTTTGGCTACCAGCCCAAGCCCAAGAAGCCGGCGCCGCCCCAGGCCTGAGGGGGGCCGGCGCGGTGCTGGCCCGGCTCAGGCCGCTTCGGAACGCAATCCCTTGAGGCGCTCGATCTCGGCCTTGAGTGCGCTGTTCTCGGTCGTCAGCTCCACGATGGTCTGGCGCAGGCGTGCAATCACCCCTTCAGGGGTTTCGGGCTCTGTGCGTTCCACCGCCTTGGCAGCACGCACCTTGCGGGCGGCCTGCTGCAATTCCTTCTTGCCGCCGGCTGCTGCGGCCACCTGCTCTTCGACCGGCAGGGTGGCCACGGTGGCGGCCGCATTGATCGAGATGGTGCCCGATTTGACCGCGGCCACCAGCTCGGGGGCGGCGGCCTTCTGGATCTTCTCGATCTGAACCATGGTGGCATTGCTCACGCGGGCTGCGCGGGCCAGGGCCTCGCGCGTGAGGGCCGCATCGGTCTCGACCGGGGGGGCGGCGCTGGCCGTTGCAGGGGTGGCCGGGGCTGCCGCGGCATCGCCCTCCCAGGGCGGGGTGTCTGTGCCTGCGCCGGACTCGGGGGCGGGCTGATGGGCGATGGGGTCGCTTGAGGCGGCTGCGGCTGCGCTTGCTGCGGGGGCCGCAGGGGCGGTCTCGCGGCCGGCGATGATTTCTTTTTTGCGCAAGGCCAGCACGCCACGCTGAAAGTCGCTCAGGCTGCGGCGGCCCAGGTGCTGGTCGATCATCCACAGGCGCACGTCGTCCATGGATTTGAACTGGGTGTTCTGCACCGTGTTGAAGGCAATGCCGTGCTTCTGGCAGATGCCGTAGCGGTTGTGGCCGTCCACCAGCACATCGCCCCACAGCACCAGGGCATCGCGGCAGCCTTCGGCCAGGATGCTGCGCTCCAGCGCGGCGTGTTCGTCGGGGGTGAGGGGGTCGATGTAGGCCAGCAGTTCTTCGTTGACGATGATGTCCATGGCGGTCAATAGCTTCGCGTGAGGCGCGCCGTCGGGCGGCGCGGGGGGAGGGTGATGGGTTGGGGCCACCGGCGGCGGCCTGTTCAGGCCAGCCGTCTTGATCAGCGGCCAGGGCCTGCTCAACAGCGCCGCTGTTGGCGGCCTGACCGGGGGCGTCGGCGGGGTGCGGAGTATAGCCGCCAGGCACCGGCCCGCTGGCCCGGCCTGACGCCGACCGCGCATCGATGGCGCCAGATGGCCGGTGGCGCCGTTGTCAACCTTCTGCTGGGGGCTTGCGCGGGTTTTCCCTAGGATGTAAACTCAAGCCTTGTCTCCCGGTCAACCCTGTTGATCGTTCATCCTCAAGGCCCAAAACCTTGGGGATTTTTTCTTTCTGGGGCGGCTTCAACCCATCGAAGCCTATCTGCCAGGGCTTGGCCAGGCTTTTCAGCTCACGTGGCCCTTGCTGCACCGCCCAGGCCTTCCATGCCGTCTGTGCCGTCAATCCCCCATTTGGATGCACCGGCCCCACTTTCATGCTGGGCGCCACAGGTTCATTGTTTCGCTGTTACAGGTTGCGCGGTCAACGCTACATTGGGCCGA
This sequence comes from Curvibacter sp. EU05-FHT14A10, assembly GCF_058791075.1. NCBI lineage: Bacteria > Pseudomonadati > Pseudomonadota > Betaproteobacteria > Burkholderiales > Comamonadaceae > Curvibacter > Curvibacter sp. EU05-FHT14A10. The sequence continues at coordinate 209,120 of NZ_JBYTDE010000007.1, forward strand.
TGTCTGTTTGCCGCCCTGCCACGCCGTGATTCGCTTCGACCTGCCCACTGTGATTGCCTATGCGGGTGTCATGAGTTGCATGATGGGTTTGATCCTGGGTTTCATCGGCCGGGATCGCACGGCCGCCATCAAGGGCTTGAATTTCTGGGCCGCCGCCACCCTGGTGGCGGGGCTGGGCACCCTGACCCGCATCCTGTTGCGCAACTTCACCTCCGATGCGGTGGCCATTGGCGCGCAGAACGTGTGCTTGATTTTGACGGCCGCCCTGTTTCTGGCGGGCACCTGCGAGTTTTTTGATCGCGCCTTGCCGCGGCGATTTCTGTGGTGGCTGGTGGCGGTGGCTGCCACGGCCATGGTGGTTTTTGCCGGCTATGACGACGGGCCGATCCACCGGCGCATCTTTGCCAGGGCCGTGCTGGTGGCCCTTTTCGCCTACCACGCCTGGGTGATTTACCGGCAGGAAAAGACCTTTGCCCGCTACCTGACCCTGGCCACCATGGTCTCGCTGGTGCTGCTGATCTCGGTCCGCGCCGTGGTGGGCTATTGGGCCCCGGATGGCGATGGGGTCGACTCCATCGAGCTCATGCAGGTGGTGTATGCCGTGGGCTTTTCATCGGCCGACGTGCTGATCCCCGTCTGTGCCATTTTGATGACCCATGAAAACATCCGGCTGATGTTGGAGGACATGGCCCTGCGCGACAGCCTGACCGGCACCCTGAACCGCCGCGCCTTGTTTCAGCTGGGCGACAGTGCGCTGGCGGGTTGCCTGCGCCGCGGCCAGCCGTTGTCGGTGCTGCTGCTGGACCTGGACCACTTCAAGCAGATCAATGACCTGCAAGGCCACCATGTGGGCGACCTGGTGCTGAAAGAATTTGCCGACCGGGTCCAGGGCATTCTGCGGCGCCCGGCCTTGCTGGCGCGCTACGGGGGCGACGAGTTTGTGGTGGTGCTGCCCGGCACCACGGCCGAAGACGCCGAACAGGTGGCCGAGCGCATCAGAAACGGCCCGGCCGTGTGGCGGGAGGTCCCCAGTTGCCACGTCAGCATCGGGGTTGCCAGCTTGGTGCAGGGGCACCACGAAACGCTGGCCGCGCTGATTCAGCGCGCCGACAAGGGGCTTTACCGCGCCAAGAACGCGGGGCGCAACCGGGTCGAGATGATTGGGGTTTAAGGCCGGTGAAATCAGTTCAGCAGCGCGTGCCGGCTGCCCGATGGGTCGAGCCGGAAGCGGGCCACCACCTGGTTGAGGCGCTGGGCCTGGTCACTCAGGCTGTGGGCGGCGGCCGTTGATTGCTCAACCAGCGCGGCGTTCTGCTGGGTCATCTGATCCAGCTGCGACACGGCGGTGTTGACCTGGTCGATGCCCTGGCTTTGCTCGGCGGTGGTGGTGGTGATGTCGCGCATCATCAGGGTCACCCGCTCGATGCTGTTGACGATGTCGTTCATGGTCTGGCCGGCATCACCCACCTGGCGGGCACCGGTTTCCACGTTCTCGACGCTGGAGCCGATCAGCGCCTTGATCTCGCGGGCCGCCTGGGCCGAACGCTGCGCCAGCGAGCGCACCTCGCCGGCCACCACGGCAAAGCCCCGCCCCTGCTCGCCAGCACGGGCTGCTTCAACCGCGGCGTTCAAGGCCAGGATGTTGGTCTGGAAGGCGATGCCGTCGATCACGCCGATGATGTCGGCAATCTTTTTGGAGCTGCCATTGATCTGGTCCATGGTGCGAACCACCTCGGACACCACATTGCCACCGCGCTGGGCCACCTGGGCGGCCGAGCCCGCCAGGTTGGCGGCCTGCGAAGCGGCGGCCGCGCTCTGGTGCACCGTGCTGGTCAGTTGCTCCATGGCACTGGCGGTTTGCTGCAGGTTGCTGGCGGTCTGCTCGGTGCGTGCACTCAGGTCCTGGTTGCCCGAGGCGATCTCGCTGCTGGCCGTGGAAATGCTGTTGACCACCCCGTGCACTTCGCGCAGCGCCTGCTGCAGCGCCGAACGCATGCGGTCAATTGCCTGCAGCAACTGGCCCGTTTCGTCGCCGCTGTAGCTGGCCTGGGGCTGGCCCGTCAGGTCCATGTCGGCAATCTGGTGGGCAATCGCCTGCGCCTTGCGCAGCGGGCCGGTGATGCTGCGGGCCAGGTACCACGCCAGGGCCACGCCCAACACCAGTCCCAGGGCCGTGCACAACATCAGCAGGGTGCTGGTCTGCGTGCGCAAGGCCTCGCTGCGTTGGGCCGAATCGTCCAGCCGCTTGCGCTGGCGGTCGGCCACTTCTTGCACCGAGGCCAGGTACTGGCGCGACGTGGGCTCGAACACCTCGTTGAAGGCGCGGGCAGCAGCGTCAGCATCGCCTGATTTCTTGTGCTTGCTGACCTCTTCACGCGCGCTGAGGTAGGTTTTGCGCAGCTGGGCCACCTTGTCGATCAGTTGCTTGTCGTCGGGGGCGGTCATCTGGGCTTCGACCTGCTTTTGCAGGTCATTTGTCAGGCGGATCGACTCGGCCGTGGCTGGCGCAAAGTACTCGATCAAGGCCGCATCGCCACTCTTGGCAATGGCCGCCGCCCGCTGGATGCCGGCCGTGGTGTGGCGCAGCCAGTCAGACGTGGCCCGCTCGGTCTTGAGGTTGACGGTCAGCATCGCCTCAGACACCTCGCCCATCTCTTTGAGCTTGATCACAGCCACCAGGCTGCTCAGCAGCGACAGGGCCAGGATCAGCCCCAAAACCAGCGCCAGGCGCTTTCCAATCGAGAGTTGTGTGAGGGACATGATGGCAATCGGTAACAAGCGGGGTTCAGAATGAACGCTTGAATGTGCCATAAACCGGTGCAAGAGCGTGCACCTTGTGGGTGCAGTGCAGCATCGAATTCGTTGGCAGTGGGGCAAACCCGACCTCGCTTTGTCGCCTATTTGTCTATTGACGTCGGTGTGGCCTGCGGGCTGGGGTGCCAGTCGTGTAGGGCGCGGCGATGAACGCTAGCATCGGCGCCATGCAACGCAGACACTTCTTGGCCCTTCAGGTGGGCGCCCTATCAGGAATGGCCATGGCAAACACGCCCCTCGACAAGATCCAATCACTCAGCGACGCCCTGCGCTGGCTGGACCAACTGGACCAGGCCCGCAGCGTGAGCAGCAGCACCGACTGGAAGATGCTGGCCGTCTTCGAGCACCTGGCCCAAAGCATCGAGTTCAGCCTGGACGGCTTTCCTGAGCCCAAGAGTGCGCTGTTTCAGCAGACCGCGGGCACCTTGGCCTTTTCGTTCTTCAAGTGGCGCGGCCACATGAGCCATGGCCTGACCGAGCCCATCCCCGGCGCGCCCGCACTCACCCAGCAAGAGGCCTGGAAACCCGGCGCCCTGCGCCTGCGCGCCGCGATCGCCCGCTTTCAGTCCCATACCGGGCCGCTGCAACCCCACTTTGCCTACGGCGCCCTGAGCCGCACCGACTACGCCCTGGCCCACACCTTTCACATTGCCAACCACCAAGATGCGATCGTGGTGGCCTGAGTCCAGAACCGTCGATCATGACGTCAGAACCCTGACAAGTGCATGTCGGCAGCCGCAGTGATGCGTCTGCGCCACGCCTCAAGCCAGGACCTGGACCGGCGCCCAGCCAGAAGTTAGGCTGGGGGCATGCAAACACGGCAAGCTCGCGACGAAGCGCCGCCCTCCCGGCGCCAGATCAAACGACAGGCCCAGCGCCAAGCAGCGCTGCCCCCGCCCCGGGACTACCCAGAGCGGGATGTGGCGCCCTGGAAACCCTTGGGGTGATGGCACCCCGTAATCAAGCCCGACGCTCTCTGAGGCCGGCTCTTAGCCATGCCAGGCCCATGGCCACAGTCAGTGCCACCAATGCCAACCAAGACATGGACGGTACCGGTTGCGGTTGCGCCTGATCGGGCACCAGCCGAAGAACTTGCAGTTCGTCGATGCTCGCAGTCGCTCGTGAATAGATCGAGATGCGATCGAAGGCTGGCGCCAAGCCAGCATACTCGGCCGAAGGGGCTGGAGGATTGGTGTAATCGAACCCCGCCATACTGGGCAACACCCATAGTCGAGTCGTGTTGGCCGTGTAGTCAATTCTTAAGATCACGGCGCTGAGAGTCGCCAGACTGACGGAGCTGCACGAAGCAGTGATGGGTTGCAGCGACGTATCCAAAATCGCGTAGACCGCGCTTCCGCAGCCCCCATTGTTGCCAACCCCGCCACTCAAACTTCCGCTGGCTACCAAGCGAATCGTTGGTGTGCCTCCGCCCGACTGAGTGTCAAATTGAGACAGAAACCTGATGAACACCACGCCTGAGTTTTGCAGCGGCAGAGTGCGTGCTGCATCGTTGAGCAGTGTGTTCGAGACGAAAATCATCTTGCCACCAGTGCTGGTCACACCGGGAACGGACAAGCTGCTGCCATCTACAAAAAAATCAGTGAACGAAGGACTGTCGGAGACCCAGGCACCACTCCATCCGGAGCCGCCATTGTTTCCTACCAGAGATGTGCCGTTGACGTACGAGAAGGTGTCTTCTGCAACCAAGGTGGTGGAGGCGGCAACAGCCCGGTTTTGCAAAGCGAAGACCATCATGAAGGCCCACAAACATCGAAAGGCACGACTGCGAAAAAGATCAATGATTGAAATACCGAGTGGGGTCTTCATGGAGAGGTTGTCAGGCTGTGGCGAATGGGCTGGTGTGTCTCGCGGGAGCATATCGTATGCAGGGTATCTCGGAGTTGACGCAAGCGGGTGTTGGGAGTTTTTCAATTGCATGCAGGTCCTTGCTACGCTGCAGCAGATCGGCATGGGCCTGGCTCGTCGGCCGTGCTGCGTGAGTTGGTCAACTGGGCGTGGCCCTGGTTTCCGTGTCCACCAGCGGCAGGGCCAGGGCCTCATTGATCAGGTGTGACAGGGCGCAGGTCTTGGCGCTGCGGTGCCACGTCGTTGCAGGCACCGGCCTTGGTCGGGCTCAACAGCTTCTCCCGGCCCACATTGGCCGCCAAAACTGCTTCAGCTTGGCCATCTCGTCTCAAACCTCGACTGCCCAGGATGAAGCTTCTCGGACCTGTCTGCCGATAGGGCAGGGCTGCGAAATTAGGGGGGTGACTGGTCGTCGGAGTCGATGCCAGGGGCTGAGGCGTGCGTGGGCGCACAAGCCGAGCTAGCCATGAAAGGCCTCCCAAGGTTGCGTTTTGCTAAAACCACCGCCTTCGACGCCCATCGGGGTGGTCGCTTGATGAGGTTGGCGTACCAGGCAACCCTGCGGAAGCCGGTGGGCCTCGCGGCCCTTCCATCGAGCCACCAAAACTTGAGGCACGAGCGACCAGCCACAGTGGTCCTGCGGAGGAATCTGCGGCTTTCGCCGCAGTGTTGCTTTGGGGCGCCATTCCAATCACCCCCTTTTTTAATGTGACAGAAAAAGTACAGCTCGCGCAGTTGGGGCTGACCTGATTGGGCGCATGCCGGTGGCCGTGCTCAGGTCCATGCAGTCGCGTAGCAATTGGTCGCCCTCGTTGTAGACCGCTTCGAACAGCTCATCGAATACGCCCATGCGGCGGGGCGTTTCCTTGTTTTTTCACTTGGATCGCTCCATGCCGGCCGCAGGCCAGGGCAGGGCAGGCGCGTGAGACCTTCACCTTGGGCCCAGTTCCAGATGATGGACCGCAGTGACATCTCCCGGTTGCCCTGGGGCTTGGCTGTGCGGGCCTTCATTCAAACAGGGCTTGATTGATGGGGTGCCATGCACGTTCAGCGGCACCACGCCCCGGCTCCGGTAGATGTCGTTTGGATGCAGCGGTGCGTCCGCAGGCTATGGGGCGGCTTTGATGGATTCTGATCGGGCGGCCGCACTCTGCTTGTCCCTGTTTGGCGGCCGGCCGTACATGCGGGCATATTCCCGGCTGAATTGCGAGGTGCTCTCGTAGCCGACGTCAAAGGCAATCTGGCTGAGGATCTTGCCGGTGGAGAGGATCAGGCGGCGTGCTTCGATCAGCCGCAGCTGCTTCTGAAACTGCAGGGGTGTCAGTGAGGTGATGGCGCGGAAGTGTTGGTGAAAGGCAGAGCGGCTCATGCCGGCGGCCGCCGCCAATTGTTCGACTGATACCGTCTTGGCATAGTTGACGCGCAAGATCGCCACCGCTCGGGCAACACGCCGTGCGTGACTGTCTGGCGAGCCCAGTTGGCGAATGGAGGGCCCTTGTCGGCCCAACAGCAGCCAGTGGTGAATTTCTCGGATGAGGCCATCTTTGAGCACGGCCAGCGACTCTGGGCGATTGAGTAGCAGCACCAATCGGCGAAGCGCGTCGTGCAGCTCGTCACGGGTGTCCTGCCCGCAAGGGCGTGCATGCACTTCAGGTGAGTGGGTGACCAGGTCGGTGATCACGGCAAGGTCCAGGTCCAACGCCAAGGCCAGGTAGGGGGTGGCCACGCTGGCCTCGCTGATTCGGCTGACCGTTGGGACATTGCCTGTGACGATCAGGGTCTCGCCGGCCGCATAGGACGATTCGCCGTTTCCCAGGCTGATTCGCTTGCAGCCCTGTAGCACCCAGCAAACCAAGGGTTGAGCCACGGTGTGCTCCAGTTCGCTGGGCGCTGTGCTTCGTACCAAATACAGGCCGCGCACGGGTGTCACCGTGGTCGTGGTGGCCTCGCGCTGCTCGTCGGTGTGGCGCCGGAGCGCCCGTATCAGGTCTTTGTCCATGGCGCATTTTGGCTGGGGCGTGGCGCGCAACCCAGCCAGTCTGGACATTCAGGCAAGGATTGTCGACGTTCCTGCACGTGCAGGCTTGGGCTTCAAGCCACAGTGGTGAACCCCATTCAGGAGATGCCCTCATGACCACGACCCCAGTCCCGGCGATTCAGCCTTCTTCACATTCGTCCATGGCCCCGCACCAGGGGGTTCAGGTCTTGGGCGAACAAGGATCGGAGGGTCGCAAGGCCTTCTTCATCCAAATCGAGGCCCGTCCCGGAAAGGAGGAGGCGGTTGTGCAGATGCTGCGAGACATTCGGGCATGCGTTGAATCAGAGCCGGCGACAGGGCCGTGGTTCGCCGTGAGGTTCTCGCAGACCCGTTTCGCCATCTTCGAGGCCTTTCCCGATTTGGCGGGGCGCCAGGCCCATGTCGACGGGGGTGGGGGCGACATCTTCCGAGACCTCGCCCGCATGAACGCGATCCTGGCCGGCGCAGCCCAGGTGCACCGTGTGGATGTGCTCATGAGCAAAGACCACTTTTCTCATCGAAACGAAATTTGATCTGTTCGGCAGAACGGCAGGGCCGCCTGCGACGCGCTATTGCCGAAACGGTACAACGAGCCGGATCTGCGTGCCGCCTGTGGCGCCGGTTCCGGTTTGGGTTCATTCGCGTGACGCGCCAGGGGCCACCAGCCCACGGCGTGGAATGGGGGTGGAAAACACAATGGAGGTTCGGGTCTCGCCGTACCCGTTGATGGACGATAGAAACTGCTCCAGATCTTGCAGGCTGCGGGCCACCACCGTGAACAGGTACGAGTCTGCGCCGGCCACATGCTTGCATTCCAACACCTCGGGGGCACGACGCAGCTTGTCAAGGAATGCCTTCTTTCCGGGCTGCGCCACCGTGATGCCAATGATGGCGCTCACCGGGTAGCCGGCCAGCGCCGGGTCCAGCTCTGCGGTCACCGAGCGCACAACCCCTGCATCCTGCAGCCGCTTCAAGCGTTCAACCGTGGCAGGAACCGAAAGCCCCGCAGCGGAGGCCAGGGTCTTGAGCGGCGCCCGACCCTCAGCTTGCAAGGCCATCAGAAGGGCCCAGGCCTTCGCATCCAGTTCAACAACGGATTCAGTCATATCTCGTATTCACCTGAAAAATCGACGATGAAATCCATTTTTGCCTGAATTCTGTTCTGGGCGGCTGCCGTGTCTCTTCAGAAAATCCTAGGCATGGACACACATCACACTTTTCCATTGATGGGCCTGTTTGCCCAGTCGATGCTGATTGGCCTTTCCATCGCCGCGCCCGTGGGGCAAATCGGCATTCTTGCGATCCAACGCACCTTGGATCATGGTCGCGCATCCGGTTTGGCCACGGGCCTTGGCGCGGCCTTTGCAGATGCCATGTACGGTGCGATTGGTGCATTTGGCGTGACGGGCCTGATGGCTTGGCTGCTTGGCTTGAAGCTGTGGCTGGGTTTGTTCGGCGGGGGCTTTCTGCTGTGGCTTGCATGGCGAATCGCCAAGCAGCCGCCTGCCCGGGGCCGCCATGCGGCCCTGCCCAAGGGCAGCTTGCTGCGCTACGTGTCAGGGACGTTCTTTTTGACGCTGTCCAATCCGACCACCATCCTCTCGTTCATGGCCGTGTTTGGTGCATTGGCGGGGGGTGCCCCCGTTCCATCGCCTTGGGTGATGGTGCTGGGGGTGTTGGTCGGCTCAGCGTTGTGGTGGCTGATCTTGGCAACAGGCGTGGCTTGGCTGCGTGACCGCTTTGACGCCCGATGGCAGCGGGCGGTCAACCTGTGCTCTGCAGCGGCGCTCGCTGCGATGGGGCTATGGCAATTGAGCCAACTCATTTGAGGCGGCTCATTGTGTGATTGGCCGTTGTGCCTGCGTATCTCGGCTCTCCAGGACAACCAGTTCGGCACTGTGGTCACCGCTGGGCCGGCACCGCGAGCAGAGGGCTGTACATGGCCTACCGGACCCTCGCTGAGGGATGGCAGGGGCCGTGGGCTAGACTTTCGATAATGGCCCTCACCGCGCTATGAACGGTGCTGTCAGAATGCCGCCGTTCAACGCCGTTGTCGATACTTTGCCAAATTGGGTTTCAGTGATGCGAATGTCGTCTCAGCATTCGCCCGCTCTAAAATCGAACCGCGCACTTCATGTTTGCGCGCATTCCATTCCCTCTTTTGCGACTCACTTGTCCCAAACACCTGCATCCATGCGCTCGGACTGGGTGATGCGCGCACAGCCGTCAGAGGGCCTCGAACGCATCGAGGCTTGGTTTCACGGCAAGGCTTACGCCATGCATCGCCACGATACCTATGCGATTGGCCGCACGCTCGATGGGGTGCAGAGCTTTCACTATCGACGCAACAGGCGTGACAGCCTTCCGGGCAACACCATCGTGCTACACCCCGACGAAGCACACGATGGCCAGGCGGGTACGGACGAGGGCTTTCGGTATCGCATGATTTACGTGGAGCCAGCACTTTTCCAGGATGTGCTGGGTGGCCGGGCGCTTCCGTTCATCGAAGGCGGCGTGACCAATGATCTACATATTGCGGCCGCAGCCGAATCTTTGCTGCAACGCGTATGCCATATTTATGAACCGCTGGAACAGAGTGATGCGCTTGCCGCTCTTGCGCATGCGCTCGCCGCGGCCTCTGGCATGCGACTGGCCCGGGGCCAAGGGGATTATTTGGCGGCTCGCCGTGCTCGCGACCTTCTGCACGCGAACTTCACGCGCACGGTCACGCTGGAAGAAGTGGAAATGGCGACGGGCCGTGATCGCTGGAGCCTCTCGCATGATTTCCGCACCTTCTATGGCACAAGCCCGTATCGCTACCTCACGATGCGACGGCTCGATGCAGTTCGGCGTGAGCTGCTCTCGGGTGCATCGCTTGCAAGTGCGGCGGCTGATGCGGGCTTCGCCGATCAGAGCCACATGACCCGCCATTTCCTGAAGACCTTCGGTCTTACGCCAGGCCGCTGGATTCAGATCGTGAACAACCGGCCTATCGCTTGAAGGTTCTCCCACGATCGTTCAATACGGCTCTCCGGCGCTTCAGTATTCTCTGCGGCACATCCACATGGAACGGAGAAAACGATGCCTACACCAACTCATTCCCCAACCGCACCTGCCTCACGCGGTCAATGCGAGGCGATCAATCTGGCGGGCAAGATTTCACTGATCGACGGGCATTGGCAGCCACGCGTGGTCGCAGAAATGAACGATTACCAGTTCAAGGTCGTCAAGCTCGAAGGTGAATTTGTTTGGCACAAACATTCTGATACTGATGAGACCTTCATCGTGCTGGACGGCGAATTGCGCATCGACTTTCGTGATGGGCCCTTGGGTGACGGCTCCATCGTGTTGAGTGCCGGTCAAATGGCCGTCGTGCCGAGAGGCGTTGAACACAAGCCTTGTGCGCCTGCTGAAGTGAAGCTCCTGCTGATCGAGCCTCGCGGTGTCGCAAACACCGGCGACGGCGAAACAAGTGAGCGCACCGTTGTGAACGATCAGTGGATTTAAGGCGCACGCACGCAGCAACAAAAGTGGGCAGGTGCATCATTTGGGCCGGCAAGGCGACGCCGAGCACATCCGACGCAAGGGCGGGGCGTTGGGGATGACGCAGCAGGGGCATGTACAAAGCCGCAATTGAGGCGCGTTGCTCGATGGAGCGTCGCCTGCCGAGATCCGTTCAAGATGCGATCCAGCGCAACCCTGTCGGGTGTTGGGTTCCTGACGACCCAACAAAGTCCATCTTGGTTTAATCGGTTTCCTTGGGGTGGTGGCTTTTGAAAAATTCCCCCACCATTTCTATGTAGACTGCTGTGATTGTTTCAAGTTCTTACAAGTTCACATCCATGATTCGTCCTTCCTTCAACCGCAACCTTGGCAAGGTCGCTCTTGGCGTTCTGATTGCGACTGGCGCACTTTTCGCCAATGCGACAACAGCGACTTTCAATACGGTGGGTGCCACAACGTGGACAGTCCCCGCTGGGGTGACCACCGTGAACGTCGTCGCAACTGGGGGCGGTGGTGGGGGCGGCTATGGCGCCGCGGGGGGGCATGGAGGTGTTGTCACTGTAGCGTTGCCAGTCACTGGTGGTCAGGTGCTCAATCTGTTCATTGGTGGCGGAGGAACAGGTGGTGTGACTACGGCACCTGCTTCTGCTGGAGGTGGCGGCGGTTCAACGAACATTGATGCCGGAACGGCCAATCAAATCATTGCTGGAGGCGGCGGCGGTGGTGGTGCAGTTGCTGGCGGGAATGGCAATGGCTCTGCTGGCTCGAATGGATCGGCAGCCACAGGCGGTGGGGGAGGCTCTGGCGGTGTTGGCGGTGCGGCTGGGACTGGGACAAACCCCGCCGCTGGGCTATTGAATGGTGTTGCCGGCGGGAATGGCAACGGTGGTGCCGGCGGGACCGGTGGTCACGGCGGAAATACTTTGACTCCAGGAGGTGCTGGCACGGGTAGTGGTGTGGGTGGGGCAGGGGCAGACGGTCCGGTGGTCCTTGGGAGTTACAGTGGCAGCGGTGGTGGCGGTGGCGGGTACGGTGGTGGCGGTGGTGGTGGTGCGGGCAACCCCAATGATTCTGGCGGTGGCGGAGGCGGGAGCATCGGCCCTGCCGGCGCGACTTATTCCGTGGCCACCAATGGCGGCTTGGTTACCGCCAACGGTGGAGCAGGCTCCGTAGTTCTGACCTACGCCGTGGCGGTGGCAAATGCCTCAAGCATTCCAACGCTCAACGAGTATGCAATGGTCTCGTTGGCGTCTCTTTTGGCTATGGGTGGGGTATGGACGGTGCGTCGGCGTAGGAACGCCTGAGCCCGTTTGGACCCGTTCAAAAGCGTGCTTGGCACGCTTTTTTTACGCCGAGTCTTATTCAGGATCGGCACCAGTTGGGCAGAATTTTTGTGCATTTGAATGGCTCTTGGGCACCTGAAGTTGTGGGCTGTCCTCCTTCTGGATAATCATTTGTATTTCTCGTCGGATGTGGCATCCGAGTGGAAAATCACAAGTGCGATGCGGGAGTGCTGCATTAATGATGACGGCATCTTCTCTTACCTGAAATTCCGTCGCACTTTCCCCTTGAAATGCGACGACTTGGACAGCACGATCAGTGCATGTCCGAGCCCCAACCCCTGGGATTCAGACCCGCCGCGAGGCCCTGCTCCTGAGCACCCACAGTCAGTGGAGCCTTGAGGCCCAGCGCGGCGTGGTTGAGAGCCCTGCTATTCAAAACCGTCAGGCGCTGCAGGCCTTCGTGGCCAACATGAAGGTCGCCCAGTCCCAGGCGAGCAGCATCGTGCAAGGCCTGGGACAAGCTGGCATGCTGGAGGCAGCATTGCTGCGCATGGCGTCGATGATCTGGGCGTTGATGGCTGCGGGCTGTTCCGTGGGCGTCGTGTTGCTGGGGGCACATCCATGAATCGGATGTGCTGGGCGGCTTCAAGCCAATCGCCCTTTAGCCGTTAAATTTTTTTGCCAGGTTGGGCAAATCCTGGGCTTCCTCTGGGGAATGGCTCGAAAGCGGGCTTCTATGGCTTGCCCACGTCCTGGCTGACCAAGTATGGCCCCAGCCCGGGCGCCGCCCTGGGCGGCATATAAATGTGCCCCCAATTTGGGAATTTGTGCCCCAAAATGTGCCCCCAAAACTCGCGGATGCAGGCGGACTTGTCTGGAAGAGTGCGGACAGCGCGAGAGCTGTTTTCAGAGGAGAAATGAAAAAGTCCGGAAGAGTTTGGACTCTTCCGGACTTGTTCGTGGTGCCCGGGGCCGGAATCGAACCGGCACGCCTTGCGGCGGGGGATTTTGAGTCTGGAGAGAAATCTAATGGAATCAACGATTTATTATGAAAATGTTCCGCTTTTGCAATTGTAGCTTTCGAGTGAGTAAGGCAAGAAGCGGAACGTGCTTTGGCCGCTGTCGAGGTCATCGCCAATCTCGATCCAAGTCTATGCGGATGAGGGACACTATCCCCAGGCCCATAGACTTTTTTCGGCTCCGAATTTTCTCTACAAGTTGTTCAAGGTAGTACTCGTAAGGGACTATCACTTGGGTGTACTAGTTGGCATTCGCGAAGTCTGCAATGCGATTGCAGACATTCTTCGATGTGATTAAGAGTAATGCCGACTGATATAGCGCTTATTCTCTATTGTCGGATGATTTCGTATCCACGTCTGGCGCAAGGGGTTGCGAGCTTTCACTTCACAAACGCGATGAATTGTTTGATTTCGGTGTCCGGATATCCATTGCTAAGGAATCTTCGCACACTCGGCTTAAAGCTCGGGGAAATTTCGTAAAAATCTCCAATGGTTTTTGATTTTATAAGAGTGAAGTAACCCTTCGCCACCAGTCTATTAAATCGGTCTATTGCGAGGCCTGAAACTTTATTGGAGTACCTGATGAAGTCTATTCTCTTGTCGATAAAGCGGTTGCCTGAATAGAACGATCCCAAGAATTTTTTAACCTCTCCGTTGAGCATCTCAATCGCTCCGACCATTGTTGCATGAGACAACGTCAGTGCGTCTTCGAGATCTCCGAGGGTGCACGTGGGTCTATCGAACATTGAAGACTTCAGTTCAGTACTTGTGCAACCTAGATCAGCGCAGTCTTCAAAGGTTGAGTACATGAAACTTGTATTTTGAAAGCGGCCATGCATTAGGTTGCGGTAGCTTAGGAAGTTAGACTGGGTGACGATAAGGTTTGTGAAATCAAGCGGAGGAAATGCTCCCTTGATGTGTAGGCCGCTCAGTGTTCGCACCGTACTCGAAGAGCCTTCCAGGCCAAAGAATGAAAGTAGTTTTGTGGTCGCTTGATCAATTGCGAGCTTCTGGGTCGAGAAATAAATCTGTAGTAGCGCAGCCATTGCTCGCCTAGCATTTTCATGGTCTGGACCTTCAGACGCGTTATTTCCTATTTGTTTGCGTAGTTCCGAGACCATAGAGGTCAAGGCTTTCTCGACGTCTTCCCGGTGCTCTGAGAAATAACGCTTAAGCTCCTGCGATTCTTCGCTATCTTGGCCAAGCCGTGCGAAGGCTCGTATTGGGCCCTTTTCAGCACTATTGCGCATGAGAGCACGCAGCATTAAAAGCACTTCGAAATAAGAGCTTAAGAATGAATACCGAAGTTCAATGTCGTCGCCGGTTTTTATTAGTAATGGATTTAATTCCAGCTTGGATGCAATAGAATCGGCTTTAGCATCATATAGCATATGCAGACGGTCGAGCATCTGCTTTCTGGGCCAGCGCCTACCATATTCTTCCACGAGTTCTGAGATCAGGTCGACAACCTCTATTGCCGACATTTCTAATTCATGACGTGTCTTCTCGCGACGCAACATGGAATGAACGATATGGTCAGTCAGTCTGTTGTTTGAAGGATAGGGCGTCGGATCCTCTGATACATCGAACACATTGCTCACCCCGCTCTTCAATCCATCAATGACGACGGTGGCACAAATATCAGCTAGGAATGGAATGATGCGTCCCTCTTGGTCACGGATCTCCTGCTCAGCTATTTGTCCCATTACTTTCTCTGCTAACGCAGAGGAATTGGAATAAGGGGCGAATCGCCGATTAACATATTTTCTGCAGCTTTCTGTATCAAAGCCCAGAAGTTCGCATGTCTCTATGCCAACTGCCTCGAGGGCAGAGTAGTCGGCAATGAGGTTGTTGCGTGTGGTTAACATTACATTTGAGCTGCCAAGCTGGTCATGCAATTGTTTGAGAGATTCCAGAAAGGTCTGGAGGTCAAAGCCCTCCTGAAATAGTGATGCTAATTCGTCTAGGCCATCGATGATTACAATTAGATTGCCACATACCACAGCTAGGTCGAAAGTCGACCGATCGAACAGACGGCCGTGTCCCTGCAATTTGGCGTAGATTTCATAGATGTCGTATATGGTATGAATCCGCGTATGTGCGATACCGTGCTCAGCGACGTACTTCTTGATCGACTCGGCTTGGATCAAGATCACTGATGATCGTAGATCATCTCGAAAATGAAGTTTCTCTGCCACAGAGAGGCAAAGTGAAGTTTTTCCCATGCCGCCAGGTGCAACAACTAAGTGCGCCGACGTCCGTGAAGGCTTCAATAGTGTGTCGACCATATAGTCGACAGCGGACTCCGCCTGACGAGGTTCTCCGGTCTCTGGGTCAAGGTATGAAAGCACCTGATTGGTGTAATTTTCGATCGGACTGGGAGGATCGATTGCCTTCAGAGAGGCATCGATGCAGTAAGTCCAGATGTATTCTTTGTATGTCAGTTCGTCCACGGCTGTTCTAAGCTTTGATTGCTCAAAAAGCCCCGCGACCAACTCTTGACCCGGTGCAGGCGCACGTGGACGTAGCACTGTAATATGTCTTGGTCGGATTTTGGCATTGCGAAAAGCCTCCGCAGCCCTCGGTATAATTTGACTGATGGTGCCACTCGGTAGCAACGCCAGAAAGTAGCTTATTGCTGGTGACTTAGTTTCCCATAGTTCGAACTTTATGCGGTTTACGCCGGAATAATCAGTTCCCTGTTCCGAATTTACGATTGCCCTCCGGTTGGGATGTGTTACCTGAATTAGTTCTTCGACTCGCGTGAAGTCGTATAAAGCATCCGGGATGCCAGTGATGCTCCGACGTTTCTTGGGGCGCTCGTACGCAGCCTGTCCTTGCAGGAGTCGCAGAAGCTCGTCGAGTTTGGTCGGAAACAAAACATCTTGAGTGAAGTCGATATGGAAATGCCCCTCGAGATAGCGAGGCGTGGAGTCCGGTTCGCGTTGCACAGTGATGATATTGCTACGCTTGTCTTTGAGCATGCCCTTCCAATGTAGATTGCTCATCAGGAACGTCTCGATGCCAACACCACCTATTCTTTTGTCAGCTTTAGTTTTGTAGGAGGATGTCGTGATCGCCACGACGAAGTCGACGTCATGAACAGCGTTCTCCATGAAAAAGTTCTTATCGATCAAGCTGTCGAGGTCGTACCCATCCCAGACTGTTGTGATCTCCTCGATCTCTTCTAGTGAATCCACGAGCTTCTTTACCCATGCACGATGCAGATCACCATCCCAGCTATAAGAAACAAAGACCTTGATTTTTTTCATGTTCTCTCTTTGTGGCGTATCTCCCCATTTCTGCAACAGCTCAGTGAGGAGATCACTATGAAAATTGGCTACTTATAGCGATAAATGTATCACTGCATCAGGCATCGGAATGCAGTGACATCTCGCCCATTGGTTGTAGTTCCACCGGTCAGCCCATGCTAGTCCCAATGGCTGGTTGAGATTGCTGTCACCCTTTGCAGTCTCCCGGATATAGCCATTCGGCCTTCACCGGCCTTTCAACACGCGACCTGGATTTTTTGAACGGAATGGGTACATGAGTGGGCACCGTTTTATCGTGCTGGTTTCAGCTTAGCCACGGCCCCATAGTGCCGCTGTGTCAGTCGCTTGTCGTCATGCTGCAGCAGTGCACTGGCTTCGTCCAATCCTCCCGCCAATTGAGCTGCCCGCTTACGCATGTCGCGCAGGACCATGCGCCGAATCTGGCGCATGAATTCGTCATCGTTGGCGATGGCCGCTTTGACGTAGGCCTGGTTTCGGGCTTGGTCATACCTGTACCGCAGCATGCCATGGGTCACACGCTTGCCGTCCATTGTGGACAGTAGGAACATGTGCGTGGCCTTGATCGATTTTCGGCGGGCAATCAGCCCAGGCAAAACTTGGCTGACGTTGAGGTCGTAGTCGGCCTCCTTGCCTGTTTTGCTGGCTTCCAGGCGCAGCGATTCTGTGCGCGGCATCAGCACATTAATGCAGTCGGTTAGGCGCATGCCAGTGGCTGTGCTGAGGTCCATGCAGTCGCGCAGCAACTGATCGCCCTCGTTGTAGACGGCTTCGAATAGCTCATCGAACACGACCATTCGGCGTGGCGTTTCCTTGTTTTTCCACTTCGATCGCTCCATGCCGGCCGCCGGCCAGGGCACGCGCGTAATGCCTTCGCCCCGTGCCCAGTTCCAGATGATCGATAACAGCGACATCTCTCGGTTGCCTTGGGTCTTGGCCGTGCGGGCCTTCAGATACGACTTGATCGCTGGCAGATCGACTTGATCCCAGGTGGAATCTTTGAACACCGGGCGTATGGTGCGCAGGTTCTTGGTGTAACCCTTGACGGTTTCCCTGCTGGTGTAAGTCGGTAGCACCTCTTTCTCCCATCGGGCAAAGGCCTCTTCGAGCGTTCCAGCGAGACGCGGCGCTTGGTTGTGGAGTTCATCCCATTTCTTGATGGCCTCGTCATAGTTGGTGCCCAGTGGCACGTCTGGCTCGCCAAGCAAGCGTCGATCGTAGAAATAGTAGGTCACCACACGTCCGCTTTTGCGCTTGCGCGTGTGTGACCTTAGGCGGGGGTACTTTCCAGTCATTTCACCAGAGCCAGGTTGATGCCGCGGGAAGGCGTTACGACTCGCCCGGAAAGCCATTCGCGAGTGTGGAAGCGGGACACGATCATTTGCCGGCCGCGGCGTTTGTATGGGATGCCATCGGCTTTCAAGACGCGCTCCTGATCATCGAGGCGGCGCACCCCGGTGATTGCCCGGACCTCATCTGGCGTCAGAAACTCGTTTTCCATGGTCCTCTCCGGTTTTCAATGGCAGGCATGAATCGATGGACTTCAACTTCCTTTTGGTTCGCGCGGTCCTTGAGTGGGGCTGCAGCCGGGTGGCCCCCGGCGCCAAGCGCGAAAGTGACTCGTTGGGTCATACGGCAGCCTCCGACCGCCCGCCGCGGTAATGCAGTGTCTTGCTCATCCGACTCGGCAGCGCAAACGCATCCATTGCCCTAGGCCGCCCATCAAAGGGCCGCAGCTCTGGGGCCTTGTAGGACTCGACAGACGCCCGGCAAGCCGATACCGGCTGCAGATGCGCCGTTTGGGGGGGGGCGGCGGGCGTCGGCACCGCCACCACCAGCGTGTGCGGCACCAGGTTGCCCTGACCATTGGCCACGGCGTTGACGGCCTAGAGGCCCCTCTTGGTGATGGCGTAGCGGGCTGGCCTGCTCATGTCCACGCGGGCCACCGTGCCGCGCTTGGGCTGCTGCCGGCTCGCAGGACACCTTGTTAGGGTGGGCTCGGCGTAACCTTCAGGGCGCAAAAAAGCCACCTCAATGGGTGGCTGTCGGTCAAAAGCGGAACATCACGTTGAACGGATGCAGAACGTTTCTTTGCTCTTACCCATCAATCGCACGTAAGTGCTTGATCTGTAAGTGGTGCCCGGGGCCGGAATCGAACCGGCACGCCTTGCGGCGGGGGATTTTGAGTCCCCTGCGTCTACCAATTTCACCACCCGGGCAAAAAAACGCTAGAACGAAATTATGGCACAGTGTTGGGCATGAATTACCCAACCATTGAAGATGCAGTCGGCAAAACGCCGTTGATTGCGCTGCAGCGCATCGGTGTGGCCGACAACCAGCGGCGTGGCAATGTGGTGTTGGCCAAGCTGGAGGGCAACAACCCGGCAGGTTCGGTGAAAGACCGGCCGGCACTGTCGATGATCCGCCGTGCCGAGGAGCGGGGCGAGATCAAGCCCGGCGATACCTTGATCGAGGCCACCTCGGGCAACACGGGGATTGCGCTGGCGATGGCGGCGGCCATCCGGGGTTACCGCATGGTGTTGATCATGCCCGAGGACCTGTCGATCGAGCGTGCGCAGACCATGAAGGCTTTTGGTGCCGAGTTGTTGCTGACGCCCAAGAGCGGTGGCATGGAGTACGCCCGCGATCTGGCCGAGCAGATGCAGCGCGAGGGCAAAGGCCGGGTGCTGGATCAGTTTGGCAACGCCGACAATCCGCGCATCCATTACGAGACCACCGGCCCCGAATTGTGGGAGCAGACCGGCGGGCGCATCACCCACTTCGTGAGCGCCATGGGCACCACCGGCACCATCACCGGTGTGGCCCGGTTTCTGAAAGAAAAGAACCCGGCGGTGCGCATCATCGGTGCCCAGCCCAGCGAGGGGTCGCGCATCCCGGGCATCCGCAAGTGGCCAGAGGCTTACCTGCCCAGCATCTATGACGCCAGCCTGGTGGATCAATTGGTCTACGTGTCGCAGGACGATGCCGAAGAGACCTGCCGTCGCCTGGCGCGTGAAGAAGGTATTTTTGCCGGCATTTCTGCGGCCGGGGCCTGCTGGGTCGCGCAAGAGATTGCACGGGGCTGCGAAAACGCCACCATCGCGTTTGTCGTGTGCGACCGGGGCGATCGCTACCTGTCCACGGGCGTGTTTCCGGCCTGACAGCGCAGGCCAACGCCGTTCAACACCGCTTGCCGATCGCCCGAGGAGGGGTTTCATGGCTGCAGAATTCCGCTTTTGTCCGCAATGCGCCACGTCGCTCGAATGGATCTCTCAGGCTGAAGACGGGGGCGACAAGCTCCGGCTGCGTTGCATGGCCTGCGACTGGACGCACTGGAACAACCCCACGCCGGTGCTGGCCGCCATCATCGAGTACCGGGGGCAGGTCTTGCTGGCCCGCAATGCGGCCTGGTCGGGGCGCATGTTCGCCTTGATCACGGGCTTCATGGAGGCCGGCGAAACCCCCGAAGAGGGCATTGCGCGCGAGATCAAGGAAGAGACCAACCTGGATGTGTTGTCGCTGGACCTGGTGGGGGTGGCTGATTTTCAGCGCATGAACCAGGTCATCATCACCTACCACGCGGTGGCCGAGGGCGAGATCAGCCTGTCGCCCGAGTTGGTCGAATACAAGTTGCTTGATCCGCAGGATGTGATGTGTTGGCCGGCCGGCACCGGGCTGGCCCTGGCCCAATGGTTGCGGGCGCGTGGCATCGAGCCGCGCTTCATCGAGTTTCCACGACGCGAAGATTGATCGGCCATGATCGCCATCCACCGGGCTGGTCCTGCGTAGAATTGCCCAAGACTGAGGAACCCAGATGGACATCCACAAAGAAATCGACACGCGTGGCCTGAACTGCCCGTTGCCCATCCTGAAGGCCAAGAAGGCGCTGACGGACATGCTGAGCGGCCAATTGCTCAAGGTGGTGGCCACCGACCCGGGCTCGACACGCGACTTCCAGGCCTTTGCCAAGCAGACCGGCAACGAGCTGGTGGAGCAGAAGGCCCAGGGCGACGAGTTCATTCACGTGCTGCGCCGCCGCTGAGCCGGGCACGTCGCCAAACAAAACAGCCACCCGGGTTGGAGCCCGGGTGGCTGTTTTTTTAAGCGTCACGTTGACTGGGGGCAGCGCTTTGGGGCCAGGCCTGGCCCCGGGGGCCTCAGAGCGTCAGGCCCTTGAGGTATTCGCGGAAGCCGGCGCCCACCTCGGGGTGTTGCAAGGCCAGTTCCACGGTGGCTTCCAGAAAGCCTTCCTTGCTGCCGCAGTCGTAGCGCTTGCCTTCGTACTGCCAGGCGTAAACGGCCTCGGTGGTCATCAGGCGGGCGATGGCATCGGTCAGCTGGATCTCACCACCGGCACCGCGGGGCTGGTTGGCCAGCATGTCGAAGATGGCCGGGGTCAGCACGTAGCGGCCCGCCACGCCCATGCGTGAAGGGGCAACTTCGGGCATGGGCTTTTCAACAATGTGGCTGACCTTGAGCACGCGGTCATCCACCGGCTCGCCCACCACGATGCCGTAGCGGCGCACGTGTTCCAGCGGCACTTCCTGCACGGCCAGGATCGATCGGCCCAGCTTGGCAAACTGGCGTGTCATCTGCGCCATCACGGGCTCGCCACCGGTGGGGGCGGACATCAGGTCGTCGGCCAGCAGCACGGCAAACGGCTCGTTGCCCACCAGGTGGGCGGCGCACAGCACAGCGTGTCCGAGGCCCATGGAGCGGGGCTGGCGCACGTACGAGAAGGTCATGCCCTCGGGGCGCAGCTCGCGCAGTCGGGCCAGCATCTCGGTCTTGTGAGCGGCTTCGAGTTCGGCTTCCAGTTCGTAGGCGGTGTCGAAGTGGTCTTCGATGGCACGCTTGCTGCGGCCGGTCACGAAGATCATGTGGTCGATGCCCGCGGCATGGGCCTCTTCAACGGCGTACTGGATCAGCGGCTTGTCGACCACGGGCAGCATTTCCTTCGGGCTGGCCTTGGTGGCCGGCAGGAAGCGCGTGCCCAGCCCTGCGACCGGAAAAACCGCCTTGCGAACAGTCTGCTTGATATTCATTTATTTCATCCTCCTGAGTTGATCTTCGATACCGGCCAACTTGGTCGAGAAGTCGGCCATCCGCTTTTTCTCTTGTTCAATCACCGCCGGTGGGGCCTTGGCCACAAAGGCTTCGTTGGACAACTTGCCTTGCGCCTTCGCAATCTCGCCTTCGAGGCGGGCCGCCTCTTTGGCCAGGCGGGCCTTCTCGGCGGCCACATCGATTTCCACGAACAGGCACACCCGGGCCTGACCCACCACGGCCACCGGGGCGGCCTGGGCGGCTTCGGCCCATTCGGCTTCGGTGGCGAACAGCTTCACTTCGCTCAATTTGGCCAGTGCCTGCAGTATGGCGGCCGATTGTTGCAGGAAGGTGGCTTCCTCGGGCTGGCTGGCCACGGCCAGCAAGGGCAGGCGGGTGGCGGGCGACACGCCCAGCTCGCCACGCAGGTTGCGGCAGGCATCGACCAGGGCCTTCAGGCGCTCGACATGTGCGATGGCGTCGGGGTCGATCTTGGACGGCTGCGACTCGGGGTAGCGCGTCACGCTGATCGATTCGCCCTGGAGGCCGGCCACAGGGGCCACGATTTGCCACAGTTCTTCGGTGATGAAAGGAATGATGGGGTGCGCCAGACGCAGGATGGCTTCCAGCGTGCGGATCAGCGTGCGACGGGTGCCCCGTTGTTGTGCCACATCACCGGTCTGGATCTGCACTTTGGCGATTTCCAGGTACCAGTCGCAAAATTCGTTCCAGACAAAGTCGTACAGGCGGTTGGCCACGTTGTCGAGGCGGTATTCCTCAAACCCCTTGGCCACATCGGCCTCGACCTGTTGCAGCACCGAGGCGATCCAGCGGTCGGGCTGGCTGAAGCTCATGTAGCCATGGGCCTTGCCACCCACGGCGCAGTCGGCCTTGGTGTGCTCCATCAGGCCGCAGTCGTGGCCTTCGCAGTTCATCAGCACAAAGCGGGTGGCGTTCCAGAGCTTGTTGCAGAAGTTGCGGTAGCCCTCGCAGCGCTTGCTGTCGAAGTTGATGCTGCGCCCCAGCGAGGCCAGCGCCGCAAAGGTGAAGCGCAGCGCATCGGCACCGTAGGCCGGAATGCCTTCGGGGAACTCTTTCTGGGTGTTTTTGCGCACCTGCGGGGCGGTTTCGGGCTTGCGCAGGCCGGTGGTGCGCTTCTCCAGCAGGGGCTCCAGCGAGATGCCGTCGATCAGGTCCACCGGATCGAGCACATTGCCTTCCGACTTGCTCATCTTCTTGCCCTGTGCATCGCGCACCAGGCCGTGGATGTACACATGCTTGAAGGGCACCCGGCCCGTGAAGTGGGTGGTCATCATGATCATCCGGGCGACCCAGAAGAAGATGATGTCGTAGCCCGTCACCAGCACGGTGCTGGGCAGGTACAGGTTGAAGTCGTCGGTGGCCGAATCGCCCTGGTTGGGCCAGCCCAGTGTGCTGAAAGGCACCAGAGCCGCGGAATACCAGGTGTCCAGCACGTCTTCGTCGCGGCGCAGCGTCTTGCCCGGGGCCTTGGCCTGGGCTTCGGCTTCGTTGCGGGCCACGATCACGTTGCCGTCTTCGTCGTACCAGGCCGGAATCTGGTGGCCCCACCACAGTTGGCGGCTGATGCACCAGTCCTGGATGTTGTTCATCCACTGGTTGTAGGTGTTGACCCAGTTCTCGGGCACAAACTTGACCTCGCCGCTGGCCACGGCGTCGATGGCCTTCTGGGCGATCGATTTGCCCGTGGGGTCTTGCTCGCTGACCTTGCTCATGGCCACGAACCATTGGTCGGTCAACATCGGTTCAATGACCTGGCCGGTGCGGGTGCAGCGCGGCACCATCAGCTTGTGCTTTTTCACCTCGACCAGGGCGCCGGCGGCTTCCAGGTCGGCCACCACGGCCTTGCGGGCCACAAAGCGGTCCAGGCCCTGGTATTTGGCGGGGGCGTTCTCGTTGATCTTGGCTTCGAGCGTCAGCACGCAGATCATCGGCAGGCCGTGGCGCTGGCCCACGGCGTAGTCGTTCTGGTCGTGCGCCGGGGTCACCTTGACCACGCCGGTGCCGAACTCACGGTCCACGTAGTCGTCGGCAATCACCGGGATCTCGCGGTCGGTCAGCGGCAGCTTCACCATCTTGCCGATCAGGGCGGTGTAGCGTTCGTCTTCGGGGTGCACCATCACGGCCACGTCACCCAGCAGGGTTTCGGGGCGGGTGGTGGCCACGGTCAGGCTGCCCGAGCCATCGGCCAGCGGGTAGGCGATGTGCCACAGGCTGCCGTCTTCTTCTTCGCTTTCAACTTCGAGGTCGGACACGGCCGACATCAGTACCGGATCCCAGTTGACCAGGCGCTTGCCGCGGTAGATCAGGCCTTGCTCATACAGGCGCACAAAGGTGTCGGTCACCACGCTGGAGAGCTTGTCGTCCATCGTGAAGTACTCGCGGCTCCAGTCGACGCTGTCGCCCATGCGGCGCATCTGGGTGGTGATGGTGTTGCCGGATTTCTCTTTCCACTCCCACACCTTGCTGACGAAGTTCTTGCGGCCCAGGTCATGGCGGCTGAGCTTTTGCTCTTGCAGCTGGCGCTCCACCACGATCTGGGTGGCGATGCCGGCATGGTCGGTGCCAGGCACCCAGACCGTGTTGAAGCCTTTCATGCGGTGGTAACGCGTGAGGCTGTCCATGATGGTCTGGTTGAAGGCGTGACCCATGTGCAGCGTGCCGGTCACGTTGGGGGGCGGCAGCTGGACGGCGAACGAGGGTGCTTCGGCCTGGGCCGCGCCGGTGCCGCGGAAGCCGGCGGCACCGTAGCCTCGCTTTTCCCATTCGGGGCCCCACTGGGCCTCGATGGCAGCAGGTTCAAAGGATTTCGAAAGGCTGTTCAGCCCGGGCTGTTGAATGGTGTCGCTCATGGCGTGGCAAATGGAAACGGCACCCTGGGGTGCCGTTGGAGACTGTTGCAGGATGAGGCCGATTTTAGCGGCCCAGCGGCCCATATCCCCGGCGCCCGTTCAGATTCGCATGGCCCGGCCCGTGCTGGCGGGTCAAACAGCACCTGCTATTGAAACTGAAGCGGCGGCTGGGCCCCTGGCCCACAGGGCGCTGCGGGGGCGTCTGGGGGCCTTGTGAGTGGGGGCTTGGTGGGCGGGCGCATGCCGCTCAGCAGCGCTGGCCGGTTGATCCGGACCCATAATTGCGATCTTATGAACTCGATCGTCACGGAGCATCGCCTGGCCTGGCCCAAGGTCTTGGCTGCGCCATGGGGCAGCCGGGGGTGGGGGGCGCGGATGCTGGCTTGTGCGGCCTTCAGCAGCCTGCTCGGCGCCGCCTGGGCCGATCAAGGCACTGCCGACGCGGCAGAGCCTGCGTCGGCGCCCACCTCGGCTGCGGCACCCGATCACCCCTACAAACTCACCTTCGGTCTGTACCCCATGCAGGGTGGCGGGCAAGCTGCCAGCACGGGTGCCGACCTGAACCTGCGCTATGGCTACGGCAGTGGCAATGTCTGGCTGGGGCGCTACCAGGCCGATGGCCAGGGCACGCAATGGCGTGGCGGCTGGGACCGATCGGTGCCGCTGCCCGGGGGCTGGCGCCTGCAACCCTCGTTGCAGCTGGCCTCGGGCGGCTTTGCCGGGGGCAGCCTGGGCCTGGAGCGCGGGGAGCATTGGGTGGCGGGGGCGGGCCTGGGGCGCACCAATCTGCGGCCTTATGTCAACCTCAACTTCGACCCCAACGATGCCTGGATGGCCTGGGCGGCTTACCGCCCCTCTGAATCCCGCTCGTTGTCGGTGCTGGTGGTGCGCGACAACCGGCAGAACCCCGATCAGCAGCACCTGCACCTGGTCTATCGAGGTCCGGTGGCCGATGGGCTGCGGCTGACGGTGGATGTGTTGCGCAAGACCGGGCTGGTCGATGGCCAGGGCATCCGGCGCCTGGGGTGGTCGCTGGGGCTGGACGGCGCGCGCACCTTTGTGCACCTGGCCTGGGACCCCAACGTCAATTTCAGCAGTCAGAACATGTGGCGCCTGTCCACGGGCTGGCGGTTTTGAGGGAGCCAGAACAGATGGACAGGATCGACATCGATACCTCGGCCCAGGCCTTGCGCGTGCAGGCCCTGGTGCGCCGTGACACCGGGCAGGTGCTGAGCCCCGACGGCCTGGCCGAGTTGCTGGCGCTCACCGGCCAGGGCGTGCAGGCGCCCTGGAGCGGCCCGGTGCATCAGCGTGAGGTGACGGTGGTGCTGGCCGATCTGCGCGGCTTCACGGCGCTCACGGCCACCCAGCCCGCCGGCGTCATCATCGCTTTGCTGAACCGTTGCCTGGCCGTGCTCAGCGAAGTGATCCTGCGCCACGGCGGCACCATCGACAAGTTCATGGGTGATTCGGTGATGGCCTTGTTCGGGGCGCCCGAGGGGCGTCCGGACGACGTGGAGCGGGCCCTGGTGTGCGCGGTCGAGATGCAGCTGGCCATGGCCGAACTCAATCGGGAGGGGCCGCCGCAGGGCCTGCCCGAGCTGTACATGGGCATCGGCATCAACACGGGGCAGGTGATCGCGGGCCGCTTTGGCTCGGCTGCCTATTCGCAGTACACGGTGATCGGCGATGAGGTCAACCTGGCCTCGCGCATCGAATCCTTCAGTCTGCGCGGGCAGGTGCTGGTCAGCGAGCACACCTACCAGCGCTGCGCGCATCTGGTCGAGGCCTCCGGCCCCATGGAGGTGCATGTCAAGGGCAAGAGCGAGGCCGTCCGGGTGCGTGAGGTGGTGGCCATCCCGTCGCGCGGGCTGCATGTGCCACGCGCTGAAGTGCGGCGCAGCCACCGTGTGGAGGTGCGCCTGCCCTGCACGATGCAGGAGCTGCAGCACAAGGTGGTGCTGCCGTCGCACTGGCCTGCCGTGATCATCGACGTGGGCTACTACGGACTGCAGATCGAGCTGGACCAGCCACTGGAGCCCTTTTCCGAGCTGAAGCTGGAGTTCCCCTTGCTGCTGGTTGATTTCACGGTCAGCGATGTGTACGCCAAGGTGGTCAAGTGTCGCCCCTTCGAGGCGCGTTGGCGCGCCGGGCTGGAGTTCACCGCCATCGGCGTTGAGAGCAGCGCCCGGCTGCAGACCTTTGTGCAGCTTTTGGTGGCGGCGCGCTGAGGCGGCCCCAGTGCAGGGCAGGCGCCAAAAAGCCGCCGGCACCCAGGGGCTGCGGCGGCTTGTTCAGGCAGGCATCAATGATGCCCGCTGGCCGATCACTGCTTGACGGCTTCCACTTGCACCACCAGGTGCACGTTCTTCGGGAAACCCCAGTCGATGCCGTAGTTCATGCCCCATTGGGTGCGGTCGATGGTGGCTTCGAAGTCGCCGCCGCACACTTCGCGCTTGAGCATGGGGCTTTGGTAGCAGTTGAACTGCTTGGCGGTCAGGGTCAGCGGGGCGGTCTTGCCCAGCAGGGTCAGGTTGCCGGCCACGCTGCTCACCTTGTCACCGTCGAAGGTGAACTTGTCACCCACGAACTTGAAGGTGGGGAACTGCGGCGCGTTGAACAGGTCGGCGCTTTGCAGGTGCTTGTCGAAGGCAGCGGTGCCGCTGTTGATCGAGGTGGCGTCGAAGGTGATCTCGACCTTGCCGGTCTTGGCGGCCTTGTCCAGTTGCACGGTGCCTTCCTTCTTGTCGAAGCGGCCACGGTTCACGGCGGCACCAAAGTGGCTGATTTCGAAGGTCGCGAAGGTGTGGGTCGGGTCAACGCCGTAGGTGGCGGTTTCAGCCTGGGCCAGACCGGCAGAGAGGGCGGCAGCAGCGGCCAGGGCGATCATCGAAATACGCATGGTAGAAAACTCCTGTTGGAAAGGAAAAGGGAACGGGGGAAAAGAAAATGGACGGGATTCAGGAAGCAGCACGGATCAAAGCTTGCCCACGCCAGTCAGCGCAAACTTGAACTTCACCTGCACGTCGTCGGCCACCATGCCGGTGTCCGACCATTCGCCCTCGCCGATCTTGAAGACCAGGCGCTTGATGGGCAGCACGCCAGTGGCCAGGGTGGTGGCGCCGTTCTGGGTCAGGGTCACGGGCACGACCACATCCTGGGCATGGCCCTTGATGCTCAGCTTGCCGCTGATTTCAAACTTGCCGCCGCCCAGGCCCTTGGCCGAGGTCGACTGAAAGGTGGCCTGCGGGAACTTGGCGGTGTTGAACCAGGGGGCCTTGGGCAGTTCGGCATCGCTTTCAGGCACGCCCAGGGTGGCGCTGGCCACATCCACCGTCATGGCGATCTTGCTGGTTTCGGGCTTGGCCGGGTCAAAGCTCAGTTGGGCGTCGAACTTCTTGAAGCGGCCTTCCACCGGCACACCCATCTGCTTGCTGACGAACACGATCTCGCTTTGGGCGGGGACCAGCTTCTGGTCGGCGTGAGCCGGGGAAAAGGCTGCGATGGCACTCAGGGCCAGTGAGGCGGCGAGAGCACGCTTGAAAATCGTCGTCATGGTTCACTCCTGTTGCGGCCAACGGGCCGGCTGGAAAAGATGGAAATCGGAGAGCAGAAAGAAGGGGCCCGGTTCAGCCGCGGCCTGGCAGCATGCGGTTGATCAGACCGTCGCGGTCGATCAACTGGTGCTTGAGGGCGGCCGCCACGTGCAGGGCTGCCAGGGTCGCCAGAGCCCAGGCTGCGATCTCGTGCCAGGGCTTGACCAGCTCGGCCAGGGCCTTGTCGGGGGCCAGCAGGTCAGGCATCGGCAGCACGCCAAACAGCACCACCGGGAAGCCGGCGGCCGAGCTGTAGGCCCAGCCGATCAGGGGCACGGCAAAGAACAGCAGGTACAACAGGTGGTGGGTGCCATGGTGGGCAGCACGCTGCCAGGCCGGCATGGCTTGCTCGACGGCCGCCGGCAGTGCGGGCGGGCGGTGCGTGAGGCGCCACAGCAGCCGCAGCACCGACAGGATCAGGATCGACATGCCGGCCCATTTGTGCCAGCTGTAGTACTTGAGACGTTGCGGTGAGAAAGGCAGATCAGCCATGTACAGGCCGAGGCAGAAGGTCCCCAGCAGCGCAGCCGCCAGCAGCCAGTGCAGGGCCATGGCCAGCGCGCTGTAGCGCTTGGGGGTGCCGTGTGAAACAGAGGTCATGGATGAAACCCGGATTGAAGACGTTGTGTGGACTGTTTGATCAACAACAAGTTCCTGAACTGTCTGCAGTGTAGGAAGCGCGTCCGCCTCCGGGTTTCAGCGTGATTGACGCTTCGATTCAAAAAAATTGAATGCCCAACGCGATGGCGCGGCGGCCAAACCGCCTTCAGGGCATGAAGCGGCGCTCAAGGGCAAAGGGCGGCGTTGCGCCAGGCAGCCGCCGCGGCAGGCTCATCGCCGCGCCGTTCGGCCAGCAGGGCCAGTGCCCGCCAGGCGTTGCGCTGCATGGGGCCGGCCTCCAGGTGCTGGCTGGCCTGGCTCAGCAGTTGCTGGGCCTTGCCCCACAGCTGGCGCTTGAGGCAGGCCACGCCGGCCAGATACTCCAGCCGGGCGTTGCGCGGGTTGGCCTGCTGGGCGCTTTCGATGCGCGCCAGCCAGGAGGCGTCCAGCGATTCCATGCTGTGTTCCAGGGCTTCGATCAACTTCTGTTGCAGGTGCTCCGGCAGCGAATCGGGCAGGCTGACCATGCGTTCCCACACCGGCAGCAGCCAATGCCGGGCCTGCACGTCGTCACCGCCGAGGTGGTTCAGTCGCAGCGCGGCCTGCAGGGCCAGTTCGGGCATCTGGCGTTCAGCCGGGTCGAGCTGCTGCCAGACCTGCTGCAACTGGGCCGGGTCGTGGGCCGAGTTGAGCAGCTCGGCCGCCAGTCCGCGCACGATGCTCTGGGCGGCGGCCGTGGAGAAGGCGCGGTGCTTGGCCAGCAGGCGGGCGGTTTCCAGGGCCATCAGGGTCTGCCCGGCCAGGCGCGCTGCCTTGAGGCGGGTGCGCAAGGCAATGGTGCGCCGCGAGGCGCCCTGGGGCAGGTCTTCGAGTCGGGCCAGGGCCCCGGAGGCGTCGCGGTCGTCCAGCATCCAGCGGGCCGAGCGCAGCTGGGCGCCTTCGTGCAGTTCCTGGGTCTGCGCGTTCTGGCGCAGCGCGGTTTCTTCCAGCGCCTGGCGCAGGTGCTCATCGCGGCGGGGTCGGTCTTGCAGCGCATGGGCACCATCGGCGGCCACCAGGTGGGCCAGGGTGCGCAGTTGGTGGCCGGCACCGCCGTAATGGGCACTGGCGCTGAGCGAGTGCTCCTGCGCCAGCGCGGCCTCGGCGGCCTTGCTGGCCCGCACAAAGCGGCCCGACAGCAAATGCATCATGCCGTCGAGCAGGGCGCCATGCATGGCGCGCTCTTTCTGCTGCAGGCGCCAGCGGCGCGCCTGGTGGGGCATCTCGAACAGGGCGGCCAGGGCCTGCAGGGCGGCATGCAGCACCACGAAGCCGCCCACCAGCAGCAACAGCACCATGTTCAGGGACAGGTCGATCCGGTAGGGCGGCCAGAACAGGGTCACCGTGCCCTGGTTGTTGCCGGCAAACAAGGCCATGGCGACGGCAATGCCGAACAGGGCCAGAAACCACAAGGCTGCGCGCATGGTGGGCCTCTTTTCCTCAGCGGCCCGCGGCGGCCGTGGCCAGCGCGGTCAGGGTTTCGTCCAGGCGCGGCAACTCGACCGCCTTGAGCTGGCTTTGCAGTTGCTGCAGCAAGGTGGCGGCGCTTTGGGTGCGGCGCGAGGCTGGATCGAAATACTTGTTGATCTGCGTGGCGGCAGCGGCCAGATCGGCGCGGGCCGACTCGGTCTGGCGCGCCAGCACGCCCAGGCGGGCATTGAGCAGCTTCAGCTTGAGGTTCTCGCGCAGGAAAAAGCTTTGTTCAGGCGCCAACAGCGCGGCTTCGGGCTGGTCGATGCGGCTCACGCGGACCAGGTTTCGCATTTCGTCGCGCACCAGGGCCAGGGCCTTGCCGGCGGTGTTGTCCCACCAGTCCTGGGCCTGGGCGGCAGCGCTGGCCGGGGCGGTGGCGGTGGTGGTGGTGGGTGGGGCCGGTCGGCGCCCTGGGGCATTGGCCACGGCATTGAGCACGGGCAGTTCGTCGACCTGGCGGGCCAGCTCGTCCAGGCGCGCCAACAGGCCGGGCGTGTCGGTGACGCTGGCCGACTTGATGCGGTCGCTGTCGTGCTGGATCGCCCGCTGCAAGGGGGCCAGGCGGGGTTGTGCCGCGCGGGCGATGCGTTGGTCGGCCGTTTTGAGGGCGGCCAGCATGGGCTCGACGCTGCCTGTCAGCTGGGCCTGTTGCTGGGCCAGTCGCAGCGAGGATTCGATGTCGACCACCAGGTTTTCGTCGCGTGAGCGCGACAGGCTTTGCATCAGCTCTTCGAGCTGGGTGCGCTGCAGGGCCACTTCACTGAGCCGGGTTTCATTGAGGCTGACCCGGGCCGCGGTATCGCGTGCCTGCTCCTGGGCCTGGCGGGCCAGGGCGCGGGCTTCAATGGCCTGGCTGCTGCTGTCGGCCGACTGGCGCGCCAGCTGCTCTTGCAGGTTGCCGATCTTCTGCCACAGGGAAACACTGGCCACCAGGGCCAGGCCCGCCACGGCCAGGGCAGCCCAGGTCAAGGGCTGGCCGGGCCGGCTGAAGGCGGTGCGCGGTGTTGCCGGCGCGTCCGCAGTCGGCTGAGGCGGACGGGACTCGTCGGTCGGGGTGTCGATCGGTGGCACTGAACTCATGTCAGGGATTCTATCGAGGCCGCCACGTCTTCGAGCGTCGGGCGGGTGGCGAGCACCTGTCCAAAGCCCGCGCGGGCCGCCGCTTCGGCGATGCGTGGGTGGGTCACCAGGGCGCGTGCGCCTTGCCAGCGGGCCTCGGGCAACCAGCTTTGCAGGTTGCGCACCGCTTCGGAGCTGCTGAACAGCCACACCGTGCCATCACCTGCCGCGGCCAGGGCGCGCTCACGCAAGACCCCGGCCGGGGCCGGTGGGCGGCGCTCATAGGCCACATGGTGGCTGACCTGGCCACCCGCCTCGGTGATGCGCTGGCTCAGCCACTCGCGCCCCGAGCCCCGGCCGGCCTGCTCTGGGGGCAGGGCCGCAGCCGGATCGGCAGGGGCGTCGACGCCGCGCACGATCAGCACCTGATCACCGGGCTGGATCTGGGCCTGCACCTGGGGCCACAGGTGTTCCGAGTCAAACTGCCCGGCTTCGGCGGGCGGGGTGTCAATGCGTTCAGCCGGCACGCCGGCGGCCAGCAGGGCGCGGGCCGTGCCCGGCCCGGGGGCCCAGCAGCGGGCCTCGCTCAGGCAGGCCTGGGCGCCGGGTGTGGTGGCAAAGTGATGCACCGCATTGCCGCTGACAAACATCAGGGCGCGCCACCGGGTTTGCGCCAGGTGCTGCCCGCCGGCGCGGGGCGCGGCGATCTCGATCAGGGGCAGGGCTTCGGCCCGCAGGCCGCGCAGGCCCAGTTGCCGGGCCCAGTCACTGGCCTCGGGTTCGGGCCGGGTGACCAGGACGCGCGGGGCGGACATGGCGTGGCGGGTGTTCAGGGGATTTCAGGCGTGGGCAGCACGCGGCGTGCGCCGCCGGCTTGCAGCAGCTCAGCCACTTCGTCGCCCAGCTCGGCCGCACTGGCCAGGGAGTCGAGGCTGCGTTGGCCGCTGGCCTGGACCAGGGCCACGTTGGCGCTGTCCGGGTCACCCCAGGCCGCGCGCAAGCGCAGTTCGTCGCCGTGCCATTCGCCGTGGGCGGCCAGCGGCATGGAGCAACTGCCACCCATGGCGCGGCTGATGGCGCGTTCGGCGGTCACGGTCAACCAGGTGCGCTGGTGGGCCAGGGGCGCCAGGGCCGCACGCAGGTCGGCGCGCCCACTTCGGATCTCGATGCCCAGGGCGCCCTGGCCGGCGGCCGGCAGCATGTGGTCAGGTTCGAACACGGCGCGGATGCGCTCGGCCAGGCCCAGGCGCTTCAGGCCGGCGGCCGCCAGCACGATGCCAGCGTACTGGCCGTCGTCCAGCTTCTTGAGGCGGGTATCCAGGTTGCCGCGCAGGGGCTCGATGCGCAGATCAGGGCGCAGCGCGCGCAGCAGCACGGTGCGGCGCAGGCTGGAAGTGCCGACCACGGCGCCTTCGGGCAACTCGTGCAACGAGGCGTACTGGGGCGAAACAAAGGCGTCGCGCGGGTCTTCGCGCTCCATCACGCAGGCCAGCTCGAAACCGTCGGGCAGGTCCATGGGCACATCCTTGAGCGAATGCACGGCGATGTCGGCACGGCCTTCTTCCAGGGCCACTTCGAGCTCTTTGACAAACAGGCCCTTGCCACCCACCTTGGACAGCGAGCGGTCCAGGATCTGGTCGCCCTTGGTGGTCATGCCCAGCAGGGTGACGGTGTGGCCTTGCGCTTCCAGCAGGGCCTTGACGTGTTCGGCCTGCCACAGGGCGAGCCGGCTTTCGCGCGTGGCGATCACGATCGGAGCGCGTTGGGGGGTGACGATGGGGGCGGCTGGCTGGCTCAAGCTCGTAACCTTTTTGTAATCTTCAAGCGGTCTTGGATGCTAGCATGCCCCGCATTACGCCCTAAGCCGACCGCCTGTGTCCCAGCGGTCGGATTTGAGCCGCGCCCGCCACACCCTCTTGGAGACAGACGCATGAAACGATCCGACAAGGACCAGCCCCTGATTGACGACATCCGCCTCTTGGGGCGCATTCTGGGGGACGTGATCCGTGAGCAGGAGGGCGTGGCCGCCTACGAACTGGTGGAGCAGGTGCGCAAACTGTCGGTGGCCTTCCGCCGCGACGCCGATCAGGAGGCTGACCGGGCGCTCAAGAAGCTGCTGAAGTCGCTGTCGGGCGACCAGACCGTGAGCGTGATCCGCGCCTTCACCTACTTCAGTCACCTGGCCAACCTGGCCGAGGACCGGCACCACATCCGGCGCCGCACCGTGCACGAGCGCGCTGGCGACACGCAAGAGGGCAGCATCGAAGTGGCCATGGCGCGCCTGCGCTGGGCGGGCATCGCCCCCAAGACCATTTCGCAGACCCTGGCGCAGAGCTATGTGGCGCCGGTGCTCACGGCCCACCCGACCGAGGTGCAGCGCAAGAGCATCCTGGACGCCGAGCGCGACATCGCCCAGTTGCTGACCGCGCGTGATGAGATCCGGCTGCGCGCCCTGGTCTACAACACCTCCAAGGATGCCCTGACCCCGCGTGAGCTGGCTGCCAACGAAGCGCTGCTGCGCGCCCGCGTGATGCAGCTGTGGCACACCCGTCTGCTGCGTTATTCCAAGCTCACCGTGGCCGACGAGATCGAGAACGCGCTGAGCTACTACGAGGCCACCTTCCTGCGCGAGATTCCCAAGCTGTACGCCGATCTGGAGCGCGAACTGGGCAACCATCCGGTGGCCACGTTCTTCCGCATGGGGCAGTGGATTGGCGGGGACCGCGACGGCAACCCGAACGTCAGTGCCGGCACGCTGGAGTACGCGCTGAAGCGCCAGGCCGAGGTGGCGCTGCGCCACTACCTGACCGAGGTGCACTACCTGGGTGGCGAGCTGTCGATGTCGGCCCGCCTGGTGGGCGTCACCCCCGAGATGCAGGCCCTGGCCGAACATTCGCCGGACACCAATGAACACCGCCAGGACGAGCCCTATCGCCGCGCCCTGACCGGCGTCTATGCCCGCCTGGCCGCCAGCCTGAAAGACCTGACCGGGGGGGATGCAGCCCGCCATGCCGTGGCGCCGCAGAACGCCTACCCCGATGCCGCCGACTTTTTGGCCGATCTGCGCGTGATCGAGGCCTCGTTGAATGCCCACCATGGCGAGGCCCTGGTCAATGAGCGCCTGCACCCGTTGATCCGCGCGGTCGAGGTGTTCGGGTTTCACCTGGCCACGGTCGATTTGCGCCAGAGCTCGGACAAGCACGAAGAGGTGGTGGCCGAATTGCTGGCCACGGCCCGGATTGAGCCGGACTACAGCAGCCTGCAGGAGGCGGCCAAGCGTGCCTTGCTGGTCAAGCTGCTCAACGACGCGCGCCCGTTGCGTGTGATGGGCGCCAGCTATTCGGCCCACGCCCGCAGTGAGCTGGCCATCTTTGAGGCGGCGCGCGTGATGCGCCAGCGCTATGGGCATCAGGCCATCCGCCACTACATCATCAGCCACACCGAGACCGTCAGCGATCTGCTGGAGGTGATGCTGCTGCAAAAAGAGGTCGGCCTGGTGCGCGGGCTGCTGCAGGAGCCGACGGCCAGTGCAAGCCCTGCGGTCAGTGACCTGATCGTGGTGCCGCTGTTCGAAACCATCGAAGACCTGCGCAATGCCGCGCCCATCATGCGCGAGTTCTATGCCCTGCCGGGCATGGCCGAGCTGGTGCAGCGCAGCGGTGGCGAGCAGGACATCATGCTGGGCTACTCCGACAGCAACAAGGACGGCGGCATCTTCACCAGCAACTGGGAGCTCTACCGCGCCGAAATCGCCCTGGTCGAGCTGTTCGAGGAACTGGCCGCCAGCCATGGCATCCAGTTGCGCATGTTCCATGGCCGTGGCGGCACGGTGGGGCGTGGTGGTGGTCCCAGCTACCAGGCCATCCTGGCTCAACCCCCGGGCACGGTGCGGGGCCAGATCCGCCTGACCGAGCAGGGCGAGGTGATCGGTTCGAAGTACGCCAACCCCGAAATCGGGCGCCGCAACCTCGAAACCCTGGTCGCCGCCACGCTGGAGGCCACGCTGCTGCAGCCCACCAAGCCGGCTACCAAGGCCTTTCATCAGGCCGCGGCCGAGTTGTCGCAGGCCAGCATGGGGGCTTACCGGGCCCTGGTCTATGAGACCAACGGTTTCACCGACTATTTCTTCGGCTCCACCCCGATCCGGGAGATTGCCGAACTCAACATCGGCTCGCGCCCGGCTTCGCGCAAGGCCAGCCAGCGCATCGAAGACCTGCGCGCCATTCCCTGGGGCTTCAGCTGGGGCCAGTGCCGCCTCACCCTGCCGGGCTGGTTCGGCTTTGGTTCGGCCGTCGAGGCCTTCCTGTCCCGCCCGGCAGCCGCGGGCAAGGATGGTCGCAAGGAGGCCCTGGCCCTGTTGCAGCGCATGTACCGGCAGTGGCCTTTCTTCCGCACCCTGTTGTCCAACATGGACATGGTGCTGGCCAAGAGCGACCTGGCCCTGGCCTCGCGCTATGCGGAACTGGTGAGCGATTCGCGCCTGCGCAAGAAGGTGTTCGCGATGATCGAAGCCGAGTGGCACCGCACCGCCGAGGCGCTGACCCAGATCACCGGCGACAAGCAGCGCCTGGCCCACAACGAGGCGCTGGCGCGTTCCATCCGGCACCGCTTCCCCTACATCGACCCGCTGCATCACCTGCAGGTCGAACTGGTGCGGCGCTACCGCTCGGGCAGCGACGCGGACGAGCGTGTGCAGACCGGTATCCACATCTCCATCAACGGCATCGCCGCCGGTTTGCGCAACACCGGTTGAGGGTGTTGTGGCCGGTTTGAGGCCGGCGGGGTGCACACTGGCGCACAAATTGCAAAGAACAAAAGCAGGCCCTCGGGCCTGCTTTTGTTCTGGCGTTTCTGTTTTTTGCAACAAGGTATTCAAGAGGGTGGCCCGATGTGGAGTCCGATGTGGAGTTCGATGTGGCACTGGGGTTGGCAGCCCGGCTGGCACTACAAATTTCTGCTCAAGGGGGTGCGTGCCCTGATCGCGCTGGGCACGGTGGTGGCCGGCGCCTGGTGGCTGGACCAGACGGCGGCGCTGATCCCGTTGGTGCTGGGGGTCAATGCCAGCGCCCTGGCCGAGACCGATGACAGCTGGCGCGGGCGCCTGCGCGCGCTGCTGATCACCCTGCTGTGCTTTGCCGCCATGGCACTGGCGGTGCAGTTCACCCTGCACAGCAAACCGGCCCTGATGGCGGTGCTGGCCCTGGCTGCGGTGGGCCTGGCCCTGCTGGGTGCCTTGAGCGAGAGTTACCGGGCCATCGGCTCGGCGACCCTGATCCTGGGCCTGTACACCGCCTTGGCCGCGCATGGCAACGACTCGGCGGCCCCCGGCTTGCCGCATGCGCTGTTGCTGTTGGCGGGCGCGGCCTGGTATGGGCTGCTGTCGGTGTGTTGGGCGGCCTGGTTCCCCAACCTGCAGGTGGTGCAGAACCTGGCCCTGCTGTACGAGGCCCTGGGGGAGTACCTGCGTCTGAAGTCGCGCCTGTTCGAACCCGTGCGGGGGGTGGACATCGAGCGCCGCCGCGTTGGCCTGGCCTTGCAGAATGGCCGCGTGGTACAGGCCC
Source organism: Curvibacter sp. EU05-FHT14A10 (assembly GCF_058791075.1). Classification (NCBI taxonomy): domain Bacteria; kingdom Pseudomonadati; phylum Pseudomonadota; class Betaproteobacteria; order Burkholderiales; family Comamonadaceae; genus Curvibacter; species Curvibacter sp. EU05-FHT14A10. The sequence goes on from NZ_JBYTDE010000007.1 coordinate 245,178, forward strand.
TGAACCAGACCAAGGAAAGCCTGCTGAGCCGGCGCCCGCGCCACGCTGGCCCGACGCTGGAGACCGCTGGCCCGCGCTGGCTGCGCCTGGCCTTGCAACAGTACCTGGTGGCACAGGACCTGCACGAGCGCGCCAGCTCTTCTCACGAAAACTACGAGTTGCTGGCGCAGAGCTTCTTCCACAGCGATGTGCTGTACCGCTGCCAGCGTGTGCTGGCCGGGGTGGGGCAGGATTGCACCCGGCTGGCGCAGGCGCTGCGCCTGCAAGGCCCGGTCGAGGCGGTGAACGACAGCCAGCCGGCCCTGGAGGACTTGCAGGGCTCGATCGCTTTGCTGGCGTCTTTGCCGGAGCTGGCCTGGGCGCAGCGTGAGCAGGGTGTCGGGGCACCGCTGCGACTGCGCTCGCTGCGCGCCCTGGCGCGCAATCTGGCCGGCATGCAGAAGGTGATCCGCAGTGCCCTGTGGCCTGAGCAGTACCCCTTGCTGGAGGCGGACACGAGCCTGCTGGACAGGGGGCCGCGCAACCTGGCCGAGGCCTGGGGGCGCATCCGCCAGCAATTCAGTGCCAGTTCGGTGCTGCTGCGCCATGGCCTGCGCCTGGCGGTGGCGCTGATGGTGGCCTTTGTCTGGATGACGGTGAGTGGCGACGAGCACGGCTTCTGGATCCTGCTCACCATCGTGTTCGTTTGCCGGCCCCATTACGGCGACACCCTGCGCCGCCTGGGGCAGCGGGTGGGGGGCACCGTGCTGGGCCTGATGGTGGGCTGGGCCTTGCTCAAGCTGTTTCCGGGGTTGTTGCTGCAATCGGTGTTCACCGTGGTGGCCGGCGTGGTCTTTGTGGCGGCGCGCCAGACCCGTTACACCCTGGCCTCGGGGGCCATCACCATCCTGGTGCTGCTGGCCTTCAACCAGGTGGGCAATGGCTTCGACCTGATCTTGCCGCGCCTGCTGGACACCTTGATCGGTGCCTTGATTGCCGGCCTGACGGTGTGGTTGGTGCTGCCTGACTGGCAGTCGCGGCAATTGCCCAAGCTGTCTGCCCAGTTGCTGCGCAGCCAGGCGGCCTACCTGCGCGAGATTGCGCGTCAGTACCAGTCTGGCAAGCGCGAGCACCTGGACTACCGGCTGGCCCGGCGCAACGCCCACAACGCCGATGCGGCGCTGTCCGGGGCTTTGCGCGAGGTGTTTGACGAGCCAGCCTACCTGCGCCGCCATGGTGCGGCCGGCATGCGTTTCATGGTGCAGGCGCACACGCTGTTGAATTACCTGTCGGCTCTGGGGGCCCATCGGCTGGAGGGGCAGGCCCAGGAGTTCGCCCCCGATGTGGCCCAGGCCGTCGAATGGCTGCAGAACGCGCTGGCGGACACGGCCACGGCCATCGAGGGTGGGGCCTTGCCCTCGGCCCCGATCGATGCTGCGGCACTGGCCGCACCGCCGGTGGCGGATGCTGATGCCGGGCCTGATCTGGTGCTGCGTTCGCAGCTTCACCTGGCGCTCAGCCTGGTGCCCGAGTTGCAACGTCAGGCGCTGGCGCTGGTCGGGCGCTGAGGGCGCCCCTCGCCCAAGGTGCGGGGGAGGGGGCTCGTCTATTCGGCCTGGATGCCGGCCCGCAGCGCGATGGCGCGCATGCGCGGCAGCTCGGCATCGATCAGCTTGCTGACGGACTGGGCCGAGGCCCAGTCCTTTTGCATGCCGGCCGCTTGCAGCTTGTCGCGCAGTTCGTTGTCGCTCAGGCTTTCTGCCAGCGCCACCTGCAGGCGCTGCCGGGCCTCGGCGGGCAGGCCACGGGGGGCCATCAGGGCCAGCCAGGCATCGAAGGCGAAGTCGGTGCCGGTGCTTTCAGCCACCGTGGGAACCTCGGGCAGCAGGGGGGAGCGCTGGGGGCCCGTGAGCGCGATCACCTTGATCTTGCCGCTGCGCACATGGGGCAGGGCCGCAGCCACCGTGTCGATGCTGATGGGCACCTGGCCGCCGATCAGGTCGCTCATGGCCGGGGCGCTGCCTTTGTAGGGCACGTGCAGCAGCTTGATGCCCAGGGCACTCCAGACCAGCTCACCGGCAAAGTGCGAGCTGGTGCCACTGCCGAACGAGGCATAGGCATAGCGATCGGGTGCCTGCTTCACGGCGGCCACCAGTTGCTTGAGCGTGTCGATGGGGACTTGTTTGTTGACCAGCACCGCCATGGGCACGCGGGCGGCCATGCCGATGGGCTCGAAGCTTTTCACAGGGTCGTAGGGCAGGCGGGGGTTGAGGGCCGGGTTCAGGGTGAAGGTGGAGCCCGAGCTGAGCAGCAGGGTATAGCCGTCAGCCGGCGCGTTGGCCACCACGGTGGCCCCGACCACGGTGCCGGCGCCAGCCCGGTTGTCGATGACCACGGCCTGGCCCAGGCGTTCGCCCAGCTTCTTGCCGATCAGGCGGCCTGCCACATCGGTGGCACCGCCGGGCGGGAAGGGGATCACCAGCTGCAAAGGGTGGTTGGGAAAGGTCTGGGCGCGGGCCTGGCCGAGGGGGAGCAGCGAGGCCGCCAGGGCCTGGGTGAACTGACGCTTGGTGAGTTTCATGGTGGGGCAGCGAGGAGAAGGACTTGGGGGGGGGGGGGTGGGGTCTGCCGTGCCAGGGCAGACCGGCCCGAGGGCCAAAGGCACATGTCTCCTTGTCGCTGCGCGGGCCCTGTGAGCGTCAGGGGCGCCGCGCGCCGGGGGCGGCCTTGGCGGGCCGCCGCACCATGGATCAACCGTTGCGGAACAGGAAGCTGTAGGCGTTGAGCGCTGGCACGCCGCCGAGGTGTGCGTACAGCACACGCGAGCCAGCCGGGAATTCGCCGTTGCGCACCATGTCGATCATCCCGTGCATGGATTTGCCCTCGTACACCGGGTCGGTCAACATGCCCTCCTGGCGGGCGCACAGGCGGATGGCCTCCAGCGTGCCTTCGTTGGGCAGGCCGTACTCGGGGCCGCCGTAGCGGGTGTCCAGCACCACGTCTTCGGCCGTGATCTCCTGGCCCAGTTCGACCAGCTTGGCGGTGTTCTGTGCAATGCGCAGCACCTGGGCATGGGTTTGCTCAGGCTTGGCCGAGGCATCAATGCCGATCACGCGGCGGGCCCTGCCGTCGGCCGCAAAGCCCACGACCATGCCGGCCTGGGTGCTGCCGGTGACCGAGCAGACCACGATGTAGTCGAACTTGAAGCCCAGTTCGGCTTCCTGGGCCCGCACCTCTTCGGCAAAGCCCACAAAGCCCAGGCCGCCGTAGGGGTGCTCGGAGCAACCTGCGGGCACCGGAAAGGGCTTGCCACCGGCTTGGCGCACGTCTTCCATGGCCTGCTCCCAGCTGGGGCGGATGCCGATGTCAAAGCCGGCTGCGTCCAGGCGCACATCGGCGCCCAGAATGCGCGACATCTCGATGTTGCCCACCCGGTCGTAGACCGCATCGCTGTAATTGACCCAGTTCTCTTGCACCAGCACGCACTTCATGCCCAGGTGGGCAGCGACTGCGGCCACCTGGCGGGTCTGGTTGGACTGGATGCCACCGATGGACACCAGGGTGTCGTAGCCGCCGGCAATCGCTTCGGGGATCAGGTACTCGAGCTTGCGGGTCTTGTTGCCGCCAAAGGCCAGGCCGCTGTTGCAGTCCTCGCGCTTGGCGTACAGCTCGACCTTGCCGCCCAGGTGGGCGCTCAGGCGCTTCAGGGGCTGGATCGGGCTGGGGCCGAAGGTCAGGGGGTGGCGGGGGAATTTCTGCAGGTTCATGGTTTTCTCAAAGGGTTGAAGGGTGGCGACCCAGGCCTCGAAGCTGGCGAAGAAGCTAGGCATCGACACACCTTTCAGGGGCTGGGTTGGTGTGACAATGCTATGAAATATGGCGATTAACAGGATTGCAAAATCAATCGATTCAATCATCGAAAATGACGACAATATCAATCTGGTGATTTGAAAATTTTTTGAAAATGACCATGAGCACAACAAAAATTCGTTCAAAGAGTGCGCCTGAAAAGAGCGATTCAGCCCCGCTGAACCCCGAGCTGGACCGCACCGATCGAGCCCTGCTGAAGCTGCTGCAACGGGATGCCTCGTTGTCGAACGTGGCATTGGCCGAGAAGGTGCATCTGAGCCCGCCGGCCTGCCTGCGCCGGGTCGATCGCCTGCGCCAGGCCGGCTACATCCAGCGCACGGTGGCCTTGCTCAACCCGCAGTCCTTGGGGGCCGGCATGGTGGTGCTGATCGGGGTGGTGCTGGACCGATCCACGCCCGAATCCTTCGAGGCCTTCGAGAAGGCGGCGGCCAGGATCTCGGGCTGCATGGAGTGCCATGTGGTCACGGGCGAGTTCGACTACTTCATGTTGGTGCGCACACGCAACAGCGAGACCTTCAACCAACTGCACGCCGAACAACTGCTGTACCTGCCCGGGGTGCGGCAGATCCGCTCGTTCATGGGGCTCAAGCAGGTGCTGTCGACCACCCAACTGCCCCTGTCTTGAGGAATGGCAGGCATTCCGGGCTTTCTTTGGCCGATGCGGCCGGCGCCGGGCCGATAGCATCGGGTGCGATGACAAGCGTTAAAAGGTGTGTGAGCATGAAGCCAAGCTGTTGGACCCCTCTGGTGCTGGGTGCCGCCCTGCTGGCAGGCGGCTGCAGTTCGCTGGACGTGCCGCGCGCCGACAACTACCCGATCAGCAGCCAGAAGAAGGCGCGCTCGGTGCACCACTGGGACGTGCTGGCCGATGATTCGGCCCGGCGCATTGCCGACAAGATCCGCAGCTACCCGATGGCCTTGCCGGCGGTGTATGTGGTGCCGGCTGCACCGGGCACCTTCAACCAGAGCTTTCGCGAGTTGTTGCTGACCCGCCTGGTGGACCATGGCGCCATCGTGTCGCGCCAACCCGGGCCGCTGGTGGTGCGTTTTGAAACCCAGTTGATCGAACACCCCAGCGAGGTGGAGAACCAGAGCCCCATGCCCGCCTTGGGCCTGGCCGCAGGCATCTCGGTGGTGCGCGACCTGTATGCCTACGACCACGTGACCGGCAACTATGTGGGCAGCCTGTTGTCTCTGGGGGCGATCACCGACCTCTCGCGTCGCTGGCGCGATGGCACGGCAGCGGGCGGCCCCACGCGCACCGAGGTGCTGATCACCACCTCGCTGGAGCGCGAAGACACCTTTTTGGCCCGCACGGCCGATGTCTATTACATCGACGGTGAGGACGGGGGCCTGTATGTGCCCAAGCCGCTCAAGGCGGCCGACGCCGGCCCGCCCCCGGTGGCCACGCGCAACTGGAAGGTGGTGGGCCCATGAGGCAACCCCGACGCCGCCACCTGCTGGGCGTGGCCGTGGCGGGCGTGACCGCCCTGGGCCTGGGCGCCTGCTCGTCCACCCCGCCGGTGGACGAAAACGTGCGCACCGACCTGATCGATGTCAACTACAAGGCCGCCGACGCCTTGGTGGCCGGCCTGCAACTGGACCGCAAGCAACCGTTGTTGGTGGCGACCTTTGTGAACCTGGAGGTGCTGACCGAGTCGTCGCGGCTGGGGCGCCTGTTCTCGGAGTTGGTGGGCGGGCGCCTGGCCCAGCGCGGTTACGCGGTGAAAGAACTCAAACTGCGCGAGAACCTGTTCATGAAAGCCTCGCAGGGCGCGCTGCTGTTGTCGCGTGAGGTGCAGGACATCAGCCAGACCCAGTCGGCCCAGGCGGTCATCGTGGGCACCTACACCTCGTCGGGCAAGATGCTTTACCTCAGCGTGAAGCTGGTGGTGCCCGAGGGCAATGTGGTGCTGGCGGCCCATGACTACGCCATGCCCATCGACGCCAACATCAAGGGCCTGCTCAAGTAGAACGGGTTTCAGCCCCAAGACAAAACGCCCCGCGGCGCTAGCCGGCGGGGCGTTTTGTCGAAATGAAGGAGGCGGAGGGGGTCAGTGCACCATCAGGGCGCCGCTGGCCTTGCTCTTGCCGGCGCGGGCCGGGGGGTTGCACAGGCCGCACAGGAAATGGCGGGCGTTTTCGTAGGGCTCGGTGACGAACTTGCCGGCACAGCGCGAGCAGGCGGTCATGGTGAGCATGTCGGCGTCGACGAACTTGACCAGGCGCCAGGCGCGGGTGAAGGACAGCAGGGGCTCGATCTCGGCGGCCTGGACCTGCTCGTTGTACAGGCGCCAGGCCTTGGTGAGCAGGTCGATGCTGTCCATGTCGGCGGCCTTGGACAGGTACTCGTAGATGTTCAAGAACAGCGAGGAGTGGATGTTCTCCTGCCAGGTGAGGAACCAGTCGGTGGAGAAGGGGAGCTGGCCCTTGGAGGGGGATTTGCCGGCGATCTCTTTGTACAGGCGGATGAGGCGCTCGTAGGAGAGGGTGGTTTCAGACTCCAGGACCTGCATGCGGGCGCCCATGCGGATGAGCATGGCGGCGCGCTCGATCTGGCGGGACTCGTTGAGCACGCTCTTGGCGGGGGCCTTGGCGGCGGCAGGAGCGGCGGCGGTGCTGGGCTCGGCGGCGGTGGCGATAGAGGTGCTCATGAGGGTCTCCAGGGTCAGGGTCGGTAGGAAGCGGAAGTCCGTTTAAAGGATTTCAGCCAAACGGCCGGCCATGAGGATGTTGGCGTGCAGCTTGTTGGTGGCTTCGTTGCCGACCTTTTGCTGGGTGTTGTGGTTGGTGAGCAGGCTCCAGACGAGTTCGTCGTCGACGCGGAAGCGGGCCAGCAAGGTGTTGCGCGAGGCGAGCTTCATGACCTGGGAGGGGGAGAGTGCGGAGAGGATGTCGGCGGACTCTTCGTTGAGGCCGAGGCGGAAGATGGCTTCGGCCTTGTCCAGGCGGATGAGGGACTGGGCCAGCATCAGGTAGGTGAGGTTGGCTTCGCGGATCTCGGCAAGCATTTGTTCGCTGGTCATGGTCAAACTCCTTGTTACGGAGCCGCTGTCGCTGCCTTATGCAGGGTTTCGCGATCCGTTGAAATGGATTGTGAAGATCCCGTAAAAGAAAATTAAGTCAGGTAACGGATGTGTGCTTTGTCTGGTTTTTTACCTGGCTTGTCAGGTTTTTTCTGACATGGCGTGCAGGGACGGCGGGCTTTGCCATTGGAGCGGCCTTGCTGCGAGGCGATGCGAAAAAAAACCGGCCACAAGGGCCGGTTTTCTGAGGATCGCCAAAAATAAATCGATGGTTTTTTCAGCCTTTGGCCATGGGGCGTTGCAAATCGCTGCACCACTCGCTCCAACTGCCGGCAAAAAGGGCGGTGGAGCCCAGGCCGGCCACCTCCATGGCCAACAGGTTGGGCAGTGCGGTGACACCGCTGCCGCAGTGGTGCACCACGGTGGCCGGGGTGCGGCCCGCCAGCAGGCCTTCGAAGGCGGTGCGCAACTCGGTGGCTGGCTTGAATCGGCCTTCGGGCGTCAGGTTGTCGGTGAAAGGGCGGTTCAGGGCGCCAGGGATGTGGCCCGCCACCGGGTCCAGAGGCTCGACCTCGCCCCTGAAGCGCGGTGTGGCGCGGGCATCGATCAAGGTCTGGCTGGGGTGCCCCAGGGTCTGCAGGACCTCGCTGGCCGTGACCAGGCGGCGCAGCGGTGCACGCAGCACGAAGTTGCCGGCGGGCAGGGCCGCGGCCGGGCCCGCCTCGACCGCGCCACCTTCGGCCTGCCAGGCGGCCAGTCCGCCATCGAGCACCGCCACCGCACCGTGTCCGGCCCACTGCAGCATCCACCACAGGCGAGCGGCATAGCTGTTGTTGCTGCGGTCGTAGGCCACCACCTGCATGTTCTGGTTCAGGCCGGTGGCGGCCAGCCAGGCGGCAAAGTTCTCGCGTGTGGGCAGGGGGTGGCGTCCGCCTGACGCCTTGGGGCTGTCATCGTGCACGCTGAGATGCCGATCCAGGTCGGCGTGAAGCGCGCCTGGGAGGTGGGCCTGGGCGAATTGGGCCTGGCCGGCCTCGGGTTGAGCCAGATCGAAACTGCAGTCGAACACCATCAGGGGCTGGCCCTGGGTTTGCAACTGTTGGAGTTGGGCGGCGGAAATGAGGGTGGAGTACATGGCTGCTGAGGCGGACCTGGACCTGTAACGCAATGAGGCTGTGATCGTATAGCGAAAAATCCTCTGTCACCGGGCTTCAGGCCGGAGGCCAACTGGGGCGGGGCCTGAAGCTGCGGGTGTTTTCGCTGGGGGGCGGCGCCTGGCTGTTGAGCCAGCTGTCCTGTGCGCTGGGCGGGCCCTCTGTGGTGTCTTCGGCGGCGGGGGCGGCGCGGTCCTGGCTGAGCCAGCTCAGGCGCCAGATCAGCCCCATGGTGACCAGGGCCAGCAGGGCGCTCAGCGCCATGAGCCATTCGCTCCAGGGCGGCAGCACGCTGGGTTCGGCCAAGGGCTTGGTGGTGGCGCCACCGCGCCGTGGCGCCTGGGGCGGTGGGCAGTCAGTGGGTGGGCGTGGTGGCGAGGCCGGGTCTGCCTGGCTTGCCGGGGGGCACCGTGCGGCTGCCGCCAGATCGGCGGCGGTCGTGCGCCCCGGGGCAGAGCTGCGTTTGGGGCTTGCAGAGCGTGCGGCAGCAGGCGTGGCGGTGCCGGGCTGGCCGCAGCCGCGCCATGCCGGCTCGATCTCGGTGGCTTCGGTTTGGGTTTGATCCTGCAGGCGATTGGGGCAGAGGGTGACCTGGCTCAATTGGGTGGGGCGCTCAGGCAGCGGGCCACTCAGTTGGTTGCCCTCGACCTGCAGTCGCTTGAGCAGATGCAGTGCGGACAGATTGGGCAAAGGCCCGGTGAAGAGGTTGTAAGCCAGGTTCAGCTGGCTCAGCTGCGGCAGGTCGAGCACCCGTGGCAGGGGGCCGGACATCTGGTTGTGGTCGAGTGCCAGCAACGACAGCGCTGGCAGATTGCGCAGCGCTGGCAGTGGGCCGGACAGTTGGTTGCCGCTGACGCTGAGGCTGTGGAGCTGGAGCAGGCCCGAGGGGTTGGGCAGCGGCCCCTGGAAATGATTCCAGTCGGCCAGAAAGCTGCTGAGCTGGCTCAGGTGGCTGAGCTCGGGCAGGGGGCCGCCGAACTGATTGAAGCTGAGGTCCAGGGATTGCAGGGCACCGAGCTGGCCAAGCGGGGGCAGCGTGCCGCTGAGCTGGTTGTGGTTGAGGCGCAGGTTCTGCAGTGAAGGCAGGCCCGACAGGTCCGGCAAGGGGCCGGTCAGCAGGTTGTTGCTCAGCACCAGGCTTTGCAGCCTGGGCATGCGCAAAGGGCTGGGCAAGGGGCTGCTGAACTGGTTGAAGCTCAGGTTCAGCTGGGTGAGCGCCGGCAGCTGATTGAGGGGGGGCAGGGGCCCTGTCAGACCGAGGTTGCCGCGCAGGTCCAGAGACTCCAGGGTGTCCAGTGCCGCGAAAGAGCGGGGCAGGGTGCCTTCCAGGCGATTGCCCGGCAGGTGCAGACCGATCACCGACTGCCCATCGGCGGCGCAGCTCACGCCCTGCCAATGTTGCAGGCAGGGGTCGCCTTGCAGCCAGTGGGTGTTCTGGCGCCAGCGTGGCCCCTGGGTGGTCTGGTAGAGATCCATCAGTGCCTGCCTCTGGGGCGGGGGCAGTGCGCCCTGCGCCGCGGTGCAGCCCCACACCAGCAGCCCGTACAACATCGGGCGGCCCAGTTGCTGCGGGTGTCGTTGCAGGCCATCGCGAGCCGATGGCCGCAAGGGTGGCGTTGGCGCGGCGCTGGCTGGCTCAACGTGTTCAGGTTCGGGCGTCAGGTCTGCCAGACCCCTGCGCTGGGGGGGAGTCGGGATCGGCGCGGGGCGCGCCGCAGGGCAGATCTGGGGCCTTGGGTTCATGTCCGAGTGGTGTGCGGCCTGGTGGCCTTCTGGGCATCGGGGGTGAACAAGGTAGCGCCAAAATTCGACTTTTCAGATGTAAGTGACGTAAGTGGTTTGAGTCCCGTGAAAGGAAGGTAGGGATTTGTTGTTGTGCCAGCCTGCGAACAGGTTGGTACGCCGGCCCGGGGTCGCTCAGTGCTCTTCGGCGGGCGCGTTCGGGGCGGCCTTGCCGCGCAGCACCGTGGCCCCGATGCCGCTGCCGACAATGAGTGCCATGCCGGCCCAGGCCACCAGGGGCAGGTGGTCCCCGAACAGCAGCACGCTGTAGATGCCGGCGAACACGATGCCGGAGTACTGCAGGTTGGCCACGACCAGCGTGCCTCGCTGGTTGCGCGCCGTGGCGTAGGCGCGGGTCATGCACAACTGGCCCAGCGAGGCCAGCACGCCGATGGGCAGCAACCACAGGGCCCCCGGAAAGGTCAGTGGCGAGGCCCCGGCCACGCCCATGCCCAGCCCCCCGGCCAGAGCCGAGCCGACGGCGAAATAGAACACGGTGCGGGTTTCGGGCTCGCCGATGCGCGACAGCGCCATGACCTGCATGTAGGCAAACGCGGCACACATGCCCGACAACAAGCCGATCAGGGCGGCAAACATCTGGTCGCCCTGCAGGGAGGGGCGCAGCATCATCACCACGCCGGCAAAACCGGCCAGCACGGTGAGCACGAGCGGGCCTTGCAGCATCGGCCGGGATTCGGTGGCCGAGGGGCGCCAGGCCATCAGCGCGCCACCCACCAGAAAAGCCGCCACCCAGACGCTGCTCATGTAGTTCAGCGTCATGGCCGTGGCCAGGGGCAGGTGCCCGATGGCGTAGAACCAGGCCCCCAGCGAGGTCACCCCGACCAGGCTGCGCCAGGCGTGCATCAGGGGGTAGCGGGTGCGCAGGCTGATGCCGCTGTAGCGGGCCAGGGCCCACATGAAGAAGATGCCCAGCAGGCCCCGGTAGAACACCAGTTCGGCGGCGTTGAACTGACTGGATGCGATCTTGACGCACACCCCCATGGAGGCAAAAAAGAATGCCGCCACCACCATCCACATCGCCTGCATCGGGTTCGCTTTCGAGAGTTGTCCAGGCGCGGGCCCGGCGGGCCTTTGCTCGAAACGCACGATGTTACGAAAAAAAAGCGACCCGTGGGTCGCTTGTGTGTCAATGCATGGGCCTGGGGCGGTGCATCAGTAGTTCGCCCCGTGGGTGCCCATGGTTTTGCGATACCACTCATGGAAGTGCTGCATGCCGTCTTCCATCGGGCTCTGGTAGGGGCCCACCTCGTTGTCGCCGCGGGCCAGCAGGGCGCGGCGGCCCGCGTCCATGCGCTCGCCGATTTCGTCGTCCTCGATGCAGGTTTCCATGTAGGCGGCCTGCTGGGCTTCGACGAAATCACGCTCGAAGGCTGTGATTTCTTCAGGGTAGTAGAACTCGACCATGTTGAGTGTCTTCTGCGGGCTGACGGGGTGCAGGGTGGACACGGTCAGCACATGGGGGTACCACTCGACCATGATGTGCGGATAGTAGGTCAGCCAGATGGCCCCCCGCTCGGGCAGCTTGCCCTCGCGGTACTTGAGCAGGACCTCATGCCAGCGCTGGTACACGCTGGAGCCGGGGCGATTGAAGCCGCCCGACACGCCCACGGTCTGCACCGAGTAGTGCTCTTTGAACTCCCACTGCAGGTCGTCGCAGGTGACGAACTGGCCCAGGCCGGGGTGGAAAGGGCCCACGTGGTAGTCCTCAAGGTAGACCTCGATGAAGGTCTTCCAGTTGTAGTTGCACTCGTGCAGCTCGACGCGATCAAGCGAGAAGCCCGTGAAGTCGAGTTCGGCGCGGGGGCCCATGTGAGCCAGATCGGCCTCGATGTCGCGGCCGTTGTCTTCAAACAGCAGGCCGTTCCACTCGCGCAACTTGTAGTTGTTGAGGTTCAGGCACGGGTCGTGTGCAAAGTGGGGGGCGCCCAGCAGCTCGCCACTGGCCTTGTAAGTCCAGCGGTGCAGGGGGCACACGATGTTGCCGCCGGCACTGCCCGGGGCGGTGTCGTGCAGCGAGCCGCGGTCCTTGAGCATGATGGCCTGGCGGTGGCGGCACACATTGGAGACCAGCTCAATGCCGGTCGGCGTGTGCACGAGCGCACGGCCACCGTTTTCTTGCGGCAAGGCGTGGTAGTCGCCCACATTGGGCACGCTCAGACGGTGCCCCACATAACGGGGCCCGCGCTGGAAGATGATGTCCATCTCGCGCTGGAACAGCGCATCGTCAAAATAGCTTGAAACTGGTAGTTGGCTTGCGGCCTGCTGCAGTTGAAGACTTAAATCAGACATGGGTGACCTGACCTAAAGACTCCCCACAGGGAGGTAAAAGCGCGCCGGGGCATTTGGCCAGGGGCCAGGCCACGGGCTGGAGCGCGGTGGTGGGAACCGGCGTTGCCGGCGAGGGGAACCGCGGATTGTACCCTGGGGGTGCTGGATTCGCCAACGCGGCCCTACCGGTGTACGGCTTTCATGACCCAGCGCAAAAGCGCATCCCCTGGTCGACCCATGGCCGCCATGGGGCCCCATGCACCATCCTGGCTTGCGCCCGCGGTGTTGTCGGGCCAGACACCGCCTAGAATTCAGGGTTTGCCCGTTAATGCTCTCTGACATGCCTCCAGCCTTTCTACAGACGGTCCTGCCTGTGTTGCCCTTGCATTGTTCGTCGGCGTTCGTGGGCGTGCAGCCTGGGCCTGGATGGGGCCAGGGGCAGGTTGGCAATGAATACAAATCGGGGGGGCAGGCATGACTGCTGGGGTATCGACGATGGAATGGGATGTTCGAGCCTGGAGCCAGGGTCATCTGGTGCGGGTTGAACAGGCCCTGAGTGAATGGGTGGGGCAGGATGCGCCGGCCAACCTGGGCGATGCCATGCGCTATGCGGTGCTGGATGGGGGCAAGCGCCTGCGGCCCTTGCTGGTGCTGGCGGCTCAGGAGGCCGTGCAAGGCTTGCCGGCCGCCGGTTTGCGGGCCGCCTGCTCGGTGGAGTTGATCCACGCCTATTCACTGGTGCACGACGACATGCCCTGCATGGACAACGATGTGTTGCGTCGTGGCAAGCCCACCGTGCATGTGCAGTATGGCGAGGCCGGTGCCTTGCTGGCCGGCGATGCCTTGCAGGCGTTGGCCTTTGAGTTGCTCACCCCGGACGATGGCAGTGTGCCCGATGCCATGCAGGCGGTGCTGTGCCGACTGTTGGCCCGAGCGGCGGGCAGCGAGGGCATGGCGGGTGGGCAGGCGATTGACCTGGCCAGCGTGGGCAAGGCCCTGGATGAGGCCAGCCTGCGCCGCATGCATCGTCTCAAGACTGGCGCCCTGTTGCAGGGCAGCGTGCTGATGGGGGCTGCTTGTGGCCCCTGCACGCCGCAGGCCCTGCAGGCCTTGCGTCGCTATGGCGCCGCCATGGGGCTGGCGTTCCAGGTGGTGGATGACATCCTCGATGTGGTGGCCGATTCGGCCACGCTGGGCAAGACGGCCGGCAAGGATGCGGCGCAAGACAAGCCGACCTATGTGTCCTTGCTGGGGCTGGAGCCTTCGCGCGCCTATGCTGGCGAACTGCTGCAAGAGGCGCTGACGGCATTGGCAGACAGCGGTCTGCCCGACACGCAGGCACTGGCGGCGCTGGCCAACATGGTGGTGAACCGTTCCAACTGAATCAACACGAGTTGCCCCATCGGCCCTGGTGATGGACGCCCGGGCAACTCGACCAACGAATAGCAACCCGAGATGCAATCCACGAGCTACCCCCTGCTGCAGAAGGTGAACGATCCTGCCGATCTTCGGCGGCTGACGCGCAGCGAGCTCAAGCAGCTCAGCGACGAACTGCGGGCCTATGTGATCGACAGTGTGTCCAAGACCGGCGGGCACCTCAGCTCCAACCTGGGCACGGTCGAGCTCACGGTGGCTTTGCACGCGGTGTTCAACACCCCGCAAGACCGCCTGGTGTGGGACGTGGGCCACCAGACCTACCCACACAAGATCCTGACCGGGCGGCGCGATCGCATGGGCTCGCTGCGTCAGCTGGGGGGGCTTTCGGGCTTTCCGCAGCGTGCCGAGAGCGAGTACGACACCTTTGGCACGGCGCACTCCTCGACCAGCATCTCTGCCGCCCTGGGCATGGCCATTGCCGCCCGCCAAAAGGGTGAGGACCGGCATGCCGTCGCCATCATCGGTGATGGCGCGATGAGTGCGGGCATGGCCTTCGAGGCTCTGAACAATGCCGGCGTTCAGCACGACTGCAAGCTGCTGGTGATCCTGAACGACAACGACATGTCGATCAGCCCGCCGGTGGGGGCCCTCAACCGCTACCTGGCCCAGCTCATGAGCGGGCAGTTCTACGCCGCCGCCAAAGAGGTGGGCAAGTCGGTGCTCAAGCCGCTGCCCCCTTTGTTTGAACTGGCCAAGCGCCTGGAGGAGCAGGCCAAGGGCATGGTGGTGCCGGCCACCCTGTTCGAGAAGTTCGGCTTCAATTACGTGGGCCCGATCGATGGCCACGACCTCGACTCGCTGATCCCCACACTGGAGAATTTGCGTCACCTGCGAGGCCCGCAGTTCCTGCACGTCGTCACCAAGAAGGGGCAGGGTTACAAACTGGCCGAGGCCGACCCGGTGGCCTACCACGGCCCGGGCAAGTTCGACCCTGCCGTGGGCCTGCAAAAGCCCAGTACGCCGGCCAAGACCACCTTCACCCAGGTCTTCGGTCAGTGGCTGTGCGACATGGCCGCAGCCGATACCCGCCTGGTGGGTATCACGCCGGCCATGCGCGAGGGCTCGGGCATGGTCGAGTTCGAGAAGCGCTTTCCGGGGCGCTACCACGATGTGGGCATCGCCGAACAGCACGCCGTCACCTTCGCGGCGGGCCTGGCGTGTGAGGGCCTGAAGCCCGTGGTGGCAATCTACTCGACCTTCTTGCAGCGGGCGTATGACCAGTTGATCCACGACGTGGCGCTGCAGAACCTGCCCGTGGTGTTTGCACTCGACCGCGCGGGCCTGGTGGGGGCCGATGGCGCCACCCACGCCGGGGCCTACGACATTCCTTTCCTGCGCTGCGTTCCCCAGGTCAGTGTGGCCTGCCCGGCCGATGAGGCCGAGTGCCGCCAGTTGCTGACCACCGCCTATGAGCAGAACCACCCGGTGGCGGTGCGCTACCCGCGTGGTGCTGGCGTGGGCACCGTGCCGGCCACGGATCTGCAGCCGCTGCCTTTTGGCAAGGGTGAGCTGCGCCGTCAGGGACAGCGCATCGCCATCCTGGCCTTCGGCACCTTGCTCTACCCCGCACTGGAAGCGGCCGAAGCACTGGATGCGACCGTGGTCAACATGCGTTGGGCCAAGCCCCTGGACACCGAGTTGCTGCTGACGGTGGCACGCGGCCATGACGCGCTGGTGACGGTGGAAGAGGGAGCCATCATGGGCGGCGCCGGTTCGGCCGTCCTGGAGGCCTTGCAGGCAGCCGGTCTGGTGCGGCCGGTGCTGCAGTTGGGCCTGCGCGACGAGTTCATCGAGCATGGCGACCCGGCCAAGCTGCTCGGCCTGCAGGGGCTGGATGCCGCGGGCATTCGACAGGCCATTGAACAGCGTTATGTGCTGCAAGCCGATCAGAACTGATCGGGTGGAGGCCTGGGTGGCGGCGAGGTGTCGCACAAATCCTTGCAGAACCCTGAAGCCTTGCGCAGGCAGCGCCTGATCGCAGGGTAAACCCGTGCCGGGCGCGCGCGGGCGCTTTCTACAATCCAGATTCCTCATTGCAGGCCCGCCTGTCGCGCGCGGCACTGGCCTGCGGGTTTTTCACACAGTTCGGAGTCAAAACCACATGGATCGTCGTTCAATCCTTAAAAACGCAGGCATCGCAGGCGTTCTGGCCGCTGGTGCCGCCCCCGCCGTGCATGCCCAGGCCGCCGTGCGCTGGCGCCTGGCCTCCAGCTTCCCCAAGTCGCTGGACACGATCTATGGCGCGGCCGAAGTGTTCGCCAAGAAAGTCAAGGAACTGTCGAGCGGCAAGTTCGAGATCTCGGTCCATGCCGGTGGCGAACTGATGCCCCCGTTGGGCGTGGTCGACGGCGTGCAGCAGGGTTCGGTCGAAATGTGCCACACCGTGCCGTACTACTACTTCGGCAAGAACGAAGCCTTCGCCATCGGCGCAGCCATCCCCTTCGGCATGAACTCGCGTCAGATGACCTCGTGGATGATGCACGGCAATGGTCGCAAGCTCATGAACGAGTTCTACGCCAAGTTCAACATCGTGAGCTTTGCCGGCGGTAACACGGGTGCCCAGATGGGGGGCTGGTTCCGCAAGGAGATCAAGACCCCGGCCGACATCAAAGGCCTGAAGTTCCGCATCGGCGGCTTTGCTGGCCGCGTGATCGAACGCATGGGGGGCGTGCCCCAGAACATCCCGGGCGGTGAGATCTATCAAGCGCTCGAAAAAGGCACCATCGACGCCGCCGAGTGGGTGGGTCCTTACGATGACCAGAAGCTGGGCTTCAACAAGGTTGCGCCCTACTACTACTACCCCGGCTGGTGGGAAGGCGGCCCCGAGGTCGACTTCTTCATCAACAACAAGGCTCTGGACACGCTGTCGGCTGAAAACAAGGCCATCATCGAAGCCGCTTCGGCCTATGCCCACGTCGACATGCAGGCCAAGTACGACGCCCTGAACCCCACCGCCCTGAAGCAACTGGTGGGCGCCAAGACCAAGGTCGTGTCTTTCCCCAAGGAAGTGCTGCAGGCTTCGTTCGATGCCTCGATGACCATCTACGCCGAACTCGAAGCCAAGAACCCCGACTGGAAGAAGATCTACTCCGACTACCGTGCTTTCCAGAAGGACCAGATCCTCTGGTTCCGCTTTGCCGAAGCCCGTTTCGACAGCTTCATGCAGACCGCCAAGCTGTGATTCAGCGGTGCCGGCATGACCGGCATCGAGGCGCCAGGCGCCACGTCAAAAACGCACCTACGGGTGCGTTTTTTTTCGTCACATGCGGCGAAACTCGGCCAGCTCACGCAACAGGCGCTCGAACTCGGCGCGCAGCGCGGGTGAGGCCGCGTAGAACACCGCAAATTTGCCGCCCAAGGTGCGCACATAGAGTCGGGGGGCGATCAGCCATTCCAGCCCGCGCACCCGGATCAGCTTGCCATAGGCCAGATCGGCCAGGGGCATCACCTTGTCGCCCACCCAGCGCTGGCGCAGCTCGGTGCGGTCGAGCCGGGTGCGGCTGACCACGATGAACCAGGCCGTGCAACTGATCATGGCCTGGGCGGCCAGAAACCACAGACCCGCAGAGCGGGCGTGCAGCACGGGCTGGTCCTGCCACCACAGCTGGGCCAGCCACCCCCCGCAGCCCACGGTGACCAGCAGGGCCAGCGCCTTGACCAGGCGCGGGAAGGCTGGTCCTTCAACCGATCCCCCCAGGGGCTCGAAAACAAAGGGCGGGGGCCCCATGCGAGGCAGCTCGAACGGCGCTTCTGCTTCGGGCTGAGGGTGGGGTGAAGGCGTCGGGTTGCTCATGCTTCGGTCCAAGAAAAAGCCCCTGACGGGCAGGGGCTGTAGGGAAGAGGGCAGCGGGCTGCCGTGCTGACTTGTTTACCTGCTCACTTGCTGTCGGCCGGCTTGTCGGTCGAGGGTTTGAACAGCTCCTCGAGTTTCTTCTGCTCGGCGTCTGCGTCTTCTGCCGAAGGATCGTCGGCCTCAGGCGGCGGTGCGTCGATCTGCACCTTGTTGACGTCGATCACGGCTTCCTTGGGGATGAACATGGTCACGGTTTGCGGCACGAAGATCACCACGGCCACCAGAATCAGCTGCATCAGCACCCAGGGGATGGAGCCCATGTAGATGTCGGCCGACTTGATGGGCGCCTTGATGCGGCCTTCCTTGAACAGCGTGTCGGCAATGCCGCGCAGGTAGAACAGCGCGAAGCCGAAGGGGGGGTGCATGAAGCTGGTCTGCATGTTCACGCACAGCAGCACGCCGAACCACACCAGGTCGATGCCCAGCTTGTCGGCCACCGGGCCCAGCATGGGCAGGATGATGAAGGCGATCTCGAAGAAGTCGAGGAAGAAGGCCAGGAAGAAGATGAACACGTTCACGGCAATCAGGAAGCCGGTCTGGCCGCCTGGCAGGCCGCTGAGCATGTGCTCGACCCACTTGGCACCGTCCACACCCTGGAACACCATCGAGAAGACGCGTGCGCCAATCAGGATGAAGACCACCATGGCGGTCAGGCGCATGGTGCCCTGCATGGCTTCCCAGATCAGGCCGCGGCTCAGGCGCTTGTGCATGGCGGCCAGCACCATGGCCCCCACCACGCCCATGGCGCCAGCTTCGGTCGGGGTGGCAATGGCGGTGTCGATGCCCGGCAGGCCGCCCATCGATCCCAGCACGGCAAAGATCAGCACGGCCGAGGGGATGATGCCGCGCAGGCACTTGGCCCAGAGCGCCCAGCCCACCAGGGTGCGCGCCGACTTGGGCACGCCCGGAATGTGCGAGGGCTTGATCACGCCCAGCGCAAAGGTGTAGCCGGCAAAGATCAGCACCTGCAGGATCGACGGGCCCCAGGCCCCCTTGTACATGTCGCCCACCGAGCGGCCCAACTGGTCGGCCATGACGATCAGCACCAGCGACGGCGGCACCAGCTGCGTGATGGTGCCCGAGGCGGCCAGCACGCCGGTGGCGTATCGCATGTTGTAGCCGTAGCGGATCATCACCGGCAGCGAGATCAGTGCCATGGCGATCACCTGGCCGGCCACGGTGCCGGTGATGGCGCCGAGGATGAAGCCCACAATGATCACCGAGTAGCCCAGCCCGCCCTTGACGGGGCCGAACAGCTGGCCCATCGAGTCCAGCATGTCTTCGGCCAGGCCACACTTTTCGAGCAAGGCGCCCATGAAGGTGAAGAACGGAATGGCCAGCAAGAGGTCGTTCGACAGGATGCCGAACATGTTGAGGGGCAGGTTCGACAGGTAGCTGGCCGGGAACCAGCCTTGACTGATGGCGAAGAAGCCTGAGGCCAGGCCCAGGGCCGCCAGCGAGAATGCGACCGGGAACCCGATCAGCATCACCAGTACCAGCCCCCCGAACATGAAGGGCGCGAAATTTTCCATCTGCATTTTGAAGAGTCCTGAAATCCGGTGGTTGAAGGTGAAGGTGTCAGCGCTGGGCTGGCATCACTGCACCGGCTTTTCGTAGCGGGTATCGAGCTCAAGGTGGCCAGTCAGGTAGGCCACACGCTTGATCACCTCAGACACACCCTGCAGGAACATCAGGCCGAAACCTGTGGGCAGCAGCAGCATGGCGGGCCAGCGGATCAGTCCCCCGGCATTGCCCGACATCTCGCCCGTCAGGTACATCTTCATGAACAGGGGCCAGCTCAGGTAGGCCAGCAGGCCCATCACCGGCAGCAGGAACACCACCAGGCCCAGCAGGTCGACCACCACCGGGCCCTTGCCGCGCAGCTTGCCGTACAGGATGTCGACGCGCACGTGCTCGTTGAACTTGAGCACGGCGGGCGCACCCAGCATCACGGTGGCAGCGAACAGGTACCACTGGATCTCGAGCCAGCCGTTCGAGCTGATGTCAAAACCATAGCGGATGAAGGCATTGCCGGCCGAGATGAGGGCAGCGAACAGGACGGTCCAGGCGGCCACATGCGACATGCGCACGCTGATCCAGTCCACCAGCGCAGAGAGTTTGAGTAAGATTGACACGCTGTGTCTCCAGTGATTTTTTTGAGTTGCATACCCCAGCACCCGGTTGGGCGAGTGCTTCAGGTCTGCAACCTTGGCGGGTGGGCAATGGTAGCGCCAGCTCACTGAAAAAACCCTGACTACCTGAGGCCGGGTTTCCCCCAGGCATCCTCGGGGCCGGCCGTTGTCAGTGCCCGCCCCCCACTTCGCCCCGACCGCCGTCTGGGGCCCGCTGCAAGGAGTATTTTTGTCACCTGATCTCATTCACCTGATGGCCGCGGCCGTGTTTGCCATTGCGCTGGTCCATACCTTTGCAGCCAGTGCCATCGAGCACCTGGCCCAGCGCCATCCGCGTCACGCCGGCTTGCTGCACCTGCTGGGCGAGGTCGAGGTGGTGTTCGGCTTCTGGGCCTTCGTGCTGTTGGGCATGATGGCCTTGGTGCAGGGCACGGCCAGCGCCGTGGCCTATGCCGAGTCGCGCCAGTACACCGAGCCGCTGTTTGTGTTTGTGGTCATGGTGGTGGCGGCCTCGCGCCCGGTGCTGGTGGCGGTGTCGTCCGTGCTGCAGGCCCTCAGCGGCCTGTTGCCGCTGCGCCGCCCGGTGGCCCAGGCCTGGCTGGTGCTGGCCGGAGTGCCCCTGCTGGGCTCCCTGATCACCGAGCCTGCGGCCATGACCATTGCGGCGCTCACGTTGGCGGGCACGGTGTTCCGCCCTGAGGTGCCGGTGCGCCACAAGTATGCGGCGCTCGGGGTGTTGTTCGTCAACGTGTCCATTGGCGGCACCCTCACCTCCTATGCCGCACCCCCGGTGTTGATGGTGGCGAGCGCCTGGCAGTGGGACTCGGCCTTCATGCTGACGCACTTCGGCTGGAAGGCCGCCGTGGCCGTGGTGTTCAATGCCACGGTGCTGGTGGGCTTCATCCGTGGCTCCCTGCAGGAGCCCGAGAGCCCCCGCCAAACGCACGAAATGCGCGACACGCGCGAGCCGAATGGGGCCGTGCCCTGGGTGGTGACGGCGGTGCACCTGGGTTTTCTGGCCGCAGTGGTGCTGATGGCCCACCATCCGGTGATCTTCATGGGGCTGTTCATGATGTTTCTGGGCTACACCCAGGCCTACAGCCGCTTTCAGGCCCCCCTGATCATCAAGGAGGGCTTGCTGGTGGGCTTTTTCCTGGCCGGGCTGGTGGTGTTGGGCGGTTTGCAGCAATGGTGGTTGCAGCCCCTGGTCTCGGGCCTCTCACCCACGGCACTGTTTGTGGGGGCGACGGCCTTGACCGCCATCACCGACAACGCGGCACTCACCTACCTGGGTTCTCTGATCGAAGGCATTTCTGACGGCGCCAAATACATGCTGGTGGCCGGGGCCGTCACGGGCGGCGGCCTCACCGTGATCGCCAATGCCCCCAATCCGGCCGGTGTGGCCCTGTTGCGCAACGGTTTCCCGGATGGTGCGATCAGTGCCGGTGGCCTGTTGCTGGGGGCGCTGGCGCCCACGGTCGTGGCCGCACTGGCCTTCTTCTTTCTTTGAGCCCCTGGCCTGACCCGCCGCTCCGGCCATGCCCCATCCCGCACTGAACCCCTCGGCCGCGATCGATTCGCCCCAGCTCTGGTCGGCCGGCCCCTCTCTGCTGTCGCTGGCCTTGATGGATGCCCGCAATCACACGCTGGCCCTGCTGGCGCGCTTTGAAGAGGCCGAGGACAGCGGGCATTGGCGCTGGCAGCCTGGGCCCGGCGTGGAGCCGCCGTTGTGGCTGGCCGGCCATGCCGGCTGGTTTGCCGAGTACTGGGTGGGGCGCAACACCCGGCGCGCCTTGGGGTTGAACTGCCCGCCCGACGCCTTGCGGCTGCCTTCTTCAGACCCGGCAGCCGACCGCCTGTGGGACCCACGCTGGCGCAGTGCTGCGCAGCGAGCCGCCGAGGCCTTGCCCCAGCGTGCGGCGGTGCGATCGTGGTTGCTCGACACGTTGGAGTCCACTCTGGATCTGCTGGACCGGTTGCCTGAAGACGATGCTTCGCTGTATTTCTTCCGATTGGCTCTGTTCCATGAGGATCTGCTCGGCGAGCGCATGATCCGGCTGGCCCAGGCCCAGGGCGTGCCGCTGGACCTGCCCGAGCCCGCAGTGCTGGCGGCACGCGACCCCTTGCTGATCCCGGCCACCCGCTGGGCCTTGCCGCACCGCAGTGGTGGCTTCCACCCCGAGGGCGAGCCTGGCCAGCTCAGCGTGGCCGTTCCTGAGTTCGAGATCGATGCCCAGGCGGTGAGCTGGGCCCAATACATCGAGTTTGTCGACGATGGTGGCTATGACCAGGCCGAACACTGGCTGCCCGAAGGTTGGGTCTGGTTGCAGGCGCAGGTGGGCCGCACCGCGCCGCGCCACGTGGAGCACATGGGGGCGGCTCGCCCGGGCAGCAGCGGCGGTGTGCTGCAGAACCGTTTTGGTCGCCGCGTGCGCTTGGCCGGGGCCCACCCGGTGGTGCATGTGAGTTGGTGGGAGGCCGATGCCTGGTGCCGCTGGGCCGGTCGGCGCCTGCCTGATGAAGTGGAATGGGATCTGGCCGCCCACACCGCAGCCCGCCGTGGCTGGCGCTGGGGTGAGGTTCATGAATGGACCGCCAGCCGCCTGCGCCCCTGGCCCGGGGCTCAGCCCGGCCCGTGGCGTGACTACGCCTGGCCGCTGATGGAGCAGGCCCGGGTGCAGCGCGGGCATTCGCTGGCCAGCCGGGCGCGCCTGCGCGATCCGGGCTGGCGCTGGTTTGGCCAGCCGCACGAAGACGATGCCTTCGTGGGTTTCCGTTCCTGCGCGATCTGAGCTGGGTTGTTCGGGCTTGGCTTCAGGCCAGGCGCACCGCCGGCGGGCGTTCGGCCACGGTCTCGGGCTGGGCGGCTTCGCCTGGACGCAGCCGGATGACGGTCTGGGCCAACTGGGCCACGTCCTGCGGGTCGTGGGTGACCAGCAACACCGGGATGCGGATCTGTTCCAGCAAGCTCTGCAATTCGTCGCGCAGGCGCAGGCGCAACTCGGTGTCCAGGGCCGACAGCGGCTCGTCCAACAGCAGCAGGCGCGGCTGGGCCGCCAGTGCACGGGCCAGTGCCACGCGCTGGCGTTGGCCACCGGACAGGTGCCGCGGCCAGGCGGGGGCCAGTTCCTCCAATTGAAAGCGGGCCAGCATCTCATTCACCCGATCGTCGGCCTGCGGGCTGCGGGGCTGACCGGGTCGGCGCACGCCGAAGGCCACGTTCTGGCGCACGGTCATGTGTGGAAACAGCGCGTAATCCTGGAACACATAGCCCACGCCACGTTCCCGAGCACTCAGGTGCAGCCCCTGCTGGCTGTCCTGCAACGTCAGGTCTTGGACGCGCACATGGCCCGGTGCGTCAATCAGGCCCGCCACGGCCTGCAGCGTCATGGACTTGCCCACCCCCGACGGGCCCAGCAAGGCCGTGCGCAGGCTGGTCGATTCAAAGGCCACCTGGAGCGCGAAATGCCGCCCCGGGGCATGGGCCTCAAGTTGCAGCTGGATGTCCAGCACGGGCGGCGTCGGGGGGCGGGGTTGAGCGTGCGGCATGGTGGGCAGGGGTGGGGTCAGTGTCGCGCCTGAAGCAGCCGGCCGGAGCCCACCAGCACCAACACGCAGACGGCGGAGATGAGGCCGGTCAGCCACAGGGCCTGGGCATCATTGCCGGCCTGCACGGCGTCGTAGACCGCGATCGACAGGGTTTGGGTCTTGCCCGGCAGGTTGCCCGCGATCATCAGCGTGGCGCCAAACTCGCCCATGGCCCGGGCAAAGGTGAGCATCAGGCCGGCGGTGATGCCGCGCAGCGCCATGGGCAGGCTGATGCGCCAGAACACCTCCAGCTCGCCCGCCCCCAGGGTGCGCGCTGCCTGGGCCAGGCGGGGGTCGGTTTCTTCGAAGGCGGCGCGGGCGCCCTTGTAAATCAGGGGCAGCGACACCACCGCAGCGGCGAGCACGGCCCCCTGCCAGGTGAACATCAGGTTGATGCCCAGCCATTGGTCCAGGTAGCGCCCCAGCAGCCCGTTGCGCCCGATCAGCACGATCAGGTAGTAGCCCAGCACGGTGGGGGGAAGCACCATGGGCAGCATCAGCAAGGCATCCAGCAGGGCGTGGCCGACAAAGCGGCGCCGCGCCATCCACCAGGCCAGGCCCACGCCCAGCACGCCGCTGGCCACGGTGGCCAGGCAGGCCACCTTCAGGGTCAGCCACAGCGGGATCAGGGTCGATTCAGGCATGAAGCGGGCGCAGGATACGGTTGAGGGGGTGGTTCGCTATTCCGCACTTGAATAGCGCAATTGGCTTGAGTTTAGCGCCAGCCGTGCCAGCCCGCCGGAATGGTTAAAGTTCAGGGCATGGTCAGCGCCCTCAGCCCGGAAACACCGATGCCTCAGATTTTCGCCCCCGCTCCCGTCCTGCACTGGTCGGAGGCGCTGGGCCACAGCCCCAGTGACAAACGCCTGGAGATCCTGCGCGGCATCGCGGCAGGCGGCAGCATCTCGCAGGCCGCGCGCGATGCGGGTGTGAGCTACAAGGCCGCCTGGCAGGCGATCGACACCTTGAGCAACCTGGCCGGTGCCGAGCTGGTGCAGCGGGCGGTGGGGGGGGCGGGCGGCGGTGGGGCCGTGATCACCCCGCAGGGCGCCTGGTTGCTGCGCGTGGCAGACGCCCTGGCGGTGGCACGTCAGCAGGTGCTGGCTGAGCTGGCCGGCGCTGGCGCGGCAGCGGGCATGGGCAGTACGGGCACCCAGTCCCCCGCGCTGGGCTTGCGCACCAGCATGCGCAACCAATGGCCGGCCACCGTGACGGCACTGCGGCGCCAGGGCGCCGTGGTGCTGGCACAGCTCAGCCTGGCCGGGCCGGATCGGCTGCAGGCCTCGCTGACCCGCGAGAGCGCCGAGTTGCTGGGCCTGCGCCAGGGGCTGCCGGTGCTGGCCTTGTGCAAGGCCACGGCGGTGCGCATCCTGCCCCTGGGGCCGGATGAAAGCGAGGGCGAGGACCGCCTCGATGCCGTGTCGAGCGTGACGGGCCGGGTGGCCCGCACCACGCGCGCAGGCGAGCTGCAGGAGGTGGTGCTGACCTCGGAGGGCGGGCTGCAATGGGTGGGTTTGACGACCCAGGGCGGGACGCTCAGGCGCGGTGCCCTGGCCCGGGCCGTGGTTGAACCCGCTGCCGTGGTGCTGGGTTCTGTCGATTGAGGGGGCGGCGAACCCGTCAATCGCCGGTCGGGCGTGCTTTCTGTCCCAGTTTGCGGTAGACGGTGGCCCGGCTGATGCCCAGGCGCTGGGCTGCTTCGGCCACATTGCCGCGGGCTTCTTCCACCGCCTGCCGGATCAGCGCGGTTTCCAGGTCGCGCAAGGGCCTGGCGGCCGCAGTGCCGCCCTCCTGCCGTGCAGCCGCCGTTGCCTGGGGCGTCGCGCCGCGCAAGCGGGCCAGCGCCTGCAGCCGCAGGCCAGACCACAGCGGCACATCCAGCGGCGGTGCCTGGCGCCGGGCGTGGTCGACCAGCATGCCCCATGGCACGGCGAACAGATCGTCGGCCTGAAGGCGGGCGCCAGGCCGCAGCAGCGGGCGGGGCAGCATCTGGCGGCCCGCAGGGTTGCAGGCCAGCACCGCACCCTCGGTGTCCAGGCACAACAGGCCTTCGGCATCGGCTGCCGGGCCTTCGGGCATGGGGGCCCCGGGCCAGTTCAGGCGCAGCATGATGTGCCAGGGGCTCTGCAGCACCAGTGCGTTTTCGATGTGCCGTGCCGCCCGCGTCACCAGGTGGCGCAGCTCGGGGCGTTCCGGCACCTCTACCCCGGTCAGGTCCAGCATGCCCACGCAATGGCCTTCGGGGCCGATCAAGGGGGCGCCAGCGCAGCTGTAAATCGCGTGCTGCTCAAAGAAATGCTCCCCCTGGTGCAGCCACACCGGTTGCAGCTCCGTGAGTGCCGCGCCGATGGCCGTGGTGCCCACATGGCGCTCGGAAAGGTCCACCCCCACGCGGGCAATCGTGGTGGCGGCCTCTTGTTGGGGGTCGATGGGGCCGTGCACGTCCACCACCACCCCCTGGGCATTGGTCAGCAGGCTGAAATAGCGGGTGCCTGCAATGGCGCGCGAGAGCTGGGCCAACACCGGGCGTGCCGCGTTGATCAGGTCGCGGTTACCCTCGGTCAGTTGGCGTTGCGTGCTGGCGCTGACCGGGCCGAACTCGACGCTTTGGTGGGGCCGCAGGCCGTCGGCCAGGCAACGTTGCCAGGAGCGAGTGATCCAGGGCTCGATCGGGGTGTGGCCGAGGCTCGGTGACCCGCCCAGGCCGCCATTCAGCCAGGCCTGCCGGGCCTGCCGGATCAAGGCCTGTCGGTCATGAGCGGGCGGGGATGCTCGCAAGGAGGGTGTGTCAGTCGCTGGCATGGGCCTGGGGCGGTGGCTGGATGACTGGGGTGGGCAGGCTCGTTGAGGGGCACCGGGACTGCCCGGGCACTGGGCGCGAACGGTGTCCTGAAGACGTCAAACGGTCATGTTTGTCGCAAATTGAGAATATCCGAGTCATGCCGTCTGGATCCTAGGGTTTTGCCTAGCCAACGAGGACCGGGGCCGCGAAAAGATGCCAGCTGTTCCAAGCCTCTACTTTTCAAGGAGATGGTCCATGCAGGTTGAACTCAAGGTGAATGGCCGTGTGGCCCGGGCGGATGTGGCGCCCAATACCCTGTTGGTGCAGTTGCTGCGCGAGCAACTCACCCTCACGGGCACCCATGTCGGGTGCGATACCAGCCAGTGCGGTGCCTGCACCGTGTTGCTGGACGGCCGGGCCGTCAAATCGTGCACCGTGCTGGCCGCCCAGGCCCAGGGAGCCGAGGTCACGACCATCGAGGGTCTGGCCCAGCCCGATGGCACGCTGCACCCGATGCAGGCCGCCTTCAAGGAGTGCCATGGCCTGCAGTGCGGCTTCTGCACTCCGGGCATGGTGATGAGCGCGGTCGATCTGTGCCGGCACCACCCGAAAGCCGGCGAGGGCGAGATCCGTGAGCTGCTGGAAGGCAATCTCTGCCGCTGCACCGGCTACCAGAACATCGTCAAGGCCGTGGTGCAAGGCCGGGACGCCATGGCCGCAGGCGGCTGAGCCCCTGGCGAGCTCGTTCAGCGCATCAACCCTCGGCCCGCGCCAGATGGCGATGGGCGCTTCGATTCCCGAACATCAGGAGACAAAGACATGGGTGCCTCAGATTTTGCCAACCTTCCGCACATCGGTGCCGCCGTGCGCCGCAAGGAAGACTACCGTTTTCTGACCGGGGCCGGCCAGTACACCGACGATGTGGTGCTGGCGGCCCAGGCCAACGCGGTGTTCGTGCGATCGCCTCATGCGCATGCCCGCATCAATGCCATCGACATCGCGGCCGCCCAGGCCGCGCCGGGTGTGCTGGGGGTGTTCACCGGGGCGGATGTCGCAGCCGCCGGCATCAACGGCCTGCCATGTGGTTGGCTGATCACCAGCACTGACGGTCAGCCCATGAAAGAGCCACCGCACCCCATCCTCGCGCAGGGCAAGGTGCGTTACGTGGGTGACCATGTGGCCATGGTGGTGGCCGAGACCTTGCAGCAGGCGCGCGATGCAGCCGAGCTGGTGAACGTCGATTACGAGGTACTGGACGCGGTGGTGCAGGTGGCTGACGCCGCCAAGGGCCCGGCGCTGCACGACAACGCGCCGGACAACCACTGCTTCAAGTGGGCCATTGGTGACAAGGCCGCGGTGGACGCCGCCTTCACCGGCGCGGCCCACGTGACCCGGCTGGACCTGGTGAACAACCGCCTGGTACCCAACGCCCTGGAGCCGCGCGCTGCCATCGGTTCGTACAGTCGAGCCAATGATGAGTACACCCTGTACGTGTCCAACCAGAACCCACACGTCGAGCGCCTGCTGATGACCGCGTTTGTCATGGGGTTGCCCGAGCACAAAGTGCGGGTGATTGCCCCGGACGTGGGGGGCGGCTTCGGCTCCAAGATCTACCTGTATGCCGAAGACGTGTGCCTGACCTGGGCCTCCAAGAAGCTCAATCGCAACATCAAATGGGTGGCTGACCGCAGCGAGGCCTTTTTGTCGGATGCCCACGGTCGCGACCATGTGAGCCACGCCGAGATGGCCATGGATGCCCAGGGCCGCTTTCTGGCCATGCGTGTCCACACCGATGCCAACCTGGGCGCCTACCTGAGCACTTTTGCCAGCGCCGTGCCCACCATCCTCTACGCCACCTTGCTGGCGGGGCAGTACACCACGCCGCAGGTCCATGTCGAGGTGGACGCCTGGTTCACCAACACCGCGCCGGTCGATGCCTACCGGGGTGCCGGGCGCCCCGAGGCCACCTACCTCCTGGAGCGTCTGGTCACGCGCTGCGCCTGGGAGATGGGCCTGAGCCAGGCCGAGATCCGGCGTCGCAACTTCATCACCAGCTTCCCCTACCAGACCCCGGTGGCGCTGCAGTACGACATCGGCGACTACCCGGCCTGCCTGGATCAGGCTGAGCAACTGGCCGATGCCGCCGGCTTCGAGGCCCGCAAGTCGGCCAGCGCCGCCAAGGGGCTGCTGCGCGGCATCGGCTACAGCAGCTACATCGAAGCCTGCGGCATTGCGCCGTCGAACATCGCCGGTGCGCTGGGGGCCCGGGCTGGCCTGTTTGAATGCGGCGAAGTGCGGGTGCACCCGACCGGCAGCGTCACGGTGTTCACCGGATCGCACAGCCATGGTCAGGGCCACGAGACCACCTTTGCCCAGGTGGTGGCCGCCCGCCTCGGGCTCACTCCGGATCAGGTCGACGTGGTGCACGGCGACACCGGTCGCGTGCCCTTCGGCATGGGCACCTATGGCTCGCGATCGATTTCGGTCGGTGGCGCGGCCATCATGAAGGCGCTGGACAAGATCGAGACCAAGGCCAAGAAGATCGCAGCCCACCTGCTGGAAGCCAGCGATGTCGACATCGACTTTGCGAACGGCGAATTCACGGTGCGTGGCACCGACAAAAAGGTGACCTTTGGACAGGTGGCGTTGACCGCCTATGTGCCGCACAACTACCCGCTCGACAAGCTGGAACCCGGGCTCAACGAAACCGCCTTCTACGACCCGACCAACTTCACCTTCCCGGCCGGCACCTACATCTGCGAAGTCGAGGTCGACCCGGCCACCGGCACCGTGCGGGTGGACCGTTTTGCCGCGGTGGATGACTTTGGCACCATCATCAACCCGATGATCGTCGAGGGGCAGGTCCATGGGGGGCTGGTGCAGGGCATCGGCCAGGCGCTGATCGAGAACTGTGTCTACGACCGCGAGACGGGCCAACTGCTCACGGGCAGTTTCATGGACTACGCCATGCCGCGCGCCGATGATTTCCCGGAGTTCAAGCTGGGCCACGTCTGCACGCCTTGCACGCACAACCCGCTGGGCACCAAGGGCTGCGGTGAGGCCGGGGCCATTGGCTCGCCACCCGCCGTGATGAACGCCGTGCTCGACGCGCTCAAGCCCCTGGGGGTCCAGGATCTGGACATGCCCGCCTCGCCCGCCCGGGTCTGGTCGGCCATCCAGGCTGCCCGGGCTTGAGCCCCATTCCGGCACCCCGAATCCCCGAACAAGGAGAATCGCACCATGTACGCCTTCACTTTTGAAGCCCCCGCCACCGTGGCGGAAGCCGCAGGTCTGGCCCAGGCCGGCGGCAAGCTGCTGGCGGGTGGCCAGAGCCTGCTGCCCTCGATGAAGCTGCGCCTGTCCGCCCCTGAACAGGTGGTCGACCTCAACCGCATTCCTTCGCTGGCCGGCATTCGGCGCGAAGGCCAGTCCATTGTGATCGGCGCCATGGCGCGCCATGCTGATGTGGCCGCGAACGCCGAGTTGCAGGCGGCCATTCCGGCACTGGCCGATCTGGCAGCCCACATCGGGGACCGCCAGGTGCGGGCCCGGGGCACCCTGGGGGGCTCGGTGGCCAACAACGACCCGGCGGCCTGCTACCCCAGCGCCTTGTTGGCCCTGGGCGCCACGGTGATCACCGACCGTCGCGAGATCGCTGCCGATGACTTCTTTCTGGGCATGTACACCACGGCCCTGGAGGACGGCGAGATCATCACGGCGGTGCGTTTTCCCATTCCGCAGCGCGCGGCCTACATGAAGTTCAAGCAGGCTGCGTCGCGCTTCTCGCTGGTTGGGGTGTTCGTGGCACAGACCCCTGCCGGCGTGCGGGTGGCGGTGACCGGGGCCGCCAGCGCGGTGTTCCGTCATGCCGGTCTGGAGGCGGCGCTCAGCCAAAGCTTCACACCCGAAGCCGCTGCACGGGTGAGCATCGATGCGGCCGATCTCAACAGCGACATCCACGCCAGTGCGGTCTACCGCGCCAACCTGATCAGTGTGCAGACTCAGCGTGCCGTGGCCCGGGCCCTGGCTGGCTGAATCCCGACGCAAGGAGACCCCCTCTGGTGCTCGCATCCATCGACGCGCTTCAACAGGCCCTGGCGGGGGTCGGATACCTGGCCGACCGGCGCCTGGCCACGGCCGTCTTTCTGGCCCTGAAGCTGCAGCGCCCGCTGCTGCTGGAGGGCGAGCCCGGGGTGGGCAAGACCGAACTGGCCAAGGCCTTGTCCCAGGTGCTGCAGCGACAGTTGATCCGCCTGCAGTGCTACGACGGCCTGGAGCAGCGCGAAGCCCTTTATGAATGGAACTATGCGGCCCAGTTGCTGCACCTGCGGGTGGCCGAGGGGCGCTCCCAGGGCCTGGGGGAGGGGGACGATGCTGAGCGAGAGGTCTACCAGGGCCGCTACCTGATCCGGCGCCCGCTGTTGCAGGCGCTGCAAGCCCCGGCCCCCGGGGCCGTGTTGCTGATTGACGAAGTGGATCGGGCCGACGAACCCTTCGAGGCTTTTTTGCTCGAGTACCTGGGCGAGTACCAGGTCAGCATCCCCGAACTGGGGACCATCAGCGCGGCGTGCAAGCCTGTCACCCTGCTCACCAGCAACCGCACGCGCGACCTCAACGATGCGGTCAAGCGCCGCTGCCTGTACCACTGGCTGGACTACCCTGATCGCGAGCGCGAACTGGCCATCGTGCGGGCCCAGGTGCCCCTGGCCAGCGCGGCCTTGGCTGAGCAGGTGGCCAGCTTTGTGGCCAGGTTGCGCAGCACCCCTTTTGCCAATGCCTTTCAGCGTGCGCCAGGCATTGCGGAGAGCGTTGAATGGGCCAAGGCCCTGGTGGCCCTGGACACGCTGGCGATCGACCCCGAACTGGCCTCGGACACCGCCGGCATCCTGTTCAAGCAGCGCGAAGACGTGGCCGCCCTGACCCATGAACTGGCCACCCAATTGCTCAAACCCGACGAGGTCTGAGGAGGCTGGCCATGAATCCCCGCTTGGGCGATGCGCGCAGCGGCAAGCTGGCCGACAACATCACGGGCTTCGGGCGTACCTTGCGCCGGGCCGGTGTGCCGCTGGATGCCTCGCGCATGGCACTGGCCTTGCAGGCCGCGCAATGGGTTGACCTGGGCCGTCGCGACGACCTGTGTGCGGCGCTGGAGACGGTGCTGGTGAGCCGCGAGGCTGACCGTGCCGTGTTCCGCGAGCTATTCGACGCTTATTTCCGCGACCCTGACATGGCCCGTCAATTGCTGGCCCAGATGTTGCCCACGGCCCAGGGGCGTGCCGAGCCCTCGCGCCGGCGTCCGCGCGTGAACGAAGCCTTGTCACCCCCGAAGGCGGCCGGTCAGGCCGGCCCTCCCAAAGCCCCTGACGACAAGATTGAACTTGATGCCGCCATGACGGCCAGTGAGGCCGAGCGTTTGCGCCGAGCCGACTTCAACGGCCTGTCGGCGTCTGAATACCAGTTGGTGGAGCGCCTGGCGCGACGCATCGCGCTGCCCATGCCGGTGTTCGAGTCGCGCCGCACCCGGGCTGGCGCGGGCGGCGCGCGCATCCATTGGCCCGGTGTGATGCAACAGGCCGCCCGCACCGGTGGTGAGTTGTTGCACCTGCCGCGCCTGCGTCGGCGTGTGCAGCCGCTGCCTTTGCTGGTGCTGGTGGATGTGTCGGGTTCGATGGAGCGGTACGCACGGCTGCTGCTGGCCTTTTTGCATGCCGCTACCGCCGGCCTGCCACGGCGTGACGTGTTCGCGTTTGGCACCGGCCTGACCGATCTCACGCCGGCTTTCCGTCTGGCCGACACCGACGCCATGCTGGCCCAGGCCAGTGCCCGCATCAGCGACTTTGCCGGCGGCACCCGGCTGGGTGATTCTCTGGCCCAGTTGCGGCAGCGTCATGCGCGGCGTCTGCTGGGGCGGCGCACCCTGGTGTTGCTGATCAGCGATGGGCTCGACACGGGCGAGCCGGCCGCACTGGGGCGCGAGCTGGCCTGGCTGCGTCGCCACACGGGCCGCCTGCTGTGGCTCAACCCCCTGCTGCGCTTCGAGGGCTACGCCCCGCTGGCGCGTGGGGCCATCGAGCTGCATGCCCAGGCACACGGCATGCTGGCGGTCCACAATCTGAGCCGGCTGGAGGATCTGGCCGGCAGCATCGCGGCGGTGCTGCGGCGTTGAGCCGCGGCAGGCAGCCCCTTTTCCGACTCCAAGAAAACCGAGGAACCGATCATGGACATGCAAGGAAGCCGGCCACTGGCCATCACCCAGCAGCAGGCCTGGGATGCGCTCAACGACCCGGAGGTGCTCAAGCTGTGCATTCCCGGTTGCGACAAGGTCGAGCCCACTGGCGAGAATCAGTACGCCGTCGGCATGGCCGTCAAGATCGGCCCGGTGTCGGCCAAGTTCAGCGGCAAGATCACGCTCAGCGACATTGTCCCGCCGCAAAGCTACACCATCGGGTTCGACGGGCAGGGCGGTGTGGCGGGCTTTGGCAAGGGCAAGGCCCAGGTCAGTTTGCAGCCCAACGAAGGGGGCTGCGAGCTGAGCTACACCGTCAACGCCCAGGTGGGAGGCAAGATTGCCCAGTTGGGCCAGCGCCTCATCGATGGGGCGGCCAAGGGCATGGCTGAAGATTTCTTCAAGCGTTTTGATGACGAAATGCAACGCCGTCACCCGGCGCCTGCCTTGGCCGCGGCCGAGGTGTCTGCCCAGCCCGCACCGAGCGAGGCGGCACCCGCTGCACCCGTGGCTGGCAGCCCGGGCGTGCCGGTCTGGGCCTGGTGGGTGGGAGCGGTGGTGCTGGCTGCCCTGGTGCTCTGGCTGCGTTGAGTTCGTCTGGAAGGCGGGCGGGCACATGAGCCCCCCCGGAAAGTGAGATCGAGATGGAAAACCTGGATGTGATGGTGCTGCGCAAGCTGCGCGAATGGCGGCTGCAGGGCTTGCGGGCCATGCTGGTCACCGTGGTGCGGACGTGGGGGTCTTCGCCACGGCCCGTGGGCTCCATCATGGCCTTGAGCGAGCAGGGGCAGGTGGTCGGGTCGGTGTCGGGCGGTTGCATCGAGGACGACCTCATCGACCGCCACACCCGGGCTTACGCCCAGAGCCCGTTGCCTGAGGCGGTGAACCGCCATGAACACACGATTCCCAGTGGCCCGCCGGCCTTTGTGAAGTACGGCATCAGCGCCGATGAGGCCCATCGCTTTGGCCTGCCTTGCGGTGGCACGCTGGAGCTGATGCTCGAATTCGACCCCGATGCAGCCAGCCTGGGCCAGCTGATCGAGGCCCTGGAGCGGGGCCAGTTGATGCAGCGCCGGGTGCGTCTGGTCGACGGCATGGTGAGCCTGCTGGCGGCCGACGCCCCGGCCGAATTGACCGTGGCCGAGGGGCTGCTGAGCAACACCTTCGGCCCCGAGTACCGCATGCTGCTGATCGGTGCCGGTCAACTGACCGAATACCTGGCCACCATGGCCTTGTTCAGCGGCTTTGCCGTCACGGTGTGCGATCCGCGTGAAGAGTACCGAAGCACCTGGCGGGTACCGGGCGCGCGGGTGGTGAGCGACATGCCTGATGACGTGGTGCGTGCCTTCCAGCCCGACCGGCGCAGCTGCGTGGTGGCCCTCACGCATGACCCCAAGCTCGATGACCTGGCCTTGCTGGAGGCCCTGGACAGCGAGGCCTTTTACGTGGGGGGCATCGGCTCACGCCGCAACAATGAGGCCCGGCGCGCCCGCATGATTGAGCATTTTGACCAGACTGAGGCCGGCCTGGCGCGTCTGCGCGGGCCGATCGGGATCTACATCGGCAGCAAGACCCCGCCCGAGATCGCGGTCAGCGTGATGGCCGAGATCCTGGCCGTGAAAAATGGGGTCGCCTTGCCGCGCGACATGGCGGTGGCCGAAGCCAAGAACGAGCGGGAAAAACCCCACAACGACCCGGGGGCCGAGGTGTGCGGCCTGCCGCGCCGGGCGGCCTGAGCGGGGCCGTTCAACGTCGACAGCCCACCACGCCGCTTGGGTGTCGGCGCATCATGCCCGCTGGGGGCGGTTGACCGGCTGCGTTCAGCCGTAGTTGGCAATCCACTCCAGGCCCTGGGCATAGGCGGCCTCAACCGCAGCCTCGGGTGTGGTGTAGTCACCGCGACGCACCGCGATCTCGCGCGGGCGCGTCGGCCAGACCTGTTTGGTGATGACCAGCAAGGGAACGTACTCGCCGTTGTCCAGCACTTTGGCGCTGCATTTCAACTCGTAGTTCTGATGCTGGCAAATCTTCGTCGCTTGCGTCATCGATGCCATCCTGCTCCGAAAGATAGCAGTATGCACCGCTTGTGTGACGCCGTTGTCCTCGCCCTTCAAATCGTGCGGCGAGCGCTTGCTGCGAGGTTGACTTACTTCACACAAGCGGTCCCTTCGACTTGAGCAAGCCAGGACCACTGGTAGCAAAGTCATTGACACCTGCTTGCCCTGCAATACAAACTGAAACCAATCCAGCAGGCCGGAGTCCAACTGAGCAGAACCATCCTGCTGCTGGTGGCAAAGGAGTGACGCCATGCGTAGTTGCTTTCCTGACCCGATGTCGACGATGACCCATTTGCGATCTGCCTGCCAGACGCACCCCTGGCGGGCTTGGGGCCGGTCTGACACGCCGGCACCTGTCGAGGCCTGTGGCCTCTCCCCGATCCGATGTCATCCCCTGTGGCCTCACGGCCGTTGAATCCCTAGCCTGTCCGTTCCATTTCCCATGGAGGTGTGCCATGTCATTGCTGGCCCGATACCAAAGTGCTTACCTGGCGGCGCAAGAAGAAGAGATGTCTCTTCAGGACTACCTGGAGCTGTGCAAAGCCGACAAGATGGCCTATGCCAGCGTGGCCGAACGCATGCTGGTGGCCATCGGCGAGCCTGAGCTGGTGGACACGCGGCTGGATCCGCGCCTGTCCCGCATCTTCGCCAACAAGATGCTGCGCATCTACCCGGCCTTCAGGGAGTTCTATGGCATGGAGGAGGTGATCGAGCATGTGGTCTCGTACTTCCGGCATGCGGCCCAGGGGCTGGAGGAGAAAAAGCAGATCCTTTACCTGCTGGGCCCGGTGGGCGGTGGCAAATCGTCGCTGGCCGAGCGGCTGAAGCTGCTGATCGAAAAGGTGCCGTTCTATGCCATCAAGGATTCTCCGGTTCATGAGTCGCCGCTGTCGCTGTTCAATGTGAACGAGGACGGTCACATCCTGGAGCAGGACTACGGCATCAGTCGACGCTACCTGGGGGGCATCATGAGCCCCTGGGCCGTCAAGCGACTGCGCGAGTTTGGGGGCGACATCAGCCGCTTCCGGGTGGTGAAGATGCGGCCCTCGGTGCTGTCGCAGATCGCGGTGTCCAAGACCGAGCCAGGCGATGAGAACAATCAGGACATCTCCTCGCTGGTGGGCAAGGTGGACATCCGCAAGCTGGAGCACTATTCACAGAACGACCCTGACGCCTACTCCTACTCGGGGGGGCTGTGCCTGGCCAACCGGGGCGTGCTGGAGTTCGTGGAGATGTTCAAGGCGCCGATCAAGGTGCTGCATCCGTTGCTCACGGCCACCCAGGAGCAGAACTACAAAGGCACCGAAGGCTTTGGCGCCATTCCTTTCGACGGCTTGGTGCTGGCGCACTCGAACGAAGCCGAGTGGACCACCTTCAAGACCAACCGCAACAACGAGGCCTTTCTCGATCGCATCTACATCGTCAAGGTGCCGTACTGCCTGCGCGTGACCGATGAGATGCACATCTATGAAAAGCTGCTGGCCAACTCTTCGCTGACGCATGCACCGTGTGCGCCCGACACCCTGCGCATGATGGCGCAGTTCTCGGTGCTGTCGCGCCTGAAGGATCCGGAGAACTCCAGCATCTACAGCAAGATGCGCGTCTACGATGGTGAGAACCTCAAGGACACCGACCCCAAGGCCAAGAGCTTCCCTGAGTACCGCGACTTTGCCGGGGTGGACGAGGGCATGACCGGGCTGTCGACCCGTTTCGCCTTCAAGATCCTGTCGCGGGTCTTCAACTTTGACCACCGTGAACTGGCTGCCAACCCGGTGCACCTGATGTATGTGCTGGAGCAGCAGATCGAGGCCGAGCAGTTTCCCACCGAGGTCGAGGAGCGCTACCGCCGTCACCTCAAGGAGTTCCTCAGCCCGCGCTATGCCGAGTTCATCGGCAAGGAGATCCAGACCGCCTACCTGGAGAGCTATTCCGAGTACGGCCAGAACATCTTCGACCGCTATGTGACCTATGCTGATTTCTGGATCCAGGACCAGGAGTTCCGCGACCCCAACACCGGTGAGATCCTGGACCGCGGGGCGCTGAACGACGAGTTGGAGAAAATCGAAAAGCCCGCCGGCATCAGCAACCCCAAGGACTTCCGCAACGAGGTGGTCAACTTTGTGCTGCGCGCTCGCGCCAAGCACGATGGTCACAACCCCTCATGGACCAGCTACGAGAAGCTGCGCGCGGTGATCGAGAAGAAGATGTTCTCCAACACCGAAGACCTGTTGCCAGTGATCTCGTTCAACGCCAAGGCCAGCGCCGAGGACCAGAAGAAGCACCAGAACTTTGTCGACCGCATGATCGACAAGGGCTACACCGAAAAGCAGGTGCGCCTGCTGTGCGACTGGTACATGCGCGTGCGCAAGTCTTCGTGAACCCAGGGTGGGCAGCCTGTTGGCCCACCCTTGCCGGAGAGTCCTCATGACGGTTCGAATCGTTGACCGCAGGCTGGACAGCCGGAACAAGAGTTCCGTCAACCGCAGCCGCTTTCTGCGCCGTTTCAAGACCCAGGTGCGGCGTGCCGTGTCGGATGCGATCGCCAAGCGCAGCATCCGCGACCTGGACAGCGGCGAGAAGATCGGCGTGCCGGGGCAGGACATCGGCGAGCCTCAGTTCCACCACGGCCGCGGTGGTGTGCGTGAATCGGTGCACCCGGGCAACGATCGCTTCAGTCATGGTGACCAGATGGACCGGCCGCAAGGTGGCGGGGGGCAGGGCAGCGGCCGGGGCGCTGCCAGCCCGGATGGCCAGGGCGTGGACGAGTTTCTGTTCACCCTGAGCCGCGATGAGTTCTTTGACCTGTTCTTTGATGAGTTGGAGCTGCCTCGCATGGTCAAGCGGCAGTTGGCGCGCATCAATGACTACAAGCTGGTGCGCGCGGGCTACACCCAAAGCGGTGTACCCACCAACATCCACCTGTTGCGCACCCTGCGCAGCAGTGCGGCCCGGCGGGTGGCAGCGGCGGCGCCCTACAACGTCCGCCTGCGCGAACTCGAAGAGGCGCTGGCCCTGGCACTGGCCCAAAGCCCGCCGGACGAGGCCGTGCTGCAGCAGCTGCGCAGCGAGATCGAGTCGCTGCACCTGCGCCGCCGGGCGGCCCCCTTCATCGACCCCATCGATCTGCGCTACAGCAACCGCATCCGCGTGCCCGAGCCCTCGACCCAGGCCGTGATGTTCTGCCTGATGGACGTCTCGGGCTCGATGGACGAGGCGCGCAAGCAGATGGCCAAGCGCTTCTTCATGCTGCTGTACCTGTTCCTGAACCGCAGCTACGAGCGCATCGAGGTGGTCTTCATCCGCCACCACACCGCGGCTGAAGAAGTGGACGAAGAGGCCTTTTTCCATTCGCGCGACACCGGCGGCACCATCGTGTCGAGCGCACTGAAGCTGATGACCGAGATCCAGCAGGCTCGCTACTCGGGCAGCCAGTGGAACATCTACGTGGCCCAGGCTTCCGATGGCGACAACTGGGGGGGCGATTCGGAGGTGTGTCGCGATTGGGTCGAGCAGCACATCCTGCCTGTGGTGCAGTACCACGCCTACGTGGAGATCACCGATGGTGAACCGCAAAACCTGTGGGAGGAATACGAAAAGCTGGCCCGGTCCCACCCCGGGCATTTCGCGCTGCAGCGCATCCGCACCCCGGGCGACATCTACCCGGTGTTCCGCGAACTTTTCAGAAAGCGCCTGACATGAGCCGCCCCCGCAAATCCGATCCGCCGTTGCTGGCCCAGGGCAGCGACTGGACATTCGAGGAGCTGGACCGCTGCGATGCCGAAATCGGTCGCGTAGCGCGTGACTACGGGCTGGACGGCTACCGCCACCAGCTGGAGATCATCACGGCCGAGCAGATGATGGACGCCTACGCCGCCATCGGCATGCCGGTGTATTACCACCACTGGTCGTTCGGCAAACACTTTCTCGAGACCGAGAATCGCTACAAGCGGGGTCAGATGGGCCTGGCCTACGAGATCGTCATCAATTCCGACCCCTGCATCGCCTACCTCATGGAGGAGAACTCCATGGCCATGCAGGCCCTGGTGATCGCCCACGCCGCCTATGGACACAACTCGTTCTTCAAGGGCAACCACCTGTTCAGGCAGTGGACCAGCGCCGACAGCATCGTCGACTACCTGGTGTTCGCCCGCAACTACATCACCGAATGCGAGGAGCGCCATGGGCTCGACGAGGTCGAGCGCCTGCTGGATGCCTGCCATGCGCTGAGCAACCTGGGCGTGGACCGCTACCGGCGCGCCGGCCCGCTGTCGCTGGACAAGGAGCGCGCCCGTCAGCAGGAGCGCGAGCAATACCTGCAAAGTCAGGTCAACGATTTGTGGCGCACCCTGCCGCCCCGTCCGCTGGAGACCGCCATCACCCCCGAGCCCCGCTTTCCCGCCGAGCCCGAGGAGAACCTGCTGTACTTCATCGAGAAACACGCGCCCTTGCTGGAGCCCTGGCAGCGTGAGATCGTGCGCATCGTGCGCAAGATCAGCCAGTACTTCTACCCCCAGCGCCAGACCCAGGTGATGAACGAAGGTTGGGCCACCTTCTGGCACTACACCCTGCTCAACACCCTGTACGACCAGGGGCGGCTGGGTGACGGCTTCATGCTCGAGTTTCTGCAGTCGCACACCAATGTGGTCCACCAGCCGGCCTACAACAGCCCCTGGTATTCGGGCATCAACCCCTATGCGCTGGGCTTTGCCATGTGGCGCGACATCCGGCGCATCTGCGAGGCGCCCACGCCCGAGGACCGCGCGTGGTTCCCGGACATCGCCGGCAAGCCCTGGCGCGATACGTTTGACTTTGCCATGCGCGAGTTCAAGGACGAGAGCTTTGTGGCGCAGTTCCTGTCACCCCGGCTGATGCGTGAGCTGCGCCTGTTTGCCGTGCTCGATGACGACCGCAGCAACAAGCTCGCGGTCAGTGCGATCCATGACGAGCCCGGTTACCGCGAACTGCGGCGCAAGCTGGCCGACCAGTACAACCTGGGCAGCCAGGAGCCCAACATCCAGGTCTGGAACGTGGACCGTCGCGGCGATCGCTCACTGACCCTGCGCTACTTTCCCTACCAGCGCCGCCCCTTGTCAGAGCAGACCCCGGTGCTGCTGCGCCACCTGGCCACGTTGTGGGGCTTCAAGGTGCGCCTGGAGCAGCAGGCGGCCGACGGGTATGTCACCCTGCTGGGCGAGCACGTGATGGAACGCCGGCGTTGAGCGTGGCCTACATGGCCTTGAACAGGTGGGCGTACAGTCGGCTCACTCCCAGCCGCTCGGCCCGGCCGCGCAGGCTGATGCGAAGCTTGCCGGCCTCGTCGCGCGTCACGGTGTCAATGGCGCTGGCGCGCACCAGTGTGCCGCGGTGGACCTGCCAGAACACCTGGGCATCGAGTTGGCCGATCAAGTCCTTGAGCGGGGTGCGGATCAGGTATTCCTGGGTGTCGGTCAGCACGCGCACGTACTTGTCGGCCGCTTCGAAATACACCACCTCTTCGATGGGCACCAGGCGGATGCTGCTGCCTCCGCTCAGGCTGGCCTGGATCACCTTGAGGCCGCCGGCGGGCGGGCCACCCGGAGCGGGCTCGGCAGGTGGGTGACCGATCTGGGCGGCCAGCAGCTGGCGCAATTGGGCCAGGGCGGGCTCCAGCAGGTCGGCCTGCGCGGCCCTTGTTTTTTGGGCGCCCGCCCGCCGGCCCTCCAGCACCTGCTGCACCCGTTGCACGGTCTTGTGCAGGCGCGGGCCCTGCACCGGCTTGAGAACGTAGTCGACGGCCTGAGCTTCGAAGGCCTGCACGGCGTACTGATCGTAGGCCGTCACAAACACCAGGGCGGGAAAGGGCGGGGCATCGCTGCCGGTGGGCCATTGCTCGGCCAGCTCGGCTGCCGCGTCGATGCCGCTCTGGCCCGGCATGCGGATGTCCAGAAACAACACGTCAGGGCACAGCGCCAGGGCTTGGCGCACGGCACTCAGGCCGTCACCCACGGTGGCTGCCAGGCGCAATTCGGGCCATTGGCGCTGCAGTTCGGCCTGCAAGGCCAGTGCCAGCAAGGGTTCGTCTTCGGCGATCAGGGCGGTGATGTCAGGCATGGTCGGGGCGCTCGGCAAGGTCGTCGCTGGTGTTGTTTGGAGGCAGGGTTTGCAGGGCATAGCGCAGTTGCACCACGGTGCCACCACCGGGGCCGTGTTGCAGGCTCAGGCTGGCACGCGGCCCGTACAGGGTGCGCAGGCGTTCTCGCACCTGGGTCAGGCCAAAGCCGCGCCCCAGGTCGCTCGCCTGTGGGGGTGGGGCCTCGTGGCGCAGGCCAACGCCGGTGTCCGCCACGGTGATCTGCAGCAGGGCAGGCGTCTCGTCGGTGGCGGGCAGGGCCTGGGCCTCGACGGTGATGCGTCCCCCTTCCACCTTGGGCTCCAGGCCGTGGCGGATGCTGTTCTCCACCAGCGGCTGCAACAGCAGGGGGGGCACGCTGGCCTGGCGCAGTGCGTCGGGCAGGTCCAGGGTGTAGCTCAGGCGGGGGCCCATGCGCACCTCCATCAGGGCCAGGTAGTCGCGCAGCCGGTCAAACTCGGCCTGCAGGCCATGCTCGGTGGCGCGCGATGCGCTCAAGGTGGCGCGCAGGTAGGCGATCAGGTGGTCCAGCATGTGCTGGGCACGTGCCGGGTCAATGCCCACCAGTACCCGCAGATTGGCCAGGGTGTTGAACAGCATGTGGGGCTCCAGCTGGGTCAGCAGCAGGCGCAGTTGGGCCTCTGTGGCCTGGCTTTCGACCACCTTCATGCGACGCTGCAGGGTCATGCTCTTGCCCTGCAGGTAGAAATAGCTGCTGATCACTACCCCGGCAATCACGGTCACGATCAACGAGGATCGCAAATCACGCGGCTGCAAGGAGCGCCAGGACGACCACCCAAACCAGTAGTCAGACAACAAGGTACCGACGGTATAGCCTGTGACCATGCCAAAAGCCACCAGGGCCGGCCCACGCCAGCCCCTTGGCCAAGCCGTCATGGGATCGACGCCCACCACGAAACGGCCCATGTCGGTGATGAACCAGGTGCAGATGCCGATGCTCAAGGAATAGACCAAGGGCACTTCGTAAGGGCGATCGGGCTTGAATACATATTGCACAGCAGAAATCACCAGGCTGAAGGCCAACACTTGCACAAAGTGCCGGGTGGTGTGCAGCAGATCGGGCTTCATGGCAGCAGATGGCGGTTGAAAAAGGTCACGATCTTGTCAAACGTGGCGGGTACCTCGCTGGCGCGCTTGAAGCCCGGTGGGTCCATCAGAAAGCGGTCGACTTCTGCGGCACGCTCGTTGGACCAGGGCGACAGCACGGCGCCATGCCCGCCTTCGGGCAGATCGGCCACCCGCTCGCAGCGGGGGCCACAGGCCTCCAGCACCGGGTCGATGTGAAATCGGGGCACCAGCCACTCGTCCCGGCGGGCCTCGACCAATCCCAGTGCGGGGGGCTTGGGCAGGGCCGGGTGGCTGATCGAGTCCAGATCGATGGGCGCGGCCATGGGCACCGCAGCCACCACCGCCTTCACCCGTTCATCAGTGTGCGACTGCGTCTCGGTGTCGTGGCCGTAGCGCAGATTCACATACCAACGCGCCAAGGTGATCTTGACGCCGTCCCAGCCGTTGCGATGCACCATGCCGCCGGTGCAGGCCACGGCGTCTTCGTCGGCGTGCTCATCGCAATGCTGCGCAAAGCGGGCTGGCGACCAGTGCGCACCGGCCAGGGTCAGGGCCGTCAGGCCGCCGGCCGACATGCCATAGACCCCCACCTGCCGGGCATCGAACAAGGGACTGAACCGGCTGTCCGCGCTGAGTCGGTCGATGGCCTCAGACACTTCTTGCGGCCGGATCTTCCAACTCGGCGGGCCCACCCGGCGATGGTCGTGCCAGTTGTCGCCCCGGTGTTCGGGCAGGGCCACCACATAGCCGGCATTCACCAGGGCACTGGCCAGATCGGCCTGCGGCCAGGGCGAGCCACCCGAGCCGTGCGACAGCACCACCAGCCGGTGATTGCCCGGCACCGGGGCCGCTTGCCAGGCCACATCCAGGGTGAAAGTGCCGCGCTTCAAGGGGGCGCTGGCTGTCTGGGCCGGGTAGAACACGGTGACCGGGCCCTCGTCGCCCTGGCCTGGCAGCACATCCAGCCCCACGGAGGCCTGAGCCCAGGGGCTCAGAAAGAAGGCCGCGGCCACCAGGCCGCAGGGGATGAATTTGGGCAGGTGCATGGGGAGCTCCGCTCAGGGTTGAGAGTGGTCGTCGTGCTTGAACTGGCGACGCAGGCGCTCGCGCTCACGTTCCACCAGCTTTTCGCGCAGGCCGCTGCCCGAGCCCAGCACAAACACCGAGACCCCGTGCAGCAGCACGCCCAGGCCCCAGCCCGCGGCCGGAAAGACGGACCAACGGTGCATGCCAAACTGCGTGGACAAGATGAACAGCGCGGTGTTCACCACCAAGTACACCGCCAGGTGGATGAACCAGCCCATCTTGGCGCCAGCACGGCGCTGTGCCAGGCGTTCCAGGTCTTCGGGGGTGCGGTCAGGTCTCATGGTCCATGGGGGCGTGCAACGCGCAGGTGGGGTGGGTGGGGTGGGGGCGGGACGGCCTTTGCATTGTCGATCATGCCAAAGCGGCCGTTGGCGATCTGCCGCGCTTCATGCCGTCTTCAAGCCACCGGGCTGCTGACATCCCACCGGCGGGCGGCCCGGTCGGTGCGCACGGCCAGGGCCCACAGGCGCCAGACCCGGCCCACGAACAAGCCGCTGAAGGCGCCATACACGGCACTGCACACGAACGGAAAGCTGGCGTCCTGCACCCAGGCGGCCTGCACAGCCAGGGCCGCACCGACGGCGTACTTGGTCATGAACAGGCCCAGCATGGTGACCAGCGGTACCCAACTGCCGGGCACGGTGAAGCGGTGTTGATCCGGGTCGTAATGGGTGCCGGTCGGCAGGGCTTGACGCAGCACCCAGCCTCCGGTGGCGGCTGCCGCCACCAACCAGCCCAGCAGCGTGAGCGTTTGTGTGGGCCAGGCGCTGAGCACGCCATACAGCGAAAAAGCCGTCAGCCCGAGCGCAGGCAGCAGAACGCGGGTGAGCGTCATCTGACGGCTCAGGGTCTGCCGCAGTCCCAGCCACAGCAGGGCGATGAACAGGGCGAACACCCACCGTGGGGTGTGTTGAAGGATTTGCAACAGCATGAAATGGCTCCTTGGGTTTGGGGTGGCAGAGGGTTGACCGCCACTGTGCCTGTCCCCACTGAACCCGGACATCTCCATGCGACGAAACCCCTTTCATCTGGCGCGAATCGTCAATTGATGGCGTGAGATGAGGCCTCAGTCGGGCAGATCCCGGCTCATCAGCGGGCCTTCTTCCATCTGGTTGATGGATTGTAAAAATGGCAAAAATAACGTAATTGACATTTTTAAGATTTATTGAAATCATATATGCAGTTATGATTCGGAATCAATCGATGATATAAAAAACATGACCAATCTTGTGAAAATGACTTTTAGTGATTTTTGGTGTTTTTAGTGATGTTTTTGTGCGCCCATAGAAGAGCCTCAAAGAAAGCGCGTGATGCGTGGATGAACGCGCCAATTACGTCGCTCGAGGTGCTTTTCAGAGCCTTGGGCGCGATAGGTGGCCCAGCTTGGGCCCGTGATGCCGCTTGTAGCCAAGGTCGTCAAAGCCTGATTGGGCTTGTGGTGAGCGTTCGATCTTGAGCGCAGCAACGACCACCTGTCGGGTTTTAGCGAGATATCTGGTCTGAATGAGGTGTTTGTCAAGGTCATTTTTATCGTTAAAAATTTCGCGACGAGCATTCAAATGATGAAAGTGATTTTCTTTTGTTGCGGACTACCGTGGCTGGGCAAGGCCTTGCGACTTGGGCCTTGGCTGAGTCATGGCTCAATGCCGATCAGGCATTGGAGCGTTGCGGTTGCGGTGGCATTGCTGATGGGGCTGATGACATCGGGCAGCCAGGCTGCGACATACACCGTGACCACCTTCACGGACACGGCATCCGGTGGCGCGGCGGGCACCGGCGCGGGTAGTGCTGGAGATCTCCGGGCACAGATCCTGGCCGCCAATGCCTCGCCGGGTGCGGATGTGATCAATTTCTCGTGTGCATCGGCCCCTTGCACCATCACGCTGGGCGGCCCTTTGCCGCCCATCACGGACAGCTTGACCATCGACGGCGGCCAACTTGGCAACATCG
This sequence comes from Curvibacter sp. EU05-FHT14A10, assembly GCF_058791075.1. NCBI lineage: Bacteria > Pseudomonadati > Pseudomonadota > Betaproteobacteria > Burkholderiales > Comamonadaceae > Curvibacter > Curvibacter sp. EU05-FHT14A10. The sequence goes on from NZ_JBYTDE010000007.1 coordinate 289,587, forward strand.
TCATTGACGGCGCCGGCAGCTACCGCGTGTTCTTTGTTGACACGGGTACGGTGGCCCTGAAAAACATGACCCTCCAGAACGCCAAGGCCCAGGGCGGTAAAGGGGGTGGGGGCGGCGGTGGGGGCGGCGGCGGTGCCGGACTCGGCGCAGGGGTGTTTGTGAATCAGTCTGGTGCAGCCGTCACGCTGAGTCAGATGCGCTTTCTCAGCCTGTCCGCGGTAGGCGGGGCCGGCGGAAGCTACGCCAGCCTCAGTTACACGGCGGGCGGTGGGGGCGGCGGTCTTGAATTCAGCGGCGGTGCTGCCTTGGGCGCTTCGGGCGGTGGTGGTGGTGGCGGTGTGTTGTCTGCGGGCTCGTATTCGGGCACCAATGGGGGCGGCAACGGCGGCGCCGGTGGTGGTGGTGGTGGTGGCAAGTTCTATGCAACCGGGGCCGGTGTGGTGGGCGTCGGCGGTTCCGGCTATGCGACCAACCCCGGGGGGGCCAGTCCATCGGTGGCACAACAGGGAGGGGCCGGGGGGTTTGGCGGCGGTGGCGGTGGCGGCAGTGCCTACATCGGCGGCCCCGGCGGCTTTGGTGGCGGCGGGGGCGGCACGGCAGGCGCCACGGGCGGCAATGGTGGCGCAGGCGCTGGGGGCGGTGGCGGCAGCGCCAGTGGCGCGGGCGGCTCCGGTGGTGCTCTGGGCGGCGGCGTGGCGGGGGGCAATGGCGGCGGCGGCTCGGGTGGCGTGGGCGGCGGCGGTGGTGGCGCTGCCGCCGGCCCGGCCGTGTTTGTCAATGCGGGCACATTGGTCATCACAAACTCCACGGCCTCGGGCATGTCAGCGGCCGGCGGTGCTGGCGGCTCCGGCAACGGGGGTTACAACGGCAGCGCGGGCTCTTCCAACCCGGTCTCCGTCTTCAACGCAGCGGGGTCGGTCAACGGATCTTCAACGGTCGGGGCCAACGCGGCACTGGATGCCTCATTGGGTCTGACCGTCACCAGCCAGGGCGGGGTGGGCGACTTCGTCTTCACCGGCAGTGGCGCCTGGGTCCCTCAGACCATCACGACCACCACACCGGGGGGGGCCGTTGTGGGCAATGCGCAGGCCCTGAGTTACGGCAACAGTGTGACCGTGAACCTGGTCTCACCGTCGGCCTACGTCATCAGCGCCGTCAGTTGCACGGGCATGGGCAGTGGCAGCGTCTCCAACACCAGCAGCAGCATCACGCTGAGTGCGACGGCGTTGGCCGTCAACAATGCGGTCGGATGCTCGGTCACCCTGACCCGCATGCCCCAGCTCAGTGTGACCTTCACCGTGCCCAGCAGTGCCAATGCCACGCTGGGCCTCAACCCAGATGCCAGCAATGGCAATGGCTGGGCCGCCAGCTCGGTCACCTTCGTCAGCGGCGGGGCCGCCTCACAGACCGTGGCCGCGCAAACCCTCAGTGCCGCCAATGCCGCCACGCGGCTGAACCAGATCACGCCCACGCCCGCCACCTACAGCCTGGGCACGGTCACTTGCACCGATGCCAACGATGCCGTCAGCGGCAACCCCTCGGGCCCGTTCACGACCTCGACACCCGTGGCGGGCTCGTTTCAGATTGCAGCGGCGAATGTGGTGATCGGCGCGCAGCTCAATTGCGTCGTGCCCTACCTGCTGCCGGCCTCGGCCGCGCAGTCCACCCTCACGCTGGCGCCGGCCGGGCCCCTGGTGGCCGGCGCCGCCAGCTACACCGTGACCGCCTCGGCGCGTGATGCCAACGGGGCCCTGGTCACCACCAGCCCCTACACCTTCAACTTCAGCAACTCGGGGGGCAGCCTCAGTGCGGCCAGTTGCACCACCGCCACCAGCGGTGGCAACGCAGGCACTTGCTCGGTCACGCTGAGTTCGCCCTTGGTTGGCAGCTTCAGCGTGAGTGCCACCCAGGGCGGCACCTCGATTGCTGGCAGCCCGGCCAGTGCGGTGTTCGTGGCCGGTAGCGCCACGGCGGGCAGCTCGCGCGTGGCGATCAGCAGCGGCCCCAAGACGGCCAATGGCAGCGATGCCTACACGATCACGGTCAGTGCGCTGGACGCCAACGGCAACCTGAACACGGCCAGCGCCACCACCTTCAGCCTCAGTGCCCCGGGCACGGGGGCAGTGCTGAGTGGGCTCACCTGCACCACGGCCACAACAGGGACGAGTGCGGGCACCTGCTCGGTGACGCTGACAGCGACCACCGCAGGCAGCTATGCCATCACGGCCCGCCTGGGCGCCACGCTGTTGGGCGGCAGCAACCCGGTGACCGGGGTGTTTGTGGCGTCAGGCCTGGATGCAGGCCAGTCGCGGGTGAGCATCAGCCTGAACGGCGCGACCAAACTGGCCAACGGTGTGGATTCGTACACCATCACAGCCAGCGCCTATGACAGCCAGGGCAACCTGAACACCTGGCAGCCGCAGACTTTTGCGTTCAATTGGCGCGAAGGGGTCGTGACGCGCGTCTTGAACAACCGGGCCTTGAAGCAGGCCGTGAGCGCCCGGTCGGCCAACCAATGGACGGCCCTGAGTGCGGCGACCTGCACCACCACCACCAGCGGCGCCCAGGCCGGCAGTTGCTCGGTCACGCTGAGTTCGACCCAGGCAGGTTGGTTCACGGTGCTCGCCGAGGCGGGTGGGCTGCCGGTGGGCAGCGGCACCGGGGGGCAGGCCGCAGCGCAGTTTGTGGCCGGCCCGGCGGTGGCGGCCAACTCGCTGATCACCATCAGCCCAGGCAGCAAACAGGCCGATGGGGTGGACACGCACACCGTGACCATCACGGCGCGGGACGCCTTTGACAACGTGCAGGCGGAGGTGTCGACCCTGTTCACCTTCAGCCCGCCGGCGGCGGGGGCCAGCCTGAGCGCCAGCAGTTGCAGCACGGTGACCACGGGGGCCGACGCGGGCAGTTGCTCTGTGACGCTGAAGGCCACGACACCGGGCACCTATGCCGTGGCGGGCAGCACGGGAGGGCAGCCCGCGGGCAGCCCGGTGCAAGGGCAGTTTGTTGCGCCCACGGTCGGGGCGGTGACTGCGGTGCCCACCTTGAGCGAGTGGGCCTGTGTGGGCTTGGTGCTGGGCCTGGGCTTGCTGGGGGTGGTTTCAGGGGGCCTCAATCGCCGGTCGGGTCGCCGGCCAGCCAGACCTGGTTGCGTCCCTTGTTCTTGGCCAGGTACATGGCCTGGTCGGCGCGGCGGATGAGGTACTGGGGGTCGGGGTGCTGGTCGTAGAGTGCCACCCCGATGCTCACGGTGAGTCCGATGTGGCGCCCCTGGCCGATCAGGAATTCGGTGTCGGCAAAGCGTTGGCGCAGGCTCTCGGCAATGCGCAGACTGGCTTCGGCGTCCACCTCCACCAGCATCACCAGCATTTCCTCGCCGCCGTAGCGGAACACGAAATCGCCGTTGCGCACCCCATTGAGCAGCAGCGCAGCTGCCTGTTGCAGCACCAGGTCGCCCGCATCGTGTCCATGTTCGTCGTTGACCCGCTTGAAGTGGTCCACATCGACCAGCAAAAGGGCAAAGCACTTGCCCTGGCTGTTGGACAGCGCGATCTCGCGGCTCAGCACGGAGGGCAGAAAGCGCCGGTTCAGCAAGCGGGTCAGCGTGTCGCGCCCGTTCTCCACCTCCAGTTGGTGCTCAAACAGGCCCGACAGGAAATATTTCAGGTTGTCCAGCTCCTGTTGCAACTCCAGTACCAGTCCGGCGGCATGGTGTGCTGAGTGATCGGCCCCGGCCAGCCGGGGCAGTACGGTGGCGTCGATGCGCTCGATGCTGTCCCGGATCTGCTCCATCTCGGGTGCCCCCTCGAACAGGGTGGCCGCCTTGTGATGGAACCACAGCCCGAACTCCGAAACGCCCAGACGCGGCAGCACGCTGGGCCTGGGAACACGGTGCAGGGAGAACATCAGCTCTTGCCCCCACTCGAGCAAGACGGAGCGCTGCTTTTCGCGCTCGACAGACATGTTCTGGCCCAGTGAGAACAGGCGATAGGCCTCGTCGTTGCGGGCCCCGCGCTGAGAATTGCGCAAAAAGGCTTCGGTCATCAGCTCCAGTGCCATGTCAAGCAGTTCGCTGACATAGGCCACGGCCTGGCGGTGCAAGGGGTCGTCCTGGCGGCAAGCCGCATCCAGCCGCTCAAACAGGGCGCGCTTGAGCACCCGCGCGCCACGCGCCACCAGATGGATGGGCAACTGGATGCGTGCATGCACTTCGCCCACATGGCGCTGCAGCGCCACGATGGCGGCCGGGTCGCTCATGGGATGGGCCAGTACCTCGCAAATCCAGCGTTCCATCGAGGCCTGCAGGCGTTGGTGCACGATGTCGTGGTTCAGGAACCGGGCGGCCTGGGGATGCCCCTGCATGCTGTCGTAGAAGTGCTGCGCCAGCTCAACGCAATGCGCCTGCGCCAAACTGGCGACCAAGTCGCGGCAGGCCATGGGCGCCGTTTGCACGGCCTTCGCCCATTCCTGCTCGGGAAGGTCGTTGGTGGGGCTGGAGTGAGCTTGCATGGGTGACGAGAACCGACGGCCACAGGGGCGCGATTGGTTTCTTATCTGCTTGGTTTGTAACGGCATGCAAGTATAAGCAGGTGCTCCGGGCCTGCTGCCAGGGGATTCATGCTGCACTGCGGCGATAATTTCAAGCTGCACTGAAAGGGAAATTCGTGGATATCGTTTTGCTGGCCAAGGCGGCCATCATGGGGGTGGTGGAGGGGTTGACCGAGTTCCTGCCGATCTCGTCGACTGGCCACCTGATCCTGGCCGGAGCCCTGCTGGGCATGGATGACGACAAGGCCAAGGTGTTTGATATCGCAATCCAGACCGGCGCCATCTTCGCGGTGGTGATGGTGTACTGGCAAAAGATCCGCGACACCGTTGCGGCCCTGCCGGTGTCCATGCGGGCCCGTTTGTTCGCCTTCAATGTGCTGGTGGGCTTTTTACCGGCCGTGGTGCTGGGGCTGCTGTTCGGCAAATTCATCAAGGCCCACCTGTTCACGCCTGAGGTGGTGGCCAGTACCTTCATCCTGGGGGGGCTGGTGATCCTGTGGGCCGAGCGGCGTCCCCAAAGCGATGCCCATGTGCAGAACGTTGACAGCATGACGGCCATCGATGCCCTCAAGGTCGGCTTGGTGCAATGCCTGGCCATGGTGCCGGGCACCAGCCGAAGCGGTGCCACCATCATCGGGGGCATGCTGTTGGGCCTGAGCCGCAAGGCCGCGACCGATTTTTCGTTTTTCCTGGCCATCCCGACGCTGATCGGGGCTGGGGTCTACAGCCTGTACAAAGAGCGGGCGCTGCTGTCGATGGCCGATCTGCCCCTGTTCGGCGTGGGCCTGCTGTTCTCGTTTGTCAGCGCCTGGCTGTGCGTGCGCTGGTTGCTGCGCTACATCAGCACCCACAGCTTTGTGGCCTTTGCCTGGTACCGCATCGCCTTCGGCATCGTGGTGCTGGCCACCGCCTGGAGCGGTCTGGTGCATTGGGCGGCGTGAATGTAGGCCCCCACGGTCGTGCACTTCGTGTCACTCCCTGCCCCCCGAGGGGGCCGCAGCCCGCCTTGGGGCGGCCCGGCGGCGGGCTGACCGCTTCGTTGCAGGCCTGTGGGGTGCGGGAAGGTAGGGAGATTGGGTGGTCCTTGGGTGGGCTCACATCGTGTCGCCCCTGACCCCGAGGGGGCCCAGCCCGCCTTCGGGCGGCCGGGCGGCGGGCTGACTGCTTCGTTGCAGGCCTGCTGATGCGGGGAGGGGGCCTGGCGGCCCCCCGCATTCACTCACTTCGTTTCGTTCACTGGGTCACGAGTGCCGCCAGGTCTCGGCCCGACCTGTTTGTTTCAGGCCTTGGCGGTTTCGAGGTTGCGCAGGCTGGCCTCGATGGCGGCGGCGGTGGCCAGGGGCTTTTCCATGGGGAAGAGGTGGCTGCCGTCAAGCATCATGATGCGGCCTTTGACCACTTTTTCAGTCATGGTCATGCCCACTTGCTGCATCTCTTGTGAGGCCAGGCCGCCGATGAAGGCCGCCGGGCAGCGCAAGGGGTGGCGGGTCAACAAGCCGTCGAGGTTGTGCGGCAGGGTGTTGTAGATGGCGGTTTCCACGTCGCGGTCGAAGCACAGCACGCGGCGCAGGCCTTGCGGGCCGTCTTCGTCCCGGGTGCCGTGGGTGATGTAGTCCTCAAGCACCTGCGGGTCCCAACGCGCGAAGGCCTTCTTGTGCTGGAAGTGGGCCAGGGCTTCTTCGGCGCTGGCCCAGGCGTTGCGTCGGCGCCGGCTGATCTTGCCGGGCGACACAGAGCCAACCAACTGGGTCTGCTTGATCACGCCCAGCGCATTGGCGCGCCAGCCGCCCAGCAGCGGTGAGTCGATCAGCAGCACGCCCTTGACACCGTGTCCCCCCAGTTTGGGGTGCCTGGCCGCGGCCATCACACTCAGAAAACCGCCCAGCGAGTGGCCCACCAGAAAGGCGGGTTCGCCGGCCTTGGTGATCTCGCGCTCGGCAAAGTCGGCCAACTGCTGCACCAACTGCGGCCAGTTGCTGGTGACGGGGTAGCGCTCGTCGTGTCCGAACTGTTCCAAGGCCTTGACCTTGAAGCCGCGTTGTCGCAACTGCTTGAACAAGACCTGGTAGGTGCTCGCCGGAAAGCTGTTGGCGTGGGAGAAGATGATCAATGACATGGATGCCGTGGTGCCCAGAAGGGCCGCTTCAGATCAGCTTTTCCTGCGGGGTGGCGATCTTGTGCAGCGGCTTGCTGCGCGGGCTGTGCACCATCAGCGGCACCTCGGTCTGGCCATCACCCCACATCGGGTCTTCGATGCTGTCGAACACCTCCCGCAGCTTCTGGCCCCAGCTGCCATGGACCATGCGGAAGTAGGGGTTGTTCTCGTCGATGCAGATGACCTTGTCGGTCTTGAACTGGTGGGCGTCGTACACGACCAGGTCCAGCGGCAGGCCCACCGACAGATTGGACTTGAGGGTCGAATCCATCGACACCAGGGCGCATTTGGCCGCCTCGTCCAGCGGTGTGGTCGGGGTGATGACGCGGTCGAGCACGGGCTTGCCGTACTTGGATTCGCCAATCTGGAAGTAGGGGGTTTCGGGGGTGGCTTCGATGAAGTTGCCGGCCGAATAGACCTGGAACAGGCGCATGCCTTCGCCCTTGATCTGGCCGCCGAAGATCATCGATACGTTGAACTCGACACCGGCCTGGCGCAGCGAGGCGGCATCGCGCTCATACACCCGGCGCACGGCCGAACCCAGCACGCGGCAGGCGTCGAACATGCTCTTGGCGTTCCAGATGGTGATGGGCTCACCGCCTTCATGGTCCTTGAGCTGCTCGACCTGCAGGATCTCGCGGATGGACTGCGAGATGCTCAGGTTGCCGGCCGACAGCAGCACCATGAAGCGATCGTCCGGCTTTTCATAGACGATCATCTTGCGGAAGGTGCTGATCTGGTCGAGACCGGCGTTGGTGCGCGAATCGGACAGGAACACCAGGCCCGCATTGAGTTTGATGGCGACGCAATAAGTCATTGGGAAGACGCTAGTTTTTTCAGGGAGTAGATCAGGTCCAGCGCCTCGCGCGGACTGAGGGTGTCGGGGTCGATCTCGGAAAACCTTGATTCTAAGGCGCTGGGTGCTATGGATTCAGTAGCTGGTGGCGGTGCAAACAGGTCGACCTGGGCCTGCGATTCGCTGGCCCGGAGCTCCAGTGCCTCCAGGGCATGGCGCGCATGGTGCAGCACGGCCACGGGCATGCCTGCCAGACGGGCCACCTGGATGCCGTAGCTGCGGCTGGCCGGGCCGTTCTGGATCTCATGCAGAAACACGATGTCCGAGCCCGACTCGGTGGCGCTCACGTGCACGTTCACGGCCTGGTGGTGTTTGGCCGGGAATTCCGTCAGCTCGAAATAGTGGGTGGCAAACAGCGTGAAGGCCTGGGTGCGGTCGTGCAGTTGCGTGGCAATGCCCGAGGCCAGTGCCAGGCCGTCGAAAGTCGAGGTGCCGCGGCCGATCTCGTCCATCAGCACCAGGCTGTGGGGCGTGGCGCTGTGCAGAATCTGGGCGGCTTCGGTCATCTCCAGCATGAAGGTCGATTGGGCGTTGGCCAGGTCGTCAGCAGCACCGATCCGGGTGTGGATCGCGTCGATGGGCCCGAGGCGGCAGGCCTCGGCCGGCACATGGCTGCCCATGCTGGCCAGAAGCACGATCAATGCCACCTGGCGCATGTAGGTCGATTTACCGCCCATGTTGGGGCCGGTGATGATCTGCATGCGCTGACGCAGGCCCAGCCGGGTGTCGTTGGCAATGAAGCTGCCGCCCGAGGTCTCGGCCAGCCGGGCCTCGACCACCGGGTGGCGGCCGCGGGTGATGTCGATGCAGGGCTCTTTGGCAAACACCGGGGCGTTCCAGCCCAAGGTCAGGGCGCGTTCGGTCAGGGTGCACAGCACATCCAGCGTGGCCATGGCGCGCGCCACCCGGCTCAGCGCCGGCACGTGGGCCTGCAAGGCGTCCAGCACCTGCTCGTAAAGCCATTTCTCGCGCGCCAAGGCCCGCTCTTGGGCCGACAGGGCCTTGTCCTCGAAGGTTTTCAGCTCGGGGGTGATGAAGCGCTCGGCGTTTTTCAGGGTCTGACGCCGGCGGTAGTCGGCCGGCACCTTGTCGAGCTGGCCCTGGGTGACTTCGATGTAGAAGCCGTGCACTTTGTTGTATTGCACGCGCAGGTTGGCGATGCCGGTGCGTTCACGCTCGCGCACCTCCAGTTCGACCAGAAAGCTGTCGGCATGGTCCTGGATGTGGCGCAGCTCGTCGAGTTCGGCGTCAAAGCCTTCGGCGATCACGCCGCCGTCGCGCACCAGGGCCGCGGGCTCGGGCTGGATGGCGCGTTGCAGCAGCGCGGCGCATTCTGGCGGGGCCTGCAGCTCGGTGGCCACCTGGGCCAGGGTGCCGTCGGGCCATTGGCCGATGCGGGTCAGGCCCTCGGCCTTGATCAGCGAAACCTGCAGGGCCACCAGCTCACGCGGGCGCACCTGACGCAAGGCAATGCGCGCGGTGATGCGTTCCACATCGCTGCTGCCCTTGAGCTGGGCGCGCAGCGCGTGCCAGGGACCGGCACCGTTGCTGCCCTTGAGCACGGCAATCGCGTCCAGGCGGGCCTGGGCGATGCTGCGGTCGCGCGGGGGCTCCAGCAGCCAGGTCTTGAGCAGGCGACTGCCCATGCCGGTCATGCAGGTGTCCAGCAGCGAGTAGACGGTGGGCGAATCCTCCCCGCGCAGGGTCTTGACCAACTCCAGATTGCGCCGGGTGGTCACCGGCAGCTCGATCAGTTCGCCGCTGCGCTGAACACGCAGCGCGCGCAGGTGGGGCAGGGACCGGCCCTGGGTGTGCTCGGCGTAATTCAGCAGGGCGGCGGCGGCGGCATGGGCCTGGGGCAGGTCTTCGGCGTGCCAGGTGCTGAGGCTGGCCACTTGCAGCTGCTCCAGCAGCTTGCGCTGGCCCAGGGCGGCGTCAAACTGCCATTCGGGGCGCTGGCTCATCGGCAGGCCGGCGGTGGCCCGGGCCTGGCGCAGGCTTTGCTCGAAGCTGGGGGTCACATCGGCACTGAAAATCAGTTCGCTGGGGGCGATGCGCGCCAGCCAGGCCTCCAGCTCGTCACTGGCGCATTCGGCCAGGTGGATGTCGTCTTGCGTGACGCTGAGCCAGGCCAGGCCGCAGCGGTTGCGTGGGCCCTGGTGCACCGACAGCAGCACGGCATCGGCCTTGTCGCCCAGCAGTTCGGCATCGGTCAGCGTGCCGGGGGTGACCACGCGCACCACTTTGCGCTCGACCGGCCCCTTGGCGGTGGCCACATCGCCCACCTGCTCACAGATGGCCACCGACTCACCATGGCGGATCAGGCGCGCGAGGTAGTTCTCCATCGAATGGAAGGGCACACCGGCCATGACCACGGGCTGGCCGGCCGATTGGCCGCGCCGGGTCAGGGTGATGTCGAGCAGGCGTGCCGCTTTTTCGGCGTCGTCATAGAACAGCTCATAGAAGTCGCCCATGCGGTAGAACAGCAGCGTGTCCGGGTGGTTCGCCTTGAGGGCGAAGTACTGCTGCATCATTGGGGTGTGGGCAGCCAAGCCAGCGGGCTCGGGGGCGGAATCGGGTTTTTCCTTGGACATCAGTCACTCAGCAGGCAAAAGCCTTCCTTCATTGGTCTTCTCGGGGTCGCGCGCTCTGGGGCCCGTTCATGGGGACTGGGGCAGGGGACTGCCGGCCCAGAATCGGTCGGATGGCGCCGGATGGCTCCGGGCATCGGCGAGGCCGGGGGGCTCAGGCGGGTGCCTGGATTGTAGGAGGCCCCAGGCCAGTCGGCGGCGGCGGCGCCCAATCGACCGGCATGAATGGGGCAGACAGGGGCGGCCCTTCATCATCCCTTAGGATGGGGGCTCTTCACGGAGGTGTGCGCGTGCCGGCAGTCAAAACTTGCAGGATCGACAGTTACGCCTTGTTGCAGGGGCAGCGGGCCGTGGCGCAAGGCCCTCAGCGGGGTGTCCGATGAGGTCCGCCCCGCCCGCCCGCCCCGTCCGCACCGGCTTGTGGTGGCAAGACCTGCCTTTGTGGCGCCTGCAGGCCTGGCGATCGCTGCTGGGGGTGCTGGTGGTGTCGCTGGCCCTGGTCTGGGCCGCAGATCAGCTTCTGTTGGCTCGGCGCAGTGCGGCTGAGCGTGAGCGCATGGCCCAGGTGCTGGAGCAACTGGACAACACCTTTCAATCGCTGACCCTGCGCAGCGAGTCGGTCGGGGCCCTGGTGATGCTGGGCCTGAACGAACCCCTGATCAAGCAACTGGTGCGGGGGGCGCGTGGCGTGCGCGCCGAGGAGGCCCATGCCCGCCTGCAAGTGCCGCGCGAGCGGTTTGCGCTGGACAGCATCTACCTCCTGGACGCCGATGGGCGTGTGGTGGTCCACGACACCGAGGGGCGTTCGTCAGTGGGCCGGGATCTGCAGCACCAGCCCTATGTGCAGCAGGCACTCAAGGGGGTGGTCAATGCCTATGCGGCGGTGGGGCGCAGCACGCCTGAGCGCTGGCTTTATCTGTCGGCTCCGATCTATGACACGGGCGATGCCAACAGCCCTGTGATCGGCACTGTGCTGTTTCGCATGCCGTTCCAGAAAGCAGACGATGCCCTGGCCTTCAGCGGGCAAGACGCCGTGCTTCTGACCCCTGATGGGGTCGCCTTTGCGGCCACCCGGCCCGAATGGGTGTTTGCGCTGGCCGGCAGCGTGACCCAGCAGCGGGTGCAAACCTTGCCGGGGCGTGAACAGTTCGGGCGGCAGTTTGCCAACGGGGTGGCCTCGCGATTGCCCTTTGATGTTCAGCGTGATGGCGCCGATTTCGAGGGCAAGGCGCATCTGCTGGCCCACCGGGCCCTGGATTGGAACGACCCGGGCGGTTCCTGGCATTTGTTGATGCTGCAGTCGGTGGATGCCCTGGTCAGCCCGGCCGAGCGCGCGGTGCAGGCCCTGGGCCTGTGGCTGGTGCTGATGGCCGGTGGCGTGGCTGGCCTGATGGTTTGGCAGCAGCGCGCACGCACCCGGGCCACCCGGGCCCGCTTCCACATCCTGGGCACGGCGCTGGAGGTCAGCCCGGTGTCGGTGATCGTCACCGACTTGTCCGGGCAGATCATGTGGGCGAACCCGCAATTCCAGCGCAACACCGGCTATTCGCTGGCCGAGGTGGTGGGCAAGAAGCCCTCCCTGCTGTCGAGTGGCATGACCTCGGTGGCCACCTACCATGACATGTGGGCCAGCCTGTTGGCGGGCAAGCCCTGGAGCGGCCAGTTCGTCAACCAGCGCCGTGATGGCTCGATCTACCACGACCAGGCTTCGCTGTCGCCGGTGGTGGATGACGATGGCCGCTGCATCGGCTTTGTCGGTCTGCACGAGGACATCACTGAGCGCATGCGCGAGCGCGAGGAGCTGGCGCGGCGCGAACGGCGCCTCAATGCCTTGCTGGATCAGCAAAAGGCCATCTTCGACAACGCCCCGCCCATCGTGCTGGCCAGCAGTGGCAAGCTGGCCGAGTTCAACCCGGCTTTTGTGGCCATGATGAAATCTTCGGCCGAGGCGCTGCGCGGCAGTGCTGTCCACACCGTGTTCGGTGGCCGCGAGCTGTACCAGGCCTTTCTGACCAAGGTCCGCGAGTCGCTGGTCAAGAATGAGCCGGTGCGCATCGACTGGAGCCTGCGCCGCGGCGATGAATCATTTGACGTGCGCATTTCGGGGCGCCGCGTGCAGATGGAGGGGCATGAGGCCGCCTCGCTCTGGGTGATCGAGGATCTGACGGATGCCCAGCGCGCCGAGAAGGCCCTGCACGAGGCCCATGACCGGCTGGAGATAGCGCAGGATGCCGGCCGGATCGGCATTTTCGACATCCACCTGCAGGAGACACAGGCCTTCTGGAGCCGGCAGTTGCTGGACATCTACGGCCTGGAAGACTCACCGGGCTATGTCAGCCGGGATCGCTGGGCCACCCTGTTGCACCCGGACGATGCGGCTCAGGCGGTGGCGCAGTTTCAGGCGGCGCTGGCTGGCGAGGCGGTGCAATACCGCAACTCCTGGCGCATCCGGCGCCCCGATGGCGAGGACCGCTGGGTGCTGAACGCCGGTCGCATCATGCGCAACGATAAGGGTGTGCCCGAGCGGGTGGTGGGCGTGATCGTCGACATCCATGACCAGAAGCTGTTGGAGGCCCAGGTGGCCGAGCAACTGGTGTTTCAGGAGGTGCTGGTGGACACCATTCCGGTGCCGCTGTTTTACAAGGGGCCGGACGGTCGTTATCTGGGGTTCAACCGGGCTTACGAACAAGCCTTTGGTGTGAGCCGCGAGGACCTGATCGGCAAGACGGTGCTGGACTTGGGCTACCTGCCGCCAGCCCACCGCGATCTGTTCAATGGCATGGCACAGCGCGTGCTGCAGGGGGCCGCGGGCGAGCAGGCGTCGCTGCGCTTGCAGTATGCCGACGGGGCCTGGCACGATGTGTTGTTCTGGGTGCGTGGGTTTCAACGCGCCGACGGAACACCCGGCGGCTTGATCGGTACCTTTGTCGACATCACCGATCAAAAGCGCGCCCAGCAGGAACTGGAGCGGGCCAAGGAGCTGGCCGAAGAGGCGACCGAGCTCAAGAGCCACTTCCTGGCCAACATGAGCCATGAGATCCGCACCCCCATGAACGCCATCATCGGCATGGCGCACCTGGCCTTGCGATCGGGGCTCACGGCCCAGCAGCGTGCCTATGTCGACAAGATCCAGCAAGCCGGGCAGCACCTGCTGGGCGTGATCAACGACATCCTGGACGTGTCCAAGATCGAAGCCGGGCGCCTGGGTCTGGAGAGCACGCCTTTCCAGTTGGACAAGGTGCTGGAGAACGTGGCGGATGTGGTGGCCCACAAGGCCACCGAAAAGGGGCTGGAGCTGATCTGCGACGTGGCCCCCGATGTGCCGGACAGCCTGATTGGCGACCCGCTGCGCCTGGGCCAGATCCTGATCAACTACCTCAACAACGCCATCAAGTTCACCGAGCAGGGAGAGATCGAGATCGTGGTGCGTCGGGTGCCTGCGGCGCCAGGCGTGGCAGACCCGTCGTTGTCGCTGCGTTTTGAAGTGCGCGACACCGGCATCGGCTTGAGCGAGGGTCAGATCGGGCGCCTGTTCCAGAGCTTTCAGCAGGCGGATGCCTCGACCACCCGCCGTTATGGCGGCACCGGCCTGGGGTTGTCGATCTGCAAGAGCCTGGCCCAGCTGATGGGGGGCGAGGTGGGGGTGCACAGCCAGCCCGGCCAGGGTTCGGTGTTCTGGTTCACGGCCCTGCTGCAGGTCGGACCGGGCACGCCCCGCACCCTGCTGCCCGACCCGGATCTGCGCGGCCGTCGGGCGTTGGTGGTGGACGACAACCAGCATGCGGCAGCGGTGCTGGCCGACCTGCTCAAGGGCATGAGTTTCGAGGTGTCGGTGGCCCACTCCGGGGCCGAAGCGCTGGCCTCGCTCAGCGAGGCCGCCCGGCAGAACCGGCCGGTGGAGGTGCTGGTGCTCGATTGGCAGATGCCCGGCATGGACGGCCTGGAGGTGGCTCGCCGCCTGCCCGAGCTGAAGCTCCCGCTGCTGCCCTGGTCGGTGATGGTGACGGGCTTCGGGCGCGACGAGCTGCTGGAAAGCGCCCGCACCCTGGGGGTGGGCGAGGTGCTGGTCAAGCCAGTCAATGCGTCCCAGATGTTTGATGCCTTGATGCGGCTGATGGGGCAGCCCCATGCCCAGCCCGAGCCCGAACTGGCCCCAGGCAGCTCGCCTTTCGAGGCGCTGAGCCCGCTGCGCGGCGCGCGCCTGCTGGTGGTGGAGGACAACGAACTCAATCAGCAGGTGGCAGCCGAGTTGCTCAGCGACGCCGGCTTTGTGGTTGAACTGGCAGGCAACGGGCAGGAAGCGCTGGCCAAGCTGCGCCAGCAGCCGGTGGATCTGGTGCTGATGGACATGCAGATGCCGGTCATGGATGGGCTGGAGGCCACGCGCGCGATCCGAGCCCAGCCCGGGCTGCGACACCTGCCTGTGATTGCCATGACCGCCAATGCCATGGCGGCCGACCGTGAGCATTGCCTGGCGGCCGGCATGAATGACCACCTGGGCAAGCCCGTCAACCCCGACGATCTGTGGCGTGTGCTGGCCCGCTGGCTCAAGCCGACAGGGCGCCAGCAGGGGCCCGTGCCGGTGCGTGAGGGCGAGGCCTTTCCGGTCAACCTGCCGACCGAGATTGCGGGCCTGGACGTCAGCCTGGGTCTGAAACGGGTGATGGGCAAGCGCAGTCTGTACCGCTCCATGCTGGCTCGCTTTGTGGCCGGGCAACAGGCCACGCTGAGTGAGCTGCCACAGGCCCTGGCCGCACAGGATTGGCCCTTGGCCGAGCGACTGGCGCATAACCTCAAGGGGCTGGCCGGCAACCTGGGTGCCAGTGCCCTGCAACAACAGGCCGCCGAGCTGGAGGCGGCGATGGGGCGACGCGAGAAGTCCGAGCCACTCAAGCGCCTCAGCGAAGCGGCCTTGCTGACACTGGCCGCCTTGTTGGCCGACCTGCAGGCCTGGCTGACGGCCCAGGCCGGCGTCTCGCCTGTCGAGCCCCAGGCTGCGGCGCCACAGGCGCTGGACGGGGTGGTTCTGGGCTTGCTGCAGCACCTGCGTGCGTTGTTTGTCGACAACGACTCAGCGGCACTGGAGGTGGTGAAAGAAAATGCCGCTATGCTGCGGAATACCTTGGGGGATGCATTTCATGCCGTCGAGCAGAAAGCGCTTGCGTTTGAGTTTGAGCAGGCAGTCGAAGCCTTGGACTCCATTCTCCCGGTCACGACCCAGTCCGCCTGATGGAGCAGACGCGGGCCTTTTTACAGGGTGAATCTGATGGCCGCCGTTCCCGTGTCTGCTGATGTGTCCTTGCTGGTCGACAAGCCGATCGCCACCGTGCTGGTGGTGGATGATCTGGCCGACAACCTCAGCCTGATGAGCTCGCTGCTCAAGGACCATTACCGGGTGAAGGTGGCCAACCAGGGTGAAAAGGGGCTGCGCATCGCGGCCCAGTCGCCGACCCCCGACCTGATCCTGCTCGACATCATGATGCCCGGCATGGATGGCTACGAGGTGTGTCGCCGCCTCAAGGCCGACCCCGCCACCCGTGACATTCCGGTGATCTTCCTGACTGCGCGCGCCGATGTGGCCGACGAGGCCCAGGGCCTGGCGTTGGGGGCGGTGGACTACATCACCAAGCCGATCAGCCCACCGATCCTGCTGGCCCGGGTGCAGACGCATCTGGCGCTCAAGGCCACCGCTGATTTTCTGCGCAGCAAGAGCGACTACCTGCAGCAAGAGGTGGCCCTGCGCACCCTGGAGGTGCAGGCCATCCAGGATGTGACCATCATGGTGATGGCGGCCCTGGCCGAAACCCGCGACAGCGAGACGGGCAACCACATCCGGCGTACGCAGTTGTATGTGAAGGCCCTGGCCGAGCGCTTGCGCGAGCACCCGCGCTTTGAGGCGGTGCTCAGCGAGCGCAACATCGAATTGCTCTACAAATCGGCGCCTTTGCACGACATCGGCAAGGTGGGGATTCCGGATTCGATCCTGCTCAAGCCTGGCAAGCTCACGGTGGAGGAGTTCGAGGTCATGAAGCGCCACCCCGAGATCGGGCGCGATGCCATCGAAGAAGCAGAGCGGCGCCTGGGCATCAAGGTGAAGTTCTTGACCTTTGCCAAAGAGATTGCCTACGGCCACCAGGAGAAATGGGACGGCTCGGGCTACCCAAAGGGCTTGGCAGGGGATGCGATTCCGGTGTCGGCCCGCCTGATGGCGGTGGCCGACGTCTATGACGCGCTGATCAGCAAGCGGGTCTACAAACCCGCGTTCTCACATGAGCAGGCCTGCCAGATCGTGGTGCAGGGACGTGGCCAGCACTTCGATCCGGACATCGTCGACGCATTCATTGAGATTGCCGACGATTTCCGCGTCATTGCCTTGCGCTACGCCGACTGAGCGGCATCGCCGGTCACCGGGCCCTTGGAGCCTGTTCAAGGTCTCGCACGGGCCGAGGCCGACTTTGAGCAGGCCCTCAGAACGGGGCGTCGCCCTGTGCGGTGGCGGGGGCGGCACCGTCGGCCGGGGTGTCGGCAGTGTCGGCTTCGCTGCTGTCGGCCGCGCCGCTGTCCTGGCCCAGGGCCTGACGCACGGCGGCCTTTTCACCGGCGCCGGCAAACTTGCTGTATTTGCCCAGGATCGTGACCAGCTGACCGTAGATGCGCGGGTTGCCGGCCAGGCATTCTTTTTGTTCCAGAAAGTCGGCTTCACCGGTGAAATTGCCGATCAGGCCACCGGCTTCGGTCACCAGCAGCGAGCCGGCAGCGATGTCCCAGGGCGACAGACCGGTTTCGAAGAAGCCGTCGCAGAAACCAGCGGCCACGTAGGCCAGGTCCAGGGCGGCGGCGCCGGGGCGGCGCAGGCCGGCGGTGCGGGGCATGATGTCGGCCATCATGGCCAGGTAGGCCTTGAAGTTGTCGCCAGGGCGGAAGGGGAAGCCGGTGGAGATCAGCGACTCGCCCAGGCGGGTGCGCTTGCTGACCCGGATGCGGCGTTCATTGAGGTAAGCGCCGCGGCCCTTGGTGGCGGTGAACAGGTCGTTGCGGCTGGGGTCGTAGATGACGGCTTGTTCGATCTTGCCGCGCACGGCCAGCGCAATGCTGACGCAGTACACCGGAAAACCGTGGATGAAATTGGTGGTGCCGTCGAGCGGATCGATGATCCAGACGAACTCAGAGTCTTTGGCGCCGTGCGCCTGACCCGATTCTTCGGCCAGGATGCCGTGGCCAGGGTAGGCCGTGAGAAGGGTCTCGATGATGATGTTTTCGGCCGCCTGATCGACTTCCGTCACAAAGTCATTCACCTGCTTTTGCGAGATGCGCACGGATTCGACATCGAGTGCCGCGCGGTTGATGATGGCGCCAGCGGCGCGTGCGGCCTTGATGGCCACGTTGAGCATGGGGTGCAGGTTGGATGACATGAATTGTGAGGAAGAGCGTGGGAGGCCTGCCCGTCCAGGCGGATCAGCCTGGTCTTGTGGGGCGGGAACTGAACCTCGCCGGCGATGCGGGAGGCGACAATAGCGGGATTTTACCCGCCGTTGCTCCCCGCGCGCCAGCCCCCTGTCTCAGAGACCCTGTGTCAAGCCCATGAAAACCCGATTTATCCTGATCCAGACCAGCCATGCCGGCAATGTCGGCGCGGCTGCCCGCGCCATGAAAGTGATGGGTTTTGATGACCTGGTGCTGGTGGCGCCGCGTTGGCCCGACGTGCTTCAGCGTGAAGAGACCATCCAGCGTGCCAGCGGCGCCGAAGACGTGCTGAACCGGGCCCGCGTGGTGCAGACCCTGGATGAGGCCCTGGATGGCATGACCCACCTGTGCGCCACCGCCATGACCCCGCGCGACTTCGGCCCGCCGCTCAAGGCGCCGCGCCCCCACTTCGCTGAGCTGTCGCAGGACCCGTCGCAGGCGGTGGCCTTTCTGTTTGGGTCGGAGCGCTTTGGCATGCACAACGACGACGTGTACCGTTGCCACACCTGCCTGAGCATTCCGACCCAACCGGACTTCGGCTCGCTCAATCTGGGCGCGGCCATCCAGGTGATTGCCTATGAATGGCGCCAGGCTCTGGGCGGCTTTGAGCTGCAATCGGCGACCGCGCCGGTGCGCCCGGCCGATGCCCAGCAGGTGGCCGGCATGCTCGGGCATTGGGAGCGGGCGCTGGTCGACATCGGCTTTCTGGACCCGGCGGCGCCCAAGAAGCTGATGCCGCGCCTGAACCAGCTTTTCAACCGCGCTGATCTCACCCAGGAGGAAATCCACATCCTCAGAGGTGTTGCCAAGGCCATGATCGAAACCGCCGCTCGCAGCAGCCGATAGACTGTCAACTCATATCGATACATCTTCAAGTCATGTTCTCCCGCCTCCGATCCGACATCCAGTGCATTCTTGACCGCGACCCTGCCGCGCGCAGCACCTGGGAGGTGATCACCTGTTACCCGGGGCTGCATGCCGTGGTGCTGCATCGGCCGGCCCATTGGTGCTGGACGCATGGCCTCAAGTGGCTGGGGCGCTTCATCTCGCATGTGGCGCGTTTTCTGACCGGCATCGAGATCCACCCGGGCGCCAAGCTGGGGCAGCGGGTGTTCTTCGACCATGCCATGGGCGTGGTGGTGGGTGAGACCGCTGAGATCGGTGACGGCTGCACCATTTACCAGGGTGTGACGCTGGGCGGCACCTCGCTGTACAAAGGCGCCAAGCGCCATCCCACCCTGGGCAAGGATGTGGTGGTGAGTGCCGGTGCCAAGGTGCTGGGGGGTTTTGTGGTGGGCGACGGCGCCAAGATCGGCAGCAATGCGGTGGTCATCAAGCCGGTGCCGGCCGGCGCCACGGCGGTGGGCATCCCGGCGCGCATCCTGCCCTCCAAAGAGGGCGCCAGTGCCGACGCCACCCCCGAGCGGGCCAAGTTCTCGGCCTACGGCGTCACCCTGGAGGACGACCCGGTGAGCCAGGCGCTCAAGGGCCTGATCACCAGCGCCTCGTCGCAAGAGCACCAGATCGCGCTGCTGTGGCAGGCCATCGAAAAGCTCAGCAGCCGTCCGGCACCGGGGGACTGCGTGCCCAAGGACGCCCAGCGCAGTGAATGCTTTGAGGCGGCCAAGCTCAACGACCTGGTCGGCAAGTGAGCCTGGGGCTGCTACGGTCACCCCAAAGAAAAAGCGACCCGAGGGTCGCTTTTTTGCGGGCGCGGCAGATTCAGGCCTGGCGCGGTGGGCGCTGTGCCGTCTTCGGTCGGAAGGCCTTGCAGACCTCGTCGCGGGTCTCGAGGTAGGGGCCGCCGATCAGGTCGATGCAGTAGGGCACGGCGGCAAAGATGCCGGGCACCAGCGTGCTGCCATCGGCGGCCTTGAGGCCTTCCAGCGTTTCCTGGATCGCTTTGGGCTGGCCTGGCAGGTTGATGATCAGGCTCTGGTGCCGGATCACCGCCACCTGGCGTGACAGGATGGCCGTGGGCACAAAGCGCAGGCTGATCTGGCGCATCTGCTCGCCAAAGCCGGGCATCTCCTTGTGGGCCACGGCCAGCGTGGCTTCGGGGGTGACGTCACGCAGCGCCGGGCCGGTACCGCCGGTGGTCAGCACCAGGTCGCAGCGGGCCACGTCGACCAGGGCGGTCAGGGTGGCGCTGATGGTGGCCTGTTCATCAGGGATCAGCCGGGGCTCGAACTGGATCGGATTGTGCAGCGCCTGGCTCAGCCAGTCCTGCAGGGCCGGCAGGCCCTTGTCCTGGTAGACGCCGCTGGAGGCCCGGTCACTGATCGAGACGATGCCGATGCGCACGGGCTCGGCCGGAGGCAGGGTGCAGGCACCCGGGGCTTCAGTCGTCGTGCTCATCGGCGTTGTCGGCTTCTTCGGCCTCGAAGGCCTCGGGGTTCAGGTGGCGCCGGACCAGGCGGAACAGCTCGCGGTAGGCGCGGCTCTGGCGTGGGGCCAGGCCTTGCGACACGGCGGCCTTGTCTGCGGGGGGCGCGTCCTTGCGGGCCTGGCGGATCAGGGCGCGCAACTGCTGGGTGTCGGTGTCGGGATGTTGGTCCATCCAGACGCCCAGCGCCTCTTCGGTGCCGATCAGGCGGTCGCGCCATTGCTCGGCCAGGTGCAGGGCGGCCGTGTCGGCCGCCGAGCCCTTGCGTTGCACTTCGAGCGCGGCCTTGACGGCGTCGACCGTGTCGGCATCGAGCAGGCGCATCAGCTTGCCGACGAACTGCATCTGGCGCCGTTTGCCTTCGAAGTTGGTGATGCGCTTGGCCTCGGCCAGGGCATCGACCAGCTTGTCGGACAGCGGCAGCTTCTCCATCAGGTCGGCGCGCAGCGTGAGCAGGTCTTCACCCAGCTTTTGCAGTGCGGTGCTTTCGCGTTTGAGATCGGTTTTGCTGGCTTCATCGGTGCCTTTCAGCTCAGCCTTGAGCTGGAGGTCCAGCTCGCTGCCTTCGGCAACGAACTGGCCACGGACGTAGTAGCCTTTTTTGGGTTTGCGTGACATGTTGGGGGTATCTGGGGTGAGGGCCACACGGGCCCTGAGCGGCAAGTATCATAGCTTCCGCTATGAAGAAACCCCAGACAATGGCCGCCAGCGGCTTCAGCTACCCCCGAGAAACCTTTGAATACTTGGTGGATACCGCCTTGGCGCATGCGCTCAAGCTCGGTGCCACCGACGCTGGCGCGGAGGCCTCCGAGGGCTGCGGGCTCAGTGTCAGCGTGCGCAAGGGCGAACTTGAAAACGTCGAACGCAACCGCGACAAGTCGCTGGGTGTGACTGTCTACCTGGGGCATCGCCGAGGCAATGCCAGCACCTCCGATTTCTCGGAGGGGGCCATCCTGCAGACCGTGCAGGCCGCCTACGACATCGCCCGCTTCACCGCCGAAGACCCTTGTGCCGGCTTGCCCGATGAGGCCGATATCGTCACCGAGCAGCCCGATCTGGACCTGTTCCACCCCTGGGTGCTGAATGCCGAGCAGGCCGTCAGCCTGGCCCAGGTCTGCGAAGCCGCCGCCTTGGCCACCAGCCGGCGCATCACCAACAGCGAGGGGGCGGGTGTATCGGCCCAGCAGTCGCATTTCTTCAGCGCCCACACCCATGGGTTTCGCGGCGGCTACGCCAGCTCGCGTCACAGCCTGTCGGTGGCACCGATTGCTTCGCTGCCCGGCAAGAACGCCGACATGCAGCGCGACGCCTGGTACAGCTCGCAGCGCTGTGCCGACGATCTGGCCAGCCCCGAGGCCGTGGGGCGCTATGCGGCCCAGCGTGCCCTGAGTCGCCTCAAGTCACGCAAGATCGCCACCACCCAATGCTCGGTCCTGTTCGAGTCACCGCTGGCCGCCGGCCTGCTGGGCAGCTTTGTGCAAGCCGTGAGCGGCGGTGCGCTGTACCGCAAGAGCACCTTCTTGCTCGACTCGCTGGGCAAAAGGGTGTTTCCCAAGCACATCGACGTGCTGGAGGACCCCTTTGTGCTGCGCGGCAAGGGCAGCTCGCCCTTCGATGAGGAGGGCGTGAAGGTCGGCGCCCGCAAGGTGGTGGATGCGGGCAGCGTGCAGGGGTATTTTCTGACCAGCTACTCGGCCCGCAAGCTGGGCATGCGGACCACGGGCCATGCCGGTGGCTCGCACAACCTGACGCTGCGTTCGCGCCTGACCCGCGCCGGTGATGATCTGGACGCGATGCTGCAGAAGCTGGGCACGGGCCTGTTCGTGACCGAGCTGATGGGCCAAGGCGTGAACTACGTGACCGGTGACTACTCGCGCGGTGCCAGCGGCTTCTGGGTCGAGAACGGCCGCATCGCCTTCCCGGTGCAGGAGATCACCATCGCGGGCAACCTCAAGGACATGTTCAAGGGCATCGAGGCCATCGGGGCCGATGCCTACACCTATGGGGCCAAAACTGTCGGCTCGGTGCTGATCAACCGCATGAAGGTGGCAGGCAGCTGAGCCTGGCCCTGGCCTGAGTTGTCCCAATGCCCCTGGCGCGCCAAGCGCCTGGGGCATTTTTTCGTGGGCGCGAAGGCCTCACTGGGTGTTGCTGCGCACTTCGGGGCGCTCGGAGACCGGCGCGCCAAGCCGGCCGCCGCCGTTGATCTGAATCCCCGGGCGCACCAGGTTCTCGCGGTTTTCGCGCGGTGCTGACGAGGGCTGGCGCTGCTGTTGTTGCTGTTGCTGCTGTTGCTGCTGTTGTTGCTGTTGTTGCTGCTGGTGCTGTTGTTGCTGCTGGTGCTGGATCTGTTCCCGCATCTGCTGTTCGCGCAGTGCCTGTTCTCGTTGCTGTTGTTGCAACTGCTGCTGCTGCTGCATTTGCTGCTGCATCTGGAACTGCTGGTGCTGCTGTTGTTGCAGGGCCTGGCGTTGGCGCTCTGCTTCGGCCTGTTGTTGCTGTTGCTGTTGTTGTTGCTGCATTTGCAGTTGTTGCTGGGCTTGCTGCTGAAGCTGGCGCTGGGCCTGCTCTTGCTGTTCGCGTTGCTGCGCCTCGCGCCACTGCCGGTCAGCCTCGGTGCGGGGGGCGTTGTTGGGCACCGGGCTCACCTGCTGCACGACGCCGGGGCGGCCCATGGGCTGGCCCGCGGGCGCAGGGCTGGTTTGCAGCGCGGGCGCAGGGCTCATGTTGGGGCGGCGCTCGCTCTCCCGGCCCTGCCATGGGGTGTTGCTCGCGCCTGTGCCCACGAAGGGGTGGTCGCTCGGTCGCTCGGGCACAAGCTGCACTTGAGGGCGCGGCAGTGGCTGTGGCGGCTGCGGTTGAGCCTGGAAGCCCGATCCGCCCGAGGCAGTACCGCCTGCCGGGTGCTGAGACCACACCGGCTTGCCCCCTTGCGCCTGGTGGGTGATGGCGTCCGGGCGTTGCTGGTTCAGGTAGCTGCCTGGGCGTGGCAGGCTGCCGACCGAGCCAGGGCGGCCGGCCCCCCAGGCGGGCTGCCAAGCCTCACCCGGGGCCAAGGGTACCCAACCCACGTCCGGATGCCGCACCTGAGGGCGCGAGCCTGCCTGCGGGGTGCCCAGAAACCCCACCAGGGCCGGGGCATAGCTTGGGCGGCGGTTGCGTTCGTAGCGTTCGGGCACCCAGCACCAGCGCGGCCCGGTCTGCACCCAGCGGCCGTAGTGGAAAGGGGCGAAACCCCAGGGGGCGTCGTCGATCCAGGTCCAGCCCCAGGGTTCGATCCATTCCCAACGCCCGTAGCGGTAAGGCGCCCAGTCGCTCACGGTGACGGTCGGGTACCACACCGTGCCCCAGGTCGGGTCGGTGCGCCATTCGCCCCAGCCATCCAGTTGCTGGTAGCCGATGACCTCGCGCGGCAGGTAGCGCGCGGCCTGCGATTGGTCTTCGATCTGGTTGCGTTGCGCCACCCATTGGTCAAATCCGTCCGGCCGCAACACCAGGGGCGTTTGCAGCTGCGCCAGCAGGCGCCCGCCAAAACTCCATTGCAAGCCCTGTGGCAGGGACTGGCTGGCGCCGTTCTCGCCGTAGGCCACCAGGCTGCCTTGCTGCACGCTGACCCGGGTGTTGCCTTGTTCCAGGCTCACGTCCAGGCGGTAATCGCCGGGCTGCTGTACCAGCACGGCCAGGTTGGGGGTGTCGATCTCGATGCGCTCTCCAGGCACCATTTGGCGCACCCTCAGGGCCAGGCGGCCCTGGCGCAGTTGCATCTGGGTGGTCTGGTCGTCGAGCTGGGTGATGTCGAGCTGGCCCGGGCCTTCCATTCGCCAGCTGCTGGTGCCCGTGCTCATGTCGAGCCGGGCCCCTGGGGCTGGAATCAGGCGGTTGCCACGGGTCAGGGGCTGGTTGTAGAGCGCCATCTCGGCGTCCGGTGTGTTGGTTTGGCCGGTCTGCACCACGCCTTCGATCAGGTTCAGGTAACCCACGCGGCCCGGTGCGATCTGGGCCAGGGTCAGGCCACCGATCAGGGTCAGGCCCAGAACCAAGCCCTGGCAGGCCTGTCGGGTGCGGCGGGCCCAGGTGAAGGCCTGGCCGGGTGGGGAGGAAGGCTTGAAGAACATGGTGATCTCGTCAGGTGTTGGCGGATTAACGCGCCAGCCCCCCAAAAGGTCAACGCGCCTGGGCAGGCGGCTGCAATTGCTCACAAAAAAAGGGCGCAAAAAAGCCACCCGCATCCTCGAATGCGGGTGGCTTGCTGGTGAGGGCCGGGAGGCTCAGCCTGCCAGGGCGGCCTTCACGGCGGCAGAGACCAAGCCCATGTCGGCTTTGCCGGCCAGGCGGGTCTTGACCGCGCCCATGACCTTGCCCATGTCGCCTGGGCCGGAGGCGCCCAGCTCGGCCACGATGGCCTTGACTTCGGCGGTGACCTCCTCGGCGCTCAGGCGGGCCGGCAGGTAGGCCTGCAGCACCTTGAGTTCTGCCGACTCCTTGTCGGCCAGATCCTGGCGGGCGGCCTGCTCGAAGGCGGCGATCGAGTCCTTGCGCTGCTTGATCAGTTTGTCGACGATGGCCACCACGCCAACGTCGTCCAGGGTGATGCGCTCGTCGACCTCGCGCTGCTTGATCGCGGCCTGCAACAGGCGGATCGTGCCCAGGCGCTCCGAGTCCTTGGCGCGCATGGCGGCCTTCATGTCTTCGGTGATCTGTTCCTTGAGGGACATGGTGTTCTCCGTTCGAAATTGGGTTTCAGAATGCAAAAACCCGCGCCTGGCGTCCCGAGCGCGGGTTGTGTCGACTGCTGTGAACCAGCAGGCGGGCTGCGATCAGTACAGCTTCTTGGGCAGTTGCATGCTGCGAACGCGCTTGTAGTGGCGCTTCACGGCAGCAGCCTTCTTGCGCTTGCGTTCAGCGGTCGGCTTTTCATAGAACTCGCGGGCGCGCAAGTCGGTCAGCAGACCCAGTTTTTCGATGGTGCGCTTGAAACGACGCAGTGCGACGTCGAAGGGCTCGTTTTCTTTAACACGGATGGTGGTCATTACGTAATGTTTTCCAATGAGGTGCTCGGGGAAGATCGGGCCCACAAGCGAGGTTCCCCGCCTAAAAAATTGATCAGGCCGGCGGGGCATTTGCCAGCAAAGCCTGCGATTATAGCGTTCTGGCTTGCGCAAACAAGATTTTTGTGCATCCAGGCCTCAGACAGCGCTCACATCAGCCCCGCCCGGGCCGCCAGGCCCTGGGCGCAGGCATGCGCGCTGGCCCAGGCCCACTGGAAGTTGTAGCCCCCCAGCCAGCCCGTCACATCCACCACCTCGCCAATGAAATACAGGCCGGGCTGCTTGGATTCCAGGGTCTGCTGCGACAGATCGCGCGTGTCCACGCCACCCAGGGTGACCTCGGCCTTTTTGTAGCCTTCGGTGCCGGTGGGGATCAGCTCCCAGCGCGACAGGCGCTCGGTCAGGGTGTGCAGGGCCTTGTCGGTCACCTCGTTGCAAGGCCGCTGCAGGGCCGGGTCCTGCTGCACCCAGGCCTCCGCCAGTCGGCTGGGCAGGCTGTGCGCCAGTTCATTGACCAGCAGCTTGCGCGACACGGCCTTGGCGCGGGCCAGGGTTTCGGGCAGGTCCAACTCGGGCATCAGGTTGATGCGGATGGGCGTGCCGGCCTGCCAGTAGCTTGAAATCTGCAACACTGCCGGGCCTGACAGGCCGCGGTGGGTGAACAGCAGGTCTTCCAGAAAATGCCCGCGGCTCTTCTTGCTGCCCGTCTCCATGGCCACCGGCAGGGCCAGCCCGGCCAACTGGGCATACGGTTGCCAGGCGGCACCGTCAAAGGTGAGGGGCACCAGGCCCGGTCGCTGTTCGACCAGGCGCAGGCCGAACTGGCGGGCCACCCGGTAGCCGAAATCGGTGGCGCCGATCTTGGGGATGGACAGGCCACCCGTGGCCATCACCAGGCTGGGGCTGCGCACCGTGCCCTGATCGGTGTCGATCTCGTAGACGGTGCCCGTGCTGCCTTCGGTGCAGCGCACGGCCTTCACGCCACAGCCTTGCCAGCGGGTGACGCTGCCACCAGCAGCCCCCGCCTCGCATTCGCGCAACAGCATCTGGATGATGTCCTCGGCCGAGCGATCGCAGAACAGCTGGCCCTTGTGCTTTTCGTGGAAAGGGATGTCGTGGCGTTTGACCAGGGCGACAAAGTCTTGCGGGGTGAAGCGGCTCAGGGCGCTGCGGCAGAAGTGCGGGTTGGCGCCCAGGAAGTTGGCCGGGCTGGCTTCGCGGTTGGTGAAGTTGCAGCGGCCGCCACCTGAGATGCGGATTTTCTCGGCCACCTTCTCGGCATGGTCCACCAGCAGCACGCGCAGCCCGCGCTGCGCGGCCACGCCGGCACAAAACAGGCCGGCGGCCCCGGCTCCCACAATCACGGCATCGACATTCAAACCAGGCTCCAGGGCAACACGGGGCGCTCACCCCGCGGCAAAAGGCTTGATTATCGTCAGCCAGGTGCCGCAGGGCCGCGTGAAGGCGCTTGGCAAGCGGGCGGCGATCAGGAGAATGGGGATTTACATCTCAAAAACCGGAGGGAACTTCATGGCGACTCTGAACATCGGCGACTGCCTGGGCGCGGCCTGGGCCCAGTACCGCAAGAACATGCTCACCCACATCGTGGCCACGGTGCTGGTCACGGCCATCGGCAACCTGTTTTTCGGCTTGCTGACCGGCCCATTGATGGTGGGCTACATGCGCATGATGCGTGCCGAGGAGGCCGGGCAGCCCATCAGCTTCACCGATGTGTTCAGGGGCTTCGACGACTTCGGGCCTGCCTTGCTGGCGGCCCTGCTGGCCGGCATCCTGGTGGCTGTGGGCTTTTGTTTCTGTGTGCTGCCGGGCCTGCTGCTGCTGCCGCTGGTGCCCCTGGCGCTGCATGAAGTGGCCGAGGGCGAGAAGGACGCCATCCAGGCGATCAAGACGGCCTGGAGCCAGCTTCGGCCCAACCTGTTCATGGCCTTGATCTGCAGCTTCCTGATCTCGGTACTGGCCGGCATCGGGGCGCTGCTGTGCGGGGTGGGCGTGGTCCTGACGCTGCCCCTGGCCTACCTGGGGGCGTATCACATGGCGCGTCAGTTGTCGGGGGATCCCCGGGTGATCCTGGCGCTGTGATGACTTTTGAAGCGGGTCTGCAGCGTTGGGCGCCCGGCCTGCTCTGGCTGGGGGCGTGGCCGGTGGCTGGCGGCTTGAGCCAGGTGCTGTTGCATGGCGAGGCCTTGCCGGTCTGTGCTTTCAAGGCCCTCACGGGTTGCCCATGCCCGCTGTGTGGGGGCACGCACCTGGTCCACGCCCTGGGCCAGGGCGACTGGTCTGGCGCCTGGCAGGCTCAGCCCGGGCTGTTGCCGCTGCTGCTGGGGGCCTGGCTGATGCTGGGTTGGCGCAGGCTGGCCCCTCAGGGAGGGCGCCAAGCCTGGAGCCGGCTTGAACGGCGGCTGTTGGGGGCCGGAGTGGTGTTCTGGCTGGCTGAGTGGGGTTGGCGGGTTGGGTGTGGCTTGGCAGGCGCCTGGGTTGCGGGCGGTTTTGCGGGCGGGTGAACCTGCACCCGCAGGGCTTCAATCTCAATGTTTGACGCCTTGCCGCCCGGCCAGGGACACGGCCTTGAGCGACAGGCCGTCGATTTCGGCCGTGATGCCTGACAGCACGTTGGCCACCACGGCGAATTCGCGGCCGTGCTGGCCAGCCCGTGCCGCCATGACCTGGGCATTGAAGCTCACCACCTTGGCTTCCCGGGCCACGGTCTGGATCGAGGCCACGATGCCGGTCAGTTCGCGCATCATGGCCTGCGATTGGGCGGCCGTGACCTGGTCGAAGGCGGTGGTCGCCCGGTTCAGGGCATCGAGCACCTGATCGGTGCTGTCCACCAGCGAGGCCAGGGTCTCGCTCACCCGGCGGTCTTGTCGCTCGATCTGGTCCTGGGTGGTCCGGAGTTGCGCGATGAAGGTGTCGATGGTCTGCCCTGCCCCGTTGGGGCCCTCGTAGGCCCGCAGAATGACCTGGGCCTGCTCGGCGGGCAGGGCACGGCCGGTTTCACGCAGGTGTTGCTGGCTGGTGGTGAACAGTTCCAGCGATTTGCGCGCGGCGGCCAGTTGTCCGGCATGGCCTTGGGCGGCCAGCACGGTCTGCAGGATCATGCGCTGCGACAACATGCGTTGGCGGGCGGCCATGTTGACCAGGGAGATGTCGCCTTCCCTGGGTTGGCTGGCCGCGCTGATGCTCCTGGGCAGGGCCTGCGGGTAGGCCGAGGCCGGGTGTCGTGCCAATGCAGTCATGTGGACTCTCTTTCCCTGGTGAACACGCCTGACACGAAGCAAATGCCGGGCCAGAATTGTCAGCGCCAAGTCAGTCCTGGTGCCTCTCCCGGTCGGTCCTGGACGTGTCCGTCGTTCTCAAAGCGTGCCGGTGCGCTCGCGCATGGCGTCGACGTCGGCGGGCACTGAGGGGCTGGTGCTCAGGGCATGCACCCCACCGATCACGTCACCCACCACGATCACCGAAGGGCTGCCCAACTGTTCGGTTTGCAGCGTGTGGCACAACTGCGCCAGCGTGGTGATGGCATGGCGCTGCGTGGGCAGGCTGGCCCGTTGCACGATGGCCACCGGGGTGTGGCCGGGCAGGCCTTGCAGCAGCTCTTGCTGAATGCGCTCGGCCCCGCTCACGCCCATGTAGATCACCAGCGTGAGGCGGGCGCTGTGGGCGGTGGCCGCCAGCGCGGGCCAGTCGGTACCGCTGTCGCCGGGCTTGGCGTGGCCGGTGACGAACACCACCCCATGGGCGTGTTCGCGGTGGGTCAGGGGCACGCCCAGCGAGGTCACGGCGGCCAGGCCCGAGGTGATGCCGTTGACCACGCTGACCTCGATGCCGGCGGCACGCAGGTGCTCGACCTCTTCACCGCCACGGCCAAAGATGAAGGGGTCGCCCCCTTTGAGACGCACCACCTGCTCGCCTTCGTGCACCGCGGTGATCATCAGCTTCTCGATGAAAGCCTGCGGGGTCGACTTGCAGCCGCCGCGCTTGCCCACATAGACCACGCGGGCCTGGGGTGAGGCCAGGGCCACGATCTCGTCGCTGACCAGGTCGTCCACCAGCAACACGGTGGCACGCTGCAGCGCCTTGACGGCCTTGAGTGTGAGCAGTTCGGGGTCGCCCGGGCCGGCGCCCACCAGGGTGCAGTGGCCTTGTCGGGCCGATGAGGACCGGGGGTCCGGGGTGAGGGTGTTGGTCATGGGTGCTCCACAAGGCGCAGGATGTGTTCGACCTGGCGTGCGATGGGGGTGGGTACCGGCAGCTTGCCTGCCAGCACCAGTTGAATGTAGTTGGCGGTGGAGGCCGCGCTGATGTCACGGGGCAACTCGGGCAGAGTGGCCAGGGGACCCTGCTGGGCCGCTTGCCAGGGGTAGGCCTGGCCTTCCATGTAGGCGGTCATCTCGGGGGTGCGGCGCGGGTCGGCCACCACCTCGCCCTCGGTGCCGCGCAGCAGCAGGGCGCGCTGACCGGTCAGGGCCAGCGTGGCCGCCATGGACTCGGCGTACTCCGGGTGGGTGTAGCTGCTGACCAGCACACTCGGGCCCTGGCAAGGGCTCATCAGCTTGACCATGCTGTGTGCTGAATTGCGCAAACCCACGGCCCGGCGCACCTCCAGCAGTCGCTTCAGGCCCGGCAGCAACAGGCCGGTGGGTGCGTAGACCAGTTCGCCAGCCTTGAGGGGGCGCACGGCCACCAGCGACGGGGTGCCGAGGGCCGACAGCACCGCGGCGGCCGGCACGCGGGCCTCTTCGGTCGGGGTGCCATGCACCAGCACGCTGGCGCCCCGGCGCGCCAGCAGCAAGGCCAGCAGCGGGGTGAGCACGGGCAGCTTGCGCGCACCGTTGTAACTGGGCAGCACCACCATCGGTTTGAGGGTGGCGGGCATGCGGGTCATGCGGGCGTGGGTGGCATCGAGAAACCCGGCCATCTCTTCGGGGGATTCACCCTTGATGCGCATGGCCAGGCAGAACGCGCCGATTTCCAGATCGGTCACCGTGCCGTCCAGCAGCTGGCCCATGAGGTCGGCCGCCTGCTCCCGGCTCAGGGGGCGTGCACCCTCTTTGCCGCGGCCAATTTCCTTGATGTACTGACTGATTGCCATGTCGTGGTCTGCTTGTTTTGGAAGGTCTGTTGAAACAGAGCCGCGCATTGTCCCTGAAGCCTTCTGACTTTCCGCTATATGCCCAACTTTGGTGCGGCTTCTGCATCGCCACACCTGGATGGGTCTCAGCCCGTCACCGGCTTGATCAATCGCACCATGCGCTTGAGCTCTGGAACACATGAACCACAATTCGTGCCACATTTCAGCGCTCCCTGAAGCTGGCCCAGTCGCTCCTCCTCCTGGCCCTGGCAGCCCGCCAGCGCGGCCTCGATGGCCTGGTCGGTCACCCCCACGCAACTGCACACGGTCCGCCCTTTGCTCACCACGGCCACCGGCGCTTCGGCACCCGGCAGCAACAGCAGCCGCCCATAGGCCCGCGCGGGCAGGTCCTCCTGCAGCAGCGTGCGCAGCCACACTTCGGCGCGGGTGTCGCCACCCAGCAGCAGGCCGGTGATGCGGGTGTCGTCACCCTGGGGCTCCACCCGCACGGTGCGGCGCTGGCCGCGCCGCAGATCGACGTAGTGCAGCGAGTCTTCGTTTTGCAGGCCCAACAGGGTTTCGATCTGCACCAGCACTTCGGCGGGGGGGGCCTCGGGCGCAGCGGCCCGGAACAGCACGCCGGTGGTGGGCGCCGTGGTACCGCCCAGCGCATCCGCCCGGCCAAAGGGGACGCAGGTGCTGAAGGCAAAGGCGCCCATCAGGGGCTTCAGCTTCTCGCGCGCCGCAAGGGCCTCGCCGGTCGGCAACCAGGCCATGGCCACCAGGGACCAGGGCAGCTCCGCCTTGCTGATGCGCACGGCCGCGTGTTTGAGTTCGGGCTGCTTGGAGCTTGGGCAGAAGGTGCTGGGCATCAGCGCGTTGACGCCGGCCAGCGGCTCGCCCGTGGCCGAGCAGCCGCTCAGAAATTCGGCGCCCCAATGCATGGCGATGTAGGCCTGGTTGAGCCCGACCTCGCTGCTGGCCTGCACGGGCAGCACGATGGCGCCACGCCGTGATTGCACCGTCACCAGATCGCCCTCCTGCCACTGGCGGCGGGACATGTCTTGGGGATGGAGTTGGATCGCGGGCTCGGGCACGTGGCCGAACAAGCGGCCCAGGGTGCCGGTGCGGCTCATGCCGTGCCACTGGTCACGCAGGCGGCCGGTGTTGAGCGAGAACGGGTAGCGCGCATCGCGGCTTTCGGCCACCGGCTGGTAAGGGGTGGCGCTGAAACGGGCCCGGCCAT
Source organism: Curvibacter sp. EU05-FHT14A10 (assembly GCF_058791075.1). Lineage (NCBI taxonomy): Bacteria > Pseudomonadati > Pseudomonadota > Betaproteobacteria > Burkholderiales > Comamonadaceae > Curvibacter > Curvibacter sp. EU05-FHT14A10. The sequence goes on from NZ_JBYTDE010000007.1 coordinate 320,973, forward strand.
CGGGGGTCGGGAACACGCCATCTTCATACAGCCGCGTTTTGCCGGTGGCCGCCCCGGCGGGCATGGGCCATTGCTGGGGACCCAGGCTGTCGAGCAGCTCGTAGCTCAGACCCGTGATGTCCAGGTCGCGGCCCCGGGTCGATTCGCGGTGTTCGCACCAGATGGCTTGCACCCCGGCCTCCGGCGCTTCCGTGGGGTAGGGGAACAGCGTGGCCTGGCCAGGGCGCAGCCGGGCTTCCAGGCGCTGGGCCAGCTGCACGCCGATGGCCCAGTCGTGACGGGCCTCGCCGGCCGGGGGCAGGGCGGCGCGCACGCGGCTGATGCGGCGCTCGCTGTTGGTCACGGTGCCCAGTTTTTCGCCCCAGGTGGTGGCGGGTAGCAGCAGGTCGGCGAATTCGGCGGTGGCGGTGGTGGCAAAAGCCTCCTGCAGCACCACGAATTCGGCGCGCTGCAGGGCGCGGCGCACCGTGGCCTGGTCCGGCATCGATTGGGCGGGGTTGGTGCAGGCGATCCACAAGGCCTTGATCTGGCCGTCGGCGGCGGCCTCGAACATCTCGACCGCGCTCTTGCCCGGGGTGGCGGGCACCTGCTCCACGCCCCAGTGGGCCGCGACTTCGGCGCGGTGCTGCGGGTTGGCCATGTCGCGGTGCGCGCTCAGCAGATTGGCCAGGCCGCCCACCTCGCGCCCGCCCATGGCATTGGGCTGGCCGGTCAGTGAGAACGGGGCCGCCCCCGGGCGTCCGATCTGGCCGGTGGCCAGGTGCAGGTTGATCAGGGCGGCGTTCTTGGCGGTGCCGCTGCTGGACTGGTTCAGGCCTTGGCAGTAGAGGCTCAGCGTGGCGGGCGAGGTAGCGAACAGGCGGGCGGCCTCGTGCAGGTCTTGCGGCGCAATGCCGCAGACCTGGGCCACCCGCTCGGGTGTGCAGTCGCGCACCAGGGTCTTCAGCGCTTCGAAGCCGCTGGTGTGGGCGGCGATGTAGGCCGGCTGCGTCCAGCCCTCCCACAGCATGATGTGCAGCATGCCGTGGAACAGCATCACGTCCGTGCCCGGCTGGATGGCCAGGTGCAGGTCGGCCAGTTCGACGGTGTCGGTGCGCCGCGGGTCGACCACCACGATCTTCAGCCCGGGGCGGGCCCGCTTGGCGTCTTCGATGCGGCGGAACGCGATCGGGTGGGCCCAGGCGGTGTTGCTGCCGGCGATGAAGAGGCAGTCGGCGTGGTCGAAATCGGCATAGCTGGCCGGTGGGGCATCGGCTCCCAGGGTGGCCTTGTAGCCGGCCACGGCGCTGCTCATGCACAGGCGTGAGTTGGTGTCGAGGTTGTTGGTGCCCAACAGGCCCTTGGCCAGCTTGTTGAAGACGTAGTAGTCCTCGGTCAGCAACTGGCCCGACAGGTAGAAGCCCAGGGCGTCCGGCCCGTGTTCGCGCACGATGCGGCTGAGACGGTCGGCCGCCAGGTCCAGGGCGGCATCCCAGGCCAGGGGCTGGGTCGGGCCACGCCGCTCCAGGCGCTGCAGCGGTTGCAGCAGGCGGGTCTGGCGGGTGATGTCGGCGCTGGCCGTGAGGTGCAGGGTGGAGCCCTTGGTGCACAGGCGGCCGAAGTTGGCCGGGTGGGCCGGGTCGCCGCGCACGCCGGTGATGGCCTGGCCCCGGGTTTCGATGATCACGCCACAACCCACGCCGCAGTACGGGCAGGTGGAGCGGGTTTCCTGGAGGAGCGCCTGGGGGACTGGGGTCATGGCTGGGGGCCTCCGTCCAGGGGTTGACGGCAGGCCGGGCCTGCCTGGGGGCGCTGCAGCTCGGTGGCATGGTGCAGCAGTTCCTCGGTATCGAGGTGGACCAGCCCGTCTTGCACCAGCACGGCGAAACGCGGCGTGCAACCCACGTCGGGGGCCTGGGCCTGGCCATCGGCCAGCCCGATGGTCCAGTTGTGCAACGGGCAGGCCACGCTGCGGCCGAAGACGATGCCCTGTGACAGCGGGCCGCCCTTGTGGGGGCAACGATCGAGCAACGCGAAGACCTCGTCTTGGTCGTTGCGGAACAGCGCCACCTCCAGGCCATGATCGCGGCTCACGCGGCGTGCGCCCAGTGCGGGAATCTCGTCCACGCGGCAGATGGGTTTCCAGAGGCTCATCTTGTTCTCCGTTCAGGCCCTGAGGGCCGCATACAACCCGGTGACGCGGTCCATCACCGAGAGCAGGTTTTCGCTCGCCACGAACAGCTCCGACAGCGGCTTGCTGCCAGGGGTGGCCGAGCTGATTTTTTTCAGTGCAGCGTCAAAGAACACCCACTGGCCGTCTGCCAGTGCCAGTTCATCGGCGATGCGGGCAGAGGTTTCGGGGGCTTTGTGCAGGGTGTCTTGCGCCTGCAGGAATTCGCTGCGGGCCCGGGCCATTTCGGTGGCCGCGGCGGCCGGGTCGACCTGCAGCACGCCGGCCAGGTAGAACTTGGCCAGTCGCTGCGACAACATGCGTTGGCGCCCGGCCAGGTTCACCAGGGGGCCGGCGGGGCGGGTCGAGGTCGCTTCGAGCTGGGCGGTGCCTTGCTGGGCCAGCGCCAGGACCTGGGCATCGGCTTGCAGCAGGGCATTGGCCCGGCGGGCCTCGGGTGGGGTAGACAGCGCGTCGCGCAAGGCCTGCCAGGCCGGATCCAGGGCCGCATAGGTGTTGCGGATCGGCGTGCTGGGCGCGTAGGCCTTGAGTTGTTCATGCTGGCGCTCGAACAAGGCCATCGACTGGCTCAACACTTGCTGAGCCGTGGGTGTGGGCGCCTGGGCGGCCAGGGCCAGCCAGGCCTTGACCATGCGCTGCGAGAGCATGCGCTGGCGCCCCGCCATGTTGATGGCATCGGCCAGATCGACCTGGGCCCGGGCGAGGCTCGCCCAGCAGGCGGCCAGGCCCAGCAGGTGTCGGCGTTGCAGAGCCATGGTGTTCATCCGGTGGGGTTTCAGGCCTTGAGGGCGTTGAATTGGCGGGTGTCCACCTCGGCACGATCGAACTCGAACCAAGGGTCGGGTTCGCCGTCGAGGGCAAATTGCAGGCGCTCCCACAGAGCCAGGCGGCCGGCGGCATCGTCCAGGATGCGTTTTTTCACGTGGTCCAGACCGACCCGGCCCACGTAGTGCACGGTGCGCTCCAGGTACCAGCCTTCTTCGCGGTAGAGCTGCATGAAGGCGCCCGTGTATTCAAGCACCTCGGCGGCGGTCTTGAGTTTGGTGAAGAAGTGCGCCACCTCGGTCTTGATGCCGCCATTGCCGGCGATGTACATCTCCCAGCCGCTGTCCACACCGATGATGCCCACGTCCTTGATGCCGGCTTCGGCGCAATTGCGCGGGCAGCCCGAGACGGCAAACTTGACCTTGTGCGGGGCATACATGCGCCACATGGCGCGTTCCAGGTCCTTGCCCATCTGGGTGCTGTCCTGGGTGCCCATGCGACACCACTCACTGCCCACGCAGGTCTTCACAGTGCGCAAGGCCTTGGCATAGGCGTGGCCGCTGGGCATGCCGATGTCTTTCCAGACGTTGACCAGGTCTTCCTTCTTCACGCCCAGCAGGTCGATGCGCTGGCCGCCGGTCACCTTGACGGTGGGGATCTTGTACTTGTCGACCACGTCGGCAATGCGGCGCAGCTCATCGGCCGTGGTTTCGCCACCCCACATGCGCGGGATCACGCTGTAGGTGCCGTCCTTCTGGATGTTGGCGTGGCTGCGTTCGTTGATGAAGCGGCTTTGCGGGTCGTCGCGGGCCTCTTTGGGCCAGCTGCTGATCAGGTAGTAGTTGACTGCAGGGCGGCAGCTCGCGCAGCCGTTGGGGGTCTTCCAGTCCATGACGCGGAACACGTCGGCAATCGTCAGCAGCTTGTCTTTCACGATGGCCTCGCGCACGGCCTGATGGCCGTGCTCGGTGCAGCCGCACATGGCTTTGGTCTTGGGGGTGGCCGAGTAGTCGCCGCCCGCCGTGAACATCAGCAGTTGCTCGACCAGGCCGGTGCACGAGCCGCAGCTGGCGCTGGCCTTGGTGTGTTTGCGCACCTCTTCGAGTGTGAACAGGCCTTTTTCCTTGATGGCCTTGCAAATGGCGCCCTTGCTGACGCCGTTGCAGCCGCAGACCTCGGCCTCGTCGGGCATGGCCGCCGCCTTGCTGTGGCCTTCGTGGCCCACATCGCCGATGTTGGATTCACCGAACATCAGCTTGTCGCGGATGTCGGCCACGCTGCGGCCATCGCGCAACAGCTTGAAATACCAACTGCCGTCCACCGTGTCGCCATACAGGCAGGCGCCGATCAGCTTGTCGTTCTTGATGACCAGCTTTTTGTAGACCCCGGCATAGGGGTCGCTCATCACGATTTCCTCGGTGCCTTCGCCGCCCATGAACTCGCCGGCCGAGAACAGATCGATGCCGGTCACCTTGAGTTTGGTCGAGGTGAGTGAGCCCTGGTAGCGCGCGATGCCGAACTCGGCCAGGTGGTTGGCTGCCACCTTGGCCTGTTCGAACAGCGGTGCCACCAGTCCGTAGGCGGTGCCCCGGTGGGCGGCGCACTCGCCCACCGACCAGATGCGGGGGTCGGTCACGGTCTGCATCGTGTCGCTGACCACGATGCCCCGGTTCACCAGCAGGCCGGCCTGTTCGGCCAACTCGGTGTTGGGTCGGATCCCCACGGCCATCACCACCAGATCGGCCGCCACCTCGCTGCCGTCCTTGAAGCGCACGGCCTGGACGCGACCGTCGGCGCCGCCGATCAAGGCCTGGGTCTGGGCACCGATGCGGAACTGCAGGCCGCGTTGCTCCAGCGACTTCTGCAGCAGTCGGCCAGCCACGTCGTCGAGCTGGCGTTCCATCAGCCAGGCGTTCACATGCACCACCGTCACGCTCATGCCGCGCAGCATCAGGCCGTTGGCCGCTTCCAGGCCCAGCAGGCCGCCGCCGATGACCACTGCATGGCGGTGCGTGGTGGCGGTTTCGATCATGGTGTTGGTGTCGTGGATGTCGCGGTAGGCAATCACGCCCTGCAAGTCCTTGCCCGGAACCGGGAGCATGAAGGGGGTGGAGCCTGTGCACAGCAGCAGGCGGTCGTAGGCCGCCTCGGTGCCGTCATCGGCCCGCACCACACGCCGGATGCGGTCGATCTGCACCACCTTCTTGCCGGTGTGCAGGGTGATGTCGTTGTCCCGGTACCAGTCGTAGGGGTTGAGGACGATTTCCTCCAGCGTCTGCTCACCCGCCAGAACAGGCGACAACAGGATGCGGTTGTAGTTGGGGTGCGGCTCGGCACCAAAGATCGTGATCTCGTACAGCGAGGGGTCGATCTTCAGCAGCTCTTCGATCGTGCGCACACCGGCCATGCCATTGCCGACCATCACCAGCTTGAGTTTTTTCATCGTCATGCTCCGTCGCTTGGGGCCGGGCTGGCGAGCCAGTCGGTCCGGAAAACAAAAAAGGCGTCCACACGATGCGGCCTCGGGGGTGCGAGACTGCATGTGGGGACGCCTTCGTCCCGGGTCGACCCCTGCGCCATTGCAAGGGATCCACCCGGCGGCCCTGAGGCCGTTGGGGGTGTCAAGCAATGGCTGTGCCAGGGCGAACGGCGCCCGCTGGGGCTGCGAAGCGCCCTGGTGCGCGAAATTGGTGCGGTGCACCACCCGGACAGGTGCTGGATGGGCAGCGCAGCGCACCAGCTTCGGGCATGGAACCTGCTTTCCGCTGGTGCATGAGTTTTGATCTCGAATTTGGTTTTGTCTCGCTGCCTGGACGCAAGTCCGAGAACGAGGATTTCGCGGCACTGGTCAGTGGCCAGGGTCACGAGCAGGCCCGTGGGGCGATTGCCGCGATTGCCGACGGCGTGAGCACCGGGGGCTTTGGCCGCGAGGCGGCTCAGACCACCGTGACGACGCTGGTGCGCGACTATTTCGGGACCCCCGAAACCTGGGACACCACGGTGGCCCTGGACCGCGTCATCAGCGCGCAGAACGCTTGGTTGGCGGGCATCAACCGGCGCCGTCAGCCCGCGCTGGGCCTGACCACGCTCACCGCTCTGGTGCTGCGCGGGCAGACCTATACCGTGGCCCATGTCGGCGACACCCGGGCCTACCTGGTGCGCGATGGCGAGATGCAGCAACTCACGGTCGATCATGTGATGCCGCACACCGACTTCGCCCACCAGCTGACCCGGGCCGTGGGGCTGGAGGATCGTTTGCTGGTCGATTACAGCCAGGGCGATCTGCAAAGTGGCGATACCTTCGTGCTGCTGTCCGATGGGGTGCATGGCAGCCTGCCGGGCCGCGACATTCTGGCGTTGTTGGCGCAGGGACTGGCGCCCCAGGCCCTGTGTGAGGCGCTGGTCAAGGCCGCGCTGCGCAGCGGCAGTGACGACAACCTGACGGCGGCGGTGGTGCGGGTGCAGGGGGCGCTGGAAGCCACGCTGCAGGACGAGGCTCGCCACGCCTTGCAACAGCCGGTGCTGCCTTTGCTCAAGGTGGGCGATGGGGTGGATGGGCTGGAGGTGCTGGCACTGGTGGCTGACAGCGGCATTCACCGTCTCTACCAGGTGCGCGATCCGTTGACGCAGCGCTGCTATGCCCTGAAGTCGCTGCACCCCCAGCGTGCGCACGACCCCGAAGAGCGCCAGACCCTGGCTCACGAGGCTTGGGTGGCGCGCCGCATGCAGGGCGGCAGTGCCGCGGGACACCTGGCCCGGCTCCATGACTGGCCACCGCAAGGGGCGGCTGCGGCCAGCGGCTTTTACTTGCTGTACGACTGGTACGACGGCGAGACCCTGGGGGCCTTGCTGCAGCGGCAGGCGGCCCTGCCCCTGGCCCAGGTGCTCAACCTGGTCACCCAGGCCTTGCGCACGCTGGCGGTGTTGCACCGGCAAGGGGTGGTGCACCGGGATGTGAAGCCCGACAACCTGCACCTGGGTGACGACGGCGTGCTGCGCCTGCTGGACCTGGGCGTGGCCTTGAGCGGGCGTGAGCCGGCGGCCACGCGTGAGCTGCATGCCGGTACACCCAGCTACATGAACCCTGAGCAGTGGGCCGGACATGGCCAGGCGGGCCACAAGGCGCAGTTGCCCGATGCCGGCAGCGACCTGTATGCGCTGGGCGTGACGCTGTATCAACTGCTCAGCCTGGGCCGCTTGCCGTATGGCGAGGTGCTGCCCTACCAGAGTGGGCGCTACCACCGCGATCCGCAGCCACCCAGCCGACACAATCCCCAGGTGCCGATCTGGCTCGACCATGTCGCCCTGAAGGCCGTGGCGCGACAGCGCGCACAACGCTTCGAGACCGCCGAGGAGATGCTGCTGGCGCTGGAGCGCGGTGCGTCTCGCCCCCTGAGTGCGCCGGTGGCAACGCCCTTGATCCAGCGCGACCCTGCGGCGGTCTGGAAAATCGCCCTGGTGGTCAGCGTGTTGTTCAATGCAGCGCTGGTTTATTGCCTGCTGTTCCTGCCGCACTGAGCCGCACCAAACACTTGCATCTGCCGGGCGGGCCAGACGGACGGTGTCCGTTGGGTTGGGGGCGCCTTCAGTGGCGGGCGCGACCGCCTTTTTCGGCCCAGGTGCGGGTCCAGCGGATCTGCATCACGCGCAACAGCAGCAGCACCGCCACGGCACAGGCGGCAAAGCAGGCGAAGCCGAGCAGGTAAGAGCCGGTGTACTGCTTGGAGAAGCCCATCAGATTGGGCACCAGGCCGCCGCCCAGTGCGCCGAGTTCGCCGATCATGGAGCCCGCCACCGCGGTGGTCAGCGGCCAGCGCAGGGGTACCAGCTGGAACAGCGCGCCATTGCCCGCGCCCAGGGCCGAGAAACAGACCAGAAACAGCAGCACCGTGACCGGCAGCGAGCCTTGGGCGAAGCCTGCCAGCAGCAGGCTGGCGGCGGTGACGACCAGCACCCCCGTCAGGGTGTTCACGCCGCCCCAAAGATCAGACAGCCAGCCCCCCATGACCCGCAGTGCTGCGCCCAGGAAGGCAGCGAGCATGGTGAGCTGGCCAGCCTGAACTTTGCTGACCCCGAATTGTTCGTAGAAATAGCTGGGCAGAAAGGCCGACAGGCCCACGAAACCGCCGAAGGTGACGGCATAGATCAGGCTGAACGCCCAGCCGTCTTTTTCGTACAGGCAGGACAGGTGCTCGCGCAGCGTGGTGTGGGGCGACAGGTCGGCCGGCTCTTTGGCAAAGACCACCATCACGGCCGCCGGAATGGCCACGCTCAGCGCGGCGATGCCATACACCGTCTGCCAGCCGAAGTTCTGTGCCAGCACTGGCGCCAGCAGCGCTGCGAAGGCCGTGCCGACGTTGCCGGCACCCACGATGCCCATGGCCAGGCCCTTGTAGCGGGGCGGGAACGAACCCGAGCCCAGTGACATGGCCACGCCGAAGCTGGCGCCGGCCACCCCCAGCAGCACGCCCATGGCCAGCAGGTCGTTGAAGCTTTGCACGAAGAAGTAGCCGTAGGCCATGCTCAGGCTGATGCCGCCCATTTCGACCAGGGTGGCGTTTTTGCGTCCGATGTACTGCGCCATCAGACCCAGCGGAAAGCGCATGAAGGCCCCGGCAAAGATCGGGATGGACAGCATCAGGCCCTTTTGCGTGGGACTGAGTTGCAGCGCCTCGGTGATGAAGGGCGCCATGGCACCGTTGATGGACCAGATGGCAAAGGAAAAGCCAAAGTACAGGAAGGCTGACCAGAGCGTGGGGCTGTGACCTGCGCGGTGGAACTCTCGGAAATTGAACATGGGTGTCTTTGCGGCCCCGAGGGCATGGCGGAAAACAAAAAAGGCGTCCGCACCGGATGGCTTTCTGAGAAAGAAGCCAACGGTGGGGACGCCTGTGTCCTGAGGGGCTGCGGTGCATCGTCACGCCACAGCCCCTGACAGCCTTGTGGGGCCGATGCCTTGATTCAAGCAAACTCCGTGCCGCCAAAACAGGCCTTGGAAATGGCTTGGACTCGGTCTTTTTGCCTGGGTTTGGTGCAGCGGACTCGCTTTGAAGGGCAGAGGCCGTCGACTTGGTGCATGCCCGCCCAGGGACGGGGCCGTCTATGAAAAACGCCCCTCGACGGCGCAGGGCCGGGAGGGGCGCCGTGTGAGGGGGCGCGGCTCAGGCGGCGGTCTTTTCGACGTGGGCCTGACGGGTGTAGAGGAAATCAATCACGGCCTTGCGGTAGCCCAGGTACTGAGTGCTTTCAGCCAGCGCAACACGCGAGCGGGGGCGGGGCAGGTCAACCCTCAGGACCTCGCCGATGGTGGCGGCCGGGCCGTTGGTCATCATCACGATCTTGTCGGACAGCAGCACGGCTTCGTCCACGTCGTGGGTCACCATCACCACGGTGGCCTGGGTCTCGGCCACGATGTCCAGCAGTTCGTCCTGCAGCTTGGCCCGGGTGAGGGCATCGAGGGCGCCAAAGGGCTCGTCCATCAGCAGCACCTGGGGCTCCATGGACAGGGCACGGGCGATGCCCACGCGCTGTTTCATGCCACCCGAGATTTCGCCCGGGCGCTTTTGCGCCGCCGCACTCAGCCCGACCAGGGCCAGGGCCGCTTCAGTGCGGGCCTTGAGCTGGGCCTTGCTTTCGCGCTGGCCGAAGACGCGCTCCACGGCCAGGTGGATGTTCTCGTGGCAGGTGAGCCAGGGCAGCAGGGAGTGGTTCTGGAACACCACCGCCCGCTCCGGGCCGGGGCCCTTGATTTCGCGGTTGGCGCACAGCATGGCGCCCTGGGTGGGGGAGGTCAGCCCGGCAATCAGGTTGAGCAAGGTGGACTTGCCGCAGCCGCTGTGGCCGATGAGGGCCACGAATTCACCTTTGGCGATGGTGAGATGGATGTCCCGCAGGGCAGGGAAGGCCCCTTTGGCGGTGCGAAAAGTCTGTTCGACACCCTGGATCTCGATGTACTTGGCGCTGTTCATGGCGTGTTCCTTGATGACGGGGTGGGTCAGCTCTTGACTTCTTCGAAGGTGAAGGCCGTGGCGATGCGGATCAGGGCGTATTCCAGCAGCAGGCCCACGCCGCCGATCACGAAGATGGCAATGATGATGTTCTTGACGTTGAGGTTGTTCCACTCGTCCCAGACCCAGAAGCCGATGCCCACGCCGCCGGTCAGCATTTCAGCGGCCACGATCACCAGCCAGGCCGTGCCCACGGCCAGGCGCACGCCGGTCAGCATGTAGGGCAGCACCGAGGGGAACAGGATCTTGGTGAAGATCTTCCACTCCGACAGCTTGAGCACGCGGGCCACGTTCATGTAGTCCTGCGGCACGCGCTGCACGCCCACGGCGGTGTTGATGATCATGGGCCAGATCGAGCAGATGAAGATGGTCCAGATGGCTGCCGGGTTGGCGCCCTTGAAGACCAGCAGGCCAATGGGCAGCCAGGCCAGCGGCGACACCGGGCGCAGCAGGCTGATCAAGGGGTTGAACATGCGCGAGAGGAACTCAAAGCGACCGATCAAAAAGCCGGCCGGGATGCCCACCAAGGCGGCCAGGCCGAAGCCCATGGCCACGCGCTTGAGGGAGAACAGCACGTTCCAGCCCACGCCCTGGTCGTTGGGGCCCTTGCTGTAGAACGGGTCGCTGAACACCTCCAGGGCCTGCTTGAAGGTGTCGGCCGGCGAGGGGATGGCGCTGGCGGTGGTGATCGACACGATGGCCCACAGGCCCAGCATCAGGCCCAGGCCAAAAACCGGTGGCAGCACGCGCAGCCAGAAGGCGCGCCAGTCAAACGGCAGGCGTGCAGGGCGCGGGGCGGCAGGGACGGCTTTTTTCATGGCGGGGGCCTGAGCGGCAGAGGACTTGGGGGCAGGCACCTGCGAAGCGGGGATTTCGGCGGGGTTGTGGAAGACGGCACTGACCATGGCGGGCTCCTGTTGGGTGGGTGGGGCGCAGGGGAGGCTCAGGCGTGAACCTTGAAGGATTCGGCGTATTTCTTGGGGTCCTTGCCATCCCAGACCACGCCGTCGATCAACTTGCTGCTGCGCATGGGGTCTTTAGGCACGTTGATCTTCAGGGCGCTGGCGGCCTGTTTGTAGAGGTCGATCTGGTTGATCTGCTTGGCCACGGCCAGGTAGTCGGGGTGGTCCTTGAGCAGGCCCCAGCGCTTGTGCTGGGTCAGGAACCACATGCCATCGGACAGGTAGGGGAAGTTGACCGCACCATCGTTGAAAAACTTCATGTGGTTGGGGTCGTCCCAGGTCTTGCCCAGGCCGTTCTGGTAACGGCCAAGGATGCGCTGGTTGATGGCGTCCACACTGGTGTTGACGTAGGACTTGTCGGCAATGGTCTCGGCCATCTTCAGCTTGTTCTGCAGGCTGGCATCGATCCACTGGCTGGCCTCGAGGATGGCCATCATCACGGCACGCGAGGTGTTGGGGTACTTCTTGGTGAACTCGGCAGTGGTGCCCAGCACCTTCTCGGGGTGGTCTTTCCAGATGTCCTGGGTGGTGACGGCCGTGATGCCGATGCCGTCCATGATGGCGCGGTGGCCCCAGGGTTCGCCCACGCAGAAGCCGTCCATGTTGCCCACGCGCATGTTGGCCACCATCTGGGGCGGAGGCACGGTGATGACCTTGGCGTCCTGCAGCGGGTTGATGCCGGCCGAGGCGAGCCAGTAATACAGCCACATCGCATGGGTGCCGGTGGGGAAGGTCTGGGCAAAGGTGTATTCGCGCTTGTCGCTGGCCATCAGCTTGGCCAGGCTGGCCGCGTCGACCGCGCCCTTGTCGGCCAGCTTCTTGGACAGCGTGATCGCCTGGCCATTGTTGTTCAGCGTCATCAGGACGGCCATGTCTTTCTTCGGACCACCCACGCCCAGGTGCACGCCATAGACCAGGCCATACAGCACGTGGGCGAAATCCAGTTCGCCATTGACCAGCTTGTCGCGCACACCGGCCCAACTGGCTTCTTTGCTGGGGATGATCTTCACGCCATACTTCTTGTCAAAGCCCAGCACGGAGGCCATGACCACGCTGGCACAGTCGGTGAGGGGGATGAAGCCGATCTTCACTTCTTCCTTTTCTGGCTTGTCGGAGCCGCCTGCATAGACGACCGAGCGCAGTGCCGGTGACAGGCCGGTGGCAGCCACGGCAGCGGTTTGCAGCACGGTGCGCCGGCTCAGGCGGGTGTTCAACAGGTCGGTCATGGGCTACTCCTTGAAGCTGAAGTCATTCGGAACGTACAAAGCAAAAAGGCGTCCTCACGCAGCAGCCGAGCCCTGTGGGCCAGCCGTGGTGGGGACGCCTTTGTCCTGGCAGCCTATCAAGCCCGCCATTGGACTTGATACGCTGTGTGACCCGGAGAGGTCATGCACCTTCTAAGCAAAGGGTGTGCCAGGCGAAAAAGAGGGCGTTAGGCCTCTGGGCCGGCTTGGCTGGGCGGCCAAGTGGCACATGGCGGTGCGCAAGGTGCGGGCTTGGTGCGTGCCAAAGGCCCCAGTCGGTGCGCCGCACTGCTTTTGTGCGATGCACCAATCCCCGGTCTCATCGGTCCTGCCGAGGTGTCTGCGTGGCCCTGGGTGGGTGGGGGCAAGGCCTTTGTGTCGGTCCGGCGAGGCCGCCAGGGCCTACACTGCGGCACCGAAGTTGAACCGTCTGCCCATGTCCGTGACCGCCTCCACTGCTCCTTTTGCCCCTCACACGCCCAGCCAGGCCCCTGGCCTGGTTCTGGGCATCGAGTCTTCCTGTGATGAAACAGGGGTGGCCCTGGTGCATGCCAGTGCCCAGGGCGTGCCGCGCCTGGAGGCCCATGCCCTGCACAGCCAGATCGAGATGCATCAGGCCTATGGCGGCGTGGTGCCTGAATTGGCCAGCCGCGACCACATCCGGCGGGTGTTGCCGCTGGCGACCCAGGTGCTGGCGAGCGCCGGGCGCAGCCTGGCCGAGGTGGATGTGGTGGCCTACACCCGTGGGCCCGGTCTGGCGGGGGCTTTGTTGGTGGGTTCGGGCGTGGCTTGCGCACTCGGTGCGGCGCTGGGCCGGCCGGTGTTGGGCGTGCACCACCTGGAGGGCCACCTGCTGTCCCCCTTTCTGAGTGCCGATCCGCCGGAGTTCCCTTTTGTGGCCTTGCTGGTGTCGGGCGGTCACACCCAGTTGATGCGGGTGGATGCGGTGGGTGAATACCAGATTCTGGGCGAGACCATTGACGATGCCGCGGGCGAGGCCTTCGACAAGTCGGCCAAGCTCATGGGCCTGGGCTACCCGGGCGGGCCGGCGCTGTCGCGCCTGGCCGAGGCCGGCGACCCTGCCGCGTTCAAGCTGCCCAGGCCCTTGCTGCACAGCGGTGATCTCGATTTTTCGTTTGCGGGGCTGAAGACCGCCGTACTGACCCAGGCCCGCAAACTGGGCGATGACCTGGCCGTGCGCAAGCCTGACCTGGCGGCCAGCACGCAGGCGGCCATTGTTGAGGTGTTGCTGAAGAAGTCGATGGCCGCCCTGCGCCAGACCGGTCTGCGCCGCCTGGTGGTGGCGGGCGGGGTGGGCGCCAACCGCGAACTGCGCCAGTGCCTGAATGCGGCCTGCCAGGTGGCCCGGGTGCGGGTGCATTACCCCGAACTCCATTTGTGCACTGACAACGGCGCCATGATCGCCATGGCGGCGGCCATGCGCCTGCAGGCCGGTCGTGCCCAGGCGGGATGCGATTACAGCTTTGATGTGCGGCCCCGTTGGCCGCTGGATGCCATCGACGCGTGAGTAGGGGCCAGCCCAGAGTGCTAGTGGGTCTTGAAAAACTAATTTTTTCAACTATCACTTTGTTGAACTTGACAATTTATTCGGCAAATTCGGTAGAATTGATTCATGAGCTCCGAAAACAATTTTTCCTCCGTCCCTCCCGCTGGTGAGCACTGCACCACGATCGAGGTGGCTCGTGAATTGGGCATGGCAGTCCGTTCGGTCCAGATGATGGTGGACCGGGGCGAACTTGAGGCCTGGAAGACCCCCGGTGGACACCGACGCATTTCCCGCGTCTCGGTGGACCGCTGGTTGGCCAATCGCCGTGCTGGCCGCCGTGGCAGCCAGCGTGGCAGCCCGGCCAACCCGCGTCGGGTGCTGTTCATCGAGGATTCGGCCCACTACCAGAACCTGGTGTCGCTGATGATGCAGCAGCACTTTCCCGAGGTATCGCTTCATTTGGCCGACGATGGCATCGTGGGCCTGGCCATGTACGGGCAGTTGCAGCCCGATGTGCTGCTGCTGGACCTGTTGCTGCCAGGCATTGATGGTGCGACGCTGCTGACCAGCCTGCGCGCCCACCCGGAGCTGAACCGGAGCCAGTTGGTGGTGGTCACCTCGCTGGACGAGGAGCAGCGCCGCCCTTATGCCTTCGCGCTGCGCGACATTCCGCTGGTCTACAAACCCAACCTCGTCACCGATCTGCCCAAGCTCCTGGGTGAGTTGCTGCACGAGGGAGATGCGAGCCCGTCGACCGCCTCGGAAGCCCGGTCTGCCACGGCCGCCTGATCCATTCCTCCCCGACCGGCCGACGCCGGTCTTTGCCCCGCAGCACCTCACGGTCTGTGGGGTTTTTCATTTTCCAAAGATTGATCGGTCGGTTTCCAGATGCAAAAGGTGATTCTTGCTACCGAAGTGCTCGAAATACCAGGGGTGATCGAGGTGTCCGAGCGTAGTGCTGCAAGCGATCAAATTGACAGTGCTCAAAGTCGGGTGACGCAGGGCTTGCCCAGTGGCGGGCGGCGAAAAAAAAGGCCCTTGACGGGCCTTGTGGGATGGGGCGTTCGGGCAGGTCAGCCGATGTTGATCCGGGTGCCTTGAGGTGGGGGTGGTGCCTTCTTGCCGAGTTGAAGGGTGAGCACCCCATTGACCAATTGGGCCGTGCTGGTGGCGGCGTCAAGCGCTTGCGGCAGTTCGAAGGCCCAGCGATAGCGGCGCGGCGCTTCGGCTGTGCTTTCGATGCGCACCACGCTGCCTTCGATGTCCACCTGGAGTTGTTCGCGGCTCAGGCCGGGCGCGTCCAACTGAAGGCGGTAGCCTTGCTCGGATTCTTCGAGGGGCTGGGTGCTTTCGCGTTGGCGCTGGGCCTGTTGGTGCAGGGTCTGGGCCAGGAATCTTTCGAGGCCGCGGTCCATGGCGCGCAGGCCATTGAGGTGGGCTGAGGAGCGAATCACGGGAGCGAAGATCATGGTGCAAGTCCTTTACACTGCGCGGCTCTCGAACTGAGTGCCGCATGGATCACAGGTGCGATCCAGCGGCTTTTTTTCAAGGATTTTTCTTCATGGAATATCTGCGCAGGTCCCTCTTGAAAAGGGCTTTGTCGACGTTATCTGTCGCGGCTTTGCCGTGGGTGTCGGCGCAGGCAGCCGGTGCGTCCGGCCCGATCCGGGTGGCGCTGATCGAAGGTCTGAGCGGTCCGTTCGCCAATGCGGGTGAGGCGGTTTATCGCAATGTCCTGTGGGCGGTGGAGCGCGTCAATGCGCGGGGTGGGGTGCGCCTGAGCGCTGCTGCGGGCGGGCCGCGCCCCTTGCAACTGGACCGCTACGACAGCAAAGGCCAGAACGAAGAGGCCTTGTCGGCCTTGCGCTCGGCCATTGATGACGGGGCCCGGGTGGTGCTGCAGGGCAATTCTTCGGCCACGGCGGCGGTGTTGCTGGATGCCATCAACAAGCACAACGAGCGGGATCCGGCACGACGGGTGCTGTTCCTGAACTACTCGGCCGTGGATCCGACCCTGACCAACGAGCGTTGCAGTTACTGGCATTTCCGCTTTGATGCCCATGCCGACATGCGCATGGCAGCCTTGATGGAGGTGATCCGGGAGGACCGCTCGGTCAAGAGCGTCTACCTGATCGGGCAGGACTACAGCTTTGGGCAGGCCGTGCTCAAGGAGGCGCGTCGTCAACTGGGTGAGCAACGCCCGGATGTGCAGGTGGCGGGCGAAGAACTGCATCCCATGGGGCGGGTGAAAGACTTCGCACCTTACGCGGTCAAGATCAAGGCCAGCGGTGCGCAAGCGGTGATCACCGGCAACTGGGGCAATGACTTGACTCTGTTGATCAAGGCTGCACGCGAGGTGGGCTACGAGGGGCGCTTTTTCACCTATTACGGCAATGCGCTGGGGGCGCCGGCGGCCATCGGGGATGCCGGCCTGGGCCGGGTGGTGGCGGTGGCGGACTGGCTGCCCAACGTGCCGGGCGCCCAGAGCGAGGCCTTCTACCAGGCCTTCCGGCAGCGCTTTCCCAAACCGGCGGATGACTATGTGCACATGCGCATGCAACTGATGATCGAGGCCCTGGCCCAGGCCATCGAGAAGGCCGGTTCGACCGAGGCTGCGGCTGTGGCCGCGAAGCTGGAGGGCAGCAGCGTGTCTTTGCATGGGCAGTCGGGCACGATGCGAGCCAGCGACCATCAGTTCCAGCAGGGCCTGGTGGTGGGCGTGATGGACAAGCAGGGGCAGCCTGGGGTTCGGTTTGACGTCGAAGGCTCGGGTTATGGCTTCAAGGTGATCCGTCAGATCCCGGCCAGCAAGGCGGAGATGGCGACCACCTGTCGCATGCAGCGCCCCTGAGCCGGCGACTCACTGGGCGTAACCCAGACAGGCGCCGGCATTCGCCCGGCCCCGGCATTCGCGGCTGAGGCGACGGTCTCGGTCGGCGCGGCTTTCTTCGGAGCCAGAGGGCGCAGCAGGTTTGCTGCGCCCTTGGCTTTTCCGGGATTTGGCCGAGGCTCGGGATGCGGCCAAGACGGGTGGCGCGGTGCTGCCGAGCAGGGCGCTCAGCCCGAGCAGGGTTTGGCGGCGGGTGAGGGTGGTGGGCATCAGGGGCTCCGATTGAAGGGGGCAGGGCCGGGCGGCTCCGCTACCATGCGACTCTTGTTCAATCGCGTTGCGACGTGCAACTACAGGACCCCCGAATGCGACCCGCCATCCTCCAGCTTGAAGAATCGAAAATCCGTGAAGTGGCCAATGCCGGCATGGGCCGGTCCGATGTGTTGGCCTTCTGGTTTGGTGAGAGTGACGAGATCACGCCTGAAGCCGTGCGGCAGGCGGCCATCGATTCGATTGCCCAGGGTGAGACTTTTTACGCCCACAACCTGGGTCTGCCCGAGTTGCGCCAGGCCTTGGCGGACTACACCACCGGCCTGCACCGGCCGGTGGGGCCTGAGCGCATTGCGGTCACGTCGGGTGGGGTGAATGCCTTGATGCTGGCGATCCAGGCCTTGGTGGAGCCCGGCGACGAGGTTCTGGCCGTGACCCCGGTCTGGCCGAA
Source organism: Curvibacter sp. EU05-FHT14A10 (assembly GCF_058791075.1). Classification (NCBI taxonomy): domain Bacteria; kingdom Pseudomonadati; phylum Pseudomonadota; class Betaproteobacteria; order Burkholderiales; family Comamonadaceae; genus Curvibacter; species Curvibacter sp. EU05-FHT14A10. Next base: position 338,179 of record NZ_JBYTDE010000007.1, read on the forward strand.
TCTGCTGGCCCAGCCCGCCATCATGGGGGGGGTGGTGAAAACCGTCTCGCTCAAGCCGGTGGTGCAAGGGGCTGAGCAAGGGGCCTGGCGCCTTGATCTGCCGGAGTTGCTGGCGGCGATCACGCCGGCTACACGGCTGCTGATCGTGAATGCGCCCAACAACCCCACGGGCTGGACCCTGAGTGCCGAGGAGCAGTCGCAGATCCTGGCACATTGCCGACGCACCGGAACCTGGATCCTGGCCGACGAGGTGTATGAACGCCTGTATTACGAGCCTTCGAGCAAGGGCTGTGCGCCCAGCTTCCTTGACCTGGCCGAGCCAGAGGATCGCCTGGTGGTAGTGCACAGCTTTTCCAAGAGCTTTCTGATGACCGGCTGGCGCCTGGGTTGGCTGGTCATGCCGCCTTCGATGCTGGCCTCGATGGGCAAACTGATCGAGTTCAACACCTCGTGCGCATCGGTGTTCACCCAGCGTGCCGGCCTGGCGGCCCTGCGCGAAGGGGGCAGCATCACCCCACGGGTGGTGGCCCACCTGAAAGCCTGCCGGGATCGCCTGGTGCCGCAGTTGCAGGTGCTGCCGGGGGTGCAGGTGGCCTCGGCCAGCGGAGGCATGTATGCGTTCTTCCGCCTGCAGGGTCATGACGATTCGTTGGCGGTGGCCAAGCGACTGGTGGCCGAGGCCGGATTGGGCCTGGCGCCGGGCAGTGCTTTCGGGCAGGAGGCCGATGGCTGGCTGCGCTGGTGTTTTGCCTCGCGCGACCTGAATCGCCTGGACGAAGGGGTGATTCGCCTGCGGCGCTGGCTCGGGCTATAATTTCAAGGCTTTGCGTTTTGCAAGGCAGCACGCTGGCCGCATTTCCGGCAGTCAGCGCAAGTCAAATATTCAAAGGAACCAAAATGATCGCATCCGAAATCAAGGCCGAAGTTGTCAAGGCCAATGCACGCAGCGCCAATGACACGGGTAGCCCAGAAGTTCAGGTCGCCATCCTGACCGCCCGCATCAACGAACTGACCCCTCACTTCAAGACCCATGCCAAGGATCACCACGGTCGCCGTGGTCTGCTGCGCATGGTGAGCCGCCGTCGCAAGCTGCTCGACTACCTGAAGGGCAAGGACGCTGACCGTTACACCGCACTGATCGCCAAGCTGGGTCTGCGCAAGTAATTCGAGCGACGAATGCTGGACGCCTGAGTTAGTTCACTAGCTCAGGCGTTTGTTTTTTGTTTTTCCACAGCTGAAAGCAGGGATGCGCGCTGTGTCATTCCAAAAGAATCGGCCGATGAGGCTGCCGGTTGTTCTGGAATGGCATCGTGTTCCGGGTTTTCAACTGTCCCTTGCCACCCGGGGTGGGTGGCGATGAGGCTGGCCCTCGGGTTGGCCAAGCAGCAGGAGCTGAACATGAGCATTTTCAACAAAGTCACCAAGACCTTCCAATGGGGTCAGCACACCGTCACCCTGGAGACGGGTGAAATCGCCCGCCAGGCCACTGGCGCCGTGCTGGTGAACATCGACGACACCGTGGTGCTGGCCACCGTGGTGGCTTCCAAGGGCGCCAAGCCGGGTCAGGATTTCTTCCCGCTGACCGTTGATTACATCGAGAAGGCCTACGCCGCCGGCAAGATCCCGGGCAGCTTCTTCAAGCGCGAAGCCAAGCCCAGCGAACTCGAAACCCTGACCAGCCGCCTGATCGATCGCCCGATCCGCCCGCTGTTCCCCGAAGGTTTCTTCAATGAAGTGCATGTGGTGATCCACACCGTGTCGCTGAACCCCGAAGTCGACGCCGACATCGCCGCCCTGATCGGCACCTCGGCCGCCCTGGCTGTGTCGGGCATCCCCTTCAACGGCCCGATCGGTGCCGCCCGCGTGGGTTACATCAACGGCGAATACGTGCTGAACCCGGGTCAGACCCAGCGCAAGAGCAGCCAGCTGGATCTGGTGGTGGCCGGCACTGAATCGGCCGTGCTGATGGTCGAATCCGAAGCGCAACAGCTGTCCGAAGACATCATGCTGGGTGCCGTGGTGTTCGGTCATGAACAAGGCGCCATCGCCATCAACGCCATCCATGAACTGGTGCGCGAAGCCGGCAAGCCGGTCTGGCAATGGGAAGCTCCGGCCAAGGACGAGCCGCTGATCGCCAAGGTCAATGCCCTGGCTGAAGAAGCCCTGCGCGCCGCCTACCAGATCCGCAACAAGCAAGCCCGCACCCAAGCCTGCCGCGAAGCCTATACCGCCGTGATGGCTGGCCTGAAGGCCGAGGGCGTGGAGTTCGATAGCGTCAAGGTCGAAGGCCTGCTGTTCGAGATCGAAGCCCGCATCGTGCGTGGTCAGATCCTGGCCGGTGAGCCCCGCATCGACGGCCGCGACACCCGCACCGTGCGCCCGATCGAGATCCGCAACTCGGTGCTGCCCCGTACCCACGGTTCGGCCCTGTTCACGCGTGGTGAAACCCAGGCGCTGGTGGTGGCCACGCTGGGTACCGAGCGCGATGCGCAGCGCATCGATGCCCTGGCTGGCGAATACGAAGACCGCTTCATGCTGCACTACAACATGCCTCCCTTTGCCACCGGCGAAGTGGGCCGCATGGGCAGCACCAAGCGCCGCGAAATCGGCCATGGCCGTCTGGCCAAGCGTGCTCTGGTGGCGGTTCTGCCGACCAAGGAAGAGTTTCCGTACACCATGCGTGTCGTGTCTGAAATCACCGAATCGAACGGCTCGTCGTCGATGGCTTCGGTCTGCGGCGGCTGTCTGTCGCTGATGGACGCCGGTGTGCCGATGAAGGCCCACGTGGCCGGCATCGCCATGGGTCTGATCAAGGACGCCAACCGTTTTGCTGTGCTGACCGACATCCTGGGCGATGAAGATCACCTGGGTGACATGGACTTCAAGGTGGCCGGTACCACCAACGGCATCACTGCCTTGCAGATGGACATCAAGATCCAGGGCATCACCAAGGAAATCATGCAGGTGGCGCTGGCTCAGGCCAAGGAAGCCCGTCTGCACATCCTGGGCAAGATGCAAGAGGCGATGGGTGAAGCCAAGACTGAAGTGTCCAACTTCGCTCCCAAGCTGTTCACCATGAAGATCAACCCCGAGAAGATCCGTGACGTGATCGGCAAGGGCGGCGCCACCATCCGTGCGCTGACCGAAGAAACCGGCACCCAGATCAACATCGAGGAAGATGGCACGATCACCATCGCTGCCACCGACGGCGCCAAGGCGGATGAAGCCAAGCGTCGCATCGAGCAGATCACGGCCGAGGTCGAGATCGGCAAGATCTACGAAGGCCCGGTCACCAAGATCCTGGACTTCGGCGCCCTGATCAACCTGCTGCCTGGCAAGGATGGTCTGCTGCACATCAGCCAGATCGCTCACCAGCGCGTTGAAAAGGTCACCGACTTCCTGTCTGAAGGTCAGATCGTGCGTGTCAAGGTTCTGGAAACCGACGACAAGGGCCGCGTCAAGCTGTCCATGAAGGCCTTGGCCGATCGTCCGATGCATGGCGAAGCTGCTCCCCAGCAGCAACAACAGCAACAGTAATTCCGGTTGAGAGGGCTGCCTGCCGGCTGGGCTGGTGGGTGGTCTTCGGTGAGAGGTCTCATGAAAGCCATTGAAATCACCACCTACGGTGCTCCCGAGGTGTTGCAGCCTGCAGAACGTCCCGAGCCTGTTGCGGGCGAGGGTGAGTTGTTGATCCGCGTTGCGGCCAGCGGGATCAATCGTCCTGATGTCCTGCAGCGCACCGGCAACTACCCCGTGCCACCTGGGGCTTCGGATATTCCGGGCCTGGAGGTGGCGGGTGTGGTGGTGGGCGGCGATTCGGTGGCCATGGCCGAGGCCGGTTTGCGCATCGGCGATGCCGTGTGCGCACTGGTGGCCGGCGGGGGGTACGCTGAGTTGTGCGTGGCGCCTGTGGGTCAGTGCTTGCCGGTGCCGCAAGGTTGGACTGCTGTTGAGGCGGCCTCCTTGCCTGAGACCTTTTTCACCGTCTGGAGCAATGTCTTTGATCGTGGCCGCTTGCAGGCGGGTGAGACCCTGTTGATCCAGGGTGGAACCAGTGGCATCGGGGTCACGGCCATCCAGTTGGCCAAGGCCCGCGGGGCTCGGGTCATCGTGACTGCTGGCAGTGACGACAAATGTGCGGCCTGCCTGAAACTGGGGGCCGACCATGCGATCAACTACAAGACCCAGGACTTCGTGCAGGTCTGCAAGGAACTCACGAATGGCCGGGGTGTGGATGTGGTCCTTGACATGGTGGCCGGAAGCTATGTGGCCCGAGAAGTCGAGGCCCTGGCGGAGGATGGTCGGATTGTGATCATTGCCGTGCAAGGTGGTGTCAAGGCCGAGTTCAATGCCGGCATGGTGCTGCGCAAGCGTTTGACGATCACGGGTTCAACCTTGCGTCCTCGTCCGGTGGCGTTCAAGGCGGCCATTGCCCGCTCCTTGCGGGAGCAGGTCTGGCCGGCATTGGCGCGTCGGGATATTGCCCCCATCATTTTTGCTACGTTCCCTGCTGAACAGGCGGCCCAGGCGCATGCGCTGATGGAGTCTGGTCAGCATGTCGGAAAAATTGTTTTGACCTGGTGAGTTCATGAAAAAGAAGCTGATTGCCGGCAACTGGAAAATGAATGGCAGCCTGGCTGCCAACGATGCCTTGGTTCGTGCTGTGGCGGCCGGTGTGGCTGATGCAGCAGCCGAGGTGGCGGTGTGTGTGCCGGCGCCCTATCTGGCGCAGGTGGCTGCCTTGCGTGGTCCGGTGGCTCTTGGGGCTCAAGACCTGTCGGCGCATGAGTCGGGTGCTTACACGGGCGAAGTGTCGGCTGGCATGCTGCGCGATCTGGGGGTGCACTACGTGATCGTGGGGCATTCCGAGCGTCGCCAATACCATGCCGAGAGTGACGATCTGGTGGCGCGCAAGGCTCAGCGTGCGCTAGCGGCGGGCCTGGTGCCCATCGTCTGTGTCGGTGAGACCCTGGAGCAGCGTGAGGCGGGGCAGACCGAGTTGGTCGTCAAGCGTCAGTTGGCTGCGGTGATCCACCTCAATGGCCACTGCATCAGCGAGATCGTCGTGGCTTATGAGCCGGTCTGGGCCATTGGCACGGGCCGGACGGCGACGCCTGAACAGGCCCAGGCGGTGCATGCCGTTTTGCGGGCGCAGCTTCAGGCGGCCACACCCCGTGCTGATCGTGTCAAGCTGTTGTATGGCGGCAGCATGAATGCGGCCAATGCAGCCGAGCTGTTGGCCCAGCCGGATATCGACGGCGGCCTGATCGGTGGAGCGTCGCTGAAGGCGCCCGATTTCCTGACCATTGTGGCTGCCGCATCTGCGTTGGCTGTTTGATTTTTTATCTGGAGTTTTTATGAACATCATCACCACCATCATCCTGGCGGTACAGATGCTGGCGGCCCTGGGCATGATCGGTCTGATCCTGATTCAGCACGGCAAGGGCGCGGACATGGGGGCGGCTTTTGGCAGCGGTGGTTCGGGCAGTCTGTTCGGTGCCAGTGGCAGCGCCAACTTCCTGTCGCGCACGACGGCCGTACTGGCGGCGGTCTTTTTTGTCTGCACCCTGGCACTGGCCTATTTTGGCAACCTGCGTCCGGCAGCCAGCTCGGGCAGCGTGCTCGAAGGTGCTGCGGTCGTGACGCCTGCGGCTCCTGCAGCCGTGCCTGCGGCTCCTGCCGAGCCGGCCAAGGGTGCTGCTGCAATTCCGACCAAGTGAGCTCTTGATTTTCTGCCCGGCAACCCCAGAGGGGTGGGTTTTTCCGGGTAGAATTGACGTCTGTTCGGAAAGCCAAAACCGCAAGGTCCTCATGCCATCCGAGCAGCAACATCCCGCCGTCGTGGTGAAATTGGTAGACACGCTATCTTGAGGGGGTAGTGGCGAAAGCTGTGCGAGTTCGAGTCTCGCCGACGGCACCAAAATAAAGACCCTTCCGGCACTCGCTGGAAGGGTCGCGGTGATGAAATCCTCCAGATGAACCTTGATCAATACCTCCCCGTTCTCTTGTTCATTCTGGTTGGTCTAGGCGTAGGGGTCATCCCTCAGGCGCTGGGCTACCTGCTTGGCCCCAATCGGCCCGATCCGGCCAAAAATTCCCCTTACGAGTGTGGTTTCGAAGCGTTTGAAGACGCGCGCATGAAGTTTGACGTGCGCTACTACCTCGTGGCCATTCTCTTCATTCTCTTTGACCTCGAAATTGCCTTCCTCGTCCCTTGGGCTGTGTCTTTGACCGACACCGGCTCGGGTGGCTTCTGGACCGGGGTGGTGTTCCTCATCGATCTGCTCGTGGGCTTCATCTACGCGTGGAAAAAAGGCGCGCTGGATTGGGAATGAGCGAAAGCATCAACAAGGACGCATGCAATGATTGAAGGTGTCATGAAAGAGGGCTTTGTCACCACCAGCTACGACGCGGTGGTGAACTGGGCAAAGACGGGGTCCCTGTGGCCCATGACCTTCGGGTTGGCCTGCTGCGCGGTCGAGATGATGCACGCAGCGGCTGCGCGTTACGACATTGGCCGCTTCGGCGCTGAGGTGTTTCGCGCCAGTCCGCGTCAAAGCGATTTGATGATCGTGGCGGGTACGCTTTGCAACAAGATGGCACCGGCTCTGCGCAAGGTGTATGACCAGATGAGCGAGCCGCGCTGGGTGCTCTCCATGGGCTCCTGTGCCAACGGTGGTGGCTACTACCACTACAGCTACTCCGTGGTGCGCGGTTGCGATCGCATCGTGCCGGTGGACGTCTATGTGCCTGGCTGCCCCCCGACGGCAGAGGCCCTGATCTACGGGATCATGCAGCTGCAACAGAAAATCCGTCGTACCAACACGATCGCCCGGGTCTGAGATAGCGCCATGACACAGATTGCAATCCAGGCGGAAGCCCTGAAAGACGTGATTGTTGCCGCCCTGGGCGACAAGATCAAAACAGCTGTCATTGCGTTGGATGAGGTCACCATCGAGGTGGCTGCGGCTGATTACCTGGCCGCCATGCAGATTCTGCGGGATGCGCCCACTTGCCGTTTTGAGCAATTGGTCGACCTGTGCGGCGTGGACTATTCCACCTATGGCGAAGGCACCTGGGACGGTTTGCGATATGGCGTCGTCAGTCACCTGTTGTCCGTCAGCCTGAACCAGCGCGTGCGCGTGCGGGTGTTCTGCCCGGACGACGACGCGCCGCTGGTGGCCTCTGTCGCCGATATCTGGAACTCTGCCAACTGGTACGAACGCGAGGCCTTTGACCTTTACGGCATCGTCTTTGAAGGTCATAACGACTTGCGCCGCATCCTGACAGACTATGGTTTCATCGGCCATCCTTTCCGCAAGGATTTCCCGATTTCGGGCCACGTCGAGATGCGTTATGACGCCGAGCGTCGTCGCGTGGTGTACGAACCGGTCACCATCGAGCCGCGGGAAATCACGCCCCGCATCATTCGTGAAGACAAGTATGGAGGCCTGCACTGAGGCGCTCCGCCTTGTGTGATGCATCATGGCTGAAATCAAAAATTACACTCTGAACTTCGGGCCTCAACACCCGGCAGCCCACGGCGTTTTGCGTCTGGTGCTGGAGTTGGATGGCGAAGTCGTCCAACGTGCTGATCCTCACATCGGTCTGCTGCACCGTGCCACTGAAAAGCTGGCAGAGCACAAGACCTTCATCCAGTCGTTGCCCTACATGGACCGGCTGGATTACGTGTCGATGATGAGCAATGAGCACGCTTACTGCCTGGCCATTGAAAAGCTGCTGGGTCTGGAAGTGCCTGTTCGCGCTCAGTACATCCGTGTGATGTTCTCCGAGATCACCCGCCTGCTGAATCACCTGATGTGGCTGGGTTCGCACGGCAACGACATCGGTAGCTCGACGATCCTGATCTACACCTTCCGCGAGCGTGAAGATTTGTTTGACATGTATGAAGCCGTGTCGGGCGCACGCATGCATGCGGCGTACTTTCGTCCGGGCGGTGTTTACCGCGATCTGCCGGACTCCATGCCGCAGTACAAGGTCAGCAAGATCAAGAACGCCAAGGCCTTGGCCGAGCTCAATCAGAACCGCCAGGGTTCGATGCTCGACTTCATTGAAGATTTCACGCGTCGTTTTCCGAAGTGCGTGGACGAATATGAAAACCTGCTGACCGAAAACCGCATCTGGAAGCAGCGTACCGTCGGTATCGGTGTCGTCGAGCCCGAACGTGCCTTGAATCTCGGCATGACGGGCCCGATGCTGCGTGGCTCGGGCTTTGCCTGGGATCTGCGCAAGACCCAGCCTTACGATGTCTATGACCGTGTCGACTTCGACATCCCGGTGGGTAAGACCGGCGACAGCTACGACCGGTATCTTGTGCGTGTCGCTGAAATGCGCGAGTCCAACAAGATCATCAAGCAATGTGTGGATTGGCTGCGTGCCAACCCTGGCCCGGTGATCACGGACAACCACAAGGTGGCACCGCCGGCCCGTGAAGCCATGAAGTCGAGCATGGAAGAGTTGATCCACCACTTCAAGCTCTTCACCGAAGGCTTCCACGTGCCCGAAGGCGAGGCCTACGCTGCCGTCGAGCACCCCAAGGGTGAATTCGGTATTTATCTGGTGAGCGATGGTGCCAACAAGCCCTATCGACTCAAGATCCGCGCCCCGGGTTTTGCGCATCTGGCAACCCTGGACGAAATGGCCCGCGGCCACATGCTGGCGGATGCGGTGGCCATCATTGGCACCATGGACATTGTGTTTGGAGAGATTGATCGATGATCTCTGATTCGACCAGGGCTCGTTTTGCCCGTGAAGTTGCCAAGTATCCCGCTGATCAAAAGCAGTCGGCCGTCATGGCCTGCCTGTCGATTGCTCAGCAAGAGCAGGGCTACGTGAGTGAAGACAGCGAAAAAGTCATCGCTGAGGTGCTGGGGATGCCCGTGATCGCGGTGCACGAAGTCACCACCTTCTACAACATGTACAACCAGCAGCCTGTGGGCAAGTACAAGCTCAATGTTTGTACCAATCTGCCGTGCCAACTGCGTGATGGTTACAAGGCTTTGCACCATCTGGAGCAAAAGCTGGGCATCGCGATGGGTGAAACCACGCCGGACGGGTTGTTCACGCTCCAGCAATGCGAATGCCTGGGCGCTTGCGCCGATTCGCCGGTGATGCTGGTGAATGATCGCACCATGTGCAGTTTCATGAGCAACGACAAGCTCGATCAACTGGTGGACGGCCTGCGCGCTGCCGAGGTGAAGTGATGACCTCCGCTCAAAGCATTCTTTCCCAGTTTCAGTCTTCCGGTGTTGAGACCTGCTTCCATGACCGTCACATCGGGCCGCAGATCTACGCTGGCCTGAACGGCAGCAACTGGAGCATCAAGGACTACGAAGCCCGCGGCGGCTACCAGGCTCTGCGCAAGATCCTGGCGCAGGACGGCGGTGAAGGCCTGACCCAGGACCAGGTGATTGCCACGGTCAAGGAATCCGGCTTGCGCGGTCGCGGTGGTGCGGGTTTCCCGACAGGCCTGAAGTGGAGCTTCATGCCGCGTCAGTTCCCGGGCCAGAAGTACCTCGTCTGCAATTCGGACGAAGGCGAGCCGGGCACGTGCAAAGACCGTGACATCCTGCAATTCAATCCGCACATCGTGATTGAAGGCATGATCATTGCCGCTTATGCCATGGGCATCTCGGTGGGTTACAACTACATTCACGGCGAGATTTTCCAGACCTACGAACGCTTTGAGGAAGCCCTCGAAGAAGCGCGTGCCGCGGGTTACCTCGGCAACAACATCATGGGCAGTGCGTTCAGCTTCCAGCTGCATGCGGCTCACGGCTTTGGCGCTTACATCTGTGGCGAAGAAACCGCCTTGCTCGAGTCACTCGAAGGCAAGAAAGGGCAGCCTCGCTTCAAGCCGCCATTCCCGGCCAGCTTCGGTCTGTATGGCAAGCCCACCACGATCAACAACACCGAGACCTTTGCTGCGGTGCCCTGGATCATTCGCAATGGTGGCGCGGCCTACCTGGAATGCGGCAAGCCCAACAACGGTGGCACCAAGATCTTCTCGGTCAGCGGCGACGTCGAGCGCCCCGGCAATTACGAGATTCCGCTGGGCACGCCGTTCTCCAAGCTGCTTGAGTTGGCCGGTGGCGTTCGCAAGGGCCGCCAGCTGAAGGCTGTGATCCCTGGTGGTTCTTCCTCGCCCGTGCTGCCCGCTTCCATCATCATGGAATGCACCATGGATTACGACTCGATTGCCAAGGCTGGCTCGATGCTGGGTTCCGGCGCCGTGATCGTGATGGATGATTCGCGCGACATGGTTGAGAGCCTGCTGCGACTGTCCTACTTCTATTCGCATGAATCCTGTGGCCAATGCACCCCTTGCCGCGAAGGCACGGGCTGGATGTGGCGCGTGATCGACCGAATCTGGCACGGTCAGGGTCGCGATGGTGATCTCGAATTGCTGAACTCGGTGGCTGACAACATTCAGGGGCGCACGATTTGCGCTTTGGGTGACGCCGCCGCCATGCCCGTGCGGGCCATGCTGAAGCACTTCAAGCCCGAATTCCAGGCATTGATTGAGCAAGCCAAGTCGTCAAAGACTGCGCACGCTTGATCGCGAGAGTACATATGGTTGAAATCGAACTCGACGGTCAAAAGGTAGAGGTCAATGAAGGCAGCATGGTCATGCATGCAGCTGAAAAGGCTGGCACCTACATTCCGCACTTTTGCTACCACAAGAAGCTGAGCATTGCGGCCAACTGCCGCATGTGCCTGGTGGATGTTGAAAAAGCCCCCAAGCCCATGCCTGCCTGCGCCACCCCGGTGACGCAGGGCATGATCGTCCGCACCAAGAGCGACAAGGCCATCAAGGCCCAGCAATCGGTGATGGAATTCCTGTTGATCAACCACCCGCTGGATTGCCCGATCTGCGATCAGGGCGGCGAGTGCCAGTTGCAGGATCTGGCCGTGGGCTATGGCGGTTCTTCCTCTCGCTACGAGGAAGAAAAGCGCGTGGTCTTCCACAAGGATGTTGGCCCGCTGATCTCGATGGAAGAGATGAGCCGCTGCATCCATTGCACCCGTTGCGTGCGTTTTGGCCAGGAAGTGGCCGGCGTCATGGAGCTGGGCATGATCAATCGGGGTGAGCATTCCGAGATCACCACCATTGCGGGCGACACGGTGGATTCCGAGCTGTCCGGCAACATGATCGACATCTGCCCCGTGGGTGCCTTGACCAGCAAGCCCTTCCGTTACAGCGCCCGGACCTGGGAGCTGTCGCGCCGCAAGAGCGTGAGCCCGCATGACTCTACCGGTGCCAACCTGATCGTTCAGGTCAAGAATCACCAGGTTCTGCGCGTCGTTCCGTTGGAGAACGATGCTGTCAACGAATGCTGGATTGCCGACCGCGACCGCTTCTCCTACGAATCCCTCAATGGCCCGGATCGCTTGACCCAGCCCATGTTGAAGCAGGGCGGCGAGTGGAAGACCGTTGACTGGCAGACCGCGCTTGAGTACGTGGCCAATGGTCTGAAGCAGATCGGTGCCAACCACGGTGCGTCCAGCATGGGCGCATTGGTGAGCCCGCACAGCACGGTGGAAGAGCTGTTCCTGGCTGCTCAGCTCGTGCGTGGCTTGGGCAGCGACAACATCGACTACCGCCTGCGCCAGGCCGAGTTCACTGCGCCCGAGGGCGCTCGCTGGCTGGGCACCTCGATTGCCTCGCTTTCCGAACTGCAACGTGTGTTGGTGGTCGGTTCGAACCTGCGCAAGGATCACCCGCTGTTTGCCCAACGCATCCGTCAGGCTGCCCGCAAGGGGGCTCAGGTCCATGCGCTGTACTCGGTCGAAGCTGACTGGGCGCTGCCTGTCGCTCAGTTCCAGGTGGCTCCGGCCTCCGAGTGGCTGAACACGCTGGCCAGCATTGCGACTGCTGTGGCCGCCGAAAAGGGTTTGGTGGCTCCTTGGGCCGCTGAAGTCACGCCGGCTGCGGCTGCCGTGGCCAAGTCTTTGCTGGGTGGCGATCGCAAGGCTGTGCTGCTGGGCAATGCCGCGGCTCACCATGCCAACGCATCCAGCCTGCTGGCCCTTGCCAACTGGATTGCCCGTGAGACCGGTGCCTCCGTCGGCTACCTCACTGAGGCTGCCAACACCGTCGGCGCGCAACTGGTCAAGGCCCAGCCTCTGGCTGGCGGCTTCAATGCCGCGCAGATGGCTCAGGGTGTCTTGAAAGCTGCCTTGTTGTTGAATGTCGAGCCCGGTGCTGACCTGGCGGGCGGTGACGCCGCCGTTTCGGGTCTGAACAAGGCCGAAATGGTGGTCACGCTGAGCCCCTTCAAGACCAACCTCGACATCAGCGACGTGCTGCTGCCGATCGCCCCGTTCACCGAAACATCGGGCAGCTTTGTCAACGCTGAAGGGCGTCTGCAAAGCTTCCATGCCGTGGTCAAGCCTTTGGGTGAGACCCGTCCGGCCTGGAAGGTACTGCGGGTGCTGGGCAATATGCTTGGTCTGAACGGTTTTACGGATGAATCGTCGCAAGATGTTCTGGCGCGTGCCGCTCTGGTGCCTGCTGGCAGCCAGCAAGTGGCCAGTGCTCAACTGAGCAACGACACGGGCGTCGCCATCCGTGCCTCGGTGGCCGGTGAGTCGGTGCCGGTGACGGCTGCCATTTACCAGCTTGACGGTCTGGTGCGCCGCTCGCCGTCTCTGCAATTGACGGCCGATGCACGGTCGACCACGAACGAGGTGACCGCATGATCGACGCGCTGTACAACGCCGGACTGGGCTTGCTGCCCGCCAGCTGGTGGACTGCGGCCGCTTGGCCTGTGATCTGGGTTCTGCTCAAGATCGTGGCTGTGCTGGCCCCTCTGATGGGCGCCGTGGCTTACCTCACGCTGTGGGAGCGCAAGTTGCTGGGTTTCATCCAGGTTCGCTACGGTCCCAACCGAGTGGGTCCTGCCGGTCTGTTGCAACCCATCGCCGACGCGCTCAAGCTGCTGACCAAGGAATTGATCCGCCCTGATGCCGCCAGCAATGGCCTGTTCCGTCTGGGGCCGATCATGGCCATCATGCCGGCGTTGGCTGCCTGGGTGGCCATCCCCTTCGGCCCCGAGGTGGCATTGACCAACCTGAACGCTGGCCTGTTGCTGGTGATGGCCATCACCTCGATCGAGGTCTATGGCGTGATCATCGCCGGCTGGGCTTCGAACTCGAAGTACGCCTTCCTGGGGGCACTGCGTGCCTCGGCCCAGATGGTGAGCTACGAAATTGCCATGGGTTTCTGTTTCCTGGTGGTTCTGATGGTGAGCGGCAGCATGAACCTGTCCGTCATCGTGGCAGGGCAGGCCAAGGGCATGGCCGCTGGCCTGGGGCTGAACTTCCTGTCCTGGAACTGGCTGCCGTTGCTGCCCATCTTCATGGTCTACCTGATCTCGGGCGTGGCAGAAACCAATCGTCACCCGTTCGACGTGGTGGAAGGCGAAGCTGAAATTGTGGCCGGTCACATGGTTGAATACTCGGGCATGGGCTTTGCCATCTTCTTCCTGGCCGAGTACGCCAGCATGTGGCTGGTGTCCATCCTGGCCGTGCTGATGTTCCTGGGGGGTTGGCTGTCGCCGATCGACCACGCCATTTTCAACGCCGTGCCGGGCTGGATCTGGCTGGGTGCCAAGACTTTCATCGTGGTGTCCATGTTCATCTGGATCCGCGCTACTTTCCCGCGCTTCCGCTATGACCAGATCATGCGTCTGGGCTGGAAGATCTTCATCCCGGTCACCCTGGTGTGGCTGCTCGTGGTGGGTTTCTGGATGCAGAGCCCCTGGAACATCTGGAACTGAGTGGGCAAGAACATGACAGTCGCTGCAGCTTCCCCTTTTTCGCTCACGGACTTCCTGAAGAGCTTCATGCTTTTCGAGTTGTTCAAGGGCATGGCCATGACGGGCCGCTACGCCTTCAAACGCAAGGTGACGGTTCAGTTTCCCGAGGAAAAGACCCCTCTCTCGCCCCGCTTCCGTGGCCTGCACGCCTTGCGCCGTTACGACAACGGCGAAGAGCGTTGCATCGCCTGCAAGCTGTGCGAAGCGGTCTGCCCGGCCATGGCCATCACCATCGAATCGGACGTTCGTGCCGACGGTTCCCGTCGCACCACCCGCTACGACATCGATCTGACCAAATGCATCTTCTGCGGTTTTTGCGAAGAGAGTTGCCCGGTGGATTCGATCGTGGAAACGCATATTTTTGAGTACCACGGTGAAAAGCGGGGTGACCTGTACTTCACCAAAGACATGCTGTTGGCGGTGGGCGACCGTTACGAGAGCGATATTGCGGCTGCCAAGGCGGCAGACGCGAAATACCGTTGATCAGCTTCCTCGCCTGAACCCTGAAAAGATCTGATTCATGGACGCCAAGACTGGTTTCTTCTATCTCTTCTCGGTGGTGCTGCTTTTTGCAGCCTTCCGAGTGATCACAGCGCGCAACCCTGTGCACGCTGTCCTCTACCTCATGCTGGCCTTCTCTCAGGCCTCGGCCATCTGGCTGCTGCTCAAGGCCGAATTTCTGGCCATCGCCCTGGTGCTGGTCTACCTCGGTGCTGTGATGGTGCTTTTCTTGTTCGTTGTGATGATGCTCGATATCGATATCGACAGCATGCGCAAGGGATTCTGGAAGCATTTCCCGCTGGCCGCCTTGATGGGTGCTGTCGTCGCTCTGGAAATGGCCGGTGTGCTGCTGGGTGGGTTCCGCCTGACCGAAGAGCCTGCGACGGCCGCCATGGCGGAAGCCGCTGCCAAGGGCGTTCAGTACTCCAACGCCCAGGAAGTCGGCAAGCTGCTTTACACGCAATACGTCTACCCGATCGAAATTGCAGCCGTGATCCTGCTGGTCGCGATGATCACGGCGATTGCCTTGACCCTGCGCCAGCGCAAGGACAGCAAGTTCGTCGATGCCTCCGAACAGGTGCGTGTCAAGGCCCGTGATCGCATGCAACTGGTGAAGGTGGCTGTGACCCGCAAGGCTGAGCCGACCCCCGCCGCTGAACCGGAGAAAGCCAAATGACATTGACTCTTGGACATTTTCTTTCGATCGGTGCTGTGCTGTTCGCGCTGTCGGTGATCGGGATTTTTCTGAATCGCAAGAACTTGATCGTTCTGCTCATGGCCATCGAGTTGATGCTGCTGGCCGTCAACATGAACTTCGTCGCTTTCTCCCATTTCCTGGGCGATGTGCACGGTCAGGTGTTCGTGTTCTTCATCCTGACCGTTGCGGCCGCTGAGTCCGCCATCGGTCTGGCGATCCTGGTGCTTCTGTTCCGTAACAAGAACAGCATCAATGTCGATGAAC
This sequence comes from Curvibacter sp. EU05-FHT14A10, assembly GCF_058791075.1. Lineage (NCBI taxonomy): Bacteria > Pseudomonadati > Pseudomonadota > Betaproteobacteria > Burkholderiales > Comamonadaceae > Curvibacter > Curvibacter sp. EU05-FHT14A10. The sequence continues at coordinate 353,482 of NZ_JBYTDE010000007.1, forward strand.
TCAACACGCTCAAAGGCTAACCAGAGAATCCAACAATGAGCGCAACGCTTTCTGCATCCACACTGCTGGCGGTGCCGCTGGCACCGCTGGCCGGGTCGATCCTCGCCGGGATTTTTGGCACGGCGTTCGGCGGCAACTGGATTGGTCGCCGCCTGAGCCACTCGCTGACCATCCTGGGCGTGTTCGTCGCCTTTGTGCTGTCGGCACTCACCTTCAAGAGCGTGGCTTTTGAAGGTGCCCGCTTCAGTGAAACCCTCTACACCTGGATGGTGGTGGGTGGCCTGAAGATGGAGGTTGGCTTCCTCATCGATAGCCTGACCGCCATGATGATGTGCGTCGTGACCTTCGTGTCGCTGATGGTGCACATCTACACCATTGGTTACATGGAAGAGGATGAGGGCTACAACCGCTTCTTTGCCTACATCTCTCTGTTCACCTTCTCCATGCTGATGCTTGTGATGAGCAACAACATGCTGCAGCTGTTCTTCGGCTGGGAGGCGGTGGGCTTGGTGTCCTACTTGCTGATTGGCTTCTGGTTCAACAAGCCGACGGCCATCTTTGCCAACATGAAGGCGTTTCTGGTCAACCGCGTGGGTGACTTCGGCTTCATCCTGGGCATCGGCCTGCTGGCTGCCTACGGTGGCACCTTGAACTATGCCGAAACCTTTGCCAAGGCCGACGAACTGGCCAAGCTGACCTTCCCCGGCACCGACTGGATGCTGATCACGGTGGCTTGCATCTGCCTGTTCATTGGTGCCATGGGCAAGAGCGCCCAGTTCCCGTTGCACGTGTGGCTGCCGGACTCCATGGAAGGCCCCACCCCCATTTCGGCCCTGATCCACGCGGCCACCATGGTGACCGCCGGTATCTTCATGGTGGCTCGCATGTCGCCGCTGTTTGAACTCAGCGATACGGCTCTGAACTTCATCATGGTGATCGGCGCCATCACGGCTCTGTTCATGGGTTTCCTGGGCATCATCCAGAACGACATCAAGCGCGTTGTGGCCTACTCGACGCTGTCTCAGCTGGGCTACATGACGGTGGCGCTGGGTGCTTCGGCCTACTCGGTGGCGGTTTTCCACCTGATGACCCACGCGTTCTTCAAGGCGCTGCTGTTCCTTGCCGCTGGCTCGGTCATCATGGGCATGCACCACAACCAGGACATCCGCTGGATGGGCGGTGTCCGCAAGTACATGCCCATCACCTGGATCACCTCGTTGATTGGTTCGCTGGCCCTGATCGGCACACCGTTCTTTGCAGGCTTCTATTCCAAGGACAGCATCATTGAAGCGGTGCATGAGAGCCATCTGCCCGCCGCTGGTTTTGCCTCGTTCGCGGTGCTGGCTGGTGTGTTTGTCACTGCCTTCTACTCGTTCCGCCTCTATTTCCTGGTGTTCCACGGCAAAGAGCGATTTGATCAGAACCCGGATGCCCACCATGGTCACGATGACCATGGCCATCATGACGACCACCACGAGCCACATGAGTCTCCCTGGGTGGTGACCCTGCCGCTGGTCTTGCTGGCAATTCCTTCGGTGATCATCGGCTACATCGGCATCGAACCCATGCTGTTTGGCGACTTCTTCAAGGACGTGATCTTTGTGGATGGCGAAAAGCACCAGGTGATGGAAGAGTTGGCCCACGCATTCCACGGTTCGGCCGCCATGGCCCTGCACGCGGTCAGCACGGCACCTTTCTGGCTGGCTCTTTCTGGCGTGGCGCTGTCCTACTACATGTACATGATCAATCCGGCCTTGCCTGCTGCGATCAAGTCGGCCTGCAAGCCAATCTACAACCTGCTCGAGAACAAGTACTACCTCGACTGGATCAATGAAAACATCATCGCCCGCGGTGCGCGTGGTCTGGGTCTGGGTCTGTGGAAGGCCGGCGACCAAGCCATCATCGATGGTGCGGTGGTCAATGGCTCCTGGAAGCTGGTCGGTTGGGTCGCTGGCTTGGTGCGCTGGATCCAATCCGGCTACATCTATCACTATGCGCTGGTGATGATCCTGGGTGTGTTTGTCTTCATGACGTATTTCGTCTGGCTCAACAAGTAGGAGAAAAACAAAAATGGGATTGTTGAGTCTTGCAATCTGGACACCGATTGTTTTTGGTGTCGTGCTGCTGGCCTTGGGCCGTGATGAGCATGCCAAGGTGGTCCGTTGGGTCGCCCTGATCGGTGCAGTCTGTGGTTTGTTGGTCACCTGGCCGCTGTACGCGGGCTTCGAGATCGGCACCTCGGCCATGCAGTTTGTTGAAAACGTGAGTTGGATCGAACGTTTCAACATCCACTACCACCTGGGTCTTGACGGGATCTCGTTCTGGTTCGTGCCCTTGACCGCTTTCATCACCGTGATCGTCGTGATCGCAGGGTGGGAGGTGATCACCGAGCGCGTCAATCAATACATGGGCGCGTTCCTGATCCTCAGCGGTTTGATGATCGGTGTGTTCTCCGCACTGGACGGCATGCTGTTCTATGTGTTCTTTGAAGCCACGCTGATTCCGATGTACTTGATCATCGGCATCTGGGGTGGTCCGAACAAGATCTACGCAGCGTTCAAGTTCTTCTTGTACACCTTGCTCGGCTCGCTGCTGACGCTGGTGGCCTTGATCTATCTGTACGCAGCCTCGGGTGGCAGCTTCGATATCCAGACTTGGCACAAGCTGCCGCTGGGTTCGACCGCCCAGACCCTGCTGTTCTTCGCCTTCTTCGCAGCTTTTGCGGTGAAGGTGCCGATGTGGCCGGTGCACACCTGGTTGCCTGACGTGCACGTGGAAGCCCCCACGGGTGGTTCCGCTGTGCTGGCGGCCATCATGTTGAAGCTGGGTGCCTATGGTTTCTTGCGTTTCTCCATGCCCATTGCCCCCGACGCCTCGCGCGAGTGGGCTTGGCTGATCATCGGTCTGTCGCTGACGGCCGTGATCTATGTGGGTCTGGTGGCCATGGTCCAAAAGGACATGAAGAAGCTGGTGGCCTATTCATCTGTGGCGCACATGGGCTTCGTGACCCTGGGTTTCTTCATCTTCAACGACCTCGGCGTGGCCGGTGGTCTGGTGCAGATGATTGCCCACGGTTTTGTGTCTGGCGCCATGTTCCTGAGCATTGGCGTGCTGTACGACCGGGTTCACTCGCGTGAGATCGCCAGCTATGGCGGTGTGGTGAACACCATGCCCAAGTTCGCTGCTTTTGCCTTGCTGTTCTCGATGGCCAACTGTGGCCTGCCGGGTACGGCTGGCTTTGTGGGTGAGTGGATGGTGATCCTGGGGGCAGTTCAATCCAATTTCTGGTTGGGTCTGCTGGCGGCCTCGGCCCTGATCTTCGGTGCGGCTTACACCCTCTGGATGTTCAAGCGTGTTTACCTGGGGCCTGTGACCAACGACCACGTGCGTGAACTGACGGACATCAATGCCCGCGAGTTCCTGATCATGACCCTGCTGGCCATTGCTGTTCTGGCAATGGGTCTGTACCCCAAGCCTTTCACTGATGTGATGAACGCATCGGTCACTGACTTGCTGCAACACGTCGCAGCCTCGAAGCTGAACTGACCAGCCTGACCAGAGAGAAACGAGATGATTGACAAACTCAGCTGGATCACGATCTACCCAGAGGTCATTTTGCTGGCCATGGCCAGTGTGATCGCCATTCTCGACTTGGGCGTGAGCAGCCCCCGTCGCACTGCCACCTACTTGCTGACTGTGATCACCCTGGTGGTGGTGGCGGGCATGCAGGCCATGTATGCCGACAGTGGCCAGACCTTCTATGGCTTCAACGGCATGGTGGTCAGTGATCCGATGGGCAACTGGCTCAAGTGCTTTGCCTCGATCGCCATGCTGGTGACCCTGGTCTACGGTCGCCCCTACGCTTTCGACCGCGGCATGTTGCGCGGTGGCGAGATGTTCACGCTGAGCTTGTTCGCCTTGCTCGGCATGTTCGTGATGATCTCGGGCAACAACTTCCTGTTGATCTACCTCGGTCTGGAACTGTTGACCCTGTCGAGCTATGCCTTGGTGGCCCTGCGCCGCGATCATGCGACCTCGTCTGAGGCCGCCATGAAGTATTTCGTATTGGGCGCGCTGGCCAGCGGTTTCTTGCTGTACGGCCTGTCCATGTTGTACGGTGCCACCGGTTCTCTGGACCTGGGCCAGGTGTTCAAGGCTGTGGGGTCTGGCCAGGTGGATCACCAGGTGCTGGTCTTTGGTCTGGTCTTTGTGGTGGCGGGGCTGGCTTTCAAGCTCGGTGTGGTGCCTTTCCACATGTGGGTTCCCGACGTGTACCAAGGTGCTCCGACGGCCGTCACCCTGATGATCGGCGGCGCACCCAAGTTTGCGGCCTTTGCCATCGTGATCCGCCTGTTGGTTGAAGGTTTGCTGCCCTTGGCCATTGACTGGCAGCAGATGCTGTTGGTGTTGTCGGTCTGCTCTTTGCTGATTGGTAACCTGATTGGTGTGGTCCAGACCAACCTCAAGCGCATGCTGGCCTACTCGACCATCTCCCAGATGGGCTTTGTCCTGCTGGGTTTGATCCCGGGTGTGGTCAATGGCACCACCTTGCCAGCGGCCAATGCTTACAGTTCGGCGATGTTCTATGTGGTCACCTACGTGTTGACCACTCTGGCTACCTTCGGTGTGATCTTGCTGCTGGCCCGCGAAGGTTTCGAGAGCGAAGAGATCTCCGATCTGGCAGGCCTCAACCAACGCAGCCCCTTCTACGCAGCCGTGATGTCGGTGTGCCTGTTCTCCATGGCGGGTATTCCCCCGCTGGCAGGCTTCTATGCCAAGCTGTCGGTGCTTCAGGCCTTGGTCACCACAGGTGAGAACGGCTACATCGTCTTGGCCGTATTTGCCGTGCTGATGTCCTTGATCGGCGCCTTCTACTACCTGCGTGTGGTCAAGGTCATGTACTTTGACCAGCCTTTGACGGCCACCACCGTGTCGGCACCTGCTGATGTTCGGATCGTGATGTCCATCAACGCGGCGCTGATTCTGTTGCTGGGCTTGCTGCCTGGTGGTCTGATGACCCTGTGCGCCCGGGCCATCGTGCTGACGCTGGGTTCCTGAGTCTGCCGCCGTGAACCAGACGGTTTCTGTTTGGCTGGTCATCCTGGCGGCACTGGTTGCCGCCAACCTGCCTTTTCTGAATCACCGCCTGCTGGCGGTGATTCCATTTGCAACGGTCAAAGCCTTGCCCTGGCGCTTGCTGGAGCTGGTATTTTTCTATGTGCTGGTCGGCTTTTTCGCCTGGGGCATGGAGCAACGCGCCGGTCAGGCTGCCCCGCAAGGGTGGGAGTTTTATGCGACCACGTTTTGCCTGTTTCTCACGTTGGCCTTTCCGGGCTTCGTCTATCGCTATCTTCTCAAGCATCGGCGCGGCGCCTGAATTCGGTAGTCCTTCATGAAGGTTCTGAACCTGCAGTGCGCCGCCCAACACGGGTTTGAAGGCTGGTTTGCCTCCGAGGCGGAATTTCAACGCCAACTCGCTGAGGGCTTGGTGAGTTGTCCGGTTTGTGGTGATCACACCGTTCACAAGCTCCCAGCGGCGCCACGTTTGAACCTCAGTGGATCACGTGAATCAGCGTCCCGTGTGCCGGCCAAAAGGCCGGACTCTCAAACTGCATCACAACCGGCAACCCCGGCCGGGAAACAGGAATTGCAAGCCGCCTGGCTGAAGTTGGCCCGTGAGGTGGTGCGTCAGACGGAAGACGTGGGTCCTGCCTTTGCCGAGGAGGCTCGTCGCATTCACCATGGAGAGGCCCCCGAACGCGGCATACGGGGCCAAGCCACGGTTGAAGAGACCTTGGCCTTGGTGGAAGAGGGCATTCCGGTGCTGCCGATCCCCATGCCGGTGGCGGCCAAAGAGACCTTGCAATAAGGTACGCCCCGTGGGCGCCCCCGGCGCCCCCTGAGCGGTAGTGGGGTCTCAACTCAGCAATTGCATATTGGCAAAGCGAGCATAGACGCCGCCCAGGGCCATCAGATCCTCGTGACGACCTTGTTCCACGACTTGACCCTGATCAAGCACCACGATGCGGTCCGACTTCTGGACCGTGGCCAGGCGGTGCGCGATGACCAGTGTGGTGCGTTGGCGCTCGCCGCCATGCAGGGCCGCTTCCAGTGCCGCCTGCACCATGCGCTCGCTTTCGGCGTCCAGGGCACTGGTGGCTTCGTCCAGCAACAGAAGGCGGGGGCGGCGCAGCAAGGCCCTCGCGATGGAGAGCCGTTGCTTCTGCCCACCACTCAACCGCACACCGCGTTCGCCCAAAAATGTGTGATAGCCCTCTGGCAGGGCTCGGATGAACTCGTCGGCAAAAGCCTCCCGGGCGGCCGCCATCACTTCGGCGTCGGTCGCCCCGGGGCTGCCGTAACGGATGTTCTCCAGAGCGGTGTTCGAGAAAATCACGGCGTCCTGGGGCACAACACCGATCTGGGCGCGCAGGGCGTCCAGATTCCAATCGGCCAATGGAATGCCATCCAGGCGAATGGCTTGCGTCGGGGTCACATCGTAGAAACGTTGCAGCAACTGCAGCACCGTTGATTTACCGGCACCGCTGCTGCCGACCAATGCCACTGTTTCTCCAGGGGCGATCTGCAGCGTGAAATGGTTGAGCGCAGGCTGCTGGGGGCGAGAGGGGTAGTTAAATTGCACGTTCTCGAACGCAATGGCCACCCCGGCGGCCTCGCTGGCTGACGCCGGAGCATGAGCGCCGCTGGTGATCGTGGGTGGCGTGTGAAGCAGTTCCATCAGGCGTTCTGTGGCGCCGGCCGCTCGCAGCAGGTCACCGTACACCTCGCCCAACACGGCCGCTGAACTGGCCAGAATCAGCACGTAGACCACGGTCTGCCCCAGTTCCCCGGCACTCAAAGTGCCCCGCATCACCGCCTGGGTGCCCTCGTACAGGCCCCAGAGCAATGCGGCGCTCGTGGCCATGATCACAAAGGCCACCAAGACGGATCGGGCTTTGCTGCGGCGTACCGCCGTCTGAAACGCCGCTTCTGTGGCTGCACTGAATCGGTTGGCCTCTCGCTGACCCGCATTGTTGGCCTGCACAGTGCTGACTGCATTCAATACTTCGGCAGCGACGGCGCTGGCGTCCGCGACACGATCCTGACTGGCACGCGACAGGCGGCGTACCCGACGCCCGAACCAGACCGAGGGGGCCACGATCAGTAACAGGGCCAGTAGGACCTGACCCATGACGAGTGGGTTGGTCCATACCAGCATGCCGAGCGCACCGAGGCCCATGACGGCATTGCGCAGGCCCATGCTCAACGACGAGCCCACCACGGTCTGCACCAGGGTGGTGTCGGCGGTGAGGCGCGACAGCACCTCACCTGTCTGGGTGGTTTCAAAAAACGCCGGGCTCTGATCCAGCACATGGGCATAGACCGCATCCCGCAGGTCGGCGGTGATGCGTTCTCCCAGCCAGCTCACGGTGTAGAAGCGCGCTGCCGAGAACACCGCCAGTGCCGCGGCCACGCCGAACAACGCGCCAAAGTGCTGGCCGAGTGCCAGGGCCTGCTGGTCCCGGTGGGCCGGCAGCAGGCCTCCGTCGATCAGACTGCGAAGGGCTTGCGGAAACACCAGCGTTGCGCCTGCCGCCAGCAGCAGAAACAGCAAGGCCAGTCCGATGGCGGCCCGGTAAGGGGACAGGAAAGGCCGCAAGCCCCCCAGTGCGCGGGGGGAGGCTTTGGCGGAAGCGGGGGAGTTCATCGTGAAATGCCTGTGTTGCGAGCGGATGGCCCAGTGTGCAGTGTGCTGGGTTTTCGCGACTGTAGCGTTCCCAGTCTGTCGATGCAGTGTTTACTGAAAATTAACATTGCTTCAGCAGACTCAGCCTTGACAATATTTGCCTGGGCAAATAATATTTTGACCCATGTCATCCGATTCTTCAAGCCAACGGGGTGCCCCCGCGCCGGGGTTCTACCGACCCGAATCTTACGGAGGGCAGATCAGTGTGGGCTACACCATGCGCCACATCGTCAGGCTGATGGGCCTGGAGATCGACCGCAAGATGGAGCCGCACGGTTTGACCAATGCGCAGTGGATTCCTCTGATCAAGCTTTACGAACGCAAAGGCGGCAGCGTCGCTGAATTGGCCCGCTCCTGCCAGCTGGACAACGGGGCCATGACGCGGCTGTTGGACCGGGTGGAGGGCAAGGGCCTGTGCCGTCGGGTTCGATCGGTATCCGATCGGCGGGTGGTCAACCTGGAGCTGACGCCTGAAGGCGAGGAGGCTGCCCGGATCATTCCAGCGGTGCTTTGCAACATGCAAAACAGCATGCTTGAAGGCTTCTCGGAGTCCGAGTGGCTGCAACTCGTCGAATTTCTTCAACGTATTCTCAAGAACGCAGAGCACATCCAGTCCCAGGCCGATGGTGTTGCTGCGAAGGGCAAGTCATGATCAAACATCCTCAGCGCCATGCAGACCGGCGCAAGCGTTTTGCGACTGCCGTGGCCGCCATCGGCGCCGTGGTCGCATTGTCAGCGTGTGCTGACTTCTCAGGCATCCAAGGCCACGCCAAGCTGCGCGATCCCTCCACCCTGGGCACCCGTGCCGACGCCAATCAGCCCACCCCGTCACTGCCTTGGCTGCGTGCCGATGTGTGGCGTGAGTATGGCGACGCCCAATTGGATGCGTTGCTTGAACAGGCTCTGCGTGGCAACCCCAGTCTGCAACAGGCCCGTTTGCGCCTGGAGCGTGCGCAGGCCCAATCCGGTGTGGCTCGGGCGGCCTTGTTGCCCCAACTGGGCGCCGGGGCAGAAATCAACCGTGAACTCTACAGCGCCAACAGCCTTTACCCTGCGCCTCTGGGCGGCAGTGTGGAAGACTCTGGCACGGTGCAGTTGTCGGGCTCCTGGGAGTTGGATTTCTTTGGCAAGAACCGTGCGGCCCTGGATTCGGCCATCGGTTCTGTGCAGGCGGCGGCGGCCGATGCGCAGGCCGCCCGCCTGTTGCTGGCAAGCAATGTGGTCCGCTCTTACTATCAGTTGGCTCGCGTGGGCGCCCAACTGGAGGTGGCCGAGCGTACCCTGGAACAACGCAAGGAGATGCTGGGCCTGGTCCGCTCGCGGCTGGCTGCAGGCCTGGACACCCAACTGGAACTGCGCCAAAGCCAGGGTGGCATTCCCGAGGCGCAACTACAGATCGAAGCCCTGCAGGAGCAACAGGCCTTGGCCAAGAATGCGTTGGCCACCTTGGTCGGCGACCCTGCGGTGGCCCAGCGGCTGAAGGTCCCGTCATTGCCCGGGGCGCTGGGCGTTGTCGGCCCGGCCGAGGTGCCCTTGAACCTGCTCGGTCAGCGGGCCGACGTCGTGGCTGCCCGTTGGCGGGTTGAGGCCGCCAGCCGCGACACCGATGTGGCCCGTGCACAGTTTTATCCCAACATCAATCTGAAGGCCTATGCCGGGTTCTCTGCGCTCGGTTTTTCCAATCTGCTCAAGTCCAGCAGCGAGCAATGGGGCGTCGGCCCCGCCATCAATCTGCCGATCTTTTCTGGGGGGCGCCTGCGAGCCAACCTGCGCGTGAAGACGGCCGATCTGGACACCGCCATCGAGTCCTACAACGGCGCGGTGCTGGAGGCTGTTCGTGATGTCGCCGACCAGTTGGTCACCGCGCAGTCGCTTGAGCGCCAGCAGATCGAGCAAAAAAATGCCCAGCACGCCGCTGAAGATGCCCATCAGATCGCGTTGCAACGTTACAAGGCCGGCTTGAGCACCTACCTGCAGGTCTTGGCCACGGAGAGCAATGTGCTGCAACAGCGCCGTGCCGCTGTCGATCTGAAAGCCCGGGTCATTGATACCCAGGTGGCCTTGTGGCGCGCCCTCGGGGGCGGTCTGCCGACCACGCCAGTGGCCGTGGCCAACGACCGGAGCACCTTGGAAAACGGGGCCATCCGCTTGCAGTCGGCCCTGGCAGGCGAGCGAGCCGACACGGCGGCCACCCCGGCCACCCCTTGAAAGCGCCCCGACCCCATTGACTCCAGCGCGGGCCACGGCTGATGCGCCCCGCTCCTTACCCACACAGGATTCATCATGAACGCTCCACAAAACAACTCTGCCCCCTCGCTCGATCCGTCGTCCGCCAAGGCTTCGCGACGCAAGGGCCTGCTGTCGATTGCCGCCCTGGTGGTGCTGGCCGGTGCGGGCTGGGCGGCCTACGAGTGGATGGTCTCGAGCCACTACGAGACCACTGACAACGCCTACGTGCAAGGCAATCTGATTCAGATCACGCCGCAAATCAGCGGCACGGTCACGGCCATCCTGGCGGACGACACGGATTTCGTGAAGGCCGGTGCGCCACTGGTGCGCCTGGATACCGCCGATGTGGCTGTGGCCCTGGAGCAAGCCCAGGCCAACTTGGCGCAGACGGTGCGCCAGGTGCGCACACTCTATGCCAACAACGCCTCCCTGGAGGCCCAGGTCAAGCTGCGCGAAACCGATGTGGCCAAGGCCCAACTGGAGATCGAGCGCGCCCAGGACGATTTGAATCGTCGCCAATCCCTGAGCGGCAATGGGGCTGTGTCCCGCGAGGAGCTGGCCCACACCCAGACCCAACTGGCCAATGCACGCAGTGTGCTGGCGGCGGCCCAGGCCGGCGTGGTGGCTGCGCGCGAACAACTGGCCAGCAACAAGGCCATGACTGACGGCACCCAGGTGGAGACCCACCCCAGCGTGCTGGCGGCCGCGGCCAAGGTGCATGAGGCCTTCCTGGCCTCGCGCCGTGCGGCCTTGCCGGCCCCGGTCGATGGTTATGTGGCCAAGCGCACGGTTCAATTGGGCCAGCGTGTGGCGGCTGGCAACCCGATGATGTCCATCGTGCCGCTGAATCAGCTGTGGGTGGACGCCAACTTCAAGGAGGTTCAGCTGCGCAACATCCGCATTGGACAGCCGGTCAAGCTCACGGCCGACCTGTGGGGCAAGAAGGTGGAGTACACCGGCAAGGTGGCGGGCCTGGGCGTGGGCACGGGGGCCGCGTTTGCGTTGCTGCCGGCCCAGAACGCCACCGGCAACTGGATCAAGGTGGTGCAGCGGGTGCCGGTGCGCGTCACCCTGGATCCTGAAGAGGTGGCCAAGCACCCCTTGCGCATTGGCTTGTCCATGGATGCCGAGGTGGATGTGACGAATCGCGACGGCAAGACGCTGGCCGATGCGCCACGCGACAACGCGGCGGTGCAAACCCAGGTCTACGCCGTGCCCGATGACGAAGCCACGACGCTGATCAACCGGGTGATTTCGGCCAATGTGGGACATCCCGTGCGCTTGTCCAAGGCTGCTTTTGCGGCGGCGCCCGTGGTGGCTCAGAACGCCCGTTGAAAGGCCACAGCATGTCGTCCAATTCTGCGGCTTTCTCGCCCCCACCTCCTCTGGAGGGGGCGGCCCGCACCTGGGGCACGATCGCCCTGTCGGCAGCCACGTTCATGAACGTGCTGGACACGTCGATTGCCAACGTGTCACTGCCTGCGATTGCCGGCGACCTGGGCGTCAGCCCGAATCAGGGCACGTGGGTGATCACCAGCTTTGCCGTGGCCAACGCCATTGCCGTGCCGCTGACGGGGTGGTTGTCTCAGCGGGTGGGGCAGGTGCGCCTGTTTGTCATCAGTGTGCTGCTCTTCGTGCTGGCTTCCTGGCTGTGCGGCCTGGCCCCCAACATGAGCAGCCTGATCGCGCTGCGTGCGCTGCAGGGCTTTGTGGCTGGCCCGATGATTCCGCTGTCGCAGGGCCTGCTGCTGTCCAGCTACCCGCGTGCCCTGGCCGGGCTCGCCATGGCCATGTGGTCGATGACCACCCTGATTGCGCCGGTGATGGGGCCCTTGCTGGGGGGCTGGATCACCGACAACATGAGTTGGCCCTGGATCTTCTACATCAACATCCCGGTGGGTATCGTCTCAGCCCTGGTCACCTGGATGCTTTACCACAAGCGCGAGACGCCGACCAAGCAACTGCCGATCGATTCGGTGGGCTTGGCCTTGCTGGTGATCTGGATCGGCGCGATGCAGGTGACGCTGGACATCGGCAAGGAGAACGACTGGTTCCACTCGGACGTGGTGGTCGGCTTGGCGGTGGTGGCCGTGGTGGGCCTGGCGCTGTTTTTGGTGTGGGAGCTGACCGACGATCATCCCGTGGTGGATCTGGCCTTGTTCAAGCGGCGCAACTTCTGGGCCGGTGCCCTGGCCACGTCGGTGGGCTATGGGTTGTTCTTTGGCAACGTGGTGCTGCTGCCGCTGTGGTTGCAGCAGTACATGGGCTACACCGCCACCCAGGCGGGCATGGTGATGGCCCCGGTGGGGCTGATGGCCCTTGTGCTGTCGCCTTGGGTCGGCAAGAACATTGCCAAGTTCGATCCGCGTTACTTTGCCACCTTCGCCTTTGCGGTGTTTGCGCTGGTGCTGTGGATGCGGTCCAACTTCAACACGCAGGCTGATCTGGCCACCATCATGGTGCCCACCATCGTGCAAGGTGTGGCGATGGCTTTCTTCTTCATTCCGCTGGTCACCATCACGTTGTCGGGCATCACGCCAGACCGCATTCCGGCTGCCTCGGGTTTGTCCAACTTCGCCCGCATCACGGCGGGGGCTTTTGGGACCTCCATTTCCACCACGGTCTGGGAGAACCGGGCCAGCCTGCACCATGCTCAGTTGGTGGAGTCGATTCAGCAGGGCAATGCGACCGCCATGGGGGCGTTGCAGGGCTTGAATGCCGCCGGCTTGAGCCCCGAACAGGCCTTGGCGCAGGTCAATCGCCTGGTGGACCAGCAGGCCTTCATGCTGGCGGCCAATGATGTGTTTCTGGCCTCGGCCTTCATCTTTCTGGCCCTGATCCCCTTGGTGTGGTTGTCCCACCCCTTGCCCGGAACAGGTGGCGGCGCCGACGCAGCCGCTGGCGCCCATTGAGGTCCAGGGCGGGGTGCGCAAGACGGGCTCCCTGCTTCTTCAGAGAGGGGGAGCCTCCAGCCAGCAAAGGGCCACTTGACCCAATGGGTCTTGCCAGCAGGGGCCCGGCGCAAAGCCAGCCCGCCGTGCCAGCGCCTGCAGGTCGGCTGCCGCACCCGGGTGCATCTGCAGCGTTTGAATGGCATCGCCCGCGGGCAGGTCGATCGCCGTGACGCGCCCCTGGTGGCGCAGCTCCAGGGTCAGGCCCCGGGGGCAGGTCAACTGCAGCACCACCGAATGGCCTGCTGCATCCACCTTCACCTGGTGCTGGAATTGGCCACTGCTCAACTGCAATGCAAAGTCCCTCTGGCATCGACGCAGTCCGTTCAGGTTGAATTCGGCCATTCGCCCCTGCGCATCGTTGTAGGCGCGTTCTTGCAGCGCCGGGTCCTGGACCTGGTCGACTGTGATGAGCAAGGCGCCGCCTCGCAGTGCAGTGGCCAGCCGCTGCAATGCCGTGAGCCGAGCCCCGGGGGGGATCCTGCTCCAGCCAGAGCCTCCGATGAGGCCGACACGTCGTGCCGCCTCGGGGTGGGCCGCCGGAAGGGCAGGGGGTTGTGCCAGGTCGCCAGCCAGGGCCTGGATGTCCAGGTGCGGGTAGTCATGTTGCAGGCCCGATACGCGTGCCTGCAGGTGTTGCTCCGAGGTGTCCATGGCCACATAGCGCACCGGCTGATCGGCTTCTTCAATCAAGCGGCGCACCACGCGCATGGCCCCCGCCCCGTACTCGATCAATTCGGGGCAGGGGCCCATGCGGCGTGCGATGTCGCCGGCGTGCTCGTGCAGCACCCGCAGTTCGGTGCGGGCCAGAAAGTAGTCCGGTGATTCGGTGGCCAATTCATACAAGGCTGATCCCTGCAAATCGAACAGATAAGACCAAGGCAACTGCCTGGGCTGGCCTTGCAGGGAGACCAAAACCTGGGCCTGCATTTCCTCCGAGACGCTTGTGGCGTGCAGGGCCGTGGCAGGCCAAGGCAGTGGGGCCTTGGCAGCGCCACGGCGCGCGCTGTTCCATTGGTGTATCGGGCCGACCGGGGCCATGGTGCTCTGCCGGTTCAGGGAGATGCAGGGGGGCTGTCTGACTGGTTGGACTGGTTCAAACGCGTGCGTGCTTCGATCATCAGGGGCCTCCTCGCCGGTCGTTGTTTTTGGTCGACGTGCGATTGACCTTATCGGAATTCACAAGCGGCGCACAAGCGGGCTTGCACGGAGTGTGGGTGGTTTGCATCTGCCAAACCTGAGGCCAAATCGGCCGCGCGAGTCGAGCCCGCAGAGAAGGGTGTCCGATTTGCGACCAACCTAGGCATTTGCCCCAGTATCAGCCGCTGCGGCGCAGCATTAGCATGAACTTCAATGCACATGAAACAAGGTGTGTGTGCAGCCAGCGGTCCCTGGCTGCCTCTTTCCCCATCTTCCGGAGCGCCCCAGAGACGATGAGTGACATCATTTTGCAAACCCAAAAGCTCACCAAAGAGTTCAAGGGCTTCACAGCGGTCAGCCAGGTGGATCTGGCCGTGGAACGTGGATCCATCCACGCCTTGATCGGACCGAACGGTGCTGGCAAGACCACCTGCTTCAATCTGCTGACCAAGTTTCTTGAGCCCAGTTCGGGTCGGATCCTCTTCAACGGCATCGACATCACCCGCGAGCGCCCCGCCCAGATCGCCCGGCGCGGCATCATCCGCTCCTTCCAGATTTCTGCCGTGTTTCCGCACCTGACCTTGCTGGAGAACGTTCGCATCGGCTTGCAACGCATGCTCGGCACAAGCTACCACTTTTGGCGCAGCGAGAAGACCTTGAATCAACTCAATGACAGGGCACTGGCCTTGCTGGCCGAAGTGGGCCTGGACGACATGGCGTCCGAGCTGACAGTCAACCTGCCCTATGGGCGCAAGCGCGCACTCGAGATCGCCACCACCTTGGCCATGGAGCCTGAGTTGATGCTGCTCGATGAGCCCACACAAGGCATGGGCCACGAAGACGTGGACCGGGTCACCCAGTTGATCAAGAAGGTGTCCCTGGGGCGAACCATTCTGATGGTGGAGCACAACATGAGCGTGATCTCGAACATCGCCGACAAGATCACCGTACTTCAGCGTGGCGCTGTCCTGGCCGAAGGGCCTTATGCCGAGGTGTCGCGCAACCCTCTGGTCATGGAGGCCTACATGGGCACCACGGACGGTCAGTTGCAGGGAGCCCACTGAGATGAGCGAGGCGCTTCACAAAAACGCTGGGCCGGCGGCCCTCGAGATTCGAGGCTTGCAGGCCTGGTACGGCGAGTCTCACGTGCTTCACGGGGTGGACATGGTGGTCCGTCCCGGCGAGGTGGTGACCCTGCTGGGCCGCAATGGCGCCGGGCGCACCACGACGATGCGGGCCATCATGGGACTGACCGGAGCTCGAAAGGGATCGCTCAAGATCGATGGTACCGAAACCATCGCCATGCCCACCCATCGCATTGCGCACCTCGGGGTGGGCTACTGCCCGGAGGAGCGGGGCATCTTCTCGAGCTTGAGCTGCGAAGAAAACCTGTTGTTGCCACCGCGCCTGAAAGGCGCTACCGGGGGCATGTCGGTCGAAGAGATCTACGACATGTTTCCCAACCTGGCCGAGCGACGTCACAGCCAGGGAACCCGCCTTTCAGGCGGCGAGCAACAGATGCTTGCGGTAGCGCGCATTTTGCGGACGGGTGCCAAATTGCTCTTGCTGGACGAGATATCCGAGGGGCTGGCCCCGGTCATCGTCCAGGCCCTGGCCCGCATGATCACCACCTTGCGAACCAAGGGCTACACGGTGGTCATGGTGGAGCAGAACTTTCGTTTTGCAGCCCCCTTGGCCGACCGTTTCTACGTCATGGAGCATGGCCGGATGGTCGAACAGTTTGGCGCCGCTGAACTGGACCAGAAGATGCCCGTGCTCAACGAGCTCCTGGGCGTCTGAGCCCCGGGTTCGCATTCACTCCAATCACAGACAGTGACCCTTCGATCCATTCACAGGAGACAAACATGAAAGCCAAACTCACCGTACTCGCTGCCTTGCTGGCCTGCTCGGGCATGACGGTCGCTCAGGCGCAGGACAAGGTCAAGATCGGTTTCATCACCGACATGTCCAGCCTCTACGCCGACGTTGAAGGCAAAAACGGCGCTCTGGCCATCCAGATGGCCATTGATGATTTTGGCGGCAAGGTCAATGGCATGCCGATCGAGTTGTTGACGGCCGATCACCAGAACAAGGCTGACATTGCTGCCTCGAAGGCGCGTGAGTGGATTGACACGCAGGGCCTGACCATGGTCTTTGGTGGCACCAACTCCGGTACCGCCCTGGCGATTGCCAAAGTGGCACAGGAGAAGAAGCGTGTTTACGTGAACAACGGGGCGGCCACCTCTGCCTTGACCAACGAGCAATGCTCGCCCTACACCGTTCACTATGCCTATGACACGGTGGCCCTGGCCAAAGGCACCGGTGGCGCGGTGGTCGATGGCGGCGGTCGCAACTGGTTTTTTCTCACCGCTGACTACGCTTTCGGTCATGCACTCGAAGCCGATACCAGCGCTGTTGTGAAGGCCAAGGGTGGCCAGATTCTGGGTGGGGTGCGTCACCCCCTGAATGCGTCGGATTTCTCATCCTTCCTGCTGCAGGCTCAAAGCTCGAAGGCGCAGATCCTGGGCCTGGCCAATGCGGGTGGTGACACCATCAACTCGATCAAGGCGGCCAAGGAGTTCGGCATTGGCAAGACCATGAAGCTGGCAGGCTTGCTGATCTTCATCTCTGATGTCCACAGCCTGGGCTTGAAGAACACCGAGGGCCTGCTGTTGACCGCCCCCTGGTACTGGGATCTGAACGACGAAACCCGCAAGTTCTCGGCTCGATTCTTCGAAAAGACCAAGCGCATGCCGACGGAAATCCAGGCTGCGGATTACTCGGCCACGATGAATTACCTGAAGGCCGTGCAGGAGGCCAAGACGGTGGACGCCGACAAGGTGATGGCGACCTGGAAAGGCATGAAGATGAACGACTTCTTTGCCTCTGGTCAGCTGCGGGCCGATGGCCGCTATGTCCATGACATGTACCTCATGCAGGTGAAGGCGCCCGCCGAATCGACCAAGCCATGGGATTACTACAAGGTGGTCAAGAAGATGGCCGGCGATCAGGTCTTCACGACCAAGGCCGAGTCCAAGTGCGCGCTTTGGAAATGATCTCCTGAACCCGGTGGGGGGGATGTCTTCCCTCTGCCGGCCTGACTGCTTTTACCGTCCACCCACCTGTACCTTATGGAAATCTTCGGTGTCTCCGTGCCCGCCATGTTGAGCCAGTTGTTGCTCGGCCTGGTCAATGGGTCCTTTTACGCCATCTTGAGCTTGGGGTTGGCGGTGATTTTCGGCCTGCTCAACGTCATCAACTTTGCGCATGGTGCGCTGTTCATGATGGGGGCCATCCTGACCTGGATGGCGATGACGTACTTCAATATCAGCTACTGGGTGATGTTGATTGCATCGCCCTTGGTGGTCGGAGCCTTTGGCATCCTCATCGAGCGCCTGTTATTGCGGTGGATTTACAAACTGGATCACCTCTACGGCTTGCTCCTTACCTTGGGCTTGACCCTGCTGATCGAGGGTGTCTTCCGTTCCGTCTACGGTGTCTCTGGCCTGGCCTACGACACGCCTGACCAATTGGTCGGCGCCACCAACCTGGGCTTCATGATGCTGCCCAACTACCGTGCGTGGGTGGTGGTGGCTTCTTTGATGGTCTGCCTGGCGACCTGGTTCGTCATTGAAAAGACGCGACTGGGGGCTTACCTGCGTGCGGGCACCGAGAACCCGCGGCTGGTGGAGGCCTTTGGCATCAACGTGCCTTTGATGGTCACGCTGACTTACGGCTTTGGTGTGGCGCTGGCTGCATTTGCCGGTGTCCTGGCGGCTCCCGTCATCCAGGTCACCCCTTTGATGGGCCAAAACCTGATCATTGTGGTGTTCGCCGTGGTGGTGATCGGCGGCATGGGGTCCATCATGGGGTCCATCCTCACCGGGCTGGGCTTGGGGGTGATTGAAGGTTTCACCAAAGTGTTCTATCCGGAGGCTTCCTCGACGGTCGTGTTTGTCATCATGGTCATCGTTCTCCTGATTCGCCCCGCCGGTTTGTTCGGCAAAGAAAAATAAGAGGAGCCCAGGGCATGAACAAAAACACGAACAATCTGCTGGCCTATGGGGCGCTGTTGCTGGCTTTGGTAGCCGCACCGTTTCTCGGCGCCTACCCAGTCTTCGTCATGAAGCTGATGTGCTTCGCCTTGTACGCGTCGGCTTTCAACCTTTTGCTGGGCTACACCGGCTTGCTGTCCTTCGGCCATGCCGCCTTTCTTGGTGGTGCGGCCTACCTGTGCGGGCATTCAATCAAGGCCTGGGGTTTGAACCCGGAATGGGCCTTGCTGCTGGGGACGGCAGGGGGCGCGTTTCTGGGGTGGGTCTTCGGGTTGTTGGCGATTCGCCGGCAGGGCATCTACTTCTCCATGATCACGTTGGCCCTGGCCCAGATGCTGTTCTTTGTCTGCCTGCAGGCCCCGTTCACTGGGGGGGAGGATGGCATGCAAGGCGTCCCGCGCGGTGCCTTGTTTGGTCTTTTGGATCTGAAGAGTGATCTGACCATGTACTACGTGGCGCTGGCGGTGGTGGTACTTGCCTTCCTGCTGATCGTCCGCATCATTCATTCGCCATTTGGACAAGTGCTCAAAGGCATCAAGGAGAACGAAGCGCGTGCCATTTCTCTGGGCTATGACACGCAACGCTACAAACTCTTGGCGTTTGTACTGTCGGCGGCGCTGGCCGGGCTGGCCGGCTCTCTGAAGACGCTGGTGCTGGGCTTTGCAACACTCAGTGATGTCCATTGGACCAGTTCGGGGGAAGTCATCCTGATGACCCTGGTTGGGGGGCTGGGCACTTTGTCGGGGCCGCTGCTGGGCTCGGCGGTTGTGGTCGTCCTGGAGAACAAACTTGGCGAAATCGGCAACCTGCTGGCCGCATTGAGCGGAGTCGATTGGTTCAAGACGCTGGGCGAGTCGGTCACGATGGTGACCGGACTGATCTTTGTGATCTGTGTGCTCGCGTTCCGACGAGGCATCATGGGCGAAATTCTGGCCCTGAGAAATCGCTTCAAATAGACGTCCTGCTGAAGGAGGGGGCTTCGCGCAAGCCCTCGATTTGATATTTATTAACCCATTTAGTAACTTGGTTAATAAGGGAGGTTGTCTCAATCAGTCAAATCAGCCCTTTTCTCTGTGTATACTAGCGGGCTCGACTGCACAGAACAGTGCTTAGCGAGGTGGCTGGGGTCTGATGGCTCTGGGTGCTTGGTTGAGTGGA